>NZ_JBAWKD010000013.1:0-82906 GCF_037095735.1 Frigidibacter sp. MR17.14 | reverse complement strand
GACAATCTCTTCCGGCTTGTGCTTCTTCTGTCCCATATTCCGTCCTCCATCTGGCTTGAAAGCCTACTTCAGGGAGGACCACTTTTCAGGGGGCAGACCAGTCGCAAAGCAGCACTCCAAGTGGGCTTCTCAAGCTCGAGTACACTTATCACACCTCATCCCGCCGCTTTGCCGTGCAAAGGTCTCCGCTACCGTGAATGCTGATACAGATGTTCCCCAGCTGGATCTCACCAGCAGCCCCGCACCCTAGGAACACACCTAAACCATTTGCGGAAAGCACTGCGAATGCACGTTCTTCAGACCTCATGCTGATCTCGAGCCACACCGCAGAGTATCGCGACATCAATTAGCCATCGTCCAAAGCCACGCAAAGCGGCCTTGAGTACTCCCCAAGGCCGCTTCTCGATCCTCTCAGCCAAAATGACCTTGTGAGACGGTTAGGTCATGTCGTGTGGCACGCCACACCTTGCGGGCCGGCTCAGCCGGTCAGCCGCATTTCGAGAAGCCGCAGTCGGCGCAGGTCATGCAGCCTTCGACCATGCGCATCGCGTATTGGCCGCAGGACGGGCAGGACTTGCCCTTCGGCGCGCCCGAGACCGCCTCGCCCGCGCCCGACAGTTGCAGCGCATCGGTCGGCGCCCCGGCCGACGACCCGGCAGAGCCGCCGCCGATGCCATAGGCCGCCATCTCGACCGCCTTCGGATCCTCTTTCAGCCCCTGGCCCTCGCCGCCCAGGAAGCCGGTCGCCACCATATGACGCTCGATCACGCCGCCGATCGCCGCCAGCATCGAGGGCACGTAGCGCCCCTGCATCCAGGCGCCACCGCGCGGATCGAAGACCGCCTTCAGCTCTTCCACCACGAAGCTGACATCACCGCCGCGGCGGAACACGGCCGAGATCATCCGCGTCAGCGCGACAGTCCAGGCATAGTGCTCCATGTTCTTCGAGTTGATGAACACCTCGAACGGCCGGCGGTGGCCGCCATGCACGATGTCGTTGATGGTGATGTAGATCGCATGCTCGCTGTCGGGCCACTTGACCTTGTAGGTCGAGCCTTCCAGCGCCGCGGGACGGTCGAGCGGCTCGGTCAGGTAGACGACCTCGGCCCCCTTGTCGACTTCGGGCGCCTTCTCCTCGGTCGAGGACACCGACAGGACCGAGCCGGTCACGTCGTTCGGACGGTAGGTGGTGCAGCCCTTGCAGCCCTGGTCCCAGGCGGCCATGTAGACCTCCTTGAAGCTTTCGAAGCTGATGTCCTCGGGGCAGTTGATCGTCTTCGAGATCGACGAGTCGATCCATTTCTGCGCGGCCGACTGCATCCGCACGTGGTCGAGCGGCGGCAGGGTCTGGGCGTTGACGAAATAGTCGGGCAGGGGGGCGTCGCCCTTCAGGTCGCGCCACATCTGCACGGCGTAGTCGACGACCTCTTCCTCGGTCCGCGAGCCGTCCTTCTGCAGGACCTTGCGGGTGTAGGCATAGGCGAAGACCGGCTCGATCCCCGACGAGACGTTGCCCGCGTAAAGCGAGATGGTCCCCGTGGGCGCAATCGAGGTCAGCAGCGCGTTGCGGATGCCGTGGGTGCGGATCGCCTCGCGCACGTCATCGTCCATCTGCATCATGTTGCCCGAGGCGAGGTATTTCTCGGCATCGAACAGCGGGAAGGCACCCTTCTCCTTCGCCAGCTCGACCGAGGCGAGGTACGAGGCGCGGGCGATGCGCTTCATCCAGTCCTCGGTCTTCAGCGCCGCCTCTTCCGAGCCGTAGCGCAGGCCCATCATCAGCAGCGCATCGGCAAGACCGGTGACGCCAAGCCCGATGCGGCGCTTGTTCGCGGCTTCCTCGGCCTGCTGCGGCAGCGGGAAGCGCGAGGCGTCGACGACGTTGTCCATCATCCGCACGGCCAGCGCGACCAGCTCGTCCAGCTTGTCGTCCGAGATCTCGGCCTCGGCGGTGAACGGGTTCGTCACCAGACGCGCGAGATTGACCGAGCCGAGCAGGCAGGCGCCATAGGGCGGCAGCGGCTGCTCGCCACAGGGGTTGGTCGCCGCGATCTGCTCGACGTAGTTGAGGTTGTTCATCTTGTTGATGCGGTCGATGAAGATCACGCCCGGCTCGGCGTAATCGTAGGTCGCCTGCATGATGCGGTTCCACAGGTCGCGCGCCTCGACGGTGCGATAGACCTTGCCGTCGAACTTCAGGTCCCAGGACCGGTCGGCCTTGACCGCTTCCATGAACGGGTCGGTGACGAGGACCGAAAGGTTGAACATCCGCAGCCGGGCCGAATCCTGCTTGGCGGCGATGAAGCTTTCGATGTCGGGATGGTCGCAGCGCATCGTCGCCATCATCGCGCCGCGGCGCGAGCCGGCGGACATGATCGTGCGGCACATCGCGTCCCAGACGTCCATGAAGGACAGCGGGCCCGAGGCATCGGCGGCGACGCCCTTCACCTCGGCCCCGCGCGGGCGGATGGTCGAGAAGTCATAGCCGATACCGCCGCCCTGCTGCATGGTCAGCGCGGCTTCCTTCAGCATGTCGAAGATGCCGGACATGCTGTCGGGGACCGTGCCCATGACGAAGCAGTTGAACAGCGTGACGGTGCGCCCGGTGCCGGCGCCGGCGACGATGCGGCCGGCGGGCAGGTATTTGAAATCCTCGAGCGCGCCGTAGAAGCGTTCTTCCCAGCCCGCTGCATCCTTCTCGACCGAGGCGAGGGCGCGGGCGATTCGGCGCCAGGTGTCCTCGACCGTGCCGTCGATCGCGGTGCCGTCAGCCTCCTTCAGGCGATACTTCATGTCCCAGATCTGTTCGGAGATCGCGGCAGGGAAACGGGTCATGCGGTCCTCGTCGGGTGGCAGGCTGATTCAGGGGGAAGACCCCCAATCTAGGGGGCGGCAGAGCATCCAAGACTACCCTTTGTGGCGGCGACCGGCAACCTCCTGCGTGACCGATCTTCGGGGCCAACGCCGTTCCACGCGATGCCGCAGCGCAGAACCAGAGCGAGTAACGAGAATTTAACTCGCCCTATAATTGCCGGATTCCACCGGAGAATGACACCCGGAGCAGGAGATCGCGCCGCCGCGGACCACAATCCGAAGGCGGACGCGCAGGGGACCCGGTCAACGGGCGGAGGGAACGGCAATGGGAACGGCCGGCGTCACGGTATACGCCTACAGCGGCACTCTGGCCTCGCTGAATCTCGGCGGGCTGGCGAACACCAACGTGCTCAACAACATAAGCGGGCCGATCAGCGGCACGATCACCGATGACGACGGCAGCCTCGACAGCGGCGACAGCGGCCAGTCGAGCGGCGTCTTCGGCGCGACCAGCGGCACCATCCAGTATTACGGAGCCGGCACCGTCTCGATGGTCACCGCCCTCGGGGTGAAGATCGATCCGCATCCGGTGACGGTGTTCACGATCGGATCGCAGGTCTACCTGATGCTGCCCACGGGCGCGCCGCTGCTGTCCGGCGTCTCGGTCAGCTTCAGCGTGAACGTGAACACGGCGACGACGTTGACGAACTTCGTGCCCTGCTTCGCGGCCGGGACGATGATCCTGACGCCCCGGGGCGAGCGGCGGGTCGAGGATCTGGTGCCCGGCGATCTGGTGACCGACATCGAAGGCCGCGCCCGCGAGGTGACCTGGACCGGGCGGCGCAGGGTGGTCTTCGACGCCTTCGCGGCGCCGCTGGCGCAGGAGCTGCATCCGGTGGTGATCCCCGCCCATGCCTTCGGGCGCGACATGCCGGCGCGCGAACTGCGCCTGTCGCCGCAGCACCGGGTGCTGGTCGACTGGCCCGAGGTCGAGCTGCTCTATGGGCAGGAGCGGATGCTGGCTCCGGTGGGCGCGCTGGCCGGGGACCGGATCTGGGTCGACCGCGGCTGCGACGAGGTCACCTATTGCCACTTCATGTGCGACGGGCACGCGGTGGTGATCGCCAACGGCCTGCCGGCCGAAAGCCTGCTGCCGGGGCCACGGCTGCGCTCGGGCATGGCGCCCGCCGCCTGGGCCGAGATCTGCGCGGTCTTTCCCGAACTGCAGACCGAAGACATGCCCTCGGTCCTGCCGCTGCTGAGCCGGCGCGAGGCGCAGCTTCTGGCGATGGAATGCCGGCTCTGCTGATCCTGCCGCCTTGCGCCCCGCCGCCGACGGGCTAGATTGCGCGGCCTTGGGCAAGCGCTCGGGCCACGGGGCCGGGGCGCGCAGGGGTGGGCTGACCGTTGGCACATGTGAACATGCTGAAACTCTGCGTCGGCGCCGAGGCGGTCGAGGACCTGATCGCCTGGCAGGCCAGCCGCTATGGCGACGGGCCGGCGATGCATGTCACCCGGATGTGGCCGAAGCGCGCCGACGAGATCCTGGCCGGCGGCTCGCTCTACTGGGTGTTCAAGGGGCTGGTGCTGGCGCGCCAGCGCGTGCTGGGCCTGGAAGAGCGCGAGGGGCAGGACGGGATCACCCGCTGCGCCATCATCCTCGACCGCGAGGTGGTGCGCACCGAGCCGATGCCGCGCCGCCCGTTCCAGGGCTGGCGCTACCTGGCCGCAGGCGATGCCCCCGCCGATCTCGTGCCGGGGCGCGAACGCGAAGAGCCTCTGCCGCGCGACCTGCTCGAGGCGCTGGCCCAGATGGGCCTGCGCTAGCGCCCGGTCAGGCGGCGTTGCTGGCGGCTTCCAGCACCGGCAGGCGCACGAAGAAGGTGGTGCCTTCGCCCAGCTGGCTGGTCAGCGAGATCTTCCCGCCGTGATCCTCGACGATGCGCTTGGTGATGCTCAGGCCCAGCCCGGTGCCGCCCTGCGAGCGGGTGTCGGACCCGTCTTCCTGGGTGAACTTCTCGAAGACCTGCGGCACGAAGGCTTCGGAGATGCCGACGCCGCTGTCCTGGACCGCAAGCTCGACCGCGCCGTCGACCCGGCGCGCGGTGATGCGCACCGTGCCTTCGGGATGCGAGAACTTGATGGCGTTCGAGATCAGGTTCGACATCACCTGCATCATCCGCCCGTCGTCGCCGCGGATCATCAGGTCCTTGGTCTCGACATCGGCCTCGAGCCGGATCTTGCGTTCGGGCTTGTAGCTGCGGCAGGCCTCGATCGAGCGCCCGACCAGCTGGCCCGCGTCCATCGCCGCGAAGCGGTAGGACAGCACGCCGGTCTCGGACTTCTCGAGATCGAGGATGTCGTTGATCAGCATCACCAGCCGCTCGGTGTTGTCATAGGCGGTGTTGACCAGCTTCAGCGCCCGTGGTGCGACCTCGCCCAGAACCCCGCTCTTGAGGATGCCGAGCGAGCCCTTGATCGAGGTCAGCGGCGTGCGCAGCTCGTGGCTGACGGTCGACAGGAACTGCGACTTGGCCTTGTAGGCGGCGCGCGAGGCTTCCAGCAGCGCCGCGTTCTGCGCCGAGAATTGCTGGTGGCGGCGGCTGTCGATGAAGAACATCGCCACCACGATCAGCGAGGCGACCCCGACCGCGAAGCTGAGGAACACCATGATCCGCGAGATCAGCAGCAGCTGGTCGCGGCTGAGCGCGTCGAGGTCCGACTGCTCGTTCTTCGCGGCCAGCAGGTAATCGTGGATGCGCCCGCCGTATGGGGCGAGGCCGGTCAGGATCTGCCGCGCGCTGTCGACGTCGCCGTCCTTCAGCGCGCCGACGCGGTCCTCCTCCTGGTGCAGCGCCGAGGCCAGCTCGTCCAGCGTCGCCTGCGCGCCGGCGGTCGAGACCGTGTTCCGCCCGTCGGTGCCGTTCGCCGCGATCGAGTTGCGGCTCCACAGGATGTCGAAGCGCAGGCGGATGTCGTCCGCCGTGACCTGGTCCGCACCGGCGACGAAACCGGCGAGGCTGCGTTCCAGCCGCAGAAACTCGAGCTCGAGCTGCATCGCGGCCCAAAGGGCGCCGCCGCGGCGGCTGTCCGAGAGCTGGTCGAGACTGGACTGGATGCGGTAGAGGCCGATCCCGTTAAGGATCAGCGCCAGCAGGACGATGGCGACGCCCAGCCAGCGGACCGCGGTCACGCGGAGGATCATTTCGCCGGAACAAGCTCCACCTTGGACAGCTGCCAGATCAGCCGGTCGTTGTAGCCCGGGGCGCGCAGTTCTTCATGCTCGCTCATCGGGTAGATCACCCAGATCGGGCCCTTGTCGCGCACCGACATCTTGGCGCCGTCGATCTTCGTCGCGAGGATCACGGAGTAGCTGATCGCATCCGCGGCCGGGATCGTCACCGCATAGTCGTTCAGCGCGGTCAGGCGGATCTGGTCGGCCGGGGCGAGCTTGGCGTCGCCGAACACGTCGCGCAGCAGGGGGCCCGAGAAGCTGTGGATGCCCTCGACATAATCGTTGGTCGTCTTGACCTCTGTCTGGGGCAGCGCCTCGATCGCCTTCCAGTCCAGCTCGACCGTCTCAGCGCCGGGGCTGATCACCGACAGGACCGGGTCCGCAAGGACCGGCGCCGCGGTGGCCGCCAGCAGCAAGAGGGATGACAGCAGCGCTTTCATGGCCGCCCGCTCCTTTGTGCGTCTAGGTTGATGCGACACCACGGTCGCGTGCCCCGACACTACACGCAACCGTCACACCGGCACAGAGGCATCGCCGTGAACGCGCCCCGTCGGGCGCGCCGGGCCGCAACCTGCGGCCTTCACGACACAATACGAAACGTCAGCCCGTATGCAACAGGCTGGCGAACAGCCGCGGGTCGATGCTTTCGGCCGCGAAGGTCGGGCCCTCGGTCAGGATGCTGACCGCGTCGTGGCTGTGCAGGCTTTCCTGGTGGCTGGCGATCACCCGGAAGTCGGCGATGCGCGGATCGGCCAGCAGCTGGCCCGCGAACAGGCGCACCGCGTCCTCGACGAAGATCGGGTTCGCCGCGTTCAGTTCTGCGAAGGCCTGTTCGTCCTCGCGCTTGACCATCACCTGCGTCTCGGTCGGGACCGCGGCGCGGGCCAGTTCGATCAGGTCCTCGAACCACAGGATGCCGCCTTCGCCCGACAGCTCGACCGAGATCCGCGCGACGGAGCGCTGGGAATGCGGCGTCGCCAGCTGGTTGCGCATCTGGCGGGCATGTTCCGACAGCTCGAGCGAGCAGGGGCAGGTCGAGGAGTAGACGTAATCGAGATGCATGATCTTCTTCTGCACCCCGCCGATCTCGATGATCTCGAGCGCGAAGTTGTAATACTGGAAGCCCGACAGACCCGAGCGCAGCGAGCCGACCCGCATCGGGAACGAGAAGCGCATCTGGATGCGTGCGTCGAAGCTGTCGAGGTCGGTCTTGTAGTCGTCGAGCGCGGCCTGGATCGTCTCGAAGCTGAAGGTCCGCTCGGCATGCGAATAGAAGGACCGCATGATGCGGCTCATGTTGATGCCCTTCTTGTCCGCATCCAGGCTGACGGTGCCGGTCACCGCGGTCTCCAGCGTCAGGTCGCCGGCGTCGCGGGTGTGGAAGCGGATCGGCAGGCGGAAGTTCGAGATGCCGACGTGCTGGATCTGGCGGGCTGCGCCGCGGATCAGGCTGGCGGGTCCGTTCTGCAGGTCGGGCAGGGTGCCGCGATAGGTTTCGTCGGCGCGGAAGCCCTCGGGGTAGTCGCGGCTGAAATCCGGGTAATTGGCGCGCGGCGCAGTCAGGACCGCCGGCAGCTCGGCCGAGATCTTCGACAGGTCCTCAAAACTCGCCTGATGCGAATAGCTGCGCAAGACCGCGAGCGCCGCATCGAGCTCGTGCGAGGTCGGGCGCCGGGACAGGGTCGGGGCAGGAGAATTCATGGGTCTTCCTCGATAGGGCCCGCGTTGCTGCGGTGATGTTATTGCTGGATCTCTTTGGCAGGCAGGGCATGGACCTTACCACTTCGACCCGGGCTCAGGCTACAACCGTTACGCGTCACCGGTGTGACTGGTTCAATCTTTCTTCACCCGTGGCGCCACGCCGGCGGCGCCGATCCCGGCATCGTCCCCGGCCAAGGCCTCGGCCAGGTGAAAGCGCGTCTCGGCCGGCGCATCCGCGGTCTGCGGAAACGCCGCCCATTCTTCGGCCAGGGCCAGACGCTCCTCGGGCAGAAGCGTGGCCAGGTCGGCGATCCGCTCGGACGAGCCGCGCAGGTGCTGCACGAGCCGGTGCGAATGCAGGATGGTCGGGCGCGCGTCGAGCGGCTCCCACGCGTCGAGCAGGGTGACCCGGCGCAGGTTGAACTCGGGCGGCAGCACGTAGAAGCGGATGTCAGAGGCCCAGAGCTGGTCCCGGAAGGTGATCTGGTCCCGATTGCGGCCCGCGGCAAGGTAGCGCTGCTGCCACGAGATCAGAAAATCCGCGACCGCCGGCGAGCGGCGGTAGAGAAGCACCCCGCAGTTCATCTGCGGGAAGGCGTAGGGCGGGCTTTCCAGATGCGCCTCGCGGATCAGCGCCGAGGTGCGGCGCATGTCATGGGCGACGGCCAGGTCGAAACGGTCGAGCACCTGGAACAGGTCGCCCAGCGGCGCCAGCGCCAGCGTGTCGCAGTCCAGATAGAGCGTGCGCTCGAACCGGCTGTGGGGCAGGGACGCGAGCTTGGCGGTGGGGCCGCCCGGCGGAATCGCCGAGACCCGGTCGAAAAGCCCCGCCTCGGGCGTGCCGTCGGTGAAGATGTCGATCGCGACGTCGGGGGTCAGGGCCCGGAAGCTGCGGGCCGAACGCTCGGCCAGATCGAGGTAGTCGGGCCCTGCGGCCACATAGAGAATGCCGTCGCGCATGACGGGAACCTTTCGTCGGGCAATCGCGTGTCGCGGGTTGCCCTATCAGATCGGGAAGCGCAGGGCTACGCTCGTCCCCTTTCCGTCCGACGAGATTTCGACTTTACCTTCAAGGCGTTCCGCCATTGCAACAACCAGCTTGCGGCCAAGGCCCGTGCCCTGCACCTCGCCGGGTTTCGAGCCGACGCCATCGTCGCTGACCGACAGCAGCGCCTCGCCGGCCGCGCATTCGCGAATTCCGATGGTCAGCTGCCCCTCGCGCCCGTCCGGCCAAGCGTATTTGGCCGCGTTCGTCGCAAGTTCCGAAACGAGGATGCCAAGGTTCACCGCGCGGTCGGCGCTGATCCGCACCGGCTCGGCCTCGATCCGCATCCGGACGTTGCCGGGCAGGGTGCGGGCGAAGTCACGCAGCAGCGAATCGAGATAGGCATCCAGCAGGATCGTCTGCACGTCCTCGCCGAGATAGAGCCCGCGGTGCACGCCGGCGACGGCGGCGATCCGCGTCTGTGCCTCAGCCAGCGCGGTGCGCACCTCGTCCGAGCCGCTGGCAGAGGCCTGCAGGCGCAGAAGCGAGGTGACCATCGACAGCGAGTTGGCGACGCGGTGATGCACCTCGGCCAGCAGCATCTCGGCCCGTTCGCGCGCGGCGCGGGTTTCGGCGTCGGCGCGGGCGCGGGCCTCGCGCAGCTCGGCCTTCTCGATGGCAAGGGTGATGGCGCGCTGCAGCAGCGCGACGAAGTCGTCGGCCGCGGATTTGATGACATAGTCATCCGCCCCGGCCTTCAGCGCGTCGATCGCGACCGTGGCCTCGCTCGAGCCGGTGACATAGATCGCCGGGATCTCGGACCCCGCCTCGCGCAGACGGCGCAGGATGTCGAGCCCGGTGCCGCGCACGAGGTAGTGGTCCAGCACCACGACGCCCACGCCGCCGGTGGCCAGCGCCGCCTCGGCCGCCTCGGCATCCGAGACGTGGTAAAGTTCGAAACCCTCGCGCGACAGCCGCTTCTCGACCAGCCGGGCGAGGATCGGATCATCGTCGACGTAAAGGACGCGGGCCATCGCCGACACTTGCGTCAGGGGACCTGCATGACCGAGAAGAACAGGCCGAGCTGGCGGATCGCATTCGCGAAGCTCTCGTATTCAACCGGCTTGGTGATGTAGACGTTGGCCCCCAGGTCGTAGCAGCGCTTGATCTCGACCTCGTCGTCGGTCGTCGTCAGGATCACCACCGGCAGGTGCTTGGTGTGCTCGTTCGTCTTGACCTTCTCGAGGATGTCGATCCCGGTCATGTCCGGCAGGTTCAGGTCCAGCAGAATCAGAAGGTAGCGCCCGCTCGTGGCCTCGCCGCTGCGGTCGGGGCCAAGGATGTAGTCCAGTGCCGCCGTGCCGTTGGCGAAGGGCACGATCTCGTTGTTGACGCCCGCGCGGCGGATGTTCTTCTCGATCAGGCGGGCATGACCTTCGTCATCCTCGACCATGATGATGGTGACTTCGCGACCCAGCGCCTTCATGCCTTGACCTTCTCCATGACTTTCCGGAGGTCGGCGGGAACGTGAAGGACGAAGGTCGATCCCCGTCCCGGTTCCGACGTCACCGTGATCTCGCCGCCGAGGTTTCGCATGAGGCTGCGAACATGCGCAAGGCCAATTCCCTCGCCGGGCTTGTCCTGCTGCCCCGAGCGGCGGAACAGCTCGAACACCCGTTCATGGTCGCCCTTCTCGATGCCGCGGCCATTGTCCTGCACCTCGATCCGCACCATCAGCCGGCCCTCGGGGCGGGCGCGGATCGCCAGTTTCAGCGGCCGGCCCGGCGCGGAGTATTTCACCGCGTTGTCCACGAGATTGCCCAGCGCCTGCTCGATCGACAGCCGGTCGGTCACCGGGTCGAGCGCGGTCACGTCGATCGTCACCTCGCCGCCGGTCTCCATCACCTGGTGGGCGACGCTGTCGGCGGCGGTCTCGATCAGCGGCCGCAGCGGCACCGTCTCGGGGCGCAGCTCGCGCCGGCCGTCGCGCGAGATCTTGAGGATCGCGTTGATCAGCCCGTCCATCTTCCGGGTCGAGGCGCGGATGAAGCCGATCGCCTCGGGCAGGTCCTCGGCGGCCGCCAGCCGTGCATCCTGGATGTCGTTGGGCGAAATCCGCTCGCCATCGGCGAGGACGTAGGCCTGCAGCGACTTCAGCGAGGCTTCGAGTTCGCTGGTGAACCCCATGATGTTGACCAGCGGCGCGCGCAGGTCGTGGGTCACGATATAGGCGAAGCGCTGCACCTCCTGGTTGGCGCGCATCAGGTCCTCTGTCCGCTGCGCCACCCGCTCTTCCAGCCCGGCGTTCAGGCGCTGCAGCTCGATCTCGGCGCCGCGCAGGGCGCGCAGCTGGCGCATCATCACGTTGAAGGCCATTCCGACCACGAACAGCAGCGCGACGGCACCGATGATCGAGAAGATCTTCATCCAGCTCGACAGCGTCTTCTGCGTCGCGACGGCGGTGTCGATGCGCTGGTCGGCGCGGCCGATCACGTCGCCAAGCTGCCCGCGCAACTGGTCCATGATCTCCTTGCCGTCGCCGGTCATGACGCGGGCGCGCGCGCCCGCCAGATCGCCGGCCTGTGCCAGCTCCAGCGTCGCATTGATGATCCCCAGACGCCGGTCGATCAGGCTGTCGATCGTATCGGCCCGGTCCGCGATCGGGCTGTGGGTGTCGAGCAGGCTGTTCAGCTGCCCGCGCAGGCCCGGCATCCGCGACATGCCCGAATTGTAGGGCTGCAGGAAGGTCGCGTCGTCAGTCAGCAGGAAGCCGCGTTGCCCGGTCTCGATGTCCTGCAGCGAGGACAGCAGGTCGCCGGCCACCTGGCGGATCTCGCGGTCGCGCAGGATGCGGTCGAACGTGTCCTCGGCCCGGAAGCTGATCCAGGTCGAGGCAGTTGCCAAGAATATCAGGATGATGGCGCCCGCCGAAAGCAGGACCGCCGTGCCGCGCGTCTGGCGCCGCAGCTTTTTCATGTCTGCCGTCTTTCCCCTGAAACCGGTCCCCCGACCGCCGCCGCCGCAGCGTGCAGGCCCATGCCGCCCGCGCTCAGTGCGCGGCCCCGGTCACGCGGCGCTCGTCCTCGGCCCCCAGCGCGGTGCGCAGCGCGTCCTCGAGCATCGCCGCCGACAGCGGTTTCTCGATCACCATCGCATTGAGGTCGCCGGGCAGTGAACTGGCCGAATAGCCCGTCGCATAGACGACCGTCACGCCGCTGCCCACGAGGCTGCGGCCCAGCTCGAACGAGGTCCGGCCATGCCCGAGGTTGATGTCGAGAAGCGCAACGTCGGGCAGATCGCCCTGAAGCGCCTTCTCGACCCCGTCGAGCGAATAGGCGACACGCACATCCTCGAAGCCGATGTCGCGCAGGATCTCTGTCGTCTCCAGCGCGATGATCGCCTCATCTTCCAGGTACAGGATCCGCATGTCCGAGAGGATCCGCTTCGCTGTCATAGTCCACTTCCGTTGCCACGTCCCATGCGACCTCGATAACCGCGGTCAACCCATCCGGTTCCCAGCCCATGCGCAAATTTCCGCCGAGTGATCCGGTGATCATCGACTCGACAAGCTGCGAGCCGAAGCCGCGACGCTCGGGTTCCCGCACTTCGGGCCCGCCGCGCTCGGTCCAGCGCAGCACAAAGACTTCGCCGTCGCCGTCGTCGATCTTGCTCCACCGGACCGAGACATTCCCCTCGGGACGCGAGAGCGCGCCGTATTTCGCGGCATTCGTCGACAGCTCGTGCAGCACCATCCCGATCGCCAGCGTGGCGCGGGCGTTCAGCCGGATCGCGGGGCCGCGCAGCTCGACCCGGTCGCGCCCGTAGACGCGGATCAGTTCGAGATCGATCAGGTCCTGCAGCGCGGTCGAGCTCCAGTTCTCGGCCGTCAGCAGGCGGTGGGTATTGGCCAGCGCAAGGATCCGCGCGGTCAGCGTGTCGAAGATCTGCTTCGGATCGCCCTTTTCGCGGCCCGCGCGCTTCACCAGCGCGATGACGTTCGACAGCATGTTCTTCACGCGGTGCTGAAGTTCGCGCATGATCCGCCGCAGGTCGGCCTCCAGCTCCAGCAGCTGGGTGACATCGGTGATGTTGAAGCCCACCACCTCGTGGCCCGACTGGCGCACCGGATAGACATCGACCTGCCAGCTGCGGCGGCTGCCGTCCTCGGCCAGCGGGCCGTGGATGACGGTGCCCAGCTTCGCCTCGCCCCGGTCCAGCACCTGGCGCAGGATCGGCACCAGCTCGGCCAGCGTCGGGGCGATCTCGCCGAAGGGCTGGCCCAGGTGGCTGTCGGCCTTCAGCCCGGTGATCGCGCCCAGCTGCGGGTTGGCGCGCAGGAAGCGCAGGTTCTCGTCCACCAGACCCATCGCGGCGGGCGAGGTGCGATAGAGTCCCTCGACCTCGGCGCCGCTCTCGCGCGCCTCGTCCAGCGCTGTCGCCGCCTCGCGGGCATAGCGCGAAACCTTGCTGACGTCGAAGATCGAGAACACGACGCCGCCCTGGCCGCGCCCTTCCGAGCGGTAGGGGGCCACGCGCACCGACAGGTCGGCGCCGTCGGTCGAGGTCAGCTCGAACTCGGCCGGCGTGCCGCGGGTCATCACGCCTTGGCAGACCTCGGTCACGCGGCCGATGTCCAGCTTGGCGCCGATGTCGCGGATGTCGCGGCCGCGATCCTGCTCGGCGAAGCGGAAATAGGTCGTGGCCTCGGGCGTGAAGTTGCGCAGCCGCATGTCGCGATCAAGGAAGACCGTCGCGATCTGCGTGCTTTCCATGAAGTTCGCCAGATCGGCGTTCAGCTCGGCCAGCTCCTTCAGCTTGCTCTGCAGCTCGTCGTTGGTGGTCGACAGTTCCTCGTTCGCCGACTGAAGCTCTTCGTTCATCGACATCATCTCTTCGTTGGAGCTTTTCAGCTCCTCGTTCGATGTCTCGAGCTCTTCGACCGTGGTGCGGATCGTGTGGCGGGCATTCTCCAGCTCGTCCTCGAGCTGGCTCACATAGGTCTCGTCGACCGAGATCCGCGCCTCGCCATCGGACCCGTCCGCGGCGGGGCGGGGGGCGCGCGCATCGGCCAGCGTCACGAAGGTGATGACCCGCTCGCCGGTGGGCAGCACCTCTGCGCCGATCTCGAGCCGTTCGCCGGTGCCGCCATGCGCGGGCAACTCGACCTCGATCTTGCGGTAGGGCGCGCCCGACAGCGACAGCCCGGTCAGCAGCCGCTTCAGCGCCGGTTCCAGCTCGGGCAGGATCAGCGCGCGGGCGCCAAGGCTGGGCTTGCCGGTCTGCACACGCATGAACCGCTCGGCACCGGGGCCGACCAGCTCGATGTCGTCCTCGCGCAGCACCATGTAGGGCGGCGCGTGGCGCGTCAGCAGCGCCTGCGCGACGGGCAGGGGCATCGGCAGGCTCGTCTCGGCATCGTCCTTGCGGCGCCGGCTGTCGCGCGCCGGGCGGAAGCTGCGCGGCAGGTCGAGCGGCCGGGCCGGGGCGGCGGTGCGGCGGTAGATGCGGTGCTCGGACGAGATCGGGCTGAAGCCCTCGCCGTCGATCGGCGCGGCCTCGCTGGACCCCAGCATCAGGAACCCGCCCGGCACCAGCGCATACTGGAACACCCGCATCGACAGGTCCTGCAGGTCGCTGTCGAAATAGATCAGCAGGTTGCGGCAGGTGACGAGGTCGAGCTTGGAGAATGGCGGGTCCTTGATCAGGCTCTGGACCGAAAAGCGCACCATGTCGCGGATCTCGGCCTTCAGGTCATAGCCCTGCCGGGTCGCGGTGAAATAGCGGTCGAGCCAGGGCTGCGGCACCTCGCCGGCGATGGCATTGGCGAAATGGCCGCGGCGGGCCTGAGCGATGGCCTCGTCGTCGATGTCGGTCCCGAAGATCGAGATCTGCGGCTTCGCGTCCGACCGCGCCATCTCCTCGGCGAAGAGGATGGCCAGCGTATAGGCCTCCTGTCCCGAAGAGCAGCCGGGGACCCAGATCCGGATCTCGTCGTCGGGGCCCTTGCCCTCGAGCAGCGGGCGGATCGCCACGTCGCGCAGCGTCTCGAAACTGTCGAGATCGCGGAAGAAGCTGGTGACGTTGATCAACAGGTCGCGGAACAGCCGCGACGCCTCGTCGCGGTTCTGCACCAGCTCGCGCAGGTAGTCCGCCGGGGCGTTCAGCCCCAGCACCGACATGCGCAGCGTGATCCGGCGCAGCAGGGTGCCGTTCTTGTAGCCCGAGAAATCATGGCCCGTGCGATAACGCACGTTGCGCACCACCTTGCCGATGAACTCGGCATCGCTTTCCAGCGCGGGAACAAGGCCGGTCTGGCGGTTGTGGAAATCGCGCAGGACCGACATCATCTCGCCCACGGGCAGCACCATGTCGGCGGCCCCGGTCGCGACCGCGGCGCGCGGCATCCCGTCATACTTGGCGTCCTGCGGCAGCTGCGCGAAGACCAGCCCGCCCGCTTCCTTGACCGCGCGCACGCCCTGGCTGCCATCGCTGCCGGTGCCCGACAGAACGATCGCGGCCGCGTTCATGCCCTGATCCGCCGCGAGGCTTTCGAAGAACAAGTCGATCGGCCGGCGCTGGCCGCGCGGCGCGTCGAAGGGCACCAGCCGCAGCACGCCGTCCGCGATCTCCAGCGCGACGCCGGGCGGGATCAGGTAGATGTTCGCCGCCTTGACCACCATGCCGTCGGTGATCGCCTGCACCGGCAGCTGGGTGCGCTTCGACAGAAGCTCGGGCAGCAGGCTGTCATGCTCGGGGTCCAGATGCTGGACGAGGATCAGCGCGAAATCGTCGTTCGGGCGCAGCGTCGCGAGCAGGGTCTGGAAGGCTTCGAGTCCTCCGGCCGATGCGCCCACGCCCACGATGACCGGCGGCGCGAGATCTGCCGCGGCGGGCACAGGCTTGTCGGTGGAGGACATTTCGACCTTTCTCGTCCGCGACGTGGGCGCTAACCTAACCACCGGTCCGGCACCGTCAACCTAAGGAATGCACATCAATGCCTATCGAGAACGCCGGGTTCCTGAAGGCGCGCGGAATCATCGAGCGTTCGGCCGTGGCGCTGACGCTGGCCGATCTCGACGCGCCGGATGCGCCGCTGATCCTGGCCAATGCACGGTTCGAACGGCTCACCGGCTATCCGCTGGCCGAGGTGCAGGGCAAGAACTGCCGGTTCCTGCAGCGCGCCGACGTGCCGGCCAATGCCGCGGCGCGGGCCGAGATCCGGCGCGCGATCGAGGCGCGCGAAGAGCTGCAGGTGGTGCTGAAGAACCACCGCCACGACGGCAGCTCCTTCGACAACCTTCTGTTCCTGAACCCGGTGCGGCTCGACGGGCGCGATTACATGCTGGGCTCGCAGTTCGAGTTGGCCGAGCTGTCGCGCGCCATGGCCCGTGCGCCGGCCCATGCGGTGGCGCTGTCCGACGATCTCGCGCGGATCGCGGAAAAGGCCGACCGCATCCAGATGTCGCACCGCCGCCATCTGGCCGATACCGCGGCCTTCCTCGTCAGCCGCTGGGCCGGCTGAGGCGCGCCCAGGCCGCGGCTCAGCCCCGCTTCAGACCGGCCTTCAGGTCCGAGGGGCGGAAGGCCCCCAGCGCCAGCGACGCCACGGCATAGACCGCCACCCCGCCGCCGATCAGCGCCGCCAGCGCCGCATAGCGCGTGCCCGGCGCATAAAGCGCATCGCCCAGCCAGCCCATCAGCGCCCAGAGTGCGGCCCCCATCACGCCCGAAGCCAGCAGGATCCGGGGCAGGCGGCGGCGCAGCCGGTCGTCCCAGCGCGCGGCCTCGCCCATGTCGCGGCTGTGCCAGCCCAGCTGCGCGACCATGGTCCAGCCCGCCAGCGTCGTCGCCAGCGCCGCGGCGGAAAAGCCGATCAGCGGCGACAGGCCGACCGCGATCACCGCGTTGACGATCATCGCATGGACCGCGAAGCGGAAGGGGCGGCGGGTGTCCTCGCGCGCGAAATACAGCGGCTGCAGCACCTTCTGCAGGGTGAAGGCCGGCAGGCCCGCGCCGTAGATCGCCAGTGCAAGGGCCGTCGGGCCGACGTCGGCCGCGTCGAAATCGCCGCGGCGGAACAGGACCGAGATCAGCGGATCGGCAATCACCATCAGCGCGACGCCCGCGGGCACGGTCAGGAACAGCGCGAATTCGGTGCCGCGGCTGTAGGCATGGCGGCTGCCCGCGACATCGCCCGCCTTCAGCCGCCGCGACAGGTCGGGCAGCAGCACGACGCCGATGGCGATGGCCACCACGCCCAGCGGCAGCTGATACAGGCGGTCGGCATAGGTCAGCCAGGCGATGGCGCCGTCGAAGAACGAGCCGACCTGCCGCCCGACCAGCAGGTTCACCTGCACGACCCCGCCGGCCAGCACCGCGGGCCCGGCGATCGCCAGCAGCCGGCGGATGTCGGGCGTCAGCCGTGGCCGCACCAGCCGCAGCGGGAAGCCCATCCGCGCCGCCGCGACCCAGCACAGCACCAGCTGCACCACGCCCGCCACCGGGGTCGACCAGCTCATCGCCAGCCCCATGTCCCAGCCGAAGCGGTCGGCGGCCAGCATCGCCACGATCAGCACGAGGTTCATCATCACCGGCGCCGCCGCCGCCGCGATGAAGCGCCCGCCCGCGTTCAGCAGGCCCGACAGAAGCGCGGTCAGCGAGATCAGCAGGATGTAGGGGAAGCAGATCCGGCCATAGAGCGTCGCCAGCGCCAGCCGCTCGTCACCCGCGAAGCCCGAGGCCATGGCCAGCACCAGCCAGGGCATCGCGATCATCGCGACGGCGGTGACGGCGGTGACCACAAGCGCAAGGCCGGCCATCGCGGTCTCGGCGAAGGCGCGGGCATCCTCGCCGCCCTCCAGCTTCTTGGCGAACATCGGCACGAAGGCGGTGTTGAAGGCGCCCTCGCCGAAGAAGCGGCGGAACATGTTGGGCAGCGAGGTGGCGACGAAATAGGCCTCGGCCACCGGGCCCGCGCCGACATAGGCCGCGATCATCACGTCGCGGACGAAGCCGACCACGCGGCTTGCCAGCGTCCAGCCGCCGACGGTCAGGAAACCGCGGACCAGCCGCACGGGTCGTATCGTCGACATGCCTGTCCCTCTTCGTCGCGCGCCGCGCCTCATACGCCGCTCGTCCCGCCGCGCCTAGCCCCGGCAAGCGCGGCCGAGCGCAGGGGGGTGGGGGGGGGGGGGGGGGGGGGGGGGGGGGGGGAGGGGGGGGGGGGGGGGGGGGGGGGGGGGGAGGGGGGGGGAGGGGGGGGGGGGGGGGGGGGGGGGGGGGGAGGGGGGGGGAGGGGGGGGGGGGGGGGGGGGCCCCCCCCCCCCCCCCCCCCTCCCCCCCCCTCCCCCCCCCCCCCCCCCCCCCCCCCCCCCACTTCCGTCCGTCCCGGCGCCGGGATCAGCTCCCCGCCTGTGCCCTCTCGGCCCCGGCGGCGATGGCCGCGCGCAGGCGCCGCTCCAGCGCCTCCTGCCGGTGGGTGGCATGCAGCTTCAGCCCGAAGGTGTCCTTGACATAGAACGTGTCCACCACCTGCGCCCCATAGGTCGCGATCACCGCCGAGGCGATGTAGATGTTGTTGGCCGCCAGCGTCCGGGTCAGGTCGTAAAGCAGCCCCGGGCGGTCCCGGGTGTCGACTTCGATGATCGTATAGATTTCAGAGCCTTCGTTGTCGAAGCTGATGTTGGTCGGGAAGCTGAACGCCCGTTCGCGCTTCTTCAGCCGGTCGCGGTCGGTCAGCGCGTCGCGGGCGCGGACCTCGCCCTTCAGCGTCTTGCCGATCATCGTGCGCAGCCGCGGCAGCTTGTCCGCGTCATAGGGCTTGGCTTCCGCGTCCTGCACCCAGAACACCGCCGCGGCATAGCCGTCCTTGGTGGTGTCGGTGCGCGCGTCGACGACGTTCGCCCCCACCAGCGCCAGCGCCCCCGCGAGGCGTGAGAAGATGCCGGGGTGGTCGACCATCACGAAAGAGATCCGCGTCGCGTCGCGCTCGGGGTCCGGCATCAGGTCGATGCGGATCTCGTCGTCCTTCAGCCCGTCCAGCAGCCGCGCGAAGACCAGATGCCCCTCGGTCCCCAGCGCCTGCCAGTAGGGCGGGTAGTGGCGCGCGATCTCGGCGTCGAGCTTCGCCGCCGGCCAGAAGGCCAGCGCGCTGCGCAGCTGCGCCTTGGCCTCGTCCTCGCTGCGGTCGCGCACGACCTCTTCGACGCCGCTCTCCAGCAGTTCGGCCGACAGCCGGTACAGGCGCCGCATCAGCTGCGCCTTCCAGTTGTTCCAGGTGTTCGGGCCGACGCCGCGGATGTCGCAGACCGTCAGCACCGTCAGCAGGTCGAGCCGCTTCTTGGTCTTCACCGCCTTGACGAAATCGCGCAGCGTCCGCGGCTCGCTCAGGTCGCGCTTCTGGGCGACGTCGGACATGAACAGGTGATAGCGCACCAGCCATTCGACGGTCTCGACCTCTTCCGGGTCCAGCCCCAGTCGCGGCGCGACCCGCCGGGCGATCTGCGCGCCGATCACCGAATGGTCCTCGGGCCGGCCCTTGCCGATGTCGTGCAAGAGCAGCGCCACGTAGAGCACGCGCCGGTTCACCCCGGCCTTCAGGATCGCCGAGCACAGCGGCAGCTCTTCGACCAGCTCGCCGCGTTCGATCCGGTCGAGCGTCGAGATGCACTGGATGATGTGCTCGTCGACCGTGTAGTGGTGGTAGACGTTGAACTGCATCATCGCGACGATGGGCTCGAACTCGGGGATGTAGGCCCCCAGAACGCCCAGCTCGTTCATCCGGCGCAGCGCCCGTTCCGGGTTTCCGTGGCCCAGCATCAGATGCAGGAAGATCGCCGCCGCTTCCGGGTTGTCGCGCACCGTCTCGTCGATCAGGTTCAGGTTCGAGGCGATCAGCCGCATCGCGTCCGGGTGGATCAGGAAGCCGGTGCGCAGCGCCTCGTCGAAGATGCGCAGGATGTTCAGCCGGTCGGCGAGGAAGGCCTTCGGGTTCTCGATGTTCAGCCGGTTCAGGTCGATGCGGTAGCCGGGTTTCACCTTTCGGCGGCGTTTGAACAGCCCTTCCAGCTTCGGCATCTTCTTGACATGGCGCGCCTCGAGCCCGGTCAGGAAGATCCGGGTGATCTCGCCGACCTTGGTGGCGTAGCGGAAGTAGTGCTGCATGAACAGCTCGACCCCGCGCCGCCCGGCCCGGTCCTCGAAGCCCATCGCCTGCGCGACCTCGATCTGCATGTCGAAGGTCAGCTGGTCCATCGCCCGGCCGGCCAGCAGGTGCAGGTGGCAGCGCACCGCCCAGAGGAAGTCTTCCGCATAGTCGAACTGGCGGTATTCGTCGCGGGTGAAGAGCCCGATCTCGACCAGCTCGCCGATCTCGTCGACGCCGTGCAGGTACTTGGCGATCCAGTAAAGCGTCTGCAGATCGCGCAGGCCGCCCTTGCCCTCCTTGACGTTGGGTTCCAGCACGTAGCGCTGTCCGCCCTGCCGCGTGTGGCGCTGGGCGCGCTCGGCCAGCTTCGCCTCGATGAACTGCGGGCCGGTGCGGCGGAACAGCTCGGTCCGCAGGCGGATGTGCAGCTCTTCGGCCAGCGCGGCCTCGCCGGTCAGGAAGCGGTTCTCCAGCAGGGCGGTGCGGATGGTGACATCCTCGGCCCCCAGCCGCAGGCATTCGTCGACGGTGCGGCTGGCGTGGCCGACCTTCAGCTTCAGGTCCCACAGCATGTAGAGCATCGATTCGATGACGCTCTCGGCCCAGCCGGTGATCTTCCAGGGGCTGAGGAACAGAAGGTCGACATCGCTTTCGGGCGCCATCTCGCCGCGCCCGTAGCCGCCGACCGCGACCACGGCCAGCTTCTGCCCGCCGGTCGGGTTCGGCAGCGGGTGCAGATGGGTGGTGGCGGCGTGGAAGGCGGTCTCGACGATCGCGTCGGTCAGCAGCGCATAGGCGCGCACGGTGACGACGGCGGTGCGCGGATGGTTGCGGAAGTCCGCGGCGATGCGGGCGCGGCCGGCCTTGCGCAGCTCGGACAGGACCTGGACCACGGCCGGGCGCAGGCTGGTGGCGCCCTCGGCCCGCGCTTCGGCGATGGCGGTCGCGACGCGGGCCTGCGCCGCCTCGATCAGCGCCTGAGGCGGGCCGCGGTCGAAGAGCGTATCGAAGGGCAGATCCGCCGCGGCGGAGGGCGGAACGGAAAGCGCGCCCTCTCGGGGCGCGCTCGGGGTCGGGGACGTGTCGGTCATGGCCTGGTCCGGAAGGGGGCAGGCCGGGTCAGAACCCGGCGCCGCCGAAGCTGCGCGGCGCGGGGTCGATGACCGACACGCGGTTGTCGCGGATCTCGGCCACGGCCAGCGCCCGCTCGGTGGTGCCGTTCGGGCGCAGGCGGAAGACGCCGCCGGTGCCGACGAAGCCCGCGCCCTGGGTCAGCGAGGCGGTCGAGAACGGGTTCGGGCGGCCCGATTTCGCCAGCGCGCCGATCGCG
The DNA here is from genome assembly GCF_037095735.1 of Frigidibacter sp. MR17.14. Classification (NCBI taxonomy): domain Bacteria; kingdom Pseudomonadati; phylum Pseudomonadota; class Alphaproteobacteria; order Rhodobacterales; family Paracoccaceae; genus Frigidibacter; species Frigidibacter sp. MR17.14. Next base: position 61,695 of record NZ_JBAWKD010000013.1, on the reverse strand, counting down.
GCGATGCCGTCATAGGCGAGGCCGGCGATCGGATGCGGCGCGTCGCCATAGGTCGACTGGTAGCGGGCGGCGAACTGGTTCGAGGGGCCGGGGTCGGGCAGGGCGAACCAGCCGCCCTGCAGGCCGGGCAGCGCCAGGGTCTGGCTGGGGATGTCCCAGCGGGTCAGGCCGATGTACTTGACCACGTTCGGTGACAGGCCGTTCTCGGGCAGCAGTTGCGCCAGCAGCGGCAGCGCGCCCGCGGTGTCGGCGGTCAGGAAGAGGCCCGTCGCGCCCGAGGACTGCGCCTGCGCGGCGATGTTCGGCGCGGCCGCCATCACGCCCTGCTGCGAGAAGTCGTAGCTGGCGCTGCCCGCGAGGCTCGCCCCGGTGGCGCCGACCGCGCTTTCGATCGCGCGCCGCCCGGCCTCGCCGCCGGCGGTGCGTTCCGAGACGACGAAGATCCGGCCGTGGCCCGACCGCGCGGCATAGGAGGCCAGGCGCGTGGCCGAATTCTGGAAGCTGTTGCCGAGGACATAGAGGTTGCCGCCGGCGATGTCGGTGTTGTTCGAGAACGACAGCACGTTGATGCCGCGGCCGCGCACGGCGACGGCGGCGGCGTTCGCGGCCTCGGCATAGACCGGCCCGAGGATGACCATCGCGCCCTCGTCGGCGGCGCGGACCGCGGCGGCGCCGGCGGCGGCCGGTGCGGTGCCGGTGTCATAGGTGCGCAGGTCGATGGTCACGCCCTGCAGGTCCGAGACCGCCATCTGCGCGGCCTGGCGCAGGTTGCGGGCCAGAAGCTCCTCGCTGGCATCGCCCGAGCCGCCGGGCACCAGCAGCGCGACCTGCACGGTCTGGCCGCGGCCGACGGCGGGGCCTTTGGCGCCCATCGCGCCCGGGTCGCAGGCCGCGAGCCAGAGCGCCGAGGCGGCCAGCGCGCCCTTGCGGGCGAGGCGGCCGATGCGACCGCGGGACGGGGGGGCCGAAGGGGTGGCGGAGCTGGGGCAAAGCGGCGCGGCGCCGGTCGCGGACTTGCGCGGGGCGCGGAAAATGGCGAACATGGGCAGGGACCTCGTGTCTCGTCGTTGGCGCTCGCGGGCGCCCCGGCGGGGCACGGCGCTTCTTGGGGGGACACTAGGGTCTCCGATGCGCGAAGGCAATGTTTCAGGGGGCAGGGTGAACGAAGCGGAGACAGGGGCCGGGCCCGGGGCGGGTTCGGCGGCGACGGTGGTGCGCAGGTCGGGGGCCGAGGCGCGCCCGGTGGCGGCGGGGCTGCACTTCGTGGCGACGCCGATCGGCGCGGCGCGTGACATCACCTTGAGGGCGCTGGACATTCTTGCCTCGGCGGACCTGCTGGCGGCCGAGGACACCCGCACCCTGCGCCACCTGCTCGAGATCCACGGCGTGCCCCTGGCCGGGCGCTCGATCCTGCCCTACCACGACCACAACGGGCCCGAGATGCGTCCGCGGATCCTCGCCGCCCTGGCCGAGGGACGCTCGGTCGCCTATGCCTCCGAGGCGGGGACGCCGCTGGTGGCGGACCCAGGCTACCAGCTGGGCCGCGCCGCGATAGAGGCAGGCCACCGGGTCTTCGCGGCGCCTGGCCCCTCGGCAGCGCTGGCGGCGCTGACGGTGTCGGGTCTGGCCTCGGACCGGTTCCTGTTCGCGGGCTTCCCGCCGGCGGGCGCCGCGGCACGGCGCAGCTGGTTTCTGGACCTCGCGGGGGCGGCGGCGACGGTGATCCTGTTCGAATCGCCGAAGCGGATCCGCGAGACCCTGGCCGAGCTTGCGGACTGCTTCGGCGAGACGCGGCAGGCCGCGCTCTGCCGCGAATTGACCAAGCGCTACGAGGAGGTCACGCGCGGCACTCTGGCCGAGATCGCCGCCGGGCTGACCGCCGATCCGAAGGGAGAGATCGTGCTGGTGCTCGATCGGGCGCGGACCCCGCAGGCGAGCGCCGAGGACCTGGAGGCGGCGCTGCGCCAGGCGTTGCAGACGATGCGGGTCAAGGACGCGGCGGCGACGGTGGCCGAGGCATTCAAACTGCCTAAACGGGATGTTTACCAGGCAGCCCTGAAACTGGGCCGTGAACCGCCGCAGGACTGACCGCGGCCCGACCGGGGGGACGTGACGATGGTGCAGGTAGCAGCCGCAACCGATCCGCAGGCCGTGATGCCCTGGCTGGGCATGCGTCCGGTGGCGCGGGCCGGATCGCGCACCCGCGGGGCGGTCGCCTATCTCAATGGCCTCGCGGCAGAGGAAAGGGTGATCGGGCGCTACCGCGAACAGGGGGCGCTGCTGCTGCACCGCAGGTGGCGTTGTGCCGCCGGGGAGATCGACCTGATCTTCGCGCTGGGCGACCTCGTCGTCTTCGTCGAGGTCAAGGCGTCAAGGGACCTCGCCCAGGCCGTCACGCGGCTTGGCGCCGGGCAGGCGGCGCGGATCCTGCGCGCTGCGGAGGTCTTCCTGGCGACGACGGCCGCGCCATGGCAGTCTGCCCGCATCGACCTTGCCCTGGTCGCCCACGGGTCCGGGCAGGGTTCGGGGACCGAGATCCTGCCCGACGTGCTGTGGCAGGACGGGATCGCCGCCTGACGCCGGCGCCAGATTGCATCCGCCGCGCGGCCGGTCCATCAAGGGCGGGCCAGACGGAGAATGCCCCATGTCCAAATCCCTGAAAGTCGCGATCCAGATGGATCCGGTCGGCGCGATCAACATCGACGCCGACAGCACCTTCCGCATCGCGATCGAGGCCCAGGCGCGCGGGCACCGGCTGTTCTACTACACGCCCGACAAGCTGAGCTACCGCGAGGGCCGCGTGCTGGCCCGCGGCTGGCCGATCGAGCTGCGGCGCGTCAAGGGGGACCATTACACGCTGGGCGAAGAGACGGAGATCGACCTTGGCGACTGGGACGTGGTCCTGCTGCGGCAGGATCCGCCCTTCGACATGGCCTATATCACCACCACCCATCTGCTCGACCGGATCCATCCGAAGACGCTCGTCGTCAACGACCCGTTCTGGGTGCGCAATTCGCCCGAGAAGCTTCTGGTCCTGAACTTCCCCGACCTGACCCCGCCGACGCTGATCGCCCGTGACCTCGCCGCGATCCGCGCATTCAAGGCCGCGCATGGCGACATCATCCTGAAGCCGCTCTACGGCAACGGCGGGGCCGGCGTCTTCCGGCTCGACGAGAACGACCGCAATCTCTCGAGCCTGCACGAGTTGTTCACCGGCTTCTCGCGCGAGCCGCTGATCGCGCAGAAATTCGTCCCCGACGTCGCCAAGGGCGACAAGCGCGTGATCCTGGTCGACGGCGAGCCGGTGGGCGCGATCAACCGCGTGCCGCAGGCCGGCGAGACGCGCTCGAACATGCATGTCGGCGGCCGGCCCGAGAAGATCGGCCTGACCGAGCGCGACCTCGAGATCTGCGCCCGCATCGGCCCGGTCCTGCGCGAGAAGGGCCAGATCTTCGTCGGCATCGACGTGATCGGCAACTGGCTGACCGAGATCAACGTGACATCGCCGACCGGCATCCAGGAGCTCGAGCGTTTCGACGGCACCAACACCGCCGAGAAGATCTGGCAGGCGATCGAGGCGAAGCGCGCCTGAGCCGCGGGTCCGGTCAGCCGCGCGGGCGGTCAGCCCTCATCACGCGGCGGGGTCGAAAGGCGGAAGCTCAGCGCTTCGGCGACATGCGCGCGGGCGACTTCGGCGCAGGCGTCGAGATCGGCGATGGTGCGGGCCACCCGCAGCACCCGGTGATAGCCGCGGGCCGAAAGGCCGAAGCGTTCCGCGGCGCGCAGCATCAGCGCCCGCCCCTCGGGGTCGGGCGTGGCGATCCGGTCCAGCTCCGCGCCCTCGGCATCGGCATTGAGCCGCGGCGCGCCGGTGCCGGCGAAGCGGTCCGCCTGCCGCTCGCGCGCCGCCGCGACCCGTGCCGCGACCGCGGCCGAGGCTTCGCCCTGCGCCGGTCCCTCGAGGTCGCTCCAGCGCAGCGGCGGCACCTCGACCCGCAGGTCGAACCGGTCGAGAAGCGGTCCCGAGACCCGGCCGAGATAGTCCGCGCCACAGTCCGGCGCCCGGGCGCAGCTGCGCCCGGGATCGGCGAGATGCCCGCAGCGGCAGGGGTTCGCCGCCGCCACCAGCAGGAACCGCGCCGGGTAGCGCAGATGGGCATTCGCGCGCGCCACCATCACCTCGCCGCTCTCGGCCGGCTGGCGCAGCGTGTCGAGCACATCGCGCGCGAACTCCGGCAGCTCGTCGAGGAACAGCACCCCGTTGTGGGCAAGGCTGATCTCGCCCGGTCGCGCCGGCCGCCCGCCGCCGATGATCGCGGCAGACGAGGCAGTGTGGTGCGGGTCGCGGAACGGCCGCCCGCGCGAGATCCCGCCCGCCGGCAGCGAACCTGCCAGCGAATGGATCATCGAGGTCTCGAGCGCCTCGGCCGGGGTCAGCGGCGGCAGGATGCCGGGCAGGCGGCGCGCCAGCATCGACTTGCCAGAGCCCGGCGGGCCGACCATCAGCAGGTGGTGCCGCCCCGCCGCCGCGATTTCGAGCGCGCGACGGGCGCGTTCCTGCCCGCGCACCTCGGCCAGGTCGCGCAGCACCGGCGCGGCCGTCACCTCGCCGGGGGAGGCGCGGGGCAGGGGCGCCTCGCCGGTCAGGTGGCGGATCGCCTCGGACAGGGTCGCCGCGCCATGCACCGGCGTCGCCGCGACCCAGGCCGCCTCGGGGCCCGAGATCACCGGGCAGAGCAGCGCCCGCCCCTCGGTGGCCGCGGTCACCGCCGCGGGCAGGGCGCCGGCCGCACCGACCAGCCGGCCATCGAGCGACAGCTCGCCCATCGCGATCCAGCCCGCCATCTCTTCGGCCGGCACCACCCCCATCGCCGCCAGCACCGCCAGCGCGATCGGCAGGTCGAAATGCGAGCCCTCCTTCGGCAGCGCCGCGGGCGACAGGTGGATCGTGACCCGCTTCGAGGGCAGCGCGATCGCCAGCGCCGCCAGCGCCGCGCGGACCCTTTCCCGCGCCTCGGTCACCGCGCGGTCGGCCAGCCCCACCAGCGACACGCCGGGCAGCCCCGGCGTCAGGGCGCATTGCACCTCGACCAGATGCGCCTCGATGCCGTCGAAGGCGACGGTATAGGCGCAAGCGACCATGATCCCCTCCGCAGCCGGCCCCCGCGCAGCTTCGGCAATCATGGTTGCCGAAAGGTTAACGCGCGGCCCGCGTCAACAGCGTTCAGGCCGACCGGGCTCAGGCCAACCTGGCTCAGGCGGGCCCGGCCGCGGCGCGCAGCGCGGTGAAGGCGGGCCAGGCCTCGGGGTCGGCCAGCGTCTTGTCGCGGCAGAACGGGTTGCAGAAGCCCCACACCCCGTCCGCCATGCGCAGGAAGTCGGTCACCGGCAGGCCCGAATAGGGACAGGCGTCATTGATCGACGGGCCGTCGCAACGGTCTGCGGGCAGGGGCGCGGGACCGGGCCAGGGCCGCTGCGGATAGTCGCGTTCGTAGACCTGCTGCACCGTGCCGTCGGCCAGCCCCATCGCCCGCCAGCGCCGGAACGCCGGATCGGCCAGATGCGCCGCCGCATAGTCCAGCGCCGCCGCGCCGACCGGCAGGTTGTAGGCCGCGATCCGTGCCGCCACCGGGGCATAGAAGGCATCGGCCGCCGAGTAGTCGCCCAGCAGCCAGGGGCTGTCCGCGCGGCCGAAGCGGGCGCGGGCCTCGGCCCAGATCCGCTCGATCCGGGCAAGGTCCCCCAGCACCGCGGGCGGCGGGGCAGAGTCGGAATAGCTTTTCGACAGGATCATCGTCGCGTGATCGCGCAGCGCGGCGAAGCCCGAATGCATCTCGGCCGCCAGCCAGCGTGCCCGCGCCCGCGCCGCAGGGTCCGCGGGCCAGATCCCGGCTTCGGGGTGGCGCTCGTGCAGGGTCTCGGCGATGGCGAGGCTGTCGCCCACCCGCTCGCCCTCGGGCGTCAACATCGCCGGAACCAGCCGCGCGCCATAGGGTTCGAGCGCCGCGGCGAAGCCCGGATCGTAAAGCCGCACCAGCTCGGTCTTCACCGGGATCCCGAACTTCTCGAACAGCAGCCAGCCGCGCAGCGACCAGCTGGAATAGGTGCGATCCCCGATGGCGAGGCGATAGGTCATGGTCCGTCTCCGATGCTGTCGCGCCTTCCTATCCCGGCCGCCGCGGGCCGCGCCAATTCCGGTTTGTGGCCGCCACCATCACGGCCGGTGATTGCCCCGCCTAGGGCAGGTCCCCGGAAAATCCAGCCGTCTTCGAATTTTCATGAAACCCGACCGGCCGCTCGCGCGTAGTGGCAGTGCGGGAAGCGGACCGGGTCGTTCACCACGACGAGGCCAGCCCCCGAAGACCTTGAAAGATCGAAAGGGGGTTCGGACATGGCACTCGATGGATCGGCCGATGGGCTGCTGCCGCGCCGCGCGATGAAAGCGGAACTGCTGGACGCCGAGACCGAACACCGTCTGGCCGTGCGCTGGCGCGACCACCGCGACGAGGCGGCGCTGCACCGGCTGGTGACCGCCTACATGCGGCTCGCGATCTCGATGGCCTCGAAGTTCCGCCGCTATGGCGCGCCGATGAACGACCTGATCCAGGAAGCGGGCCTTGGCCTGATGAAGGCCGCCGACAAGTTCGACCCCGACCGCGGCGTGCGCTTCTCGACCTATGCGGTCTGGTGGATCAAGGCCTCGATCCAAGATTACGTGATGCGCAACTGGTCGATGGTGCGCACCGGCTCGACCTCCAGCCAGAAGGCGCTGTTCTTCAACATGCGCCGGGTGCAGGCCAAGCTGGAACGCGAGGCGATGGAGCGGGGCGAGACGCTCGACAGCCACCAGATGCGCGCGATGGTCGCGACCGAGGTCGGCGTGCCGCTGGCCGATGTCGAGATGATGGAGGGCCGGCTTTCGGGTTCGGACTTCTCGCTGAACGCGACGCAGGCCGCCGACGAGGATGGCCGCGAATGGATCGAGGCGCTCGAGGACGATGCTCCGCAGGCCGCCGAGCGCGTTGCCGAAAGCCATGACGCCGACGCGCTGCGCGTCTGGCTGGGCGTGGCGATGGGCGCGCTGACCCCGCGCGAGCGCTACATCGTCGGCGAGCGCAAGCTGCGGGCCGAGCCTCGGACGCTGGAATCGCTGGGCGACGAGCTGTCGCTGTCGAAAGAGCGGATCCGCCAGCTGGAAGCGCAGGCCTTCTCGAAGATGCGCCGTTCGCTCGAGGCGCAATCGTGCGAGGTTTACCATTTCCTGGGCTGAGCCCGCGCTGATATTGGCGCTGGCGCTCGCGGCACGCCCCGCCGCGGCCGAGTTGGTCGTGCCGGCCGATCTGCCGGCGCGGGCCGCGGGCTCCGGCGCGCAGGTCGTGCTGCTGGGCGAGATCCACGACAATCCCGACCATCACCGCCTGCAGGCCGCCGCCGTTGCGGCCCTGCAGCCGCGGGCGTTGGTCTTCGAGATGCTGACCCCGGAACAGGCCACCGCTGCCGCGGGCACCCCGCGCGACGACGCCACGGCCCTGGACGCGGCGCTGAGCTGGGAAGAAAGCGGCTGGCCGGATTTCGCGATGTATGCCCCGATCTTCGCGGCCGCCCCCGATGCGCGCCTTTATGGCGGGGCTTTGCCGCGCGAGGCCGTCCGCAGCGCGGTAAAGGATGGCGCGGCGGCAGTTTTCGGCGCCGAGGCCGCGCGCTTCGGCCTCGACCGGCCCTTGACCGCCGAGGCGCAGGCCGCGCGCGAGGAACAGCAGTTTCAGGCACATTGCGAGGCGGTCCCGCGCGAGGCCATGTCCGGCATGGTTGAGGCGCAGCGCCTGCGCGACGCGGCCCTTGCCCGGGCGGCCCTGCAGGCCTTGCAGGATACCGGCGGCCCGGTCGCGGTGATTGCCGGCGCGGGCCATGTGGCGAAAGACGGCATCCCGGCGGCGCTGGCGCTGGCGGCCCCTGAGGTGACGGTGCTGGCGGTGGGCCAGACCGAGACCGGGGCAGAGCCCGGCACCTATGACCTCTGGGCCGAAAGCCCGCCGCCCGCGCGCGACGACCCCTGCGCGGCCTTCGCAAAATAGCCGGTCGAACCGTCCGCCCGGCAGATGGCCCGCGCAGGCTGGCTGGGCTTGCCGGGCCCCCTCCCGGCTTTGGTCACGCGTGGCCCCTGAAGGGCCGCGCGCCTGCGTCCGCCCGGTCCTTCAAGGCAGGCTTGCGAGGGGCATGGACAGATCGCGCGGCGGCGGGGCGTTGTCATCCCCCGGCCTGATGCCTATTCCTTGGGCCTGCGCCGGGTTGCGGCGAGCAGCGAAGGGCCCGACATGCTGGCAGGCAAGCGCATCCTCCTGATCGTCGGCGGCGGCATCGCGGCCTTCAAGATCCCCGAGCTGATCCGCGCGCTCCGCGCCCGCGGCGCCGCCGTCACCCCGGTGATGACCCGCGCGGCCGAGGAGTTTGTGACGCCCCTCACCCTGTCCTCGCTGGCGGGCGAAGAGGCGCATCGTGCGCTGTTCGACCTGTCGAAAGAGGCCGAGATCGGCCATATCCAGCTGTCGCGTGCCGCCGATCTGGTGGTGGTGGCACCCGCCACCGCCGATCTGATGGCGAAGATGACGGCGGGGCTGGCCGACGATCTGGCCTCGACCCTGCTCTTGGCGACCGACAAGCGCGTGCTGGTTGCGCCGGCGATGAACGTGCGGATGTGGGACCATGCCGCGACCGCGCGCAACCGCCGCCAGCTGGCCGCAGACGGCGTGCTGTTCGCGGGCCCGGCCGAGGGCGACATGGCCTGCGGCGAATACGGGCCGGGGCGGATGTCCGAACCGCTCGAGATCCTCGCCGCGATCGAAGCGGCTTTGTCCGCGGGGCCGCTGAAGGGCCGCCACATCGTGGTGACCTCGGGGCCCACGCATGAACCCATCGACCCGGTACGCTACATCGCCAACCGCTCGTCTGGTGCGCAGGGCACGGCGCTGGCGGCGGCGCTGCGCGACCTTGGCGCGCGGGTCAGCTTCGTGACCGGCCCCGCCAGCGTGCCGCCGCCCGCGGGTGTCGCGGTGATCCGCGTCGAGACCGCGCGCGAGATGCTGGCGGCCGTGCAGGCGGCCTTGCCCGCCGATGCCGCGGTGATGGCCGCCGCCGTGGCCGACTGGCGGGTGGTCAATGCCGCGGACAGCAAGATGAAGAAGGACGGCACGGGCCGTGCCCCCGCGCTGGAGTTCGCGGAAAACCCCGACATCCTCGCCACCGTTTCGAAGGCCGCGGACCGGCCGCGGCTGGTCATAGGCTTCGCGGCCGAGACGAACGATGTCATCGCCCATGCCACCGCCAAGCGGGCGCGCAAGGGCTGCGACTGGATCGTGGCCAATGACGTCTCGCCCGCCACCGGCATCATGGGCGGCACCGAGAACGCGGTGACGATCATCGACGACGCGGGGGCCGAGGACTGGCCGCGCCTGCCCAAGGACGAGGTCGCCCGCCGCCTTGCCGCCCGCATCGCGCAGGCTCTGGCATGAGCCCGGTGATCCGCGTCGTCTTCGAGGACTGGGCCGACCGCGCCGTGCCGCTGCCCGACTACGCCACGCCCGGCGCCGCCGGGGCCGACATCCGCGCCAACCTGAAGCCAGAGGACCGCGCGACCGGCCTGATCCTCGACCCCTCGCGGCGGATGCTGGTGCCGACCGGCCTCAGGCTAGAGATCCCCGAGGGGTTCGAGCTGCAGATCCGCCCGCGCTCGGGCCTTGCGCTGAAGCACGGGATCAGCCTGCCGAACACACCGGGCACCATCGACGAGGACTATCGCGGGCCCTTGGGCGTGATCCTGATCAACCTCGGGACCGAGCCCTTCACCGTCGCCCATGGCGAGCGCATCGCCCAAGGCGTGATCGCCCCGGTGATCCGCGCCCGCTACCAGATCGCCGAGGCGCTGGGCGAGACCGCGCGCGGGGCGGGCGGCTTCGGCTCGACCGGCCGTGACTGAGGGGCGCGGGTGATGCTGGTTCCGCTGATCGCGGCCGCCATGATCGGCCTCGCCTGGGCGGTGGGCCTGCCGCGGCGCGAGGTCGGCATCATGCTGGCGATCCTCTGGGCGGGGGCGCTTTCGGTGCATCTGGTGCTGCCCGAGGGCGCGGCGCTGCGCGAGGCGGTCGGCGGCTCGGCCCCCGGCTGGTTCCTGCTGGGCCTCGCGATCCTTGGCGTGCTGGCCTATCGCGGCTGGCTCAAGCGGCTGCGCGCCCGCGCCGCCGCGCGCCCGGCGCCCGGGGCCGAAGCCCCGAAGCCCGGTGCCTTCAGCTCGGCCGAGCTCGACCGCTACGCCCGCCACATCGTTCTGCGCGAACTCGGCGGTCCGGGACAGCGCAAGCTGAAGTCCGCGAAGGTGCTGGTGGTGGGGGCGGGCGGGCTCGGCTCGCCGGCGCTGCTCTACCTCGCCGCGGCGGGGGTGGGCACGATCGCGGTCGTCGATGATGATGCCGTGTCGAATTCGAACCTGCAGCGGCAGGTGATCCACCGCGATGCAGACATCGGCCTGCCCAAGGCCGAAAGCGCCGCGCGGACGATGCGGGCGCTGAACCCCTTCGGGACCGTGGTGCCGATTGCCGAACGGCTCGATGCCGAAGGGGCGGAGCGGCTGTTCGCGGGCTATGACCTGATCCTCGATGGCACCGACAATTTCGCGACCCGGCTTCTGGTCAATGCCGCCTGCGTGGCGGCCGGAAAGCCGCTGATCTCGGCCGCGATCACCCAGTGGGAGGGGCAGATCTCGCTTTACGATCCCGCGCGGGGCGCGCCCTGCTATGCCTGCATCTTCCCGCAGGAACCGGCCGAGGGTCTGGCGCCCTCCTGCGCGGTGGCGGGCGTCGTGGGCGCGCTGCCCGGGGTCGTGGGCTCGATGATGGCGCTCGAGGCGGTGAAGGAGTTGGGGGGCGTCACCGCCTCGGGCGCGGGCCAGTCGCTGCGCGGGCGGATGATGCTTTACGACGCGCTCTGGGGCGAGAACCGGACCATCACGATCCGCCGCCGCGCCGATTGCCCGGTCTGCGGCGGGGTCCAGTGATGGCCAAGGTGCCGCTTCATTCCTAGCCCGGGGCCTGAAACAGGGGCGGGGGGCCAACGTGGCCCCCACCGCCATCGGTCCTCGGACCGATGGCGAACCGATGGCAGTCCCCCCGGCTCGGGTGCCCCAGGCGCAGGTCACGCCCCCGTGGGACGCAGGCACTGGCAATCGCCGCGCGCGGACCCTAGCTTCGCTCCAAAGGAGATCCTCGATGACCAATCCGCTGCTCGCCCCCTGGACCGGCGCCTTCGCGCTCCCCCCCTTCGCCGAGATCCGCGACGAGGACTTCGCCCCCGCCTTCGACGCCGCGCTTCACGCCGCGCGGCTGCGCATCGGCGAGATCGCCCGCGACCCCTCGACTCCCACCTTCGCCAACACCATCGAGGCGCTGGAGCTGGCCGAGGGCGATCTCGACCGCGTCGCGGGCGTCTTCTACAACCTCGCCAGCGCGGATGCGAACCCGGCGCGCGAGGCGCTGATGCGCGACCTCGCGCCGAAGATGGCGGCCTTCTCGTCCGAGGTGACGATGAACGCGGCGCTCTATGCCCGGATCAAGGCGCTGGAGGCCGCGCGCGAGACGCTGGGCCTCGATCCCGAGCAGCTCCGCGTCCTCGACCTCTACGCGCGGATGTTCACCCGCGCCGGGGCCGAGCTGCCGGGCAACGCGCGCGAGCGGATGGCGGCGGTGAAGGAACGCCTCGCGGTGCTGGGCACGAAATTCACCCAGAACCTGCTGGCCGATGAACGCGAGTGGTCGCTGGACCTGGCGCCCGAAGACCTCGAGGGCCTGCCCGCCTTCGTCGTCGACGGCATGGCGACGGCCGCACAGGAGCGGGGGCGGGCGGGCCACACGCTCACGCTCAGCCGCTCGCTGATCGTGCCCTTCCTGCAGTTCTCGGCCCGCCGGGCGCTGCGCGAGACCGCCTACCGCGCCTGGGTGGCCCGTGGCGAGATGGGCGGCGAGACCGACAACCGCGCCATCGCCGCCGAGATCCTCGCGCTGCGCGACGAGCGCGCGAAGCTTCTGGGCTTCGCCAGCTTCGCCGACTTCAAGCTGGAACCCGAGATGGCGAAGACGCCCGCCGCGGTCCGCGACCTTCTGATGCGCGTCTGGGCCCCGGCCCGCGCCAAGGCGGAGGCCGACAGCGCGGTGCTGGAACGGATGATGCATGCGGACGGCGTCAACGGCACGCTCGAGCCCTGGGACTGGCGCTACTACTCCGAAAAGCGCCGGCTGGCCGAGCACGCGCTCGACGAGGCAGAGATCAAGGAATTCTTCTCGCTCGACGCGATGATCGAGGCCTCGTTCGAGACCGCCAACCGCCTGTTCGGACTGGAGTTCCGCCCGCTCGACATTCCCCTTTACCATCCCGACGCCCGCGCCTGGGAGGTCACCCGCGGCGGCCGGCACCTGGCGGTGTTCATCGGCGACTATTTCGCCCGCGGCTCGAAACGCTCGGGCGCCTGGTGCTCGACCATGCGCGGCCAGCGCAAGCTGGGGGGCGATGTGCGGCCGATCGTGGTCAACATCTGCAACTTCGCCAAGGGCGACCCGGCGCTGCTTTCTTATGACGACGCGCGCACGCTGTTCCACGAATTTGGCCATGCCCTGCACCAGATGCTGTCGGACGTGACCCATCCCTTCATCTCGGGCACCTCGGTCGCGCGCGACTTCGTGGAACTGCCCAGCCAGCTTTACGAACACTGGCTGGAGGTGCCCGAGGTGCTGACCCGCCACGCCCGCCACTGGAAGACCGGCGCGCCGATCCCCGACGATCTGCGCGACCGGCTGCTGGCTGCGGGCACCTATGACCAGGGCTTCGCGACGGTGGAATACGTGGCCTCGGCGCTGGTCGATCTGGCCTTCCACGAGGGCCCGGCGCCCGCCGACCCGATGGCGAAACAGGCCGAGGTTCTGGCCGCGCTGGGCATGCCGCATGCGATCCTGATGCGGCATGCGACGCCGCATTTCGCCCATGTCTTCTCGGGCGACGGCTATTCCTCGGGCTATTACAGCTACATGTGGTCCGAGGTGATGGATGCCGACGCCTTCGCGGCCTTCGAGGAAGCCGGCGACGCCTTCGACCCGGCGACCGCCGCGAAGCTCGAGGAATTCATCCTGTCGAAAGGCGGCAGCGAGACCGCCGAGGCGCTCTACACCGCCTTCCGCGGAAGGATGCCGGGCGTCGAGGCGCTGCTGAAGGGCAGGGGGCTGCTCGACGCCGCCTAGGGCGCCTGCCGGCGACCGTCAGTAGCCGCCGGTCGGAGGCGCGCCCTCGTCGCGGGCCGCCGCCGCCGCGCGCGCACCCGCGGCCTGCTGGGCCACGTCGTTCGAGCCGACGACGAAACGGTAGTCCAGCGCCCAGAGATCCGCCCAGCCACGCCCGGCGCCGACAATGGTGCCCAGCATCATCCCGGCCTCGCCTGCCGTCGTCTCGATCCGCTTCAGCAGCGCCTGCGGCCCGGGCTCTTCCATCCGCTCGATATGGTCGATCGAGCCGGCCAGATCGTTCGGACCGATGAAGATCATGTCGACGCCCGGCACGGCGCAGATCCCGGAAAGGTTCTCGACCGCCTCGACATGCTCGCATTGCAGGATCAAGAGCAGCTCTTCGGCCGCCTCTTCGCGCGCATAGCCCGTCCGCGCGCCCCAGTCCGAGGCGCGCACGATCGGCGCGCAATAGCCGCGCCGGCCAAGGCCCGGATAGCGGCACGAGGCGACGATCGCCTCGGCCTGCGCGACGGTGTTGACCATCGGCACGATGATCGAGCGGAAGCCGCGGTCCAGCACCCGCTTCAGCACGGTGTCCGACCCGTCGGGCACGCGCAGCACCACCTCGCCGCCCGCCGCCTCGACCGCGCGGGCGACGGCCACCCAGTCGTCGACATCGCCCCGGCCATGTTCGCCGTCGATGACGATGGTGCGCCAGCCGTGGTGCACCATGATCTCGGCCAGGTCGGGGCTGGCGAGCTGCGCCCAGGCCGCGCCGATCCGTTCGCCCGCCTGCAGGCGCTGTTTCACCGGGTTCATCGCTGTCCTCCCTTGTGGCGCGGCGCTTCAGCCGTACCAGACGTCCTTGTGGATGATCACGTCGCATTGCGGCCAGGTCTCGATGATCCGCCGCCTGAGCCCCGCGCCGATGTCATGCGCCTCGCGCAGGGACTGGTCGCCGTCCAGCTCCAGATGCAGGTTCACGAAGATCCGGCTGCCGGCGCTGCGGGTCTTCAGGTCGTGGAAGCCGCGCACGCCCGGCCAGTCGCGCGCCATCTGGGCGATGCCTGCCACCACCTCGGGATCGGCGCGCCGGTCCATCAGCGCGTCCCAGGCGCCCTTGCCGATCCGCGCCGCGCCCAGCACCATGATCCCCGCCGCCGCCAGCGCCACGACGCTGTCGATCTGCCCCAGCCCCAGATGCGCCGAGGCCCAGAGCGCCACGATCGCGCCGACGTTGGGCAGCAGGTCGCCGATGTAATGCAGCGAATCCGCCGCCACCACGCGGTTGCCGGTCCGGGCCGCCACCCAGCGCTGCCAGAGCACCAGCGCGATGGTCAGCACGATCGACAGCACCATCACCGCGATGCCGCCGCCCTGCGCGGACAGCGCCTCGGTCTCGCCGCGCATCAGCCGGCCCGCCGCGGCCCAGCCGATGACCAGCGCCGAGACGGTGATGAAGATCGATTGCCCCAGCGCGGCAAGGTCCTCGGCCGAGGTATGGCCGAAGGCGTGATCCTCGTCCGGGGGGCGGGCGGCATAGCTCATCGCGGCAAGTCCGCCGAGCGAGACCATCAGGTCCATCGCGCTGTCGGCGAGCGAGGCCGCGACCGACAGCGCCCCGGTCGAGGACAGCGCCCAGAGCTTCGCGATCACGAGGATCGCGGCGACGCTGACCGAGGCCGCGCCGGCGATAAGGTTCAGTCGGGTGGATTCGGGGCTCATCGGCTCTCTCCGGTCGATGAGCCCGGTTTAGCCGCAGCGCGGCGGCCGGGAAAGCCGCCCGCAGCCACCGCTGTCAGTTCACGCGCTCGCGCGGGTCCACGCCCCAGAGTGCGGCCTTGCGGACCCAGCCCTCGGTCCCTTCGGCCTTCACCTCGCACCAGTCGGCATCGCATTTGTCGAGCCGGGCGATCGCGCCCTGTTCGGCCAGCGCGGTCACGCCCGAGCTGTCGCTGGGGCTGCCGTGGACCTCGGTCTTGTCGCCGGTGAAGACCACGGTGCGCACGCCCGAGATCAGCGAGTAATGCAACCAGCCGCCGACGCCGTCGCGGTCCTCGACCCGGCGCCAGTGGCCATACTCCGCGGTCACGCGCAGCGGCATGTCGCGGTGGCGGAACACCCAGTCGATGCGGTGCGACAGCGAGGGGCCGCGGCGCACGTTGGCCTCGGAGGCCTTCAGCGAGACATAGCGCGGCACCGGCAGGTTGGTGACAGAGCCCTTGTCTGGCCCGACCGCCGCCAGTTCCACCATCGTGTCCAGCGTCGGGTCGGCCGAGGCCTCGATCAGCTCTTCGCTGCTCTCGTTGACGGCGGTGGCCGTGGCGGGCGACATGACCGGGGTTCCGGTCGCGACCGGTTCGGCGGTGCGGGCGGTGTCGGCGGCACGCACATGGTCGGTGCCGATCCAGATCATCGCAGCAAGCACCGCGACGCTTGCGGTAATGCCACCGTGGCGGATGTTCATGCCGCGCTCCTCACTGTCCCGTGATCTGCCAGATGCGATGTCTATCGGTCCGGTCCGGCCGGGCCTCTGCATCGCTTGGCCCCATCTGACCACCACCGGGCCGGGATTTCCACCGCCCCGCGTTCAATTCGCCACGAGCCCGGCGATGTGTTGCGAAGCTGCGACTGCGACCTTTGGACGGACGCTTGAAGAACGGCGCGCAACCGGCAGGAAACATGGCGGTCTCTTGGGAGGCCCGCATTGACGGGGGACGCTTTCGCCAAGATTGACGGCTTGCGCGCGCAATATTGTTTCGGGCAAGATGCTGCCAACGCAGCATGCACTGCGCGCGCAGAAGCGACGAACCGGAAGGCTGACCCATGTCGAGACCGCGACTCACCGTCACCGTGACCCGCCCGCTGCCCGAGCCCGTCGAGGCGCGGCTGTCCGAGCTGTTCGACACCACCCTGCGCAGCGATCCCGCGCCGATGACGCGCGAGGAACTGGTGGCGGCGATGGCCAGCTCGGACGTGCTGGTGCCAACGCTCACCGACATGATCGACGCCACCATGCTGGCGCAGGCCGGCGACCGGCTGAAGCTGATCGCGAACTATGGCGCGGGGGTCGACCACATCGATGTCGCCTCGGCCCGCCAGCGCGGGGTGCTGGTGTCGAACACGCCGGGCGTGGTGACCGAGGACACCGCCGACATGGCAATGGCGCTGATCCTCGCCGTGACCCGCCGCCTGCCCGAGGGCATGGCCGAGATGCAGGGCGGGCGCTGGCAAGGCTGGTCGCCGATGGCCTTCCTCGGCGGGCGCGTCGGTGGGCGGCGGCTGGGGATCCTCGGCATGGGCCGGATCGGGCAGGCGGTCGCGCGCCGCGCGGCGGTCTTCGGGATGCAGATCCACTACCACAACCGCAAGCGCCTGCGTCCCGAGGTCGAGGCCGAACTAGGCGCGACCTACTGGGAAAGCCTCGACCAGATGCTGGCGCGGGTCGACGTGGTCTCGGTCAACTGCCCGCACACGCCCTCGACCTTCCACCTGCTGAACGCCCGGCGGCTGAAACTGCTGAAACCTTCGGCGGTTGTGGTCAACACCTCGCGCGGCGAGGTGATCGACGAGAACGCGCTGACCCGGATGATCCGGGCGGGCGAGATCGCGGGCGCCGGGCTCGACGTCTACGAGCGCGGGGCCGAGATCAATCCGCGCCTGCGCGAGCTGCCGAACGTGGTGCTCTTGCCGCACATGGGCTCGGCCACGATCGAGGGGCGGATCGAGATGGGCGAGAAGGTCATCCTGAATGTGAAGACCTTCGCCGACGGCCACCGGCCCCCGGATCTGGTCGTTCCGGGCATGCTGTGAGATAAGCCGGGCCGGATCGGCAGCCCGGAGCGTCCATGACCCCTCATCTCGGATCGGATCGCGGCTGGACGCGCGGCTTCCTGCTGGCGGTGGCGGTTTATTTCGCGACGCAGGTGGCGCTTCGCCTTTGGCTCGGCGGCGCCTACGAGACCGACGAGGCCGAGATGGTCGCGATGACCCCGGGCTGGCAGCTGGTCTACGGCCCGCAGCTGCCGCTTTACAACTGGATCCAGTTCGCGCTGTTCGAGGTCTTCGGGCGCGAGCTTTTCGCGCTGTCGGTGCTGAAACAGCTGCTGCTGGCCGCGACCGGTGTCTTCGCCTTCCTCGCGTTCCGGCTCTGGCTGCCGGTGCGCGTGGCGGTGGCGGGGGCGGTGGCGATGATGCTGGTCCCGGACATCGCCTGGGAGGCCGAGCGCGCGACCACCCATTCCAACATCATGCTCGCCGCCTGTCTCGCGCTGCTCTGGGCGGCGGGGCGGCTGGCCCGGCATGCCCTGCAGGGCCGGGCCGGTGTCGTGGATGCGCTGGTCCTGGGGCTGGCGCTGGCCTTCGGCGGCTTGTCGAAATACAATTTCTGGCTGGTTCCGGTGGCGCTTCTGCTGGCCGGTCTTACCCTTTCGCAACTTCGCGCCCGGATCCTGTCGCCGCGCGGCCTTGGCACGCTTGCGCTGGCGCTGCTGGTGGCGGTCTCGCTGCTGTGGCTGCCCTTCGCCCGGCTTCTGGCCGAGGCGCAGGTCGCGCTGTCCTCGACCGCCAAGCTGCGCGTCGGCGGCGGGCGCTTCGCGGGGTTGCCCGACGTGGCCTCGGGCCTTGTCACGCTGCTGATCCTGCCAGCGCTGGTCGCGCTGGGCCTGCGGCTTGCAGGGCGAGGGGCTGCGGCTCCGGCCCCGGACGCAGCACTGTTCCTGCGCTGGCTCACCCGCGCCGCGGTCATCGCCGCGGTCCTGGTCGCGGTGGGCGTCGTCGCGGCCAGCATGGGCACCGTGACCTCGCGCTGGATGCTGCCGGTCGCGGTGCTGGCCGCGCCGGCGCTGGTGATGGCGGCGGCCCGCGGACCCCGTGCCCCGGCCGTGGTCGCCGGGCTTGCCGCCCTCGTGGCGGTGCTGGTGATGGCCGGCCTCTCCTATGACCGCTGGAAGGACGAGGCCCGCCGCGATGTCGACTTCCGCACCCTTCCGGCCATCGTCGAGGGCATCGTGCCACCGAACGTGCCTGTCGCGGTCGAGTTCTACGCCGCCGGCAACCTGCTGCGCTGGGCGCCCGAGCGGCGGGTGAAGCCGCTCTTGCCCTTCGTCGCCCGCGACTTCGGTGCGGGTCCGGTGCTGTTCCTGCTGCGCGAGGACACGCCGCGCGATGTCGCGACCGCGATTACCCAGGCCGGCTGGCCCGAGGGCGCGGGGCGCATCCTGTCCGAGGGCAGCTTCGCGCTGCCCTACCTCAGCCAGTCCGCGACCATGCCCTTCCGCTGGGCGCTGGTCGAGATGCCGGAGGCCCTGAAATGACTGCCCAAGCCGACCGCCAGTTCGACCGCCGCTTCCTGGCGATGGTCGCCCTCTATTTCCTGGCGCAGGCGCTGCTGCGCACCGTTCTGGGCGGCACCTTCGAGCCCGACGAGGCCGAGATGGTGCTGCTGGGCCGCGATCTGCATCTGGCCGAGGGCTCGCAGACGCCGCTCTATGAATGGACGCAGGTGCTGTCGTTCCAGATCTTCGGGCTGGGGACGCTGGGGCTGGTGGCCGTGAAGAACCTTTGGCTGTTCGGGGCCTACGCGGCGATGTTCAGGGCGCTGCGCCACCGCGCGGCGCCGCTGCTGGCGGCCTGCGGCACGATGGCGATGCTGATGCTGCCGAACCTTGGCTGGGAGGCGCAGCGGTCGAACTCGCATACCGTGGCGATGGTGACGATGACCTGCGCGACGGTCTGGGCGCTGATGCGGCTGCTGGACCGGCGCAGCCTTGGCAACATCGTGCTGCTGGGCGCGATGGTCGGGTTGGGGGGCCTCGCCAAGCCGAACTACTGGGTGGTGCCGCTGGCGCTGGGTCTGGCGCTGGCCACGACGCGCGAGACGCGCGCCCTGCTGGCCGACCGGCGGATGGCGCTGGTGCCCGTGGTGGTGCTGGCGATCTGCGCGCTGCCCTATGCCAAGATGCTGCTCGCGCCGCAGACCACCTTCGAGGACACCTGGGAATTCGCCAAGGGCGACCTCTTGGTCCCGGCATTGCCCTTCGTGAACGGGCTCTTTCGCCTGATGCGCGAGGGCTTGGCGGGTCTTGCATTGCCCGCGCTGGTGCTGGGCATCGCCGCGGCCCTCGGGCGGTTTCGCCCGCGCCCTGAGGCCCCCGAACGGCTGATGATCCGCGCCGGGCTCATCGGGCTGGGCCTTGTCGCGCTGGTGATCGTGCTTGGGAATGTCGCCTTCGTGCGCTCGCGCTGGCTGCTGCCGCTGTTCCTGCTGATTGCCCCCGCCGTGACGGTCGCCCTTCTGCGCGGCGCGTCGGGCCGGGTTCAGCGCAACCTTTTGCGCGCCACGGCGGTGCTGGGCCTTCTGGTCCTGGCGGCGATCGCCGATCTGCGGCTGCGGGGGGCGGGCAGCGACTCGCTGGAAATCGACCGGCTGGCCGAGGTGATCGAAGCCGCCGAACCGGGCGGGGTGCCGCCGCTGGTGGGCGCGCATTACTACCTTGGCAACCTGGCGCTGGCGCGTCCCGACTGGACCTACCTGCCGCCCTACAGCACCACCCGGCTGGCCGAACCGCCGCCCGAGGTGCTGCTGGTCGAGGTCGAGGACAAGCCCGAGGCGATTGCCAAGGCGCTGGCCGAGCACGGCTGGACCGGCCCCGCGCATGTCACCGGCCGGATCGAGGCCGATCTGCCCTATCGCTTCGAGCCCGCCGACAAGACCCGCCACGTCACCGTGCTGAAGGTCGCCCCCGGCGCCTGAGTCGCCCGCGATCCGGCGCCCATTCGCGACATGTCGTTTTCTGCCCGCAGATGTCGGGCCCGCGCCGGTGCGCGCGCGGCATTCTGGCATCTGTGGGACAGGTTCATGCGCAGGAGTCGCCCCATGAAAACCCATGTCCGTGCCCTTGTCGTCGGTGGTGGCGCCGTCGGAAACGGGATCGCCTATCACCTGGCCAAGGCGGGCTGGGACACGATGCTGCTGGAACGCGACGAGCTCACGAGCGGGTCGACCTGGCACGCCGCGGGCCTGCTGCCGCTCTTCAACATGAGCTATGCGACCACGCATATCCACAAGTACTCGGTCGACTTCTACAAGACGCTCGAGGCCGAGACCGGGCTGAACGCCGGCTTCTCGATCTGCGGCAACCTGCGCATGGCGCAGACCGACGCGCGGATGGACGAATACATGCTCTACTCCTCGGTCGCCGAGACCGCGGGCGTCTATCATGAATTCCTCACCCCCGCGCAGATGAAGGAGCGCTGGCCGCTGCTGCGCACCGAGGATCTGAAGGGCGCGCTGTTCCATCCGCAGGACGGCTACATCAACCCCGCCGACGTGACCCAAGCCATGGCCAAGGGCGCGCGCCAGCACGGGGCCGAGATCGTGCGCAAGGCGCAGGTCGACTCTTATCAGTGGACCGGCTCCGAATGGATCGTCCGCGGCCGCCGGATGGTGGAAAAGGGCGGCATGCTGATCGCGGGGGAAGAGACCTTCGAGATCCACGCCGAGCATGTCGTGACCGCCACCGGCAACCACGCGCAGCGCACCGCCCGCCTGCTGGGCATCAAGATCCCGGCGATCCCGGTCGAGCACCAGTACATCGTGACCGAGCCGGATCCGGCGCTGGTCGAATGGCGCAAGGCCGGCAACCCGGAACATCCGGTGCTGCGCGATGCCGACGCCAAGTGGTACGTGCGCGAGGAACGCGGCGGCTGGATCCTCGGCCCCTACGAGCGCAACGCGCCGGCCTGCTTCAAGTATGACGTGCCGGACTCGTTCCGCGCCGACCTCTTCCCGCTCGACCTCGAGCGGATCGAAGAGGAATACATGTCGATGNTGCGCGAGGAACGCGGCGGCTGGATCCTCGGCCCCTACGAGCGCAACGCGCCGGCCTGCTTCAAGTATGACGTGCCGGACTCGTTCCGCGCCGACCTCTTCCCGCTCGACCTCGAGCGGATCGAAGAGGAATACATGTCGATGATCCATCGCCTGCCGACCTCGGAAACCGTGGGTCTGAAGGACGATTTCAACGGCCCGATCTGCTACACTCCCGACGGCAACCCGCTGGTCGGCCCGGCGCCGGGCCTGCGCAACATGTGGCTGGCGGAAGGCTTCTCGTTCGGGATCACCGCCGCGGGCGGCACCGGCCACTACCTCGCGCAGCTGATCACCGAAGGCGAGGCCGAGATCGACATGGCCAGCCTCGATCCGAAGCGCTACGGCTCGTGGATGACGACCGAATACGCGGTGAAGAAGAACGAGGAGTGCTACGAGCACGTCTTCATCCTGCACCACCCGGACGAAGAGCGCGAGGCGGCCCGCCCGCTGCGCACCGCCCCCGCCTATGACCGCCAGAAGGCGGAAGGCGCGCAGATGGGCCAGGTGAACGGCTGGGAACGACCGAACTACTATGGCCCCAAGGATGCGCCCGCGTCCTTCGACCATGACAGCCGGTCGTTCCGCCGTGGCGGCTGGTGGCAGTACGCCAAGGCCGAGGCCGAGGCGATCCGTTCGACCGCCGGCCTGATCGACGCCTCGGCCTTCACCAAGCACCTGCTGAAGGGCCCGGGCGCGACCGCCTTCCTCGACCAGTTCACCTGCAACAAGCTGCCTGCGGTGGGCCGGATCAACCTGACCTATGCCCTGACCGAAAAGGGCACGGTGCGGACCGAATACACGATCGTCCGTCTGGCCGAGAACGAATACTACCTCGTCTCGGCGGGTGCCTGGACCGACTATGACGCGGACTTCCTGCGCAAGTCGGCCGAGGACTTCATGGCGGCCGATGGCGGCTATATCGACATCCACGACGTGACCACCCAGTGGGGCGTCTTCGCGATCGCCGGCCCGAACGCCCGTGCGATCCTGAACGAGATCGTCAAGGATGCCGACCCGGCCACGGTGCTGTCGAACAAGCGCTTCCCCTGGCTGACCGCGCGCAAGATCGAGCTGGGCATGTGCCCGGTCAACGCGATCCGCGTGGCCTATACCGGCGAGCTGGGCTGGGAACTGCACCACCCGGTCGAATTCGGCCGCTACCTGTGGGACCTGATCACCGAGGCCGGCGCGAAGCACGGGCTGAAGCTGGTCGGCGCCCGCGCGCAGAACTGGCTGCGGCAAGAGAAGTCGTATCGCGCCTTCGGCTCGGACCTCGGCCGCGACGCGACGCCGCTGGAAGGGGGTCTCGACCGCTTCGTCGATCTGTCCAAGGACTTCACCGGCAAGCAGGCGATGCTCGACACCGGGATCCGCGCCAAGTTCGTCACCGTGCTGATCGACGGGCCGTCGGACACCGATCCCTGGGGCAAGGAGGCGCTGCTGCTGGACGGCAAGAAGGTCGGGCGCCTGACCTCGGGCGGCTATTCGGTGGCCTTCGGCAAGCAGATCGGCCTGGGCTACGTCACGCCCGAATTGGCCGAGGTCGGCACCAAGCTGAAGGTGAAGATGCTGCTGCAGGAGTGGGATGCCGAAGTGGTCGAGGACAGCCCCTTCGACCCGAAGAACGCCCGCATCCGCGTCGACGGCTGAAAAAGACCCCGCTGCCGCAACGGGACAATCCCCGGGGCGGCAGCGGGCCTTGGCAGCAATGTCAGTCGGTGAATGGGTTCAGTATTGATTCGGCAATCAATGCGTGACCCCAGCATGCCACGAAAATCGACAGGCGGATCAGCAAAGCTGATTTCCGCCTGTTTTTACATGCATGGGCGAAACGGTTCAGGTTTCGCGTGAAGGATTGTTCTAGCGCTGGCTCCGGTTCGCCAGCCAGGACAGCCACTCTCGCCGGCTGCCGCCGAAGGCGTTGATGTCGACCTGGCCCGAGAAGCCCGCGGCAAGCCCGGTGCCGGTCCATTGCCAGAACTGCCAGCCATGCCCCGGATAGACGTCCGAGGGATGCCCGGCGACTGAGCGCAGCCAGAATTCGTAGGGGCCGAGCCGCCACATCTCGTTGTCGCGGAAGAAGTCGACGGTGGTGTAGATCACCGGCCGCTGGCCGTAATACTGCTCGAGGATCGCCAGGAACCGGCCCGCCTCGCCGCGATACCATTCCGGTTCGCGTCGCACCGGGCAGGTGCGCGACCTCGTCCATTCCATGTCCAGAACCGGGGGCAGGGCACCGGTCTCGCGCGGGACATGGCTGATGTACCAGGCGGCCTGTTCCTCGGCGGTGCGGCAGAAGTAGTAGAAGTGGTAGGCGCCGCGCGGCACCCCGGCCATGCGGGCCTGGATCCAGTTCTGCTGGAAGGTCGGATCGGCGACATCGCCGCCCTCGGTCGCCTTGATGAAGGCGAAGGACACCCCGCCGCGCGCCGCCGCATCCCAGTTGATATTGCCCTGGTAGCGCGACACATCGACGCCGTGAATCTCGTAGTGGATCGGCATGCGACCGCGCCAGTCATGCGGCGCCGCGTCGGAAAACTGCGACGGGATGCCCGGCGGGGGCCCACCACACGCCGCAAGAAGTGCGAAAACTCCAACCGCCGCCAGCGCGCGGAAACGCTCGATCATACCTGCCTCGTCCCTGCCGTCCCGGTCGCGTGCCGGGGCGTGTCCGGCATCGCTTCTCGCACGGATGCGCGCGCGCGTCATCCGTCGCGCGCGATCACGATTGCGCAAGCGCCTCAGGTGAGTCGCGCGGGTGACAGGGCGGCGACGGTGGCCGCGGGCAGGGCGGGGGCGTGCCCCGCGACGAGATCAGCCAGCAGCGCCCCGGCCCCAGCCGAGGTCTGGAAGCCGTAGCCACCCTGTCCGGCCATCCACCACAGACCCTCGGCCCGCGGATCGGCACCGATCACCAGCACCCGGTCCGGCGCGAAGGTGCGCAAGCCCGCCCAGGACGAGATCGGCCGCGTCACCTCTACGGTCGAGACCGCCTGCCAGCGCGCCAGCCCCTCGGCCAGCATCATGTCCTCGGGCCAGGCGTCCATCGGCGCCATCGGCTCTTCCTCGGCCGGCGAGACGATCAGCGCCCCGGCATCGGGCTTGGCATACCAGCCTTCGCCCGCGCCGAAGATCATCGGCCAGCCCGAGACGTCCAGCCCGCCCGGCGCCGCGATCCGCGCGACCGAGCGGCGGTGCGGCACCAGCCCCAGCCCCGCGACCCCGGCCATCGCCGCGACGGTGTCGGCCCAGGCCCCGGCGGCATTGACCAGCTGGCGCCCCTCATGCGTGCCGGCGGCGGTGACCGCCTGCCAGCCGCCCGGCACCCGCGCCAGCGCGCTGACCGCGGCGCCGGTCAGGATCTCGGCCCCGTTGGCGCGGGCGGCCTTCAGCAGGGTCTGCATCCACAGGTCAGTGTCGATGTCCTCGGCATGCGATCCGACCGCGGCGCGAGTCACCACCTCGGGGTTCAGGACCGGCACCCGCCCGATCGCCGCGGCGACCTCGATCTCGGCCAGGTTCATCCCGGCCAGGTCCGCGTCGAAGACCGCCTCCTCGCCCGCGCAGCCCAGCAGCATCATCCCCCGCGGTGACAGCACGCCCGCCGCGCGCAGGCCCTCGCCCGAGGCGCGGCTCAGCTCGACCACCGGCGGCAGGCCGTAATTCGGCTCGTACAGCGCCGCCGAGCGGCCCGAGGCGTGGTAGCCGGTCGCGGCCTCGGCCTCGAGCAGGGTGACGCGGCCCAGCTCCGACAGCCGCGCCGCGGCGACGATGCCGGCAATGCCGCCGCCGATGATCAGGAAATCGCGCATTCTTTCATCCCATCCGTCGTGAAAGAGGCGCCTCGCGGCGCCCCTTTCTCATTGGCAAAAATATCCCCGCCGGAGGCATCCCCGGCCGGGCCCCCACGCCTCAGCTGGGGATCTTGTCGGTGATGCCCTCGAGGTAGAAGTTCATCCCCGCCAGCGTGCCGTCGTCGACGACCGCGCCCGCGGCCAGGAATTCCGACCCGTCCTGCTTCTTCAGCGGCCCGGTGAAGGGGTGATAGGCGCCCGAGGCGATGTCTTCCTTCATCTTGGTGACATGGGCGCGGACATCCTCGGGGATCTCGGTCGAGAATTCGCCGATGCCGACCATGCCTTCCTTGATGCCGTACCAGTTGTTGGCGCTGGCCCACTTGCCGTCGATCACCGCCTGCACCCGCTCGATGTAATAGGGGGCCCAGTTGTCGATGATCGAGGACAGGCGCGGCTTCGGCGCGTAGTCGATCATGTCGGCGGCCTGGCCGAAGCCATAGGCGCCGGCCTTCTGCAGCGTCGCCAGCGGCGCGGTCGAGTCGGTATGGGCAAGCACCACGTCGACGCCCTGGTCGAGCAGCGCCTGGGTGCCATCGGCCTCTTTCGCCGGGTCGAACCAGGTCGACAGCCACACGACCGAGATCGTCACGTCCGGGTTCGCCTGCTTGGCATGCAGGTAGGTCGAGTTGATCCCCATGATCACCTCGGGGATCGGGAACGAGGCGAGGTAGCCGATCTTGTTGGTCTTGGTCATCTTACCGGCGATGTAGCCGCAGATCGCGCGCCCCTCGTAGAAGCGGGCGTTGTAGACGGCGACGTTCGGGGCGGTCTTGTAGCCCGTCGCATGCTCGAACATCACCTTCGGGAATTTCTTGGCGACGTTCACCGTCGGGTCCATGAAGCCGAAGGAGGTGGTGAAGATCAGGTTGCAGCCGGTCAGCGCCATCTGGGTGATGGCGCGCTCGGCATCGGCACCCTCGGGGACCGATTCCTGGAAGACCATCTCGATCGCGTCGCCGTAATGCTCCTTCATCTTCAGCGCCGCCTCGTGGTGGTGCTGGGTCCAGCCGCCGTCATTGACGGGGCCGACATAGATGAAGCCGATCTTCGGCTTGGCCTGGGCCACGGCCAGCCGCGGCAGCGCGGTGATGGCGGTCGCGGCGGCGGCGGTGGTCAGCAGCTGTCTGCGGTTCATTGGGGTCTCCCTCTCTCGACTGTCGCCGCGACGTTGCGCGGCCTTGAAGCGGGCCGGGCTCGCGCGCGGCCTTGAAACGTGCGGCCCTGGCGGGCCGATGCGAAAACGTGCGGCCCTGGCGGGCCGATGTTGAGACGGGCGGCCCTAGCGGGCCGCATGGAAGGGCTTGCCCAGCGCGGCGGGGGCAAGCCCCCGGCCGCCGCGCCAGGACAGGATGACGAGCGCGACGATGGTCACCAGATAGGGCGTCATCGCAAGGTATTGCGCGGGAATGGCGATGCCTGCCGCCTGCAGGCGCAGCTGCAGCACCGAGATCCCGCCGAAGAGCCAGGCCCCGAACAGCGCGCGCCCCGGCCGCCAGCTGGCGAAGACGACGATGGCCAGCGCGATCCAGCCCGCGCCGGCGGTCATCCCGTCGGTCCATTGCGGCACGCGCACGAGGCTGAGGTAGGCGCCGCCCAGCCCCGCGCAGGCGCCGCCGAAGGTGATGGCCAGCGTGCGGACCCGGACCACCGGGTAGCCCAGCGCATGGGCGGCCTCGGCATTCTCGCCCACGGCGCGCAGGATCAGCCCGGCGCGGGTGCGGAACAGGAAGGCCCAGACCGCCAGCACCAGAAGCAGCGCCAGGTAGACCACCCAGTCATAGCCGAAGAGCACCGGCCCGATCACCGGCAGGTCGGACAAGGGCCCGAAGAGCGGCCCCCCGATCGGGGGCGGGCGGACGCCGGAATAGCTCTGCCCGATCAGGGCCGAGAAGCCGATCCCGAACAGCGTCAGCGCGAGGCCGGTCGCGACCTGGTTCGAGAGCAAGCCCTGCGTCAGCGCCGCGAAGATCAGCGCCAGCGCGGCCCCGCCGCCGGCGGCGGCGATGAAGCCGATGACGGGCGAGCCGGTCTCGACCGCGGCGGCGAAGCCGGTGATCGCGCCGATGATCATCATCCCCTCGACCCCGAGGTTCAGCACGCCCGCGCGTTCGACGACCAGTTCCCCGATCGCGGCCAGCAGGATCGGGGTCGCGGCGATGACCAGCGAGACGGTCAGCAGGACGGGATCGATGATCATGCGAGGCGCGCCTTTCCGATGCGGACCCGGAAGTTCGCCAGCACGTCGAAGGCCAGCAGGAAGAACAGCAGCATCCCCTGGAAGGCCTGGATCGCGGCAGAGGGCAGCGACAGCATCAGCTGCGCGATCTCGCCGCCGATATAGGTCAGCGCCATCAGCAGGCCCGCCAGCAGGATGCCCAACGGGTTCAGCCGGCCAAGGAAGGCCACGATGATCGCGGTGAACCCGTAGCCCGAGCCGAATTCGGTGGTGACCTGCCCGGCGGGGCCGGTGACCTCGAAGATCCCCGCAAGGCCCGCCAGCGCGCCAGAGATGCCAAGGCAGGCCAGCGTCATCGCGCCGGGCTTCACCCCGGCGAAGCGGGCGGCGCGCGGCGCCTCGCCCGCGACGCGGATCTGGAAGCCGAAGAGGAAGCGCGCGAAGATCACCTGCGCCGCGATCACCGCCAGCACCGCCGCGATGCCGCCCCAGTGCAGCCCCGTGCCCTCGATCAGTTCGGGGTTATGGGCCGCCGGAAAGTCCTGGAAATTTCGGCTGCCGGGGAAGCCCATGCCTTCGGGGTTGCGCAGGAAGCCGAAGGCCGCGGCCGACAGCAGCTGCTGGGCCACATAGACCAGCATCAGCGACACGAGGATCTCGGACGTGCCGAAGCGGATCTTCAAGAGTGCCGGGATCATCGCCCAAAGGAACCCGCCAAGCGCGCCGGCCGCGACCATCGCCGGGAAGATCAGCGGATTGTCCGTGGGATAGGCCGCAAGGCCGACCGAGGCCCCGGCCAGCGCGCCGATCATGTACTGGCCCTCCGCCCCGATGTTCCAGATCTGGGCGCGGAAACCGAAGCTGAGCCCGATCGCGATCAGGATCAGCGGCCCGGCCTTCACCAGAAGCTGCGGGCGCGAATAGCTGGCGTAATCGCCGAAGAGCGGGTCCCAGAAGATGGTGCGGATCGCCTCGACCGGGTTCTTGCCCAGCATCGCGAACAGGATCCCGCCCGCGATCATCGTGGCGATCACCGCCAGCACCGGGGTCGCGATGACCCAGACCCGCGAGGGCTGGGGGCGTCGTTCCAGACGGATCATGCCTGCCGCGCCTCCGGGTGCACCATGTCGCCCGCCTCGGGCGAGGCCGCGCTCATCCCATGCGCGCCGCCCATCATCAGGCCGATCTCGTCCATCGTCAGCCCCTTCACCGGCCGCGGCTGGGTCATCCGCCCGCCGTTCAGCGCCGCGAAGCGGTCGGACACTTCCAGCAATTCATCAAGGTCCTGGCTGATCACCACCACCGCGGCGCCCTCGGCCGCGCGGTTCAGGATCACCTGCCGGATCGAGGCCGCGGCGGCCGCATCGACGCCCCAGGTCGGCTGGTTGATCAGGATCACCTTCGGGCCTTGCGCAAGCTCGCGCCCCACCACGAATTTCTGCAGGTTGCCACCCGAAAGCGAGCGCGCCGCCGCCTGCGGGCCGGGGGTGCGCACGTCGTAATCGGCGATCACCTCCTCGGCGAAAGCCTTCGTCTTCTTCCAGTCGATCATGCCCATCTTCACGAGGCCGCGGCGGATCGCGCCCGACAGAAGCGCGTTCTCGACAAGGCTCATCGCGGGCACGGCGGCATGGCCCAGCCGTTCCTCGGGGGCCGAGACGAAGCCCAGCCGCCGCCGCGCGTTCGGTCCCAGCGCGCCCACCGGCTTGCCTTCGGCCCGGATCATCCCGGGCGCCGCCGCCAGTTCGCCCGACAGCGCCAGCAGCAATTCGTCCTGTCCGTTGCCCGCGACCCCGGCGATGCCCAGCACCTCGCCGGCGGCGACGGTGAAGCGGATGTCCTTCAGCGCGGTGCCGAAAGGGATCGGCGAGGCGACCGACAGCCCCGCGACCTCGAGCGCGGGTTCGCCCTGCGCCACCGCCGGCTGGCCGCGCTCGGGCGGGGTCAGGGTCTGGCCGACCATCATCTCGGCCATCTCGCGGGCCGAGACCTCGCGCGGGATGCAGGCCCCCACCACGCGGCCGCGGCGCAGGATCGTGGCCCGGTCGCAGAGCGCGCGGATCTCTTCCAGCTTGTGCGAGATGTAGAGGATCGCGGTGCCTTCCGCCGACAGTTGGCGCAGGGTGGCGAACAGGATCTCGACCTCCTGCGGGGTCAGGACGGAAGTGGGCTCATCCATGATCAGCAGTTTCGGGTCCTGCAGCAGGCAGCGCACGATCTCGACCCGCTGGCGCTCGCCGGCGGACAGATCGCCCACCAGCCGCGCGGGGTCGAGCGGCAGGCCATAGGCGCGGCTGACCTCGCCGATGCGCCGCGCCAGATCACCCGGCTTCGGCGGCTTCTCCATGCCAAGTGCCACGTTCTCGGCCACGCTCAGCGCCTCGAACAGCGAGAAATGCTGGAACACCATCGCCACCCCGGCGGCGCGGGCCGCGCGCGGATCGGTCGGCGCATAGGGCTGGCCGCGCATCGCCATCCCGCCCGCGTCGGGCTTCACAAGGCCATAGATCGCCTTCACCAGCGTCGACTTGCCGGCGCCGTTCTCGCCCAGCAGGGCATGGACCTCGCCGGGGGCGATCTCGAAGCTGACATCGGCATTGGCCACGACGCCGGGATAGGCCTTGGTCAGGCCCCGGATCGCCAGAAGCGCCGCGTTGTCCGTCACTTGTCCGCCCCTCTTGCCCCGGCGCGCGCCTCGTCCTCGACGGTGTCGCGCGCGATCGCCTCTTCCCTCAGTAGCCGGGCCGCGACGCCGACGGCAATGGCCTGAGGGTGCTTCCCAAGGGCAGGATCGCCTATCGGACAGGCAATGCGCAAGATTTGAGCGTCACTGTGACCCAGAGCGCGCAGCCGGCTGCGGAACCGGGCGGCCTTCGTCTCGGACCCGATCAGCCCGGCCTTGGCGACGCCATGGGTCAGCAGGCGGTGGCAGATCTCGAGGTCGAGGGCGTGCGAGAAGGTCAGGACCAGATGCTCGGCCCCCGGCGGCGCAGCCTCGATCGCCTCGGCCCCGGCGATGCGCAGGGTGACGCCCGCGGGGATCGCGTCGGGGAAGCGGTCGCGCGCGGTGTCGAGCCAGGTGATCGCAAGCCCCGGCAACGGCGCGAGCGTCGCGACCAGCGCCCGTCCGACATGGCCCGCGCCCCAGATCCACAGCGGGCGCCCCGCGCGCGGCGCGGCTTCGGCCAGCCAGCCGTCGAGCAGCACCGGCGCCTCGGGCAGGACGCCTTCTCCCCTCGCGCGTGTCTGCAGGCGGCGCAGGGCAAGGGGCAGGGGCTTCGCGCCCTCGACCCGGCGCAGGATCAGCCCGTGTTCCGCTTGCGGCATCACGGCCTCGAAGACGAGCGTCACCGCGCCGCCGCAGCACTGGCCCAGCTCCGGCCCCAGTGGCCAGCGCCGCACCCGCGGACCTTCGGTGCCCAGCATCGCGCGCGCCTCGGTGACGGCGCGCCATTCCAGCTCGCCGCCGCCGATCGTGCCCTCCTGCCCGGTGGCGCTGACGGTCATCGCCGTCCCCGCCTCGCGCGGGGCCGAGCCCGAGACGGCGGCGACCACGATGCGGACGCTGCTCATTGCCCCCTCGCGCGGGCGACGGCGGCCAGGATGCGTTCGGGCGTCGCCGGGGCGTCGAGCGCGGGGTAGTGCGGCCCGCAGGCGGCGCAGGCGGCGGACAGGGCGAGGAACGCGGAAATCCCAAGCATGAAAGGCGGTTCGCCCACGGCCTTCGAGCGGTAGATCGTCTGTTCGCGGTTGGCCCCCTCCCACAGCGCGACGTTGAAGACGCGCGGCCGGTCCGAGCAGGCCGGGATCTTGTAGGTCGAGGGCGCATGGGTTCTGAGGTGCCCCTTGTCGTCCCAGACCAGCTCCTCGGTCGTCAGCCAGCCCGCGCCCTGCACATAGCCGCCCTCGATCTGTCCGATGTCGAGCGCGGGGTTCAGCGAGGCGCCGCAGTCGTGCAGGATGTCGGTGCGCAGGATCCGGTTCTCGCCGGTCAGGGTGTCGATCGCCACCTCTGTCACCGCCGCGCCATAGGCGAAATACAGGAACGGCCGGCCCCGGCCCGCGACCCGGTCCCAGGTGATCTTCGGCGTGGCGTAGAAGCCGGTCGAGGACAGGCTGACGCGGCCCTGATAGGCGGCGGCGACCGCCTCGGCCCAGCTCATCTCGGTCAGGCCGATCGCGACCCGACCGCCCTCGAAGCGAACGTCGCGCGGCTCGGCCGCGTGGCTGGTGGCGAGGAAGTCGGCGATGCGGGTGCGGATGGTATCGCAGGCCGCCTTCACCGCCATGCCGTTGAGATCCGCCCCGGACGAGGCCGCGGTGGCCGAGGTGTTCGGGACCTTGCCGGTGTCGGTGGCGGTGATGCGCACCAGTTCGGGCGGGATGCCGAAGGCCGAGGCCGCGACTTGGCTGACCTTGCGATGCAGGCCCTGGCCCATCTCGGTCCCGCCGTGATTGAGCCCGACCGAGCCGTCCTGGTAGACGTTCACCAGCGCGCCCGCCTGGTTCAGGTGGGTCAGGGTGAACGAGATCCCGAACTTCACCGGGCTCATCGCGATCCCGCGCTTCAGGATCGGATTTGTGCTATTCCAGGCCGCGATCTCTGCCTTCCTCTCGGCGTAGATCGCGGATTTCTGCAAGCGTTCGGACAGGCCGTGCAGGATGAAATCCTCGACCTCCATGTGATAGGGCGTGCGGTTGCCGCAGGCTTCCGGCGTGGCTGCCACCGTCGCGCGACCCGCCGCCGCGGCTTCCGCCCCGCGCGAGGTCAGGTCGGTGCCGGCGGCCGGCATCGGTTCGGGTTCGATCGGGGCCTGGGCGGGGGTCATCACCACCGGCGCGGCCTCGGCATAGAAGTTGCGCCGGCGCAGCTCTTGCGGCTCGATCCCCGTGGCATGGGCGAGATGGTCCATCACCCGTTCGATCCCCAGCACGCCCTGCGGCCCGCCGAAGCCGCGATAGGCGGTGGCGCTTTGGGTGTTGGTGCGTAGGCGGTGGCTTTCGATGCGGATCGAGGGGATGTGATAGGCGTTGTCGGCATGCAGCATCGCCCGGTCCGCAACCGGAAGGCTGAGGTCCATCGACCAGCCGCAACGGAAGAGATGCACGAATTCAATGCCTTGCAGCCGCCCTTCGACATCCGCCCCGGCGCGGTAGCAGATGCGCAGATCGTGGCGCTTGCCGGTGATGACCATGTCGTCGTCGCGGTCGTAGCGCATCTTGCAGGCCCGCCCGGTGCGCGCGGCGGCGACCGCGCAGGCCACGGCCAGCGCGTTGCCCTGACTTTCCTTGCCGCCGAAGCCGCCGCCCATCCGCCGCATCTCGACCCGGATCATGTGCATCGGCAGGTCGAGCGCCTCGGCCACCTTGTGCTGGATTTCGGTCGGATGCTGGGTCGAGGACAGGACGTGGCAGCCGCCATCCTCTTGCGGCAGGGCCATCGCGGCCTGGCCTTCCAGGTAGAAATGCTCCTGCCCGCCGATCTCTATCTCGCCTTCGACGACATGCGTGGCCTCGGCAATGGCGGCGGCAGCATCGCCCGCCTGCCAGATCACCGGGCCGCCCTCGAAGCGGCTGTCGGCGGCCAGCGCCTCGTCCACGGTCAGGATCGGCGGTTCGGGGGCGTAGTCGACCCGGCCCAGCCGCGCGGCGCGGCGGGCGGCAAGGTGGCTGTCGGCGATCACCAGAAAGACCGGCTGGCCGATGTAATGCACCTCGCCCGTGGCCAGCAGCGGTTCGTCATGCAGCGAGGGTGAGCAGTCCGGCATGTGCCTGAAGTCGCTGGCCGACAGCACGGCAACCACGCCTTCGGCCGCGCGAACCGCGGCAAGGTCGATCGCGGTGATCGCCCCGCGCGCGCAGCTGGACAGGCCGAAGGCCAGGTGCAGCGTGCCTGCCGGCACCGGCTGATCGTCGACATAGCGCGCGCGACCGGTGACATGCAGCGCGCCCGAGTCATGCGGAAGGGACCGACCGACGCTCATGCCCCCAGCTCCAGCACCGAAACCTGCGCGCCGCTGACGTCGTGATACCAGCGCAACAGCAGGTTCTGCGCGACCTCCAGCCGGTAGCCGGCCGAGGCGCGCATGTCCGACAGCGGCTGGAAATCCGTGGCCAGTGCCGCCATCGCCGCGCGGATCGCGGGTTCGGCGAAGGGCTGGCCCTCCAGCGCAGTCTCGGCGGCGCGGGCGCGTTTCGGGATTCCGGCCATGCCGCCGAAGGCCAGCCGAACCCCGGTCGCGCGGCCCTCGTCCAGCATCATGTCGAAGCCGCAGGACACTGCCGAGATGTCCTGATCGAACCTTTTCGAGATCTTGTAGGCCCGGAAATTGCCGTTCGTTTTACGGAATTCAACGGAATGGACGAACTCGCCCGCCGCGCGGTCCTGTTTGCGGTAGTCGAGGAAGAAGTCCTGCAGCGGGATCGTCCGCAGCGCAGCGCCCCGGCGCAGGGTCAGCGTCGCGCCAAGTGCGATCAGCGCCGGCGGCAGGTCTCCGATCGGCGAGCCGTTGGCGATGTTGCCGCCCATCGTCGCCGCGGCGCGGATCTGCTCCGAGGCGAAGCGCCGCAGATATTCGGCAAGCGCGGGCAGGCTGCCCTCGACCGCCGCGCGCAGCCGGGCGACGGTGACGCCGGCGCCGACGCGGAAGCCGGTCGCGGTCTCCTCGATGTCCTGCAGGTCGCGGCAGGCATGCAGGAAGATCATCTGTCCGGGCCGCTTCAGCTCTTTCGTGACCCAAAGGCCCACATCGGTGGCACCGCCGACGATCAGCGCCTCAGGCGCCTCGAGCAGCGCCGCGGCCAGCGCATCGGCGCTGTCGGGCGCCAGCGGCGCGGGGCCGGGATCGGCGGGCGGCTCGGCCCGGATCCAGTCGGGCACCGGCTCCGCGGCCGCAGCCTCGGCCGCGCGCAGGATCGGCGCGTAGCCGGTACAGCGGCAGAGATTGCCGGCCAGAAGGTCGTCGTGATCATGCCGCCCGTTCAGATGCCCCGCCGCCATCGAGGCGATGAAGCCCGGCGTGCAGAAACCGCATTGCGAGCCGTGATGCTCGACCATCGCCGCCTGCACCGGGTGCAGGGTGCCGTCGGGCGCGGCGATGCCCTCGACCGTCGTGACCGCGCGGCCGTGCAACTGGGGCAGGAACAGGATGCAGGCGTTCAACGCGCGGGCGCCGCCCTCGTCGGTCACGATCACCGTGCAGGCGCCGCAGTCGCCCTCGTTGCAGCCCTCCTTGGTGCCGGTCAGGCCGCGGTCCTCGCGCAGCCAGTCCAGCAGCGTCCGGGAAGGGTCGCCAAGGGGCAGGCGGACGGGCGTTCCGTTCAGGTGAAACGCGATCTCGGGCATGGAAGAACCTGCCGCTTTCTGCGAACGCCGGGAGGGGCGAGGGGGCGCCCGATGCGGCGTAAAGCGGCCCCTGAGCGCAACTTTCGCGGTCAGGGGCCGGTCTGTAAAGATGTTTCGAGTGCCGCGCGCGGGGTCACGCCGGGGCAGGGAAGAAGGCCTGCGGCGTTTTCATCGCCGGCAGGGCGCGCATCCGGTCGAGCCAGCCCTGCATCGCCGCTGTCGGCGCTACCCCGGCGGCGTCGAGCCACTGGGTGTAGCCCCAGATCGCGCAGTCGCCGATGCCCGGGACCGCGCCGTGGAAGAAGGGCGCGCCGTCCAGCAGCACCGCGAAGCGCGCGGCATCGGCGGTGAAGCGCATCGTCAGCCAGTCGATCGCGCCGGGCGGGAAGCCCGCGCCGTTCACGCGGCGGGCCTCTTTCAGCTGCGGCAGGCACATGCCGATGCGGTTCGCCTCCCACATCAGCAGCTCGCGGCCGCGGCGCAGGCCGGCAGGTGTTTCCCCGCCAAGGCAGGCGAAGCGCTGCGCGATCTCGAGCAGGATCGCCCCCGATTGCACATGGGCCACGCCGTCGATCATCAGCAGCGGCACCTCGGCGAAGGGGCTGGCGGCGAGGAATTCGGAGGGTCGGGTCGCGGGATCGGCCCAGATGTCGACGAAGGCCGTGCGGTGCGGCAGCTCGGCCAGCGTCAGCGCCAGCGCGACCTTGCAGGCATGGCCCGAGTCAGGGTGTCCGTAGAGAAGAAGATCGGTCACGCGATGGGCATCCCTTGCCGAAAGATTTCAGGCGGATGCTGGCGGTCGCGCGGACAGCTGTAAAGCGGACAGCTGGAAAGGGGCCGGCCGGGGCGCCGCGCGGGCGCCCGGGCCGAAGGCTTCAGCGCACGAGGCCGAGGATCTCTTCCTCGGGGGCGGATTCCCAGATGGTGGTCGCGCCCATTTCGCCGGCGAAGCCCATCCGGGCCTCGGGCGGGCCCTGACGGGTGAAGCTTTGCGCCTGACCGGGCACCAGCCCGTTCTCTTCGGCCAGCTTCAGGAACACGTCGCGGGGATCGGTCGAGGCTTCGGCCTCGGTCGAGACGGCA
This sequence comes from Frigidibacter sp. MR17.14, assembly GCF_037095735.1. NCBI lineage: Bacteria > Pseudomonadati > Pseudomonadota > Alphaproteobacteria > Rhodobacterales > Paracoccaceae > Frigidibacter > Frigidibacter sp. MR17.14. The sequence goes on along the minus strand of NZ_JBAWKD010000013.1, from coordinate 26,102 downwards.
ACGGGCATGCCCTCGGCGCGCAGGGTGTAACGCATGAACATTCGTGTCTTCCTTTCACATGAGGCGTTCCGGCCGGCCCGCGGCATCGCGCAGGCAAACCTTCCACCCCGCGGCCAGGCGGGAGGGAGGGAACTTCAGATCTCAGGACATCCGGGGGAGGGGCGGCAATGCTGCGGCGCCCGAAAGATCCCCGGTGGAGGTAGGCTGAACTTAGGGTGCGACAGCCCGTCGCGGAAGCCCCAAGACCCGGAAAACAGCGCTGTTAGCGCGCACAATGAACTGTGCGGTTCGGGCAGTCGACGCAATTCCGCGTTGCAGCATGGACCCTGCCGGCGCATGGCGGCCTTGCCGCGATTGACCATTGCCACGCCGGGCGCTTGCCTGTAGGTCCCCCCGATCCCGAGGGGACCGTCCGGTCGCCCCCTCACCATTGCCCGGAGGCGCCGGGACGCCACGGGACATGGGCCGGATGGACAATTGGCAATGAAGCAGACCCTTCGCACCGCCCTCGAGGCGCGCGGCTATACCACTCTTACTCCCGTGCAGGAGGTCGTCTCGGGAGAGGCGCTCGCCGGCAAGGACCTTCTCGTCTCGGCCCAGACCGGCTCTGGCAAGACCGTGGGCTTCGGCCTTGCGATCGCGCCCGAAGTGCTGGGCGAGGGCGAGACCTTCGGCATTGCCGCGGCGCCGCTGGCGCTGGTGATCGCGCCGACGCGCGAACTGGCGCTGCAGGTCAAGCGCGAGCTTGGCTGGCTTTACGCCGGTGCCGGCGTCACCATCGCCTCGACCGTGGGCGGCATGGATGCGCGGGCCGAGCGCCGGGCGCTGATCGACGGGGCGCATATCCTTGTCGCCACGCCGGGCCGGCTTTGCGACCACCTGCGCCGCGGCTCGGTCGACCTGTCGGAACTGCGCGCCGTCGTGCTGGACGAGGCCGACGAGATGCTGGATCTGGGCTTCCGCGAAGATCTGGAAACCATCCTTGCCGCCGCGCCGGAAGGCCGCCGGACGCTGCTGTTCTCGGCCACCGTCTCGCCCGAGATCGAGCATCTGGCCCGCACCTTCCAGCGCGATGCCCAGCGCATCGTCGTCGAGACCCCCGGCGGCAAGCATGCCGACATCGCCTATCACGCGGTGCTGGTGGCCGACCGCGACGAAGAGAACGCGATCACCAACCTGCTGCGCTTCCACGAGGCGCCGAACGCGATCGTCTTCGCCAACACCCGCGCCGCGGTGTCGCGGCTGGTGTCGCGCCTGTCGAACCGCGGCTTCCCGGTGGTGGCGCTGTCGGGCGAACTCAGCCAGCAAGAGCGCAGCCATGCCCTGCAGGCGATGCGTGACGGCCGCGCCCGCGTCTGCGTGGCGACCGACGTTGCTGCCCGCGGCATCGACCTGCCGAACCTCGACCTCGTGATCCATGCCGAATTGCCGCTGTCGGAAGAGGCGCTGCTGCACCGTTCGGGCCGCACCGGCCGGGCCGGGCGCAAGGGGATCTCGGCGCTGATCGTGCCGCCCCGCGCCATCCGCCGCGCCGAGCGCACGCTGAAGGCCGCCAAGCTGGAAGCCCTGTGGGAACCCGCGCCCTCGGCCGAGGCCGTGACCGCGCGCGACGACGTGCGGCTGCTGGATGATGCCGTCTGGGGCGAGGCCGCGACCGAGGCCGAGGCCGCGACCGTGGCGCAGCTGCTGGCGCAGAAGGGCCCCGAGGCCGCCGCGCTGGCGATGGTCCGGCTGTGGCGCGGCCAGCGCTCGGCCCCCGAGGATCTGGAACCGGTCGCGCCGCGCCCGGCGCCCTCGGCCGGCTTCGGCGCCAGCGTCTGGTTCTCGCTGCCGATCGGGCGCGAGCGCAACGCCAGCCCGAAATGGATCATGCCCAAGGTCTGCGACGCGGGCGGCATCACCCGGCGCGAGATCGGCGCGATCCGCATCGGCGCCGAGGAGAGCTTCGTCGAGGTCGCGGCCGAGGTCGCGGACCAGATGCAGGCGAACCTGGGCCCGAGCGCAGAGATCGCGGAAGGCCTGCCGCTGACCCGCATGGCCGGCCCGCCCTCGGCCGAGGACGTGGGCCCGGCGCCGCGCAAGACCTTCGGCGCGAAGGGCGGCAAGCCCTGGGCCAAGGGCCCGCGGCGCGAGTTCGACGGCCCGGCGAAACCCTGGGCCAAGGGCCCGCGCCCCGAGCGCGCGGAAGGCGAGAGCAAGCCTTGGGCCAAGGGCCCGCGTCCCGAGCGGGCCGAGGGCGAGGCGCGGTCGTGGTCGAAGGGGCCGCGTCCGGAACGCGCCGAGGGCGAGGGCCGCAGCTGGTCGAAAGGTCCGCGCCCCGAGGGCGATACGGGCTACAAGGGCAAGCCCGCTCCGAAAGCCGGCGCCAAGCCGGGTCCGAAGCCGGCGGCGAAGTATCGCGGCGGCGACAATCCGGGCGGCTGGCAGCCGCAGCCGGCGCGCAAGGCGGGCAAGTTCGCGGGCGGCAAGCCCGGCAAGGGCTTCGGTCCGCGGGCGAAGTGATCCCTCGCGGGCCACGGCCCGCCACGGTGGGCTGCCAGTCGTGGCCCGCCACCCGTCCGGGGCGGCGCTGAGGCCGCGCCCGGCAGGAAATCCGGTCCCGGCGGGGCGTGGCGCTTGCGCAGCGCCCCGCCTCGGGGCTAGGTCGGGGCTTCGGCCGGCCCCGACGGGGCGGGCGGCGACCGCGACCCCAGCCCGGATGGACACATGGCCTTTCTCAAGCGCATCGGCATCGACACCTACATGCTTCTGCTGGTGGGGACCGTCCTTCTGGGCGTGGTCCTGCCGGTGCGCGGCCTGTCCGCCGAGATCCTGCGCGGCGTCACCTTCTGGGCGGTGGCGCTGCTGTTCTTCCTCTACGGCGCCAAGCTGAACTCGGCCGCCGTGCGCGCCGGGCTGATGAACTGGCGGCTGCAGGCGCTGACCTTCGCGGTCACCTACGTCATGTTCCCGGTGCTGGGCCTTGCGCTGGTGACGCTGGCCGGGCCGGTGCTGACGCCCGAGACGCGGCTGGGCCTGCTGTTTCTGGCGGTGCTGCCCTCGACGGTGCAAAGCTCGATCGCCTTCACCTCGATGGTGGGCGGCAACGTGCCGGCGGCGATCTGCGCGGCCTCGGTCTCGAACCTCGTGGGCGTGGTGCTGACCCCGGTGCTGGTCACGGTGATCCTGCATCAGGGCGGGGCCACGGTGCAGGGCGACGCGGCGCTGAAGATCGCGGTGCAGATCCTGCTGCCCTTCGTGGTGGGCCAGCTGTTGCGGCGCTGGATCGGCGGCTGGGTGGCGCGGCACAAGACGCTGACGATGGTCGTCGACCGCGGCTCGATCCTGCTGATCGTCTATTCGGCCTTCTCGGCGGGGACGGTCGGCGGGCTGTGGCACGTGCTCTCGCCGCTCGACCTCTTCGGGCTTTACGTCGTGGTCGCGGTGTTCCTCGCGATCGCGATGGGGGCGATGCTGGCGCTGGGCCGGGCCTCGGGCATGGTCGCCGAGGACCGGGCGGTGCTGTTCTTCTGCGGCGCGACCAAGAGCCTCGCCTCGGGCCTGCCGATCGCGACGGCGCTGTTCCCGGCCGCGACCCTTGGCGCGGTCGTGCTGCCGACGATGCTCTATCACCTGTCGCAGCTCTTCGTCTGCGCGGTGCTGGCCCAGCGCGGCGCGGCGCGGCTGGCCGCGGCGGAACCGGCGCGCGGCTGACCATCGCGGCGCCGGCGCAGAGTCCGGGGCTGTGACGGCGAGGAGCGCTGCCCGCAGGAGCCAAGGCAGGGGGGCGCTGCCCGACACGGGCCAAGGCGGGGGGCGCTGCCCCACACGAGCTAAGGCGGGGGGCTCTGCCCACAGGAGCCAAGGCGGGGGCTCTGCCCCGCACGGGCCAAGGCGGGGGGCGCTGCCCCACACGAGCTAAGGCGGGGGGCTCTGCCCACAGGAGCCAAGGCGGGGGCTCTGCCCCGCACGGGCCAAGGCGAGGGGCTCTGCCCCCCGGGGCCTGCGGCCCTCCCCCCGGGATATTTGTGCCAATGCGAAAGCCGCGGGCCAGTCGGCCGTTGATGGGCGATCAGTCGGCGGTCAGGCGCAGGCGGATTGTGGTGACGCGAGGGGTGCCGGGGCGCAGGATTGCCGGGCGGCCGCACCAGCCCTCGGGGCGGTTGACGGCATCGGGCCAGAGCTGGGGCTCGAGGCAGAAGGCGTCATGCGCGCGGTAGGCATGTCCGCGCTTGCCGGTGACGGAGCCGTCGAGGATGTTGCCGGTGTAAAGCTGCAGGCCGGGTTCTTCGGTGTCGAGTTGCAGGCGCCGGCCGCTCAGCGGGTCTTCGGCCAGCACCGGGCCGCCGTCGAGACAGAGGCAATGGTCATAGCCCTCGAGGCTGCGCGAGCGCATCGCGGTCGCGGGCTGGCGGCCCTCGCGGAAGTCGAAGGGCGTGGCACCGACCGGCGCGGGGTCGAGCGGGATCGCCTTCGCATCCACCGGCAGGTAGCGCGCGGCAGGGATCGTCAGGCGGCAGTCGAGCGCGGAATGCCGGTGGCCGGGCAGGGCCGCGGCGCCGGGAAGGGCGAAGAAGCTGTGATGGGTCAGCGCGACCGGGGTCGGGGCGTCGGTCTCGGCCTCGAGGCGGATCGTCAGAACCGCGCCGTGGCGGATCGGCTCGAGCGTGTAGAGCGCGCGGGCCGTCACCCGGCCGGGGAAGCCCTGGTCGCCGTCGGGACTGTCGAGGCTGAGGGCGATCCTCTCGGGCGTCGCCCGGTCGACCTGCCAGAGCCGGCGGTCGAAGCCCTCGGGACCGCCATGCAGCGTGTTCGGCCCGTCATTGGCGGGCAGGCGGATTTCGCGCCCGTCGAGGGTGAAGCGGGCCCCGGCGATGCGGTTCGCGACCCGGCCGATGGTGGCGCCGAAGAAGCCGCGATGCGCGAGATAGCCCGCAAGGTCGTCATGGCCCAGCACGATGTCGTCGATCACCCCCGCGCGGTCGGGGGTCAGAAGCGCCTGCAGCGCCGCGCCGTAGGTGATGACGCGGGCGGTGACCGGGCCTGCGCGCAGGGTCAGCCGCTCGACCATGCGGCCATCGGGCAGATGGCCGAAGGTCTCGCGCGCGGGGAAGGCCTCGTCCTCCATCGGCTCAGCCCGGGTCGTGGAACGGCTCGGTGATCCGCCGTTCGGCCATCAGGAAGGCGTCCGCCACCAGTTGCAGCGGCGCCAGATCGACCTCGGACTGCCCCGCGGCAATCAGCGCGGCGAAGCGGGCGTAGAGGCGGCGGTATTCGTGATCCTCGGCGGTCAGGCGCTCTTCTCCGCCGACGAGCAGCGTGGCGCCGCCGTTGCGCAGCAGGATCTCGGGCCCGTCGCTTTGCACGCGGATGTCCCAGGTCTGCGGGCCGGTCTGGCGCCAGTCGAACTCGGCCTCGACCGGCGCGCCCGAGGCGGTGACCATCCCGAGCCGCGCCGCGATCGGCGCCTGGCAGTTCTCGGGCACCTCGAGAAGGGCCGAGACCGGATGCACCGGCTCGGGCAGGATCCGGGTCAGGATCGACAGTGCGTTGATGCCGGGATCGAAGACGCCGAGCCCGCCCGGCTGCCAGATCCACTCCTGACCGGGATGCCAGTGGCGCACGTCCTCCTTCCAGTCGATGCGCACGGCGGTGACGCGGTGATGGGCCAGAAGCGCGCGGGCTTCCTCGACCGCCGCGGCCTCGCGCGAGTGCCAGGTGGCGAACAGCGTCAACCCGCGGTCGCGGGCCATGCGGGCCAGCGCCTCGACCTCGCTGACGCTGGCGCCGGGGGGCTTTTCCAGCATCACGTGGCAGCCGGCGCGCAGCGCGGCCGCGGCCTGTTCGAACCGCCCCTGCGGCGGCGTGCAGAGCGAGATCGCCGCAAGGTCGGGCTCGCCCGCCAGCATCTCGTCGATGCTGACGTAACCCGGAAGCTCGGGCAGGGCCGCATTGCGCGAGGCGATGGCGGCCAGGCGCAGGGCCGGCGTCTCGGCCAGCGCGGGCAGGTGCTGGTTGCGGGCGATGGTGCCCAGACCGACAAGGCCGAGCGCGATGGGGGTCATGACACGGAATCCTTGAACTGGATCGCGACCTCGGGGCGGCCCCGCCCGTGGCCGGGCAAGGCGAAGGTGCGGCCCGAGGCGGGGGCGGCGGCCAGCGCGGCGGGCGACAGCCCCTGCGTGGCCGAGGTGACGTAGAGCGTCGCCAGATCCGCCCCGCCGAAGGCCGGGCAAGTCAGGTGCGGCGCGGGCAGCGGGCTGCGCGCGACCGGCTCGCCCTGCGGCGAGACGGTCAGCACCACCCCCGCGCCCCAGCAGGCCAGGTGCAGCGCGCCGTCCGTGTCGGTGACCGCCCCGTCGGGATCGAGCCCCAGCGGGCGCAGGTCGAGGAAGGGCTCGGGCGCGCCGCTGGGCCAGCCCTCGGCATCGAGGGCGAGCGTGAAGATCACGCCGCCCGCGGTGTCGGCCAGATAGGCGCGGCGGCCGTCAGGGGCGAAGCAGGTGGCGTTGGGGATGGTGATCCCGGTCAGAAGCCGCTTCAGCGCGCCCCGGTACCAGCGGTAGAAGGCGCCGGCGCCGGGCGCGCAGTCCTTGCCCATCGTGCCGATCCAGAACCCGCCCATCGGGTCCGCCCGCCCGTCGTTCGAGCGGGTGCGGGCATTCTCGGCCTCGAGCGGGACCAGCGTCGTCAGCGCGCCGCTGTCGATGTCGAGCCGGGCAAGCCGCGTCTCGGTCGCGACCAGCAGCGTGCCCGCGTCGATCACCGCCGCGGCCGAGGTCATCTCGGGCAGGGCGCGTTCGTTCGTGCTGCCGTCGGCGCGGCGCGACAGCATCCGGCGGGCGGTGATGTCGAACCAGAACAGCTCCTCGCGCCCCGGATGCCAGAGCGGGCCTTCGCCCAGCGCGCAGATGCGGTCGTCGAAGGTCATCCCTGCAGCCTCCGGTCTCCTGCCGGTCCACGGTTGGCGGGCTCGCTCGCCGCGCAGGTCTGCCCCGGCCGATCACGCGGGATTGGTCGCCGGTGGCGGGGCAGATGACCGTGGCGCAGCGCCGTCCCGTGCCAGCGGCGGTGCGCTGCCACCTTGGCAGGCCGGGCGGTCCCGCAGGCAGGCGAGGCGTTCCAGAAGGACACCGCGCCGAGGGCAGGCCCGCTCCGGCCCTGCGGCGCAAGCGGCGGCTGGCTGGCGGAACCGCCGTCCTGTCGCCGGGCGCTCGCCGCGACGAGCGGGTGCCCGCAGGGCGCGGCTGCCGGGCGGGCGGTCATCGCCCGGCCCCGGCATCGTCACGGGCCGCGTCGTAGGCGGCGACGATGGCCTCGGCGCGGCTGGCAAGTTCGGCCAGCGGCAGGCCGGGGGTGTAAAGCGCGGTGCCGATGCCGAAGCCATCGGCCCCGGCGCGGATCCAGTCGACGAAATTCGCTGGTCCCGCGCCGCCCACCGCATAGACCTGCGTGCCCTTGGGCAGCACCGCGCGCAGCGCCTTCAGCCCCTCGGGTCCCGCCATGTTGCCGGGGAAAAGCTTCAGCCCGGTCGCGCCCGCGGCCAGCGCGGTGAAGGCCTCTGACGGGGTGAAGACACCGGGCCACGAGGCCATGCCCCGCGACCGTGTCTCGCGGATCACGCCCGGGTCGGTGTTGGGCGAGACGACCAGTGCGCCGCCGGCCTCCTGCACCAGTGCCACGTCCTCGGGCGTCAGCACCGTGCCCGCGCCGATGCTGGCCTGCCGACCCACCGCCCGCACCATCGCGGCGATCGAGGTGAAGGGATCGGGCGAGTTCAGCGGCACCTCGATCATGGTGATGCCGGCGGCGACCAGCGCCTCGGCCGCGGCCGTGGCCTCGGGCGGGGTGATGCCGCGCAGGATCGCGATCAGATTGCGGGTCATGGGTGGGCTCCTTCCGAGGCGAGCGCGAGGCCCGCGCGGGCCAGATCGGCTCCGTCGTGCACGGTGACGGCGCGGCCGATCTGCGCCAGCGCCTCGCGATAGGGGGCGCTGAGCGCAGGGCTGCCGATCAGCGCCAGCGGGCCCTCCGGCAGGCCGGCGAGTTCCGCCCCGATCAACAAGCCCGAAAGCCGCGACCGGGCGGCGGCAGGGCCAAGCCCCGCGATCAGGCTTTCGGCGCGGATCGCGAAGAGCGAGCCCAGAAGCCGCCCCGAGCGGCCAAGCTCTAGCCCCTCGCGGAAGGCGTCGGGATCGGCTGCGGTATCGGCGACCGAATGGCGCAGCACCGACTGGGTCGACAGCAGCGCGAACAGTTCTCCGGTCATCCGGGTCTGGAACGACTGCACCCGGCCGCCGCGGATCAGCGCGTGCTTGGAATGAGTGCCGGGCAGAATCGCGCAGCCCTCGAAGCCGGGATCGCGGGCCAGAAGCCCCGCCAGCTGCGTTTCCTCGCCGCGCATCACGTCGGCGGGGTGCTGCTGCATCAGACCGGGCACGATGCGGACGTCGATCCGCGGGTCGCGGGTCGGTACCCGCATCAGCTCGCCCGGCGCGACCGGAACGCAGGGGACCGGGCGATAGGGTGCCTCGACCCAGCCCTGCCGGGCGCCGACCATGCCGCAGGCCAGCACCATGATCGGGCGCGTCTCGGGCCGGTGGCCAAGCCAGCGCCCGATCAGCGCCAGCAGCGCCGGCTCGAACCCGTCGCGGGCAAGGCTGCCCATGCCGTCGGGGCTGTCGGCCTCGGCGATCACCCGGCCGTCGCGCATCGCGAAGACCCGCAGGTGGGTGGTGCCCCAGTCGGCGGCGATCCAGTCCGGGGCCATCTCGGCGCCGCGGTCGGTGAGGGGGAGGGCGCTCATCAATGGCTGTCCTTGCCGACCGGGTTGCCGCGGCAGCCCTTCAGGAAGTCGAGGTCGGCGCCGGTGTCGGCCCCGCCGACATGGGCCTGGTGCAGCCAGGCATAGCCGCTGTCCGGCCCGCCCTGCGGCGGTGTCCAGTTGGCCAGCCGCGCGGCCAGTTCCGCCTCGGGGATGTCCAGATGCAGGCGCCGGTTCGGCACGTCGAGTTCGATCATGTCGCCGTCGCGCACCACGGCCAGCGGGCCGCCGGCGGCGGCTTCGGGCGAGGTGTGCAGCACCACCGTGCCATAGGCCGTGCCCGACATCCGGGCGTCCGAGATCCGCACCATGTCGGTGATCCCCTTGCGCAGCACCTTCGGCGGCAGGCCCATGTTGCCGACCTCGGCCATGCCGGGATAGCCCTTCGGCCCGCAGTTCTTCAGGACCATCACGCAGGTCTCGTCGATGTCCAGCGCCTCGTCCTCGATCTTGGCCTTGTAGTCGTCGATATCCTCGAAGACGACGGCGCGGCCGCGGTGGGTCAGAAGATGCGGGCTGGCGGCCGAGGGTTTCAGCACCGCGCCCGCGGGCGCGAGGTTGCCCTTCAGCACCGCGATGCCGCCCTGCCGGGTCAGTGCCTGTTCCAGGGGCAGGATCACGTCCTCGTTCCAGTTGGTGACGTCCTTGACCTCGTCCCAGATCGTCTGGCCCGAGACGGTCAGCGCCTCGCGGTGCAGCTGCCCGCCCTCGCCAAGGCGCTTGAGCACCACCGGCAGGCCGCCGGCATAGAAGAACTCCTCCATCAGGTATTTGCCCGAGGGCATCAGGTTCACGATGGTGGCCACGTCACGCCCGCAACGGTCCCAGTCGTCCAGCGTCAGGTCGATCCCGACGCGGCCCGCCAGCGCGAGGATGTGGATCACCGCATTGGTCGAGCCGCCGATGGCGCCATTGGTGCGGATCGCGTTCTCGAAGGCCTCTTTCGTCAGGATGTCAGAGGGTTTCAGGTCGTCCTTCACCATCTGCACGATGCGCCGGCCCGACAGCTGCGCCATGACGCGGCGGCGCGAATCCACCGCCGGGATCGCGGCATTGCCCGACAGCGCCATGCCGAGGGCCTCGGCCATCGAGGCCATGGTCGAGGCGGTGCCCATCGTGTTGCAGGTGCCCGACGAGCGCGACATCGAGGCCTCGGCCTCGAGGAATTCCTCCTGCGTCATCTCGCCGGCCTTCACGGCTTCCGAGAATTTCCACAGATGGGTGCCGGAACCCACGCGTTCGCCCCGGAAATAGCCGTTCAGCATCGGCCCGCCGGTGACGACGATGGACGGGATGTCGCAAGAGGCCGCCGCCATCATCAGCGAGGGCGTGGTCTTGTCGCAGCCGACCAGCAGCACCGCGCCGTCGATCGGCTGGCCGCGGATCGTCTCCTCAATCGCCAGCGCCGCGAGGTTGCGGAACATCATCGCCGTCGGGCGGAAGGTGTTTTCCGAGGCCGAGAACACCGGCACCTCGACCGGGAAGCCGCCGGCCTCCCAGACGCCGGCCTTCACCTTTTCGGCCAGTTCGCGCAGGTGGCCGTTGCAGGGCGTGAGGTCGGACCAGGTGTTCAGGATGCCGATGATCGGGCGTCCGTCAAAGAGATCATGCGGATAGCCTTGGTTCTTCATCCAGCCGCGGTGATAGATCGTGTCGCGTGAGGTGCCCGAATACCAATGCGTCGAGCGCAGCGGACGGGGCCATTCGGCGGGGGTGAAGCGTTTCGCAGGCATCGGCGTGATCCTCTGGATCAGAGTTGACGGACCGTCGCGGGGCCGGTGTCGGCCGCGATGGCAAGGGGATTGCTGAGCGCCAGCCCGAAGGCGGGGGCCGAGATTTCGAAGACGTCACCGGCCTCGGTCTTCACGCCGGCGCCGAAGCTGAGCGTGGCGGTGCCGAACATGTGCACATGCAGATCGCCCGCCCGGCGGAAGGGCGCGTATTTGAAGTGGTGGTGTTCGAGGTTGGCGATGCTGTGGGACATGTTGTCCTCGCCCGACAGGAAGGGCTGGTCGAAGATCACCTCGCCCCCGCGGATCAGGCGCGAGCGGCCCTCGATGTGCGCGGGCAGGGGACCGACCAGCAGCTCCGGCCCGAAGCTGGCCGGGCGCAGCTTGGAATGGGCGAGGAACAGGTAGTTGATCCGCTCGGTCACATGGTCCGAGAACTCGTTGGCAAGGGAGAAGCCGATCCGGTGCGGGGTGCCGCCCTCGCCGATCAGGTAGAAGCCCGCGATCTCGGGCTCTTCGCCTCCGTCGAGCGCGAAGGCGGGCGAGGTCAGCGGATCGCCGGGCGCCACCGCCTCGGTCCCCGGGCCCTTGTAGAACCATTCGGGCTGCACGCCCGCCTCGCCGGCCGCAGGCTTGCCGCCCTCGATGCCCATCTGGAACATCTTCATCGAGTCCGAGACATGCCCCTCGGCCTTCGCATGCATGGCGTTGCGGGTCGCGGCAGAGCCCAGATGCGTAAGGCCGGTGCCGCACAGATACATCCGCGCGGGCTCGGGGTGGCGGACGGGGATGTCGAGCTTGCCCGTGGCCGCCAGCGCCGCGAGGTCGACAGTCTCGCCGCCCTCGGGCAGCACGGCGGCAAGGGGCGCGCCGCGGGCCACGGCGGCCTCGGCCAGCGCATAGGTCGAGGCGAGCCCCGGGATCAGGCGCGCGGCTCCCCCGTCGCGGGCGATGACGCCCCCGGTTTTCAACTGGCTCAGATGCATCGTGTCAGCCTTGCTTCTGCTTGTTGTAGACGTCGAAGATCACGGCGGCCAGCAGCACCAGCCCCTTGATCATCTGCTGGTAGTCGATGCCGATCCCCAGGATCGACATGCCGTTGTTCAGCACCCCCATGATGAAGGCGCCGATCACCACGCCGGTGATCTTGCCCGCGCCCCCGGCCATGGCGGCCCCGCCGATGAAGACCGCGGCGATCACGTCAAGCTCGAGCCCGAAGCCCGCCTTCGGCGTCGCCGTGTTCAGCCGTGCCGCGAAGACAAGGCCCGCCAGCGCCGCCAGCACCCCCATGTTGACGAAGGCGAGGAAGGTCAGGCGCTCGGTCTTGATCCCCGACAGTTTCGCGGCCTTGCGGTTGCCGCCCAGCGCGTAGATCCGCCGCCCGATCACCGTGTTCTGGGTGATGAAGGTGTAGAGCACGATCAGCACGCCCATGGTGACGAGCACGTTCGGCAGGCCGCGGAAGGTGGAAAGCTTGAAGGTCAGGAACAGGATCGCGGCGATGACGATGGCGTTGCGGATCCAGAACAGGTTGATCGGCTCTTTCAGCGCGCCATAGGCCGCCTTGCGGGCGCGGTCGCGCAGGCCCGCCCAGATGATCACGGCCGAGCAGACCACCCCGAAGCCCATGCACAGCGCGTTGAAGGCGCGCGATCCGGCAAGGGCTGCCAGGCCCGACGTGGCCGAGGCGGGCAGGATGTCGGGCACGAAGCCGTTCGACAGCATCTGGAATTCCATCGGGAACGGCCCGACCGACTGGCCCTGCAGCAGCAGCAGCGAGGCGCCGCGGAACACCAGCATCCCCGCGAGCGTCACGATGAATGAGGGGATCGCCCAATAGGCCACCCAATAGCCCTGCGCCGCCCCGATCACCGCGCCCATCACCAGCGAGACAAGGATCGTGACCGGCACCGAGACGTGCCATTCGACGATCATCACCGCCGCGAAGGCGCCGACGAAGCCCATGACCGAGCCCACCGACAGGTCGATGTTGCCCGAGACGATGACGATCAGCATCCCCAGCGCCATGATGATCACGAAGCTGTTCTGCAGGAACAGGTTTGTGATGTTCACCGGGCGCATCAGGGTGCCGTCGGTCACGATCTGGAAGAAGACCATGATCGCGATCAGCGCGAAGAGAAGGCCGAATTCCCGCATGTGGCTGCTGAGATAGGTGCCAAGCCCCTGCGGCTCTGCCCCGGCTTGCGTTTCTGTGGTCTGCACGGACATCATCCCCTCCTCAGTCGCTGACGATGAGCGACATGATCCGTTCCTGGCTGGCCTCTGCGGCCGCGAGCTCGCCGACGAACTCGCCCTCGTTCATCACGTAGATCCGGTCGCACATGCCCAAGAGCTCGGGCATCTCGGACGAGATCATCACCACGCCCTTTCCCTGCGCCGACAGCTCGTTGATGATCCCGTAGATCTCGTATTTCGCGCCGACATCGATGCCGCGCGTGGGCTCGTCGAGGATCAGCACCTCGGGCTCGGTGAACAGCCATTTGGCCAGCACCACCTTCTGCTGGTTGCCCCCCGACAGGTTGCCGACCTTCTGCAGCACCGTGGGCGTGCGCGTGGCCAGCGCCCGGCGATACCGCTCGGCCACCTTGGTTTCCGCGTCGGTGTCGAGCACGCCCTTCGACGACACGCCCTCGAGGTTCGCGAGCGTGGTGTTGAAGCGGATCGTCTCGTCCAGCACCAGACCCAGAGACTTGCGGTCCTCGGTCACATAGGCAAGGCCCGCGTCGATCGCGCGCACAACGGTCGAGACATCGGCAGGCTGGCCCTTCAGCCGCACCTCGCCCGAGATGTCGCGGCCCCAGCTTTTCCCGAAGATCGACATCGCAAGCTCGGTCCGGCCAGAGCCCATCAGCCCCGCGATGCCCACGACCTCGCCCGCGCGCACGTCGAACGAGATGTCGTCGATCACCTGCCGGTCGCGATGCTCGGGGTGCCAGACGTTCCAGCCTTTCACCTCCATCAGCACCTCGCCCGCGCGGCGCGGCCGCTCGGGGTAGCGCGAGGACATGTCGCGGCCGACCATGTGGCGCACGATCTCGTTTTCCTCGAGCCCGTCCTTCGCCGACAGTCGCGCCACGGTGGCGCCGTCGCGGATCACGGTGACGGTGTCGGCGACGTAGCGCACCTCGTTCAGCTTGTGGCTGATGATGATGCAGGTCACGCCCTGCGCCTTCAGCTCCAGCATCAGGTCCAGAAGCTTGCGGCTGTCGGTTTCCTGCAGGGCCGCCGTCGGCTCGTCGAGGATCAGGAGTTTCACGTCCTTCGACAGCGCCTTGGCGATCTCGACCAGCTGCTGCTTGCCGACGCCGATCGAGTCGACCAGCGTTGCGGGGGCGTCGCGCAGGCCGACCTTGGCCAGAAGCTTCTCGGTCCGGCTGAAGCATTCCTCCCACTGCATGACGCCGCGGGTCGCGCATTCGTTGCCAAGGAAGATGTTCTCGGCGATCGACAGCTGCGGAACCAGCGCCAGCTCCTGGTGGATGATGACGATGCCGCGGCTTTCGCTGTCGTTCAGCGTTTTGAATTCGGCAAGCTGGCCGTCGTAATGGATCTCGCCCGCGTAGCTGCCGACGGGATAGACGCCCGAGAGCACCTTCATCAGCGTCGACTTGCCGGCGCCGTTCTCGCCGCAGATCGCGTGGATCTCGCCGCGTTCGACCTGAAGGGTCACGCGGTCCAGCGCCTTCACACCCGGGAATTCCTTGGTGATCTCGCGCATCTCTAGGATTGTGGACATGGGCTCGCCCCTGCTCCGGTCTCGGAAAGCGCCCGGGGGAGGGATTCCCCCCCGGGCGGAAGGGCTCACTTCAGCTGGTCTTCCTTGTAGTAGCCGGAGTCGACGAGCATCGCCTTGTAGGTCTTGGCGTTCACCGGCTTCGGTTCCAGCAGGTAGGACGGCACGACCTTCACGCCGTTGTTGTAGGTCTTGGTGTCGTTGACCTGCGGCTCCTTGCCGGCCAGCATGTCGTTGACCATGCCGACGGTGACCTTGGCCAGCTCGCGGGTGTCCTTGAAGATCGAGGAATACTGCTCGCCCGCGATCATCGACTTGACCGACTGAACCTCGGCGTCCTGGCCGGTGACGATCGGCAGCTTCATGTCGCCCGAGCCGTAGCCGACGCCCTTGAGCGAGGACAGGATCCCGATCGACAGCCCGTCATAGGGCGACAGCACGCCGTTCACTTCCTGATTGGTGTAGTTGGCCGACAGGATGTTATCCATCCGCGCCTGGGCGGTGGCCGGGTCCCAGCGCAGGGTGCCGACCTTGTCCATGCCCATCTGGCCCGAGGGGATCTTGATCTCGCCCGAGTCGATCATCGGCTGCAGCACCGACATCGCGCCGTCGTAGAAGAAATACGCGTTGTTGTCGTCGGGGCTGCCGCCGAACAGCTCGACATTCCAGGGCTTCACGTCGGGGAAGCGTTCCTTCAGGCCCTCGACCAGGCTGGTGGCCTGCAGGACGCCGACCTTGAAGTTGTCGAAGGTGGCATAATAGTCGACGTCGCCGGAGTCGCGGATCAGCCGGTCATAGGCCACGATCTTGGTGCCCGAGGCGGCGGCGTTCGCCAGCGCGTTCGACAGGGTCGTGCCGTCGATGGCGGCGATCACCAGCACGTCGACGCCCTTGGTGACCATGTTCTCGATCTGCGCGAGCTGGTTGGGGATATCGTCCTCGGCATATTGCAGGTCGGTCTTGTAGCCGGCGTCCTGGAACTGCTTCACCATGTTGTCGCCGTCGTCGATCCAGCGGGCCGACGACTTCGTGGGCATGGAGATGCCGACCATCCCCTTGTCCTGCGCGAAGGCCATGCTGGAAAGCGCAACGAGGCTTACCGCGAGTGCCCCCGCGAGTTTCGAGATCTTCATCGATGTCCTCCCTTGGCGGGCGCCCTCCTCGGCCCCGCGAACACCCCCGAACCGGGGGCATGTCCTAGGCCTAACCGCGGATGACATACCGAACAAATGCCAATACAAGGAATCTGCATATCATCACCGGTATATTCGCATGGGTTCCTACCTCACCAATCTCAGCCCGCGGCAGGCGCGGCTGATCGCGGCGGTGGCCGATCACGGGCAGTTGCAGATCGCGGCGGCTTCCTGCGGGATGACCCAGCCCGCCGCCAGCCGGATGCTGGCCGAGCTGGAGCGCGTGCTGGACACCCGGCTTTTCCAGCGTCTTCCCAAGGGGATGGAGCCTACGCCCGCGGGCGTGCTGCTGGCGCGGCACGCGCGGCGGCTGGTCAATGACCTTGGCCGGCTGGTCGAGGAATTCACCGATCTGCGCGCGGGCCTTGGCGGGGCGGTGCGGGTCGGCGCGGTGACCGGGCCGGCGCTGGGCCAGCTGGTGCCGGCGGTGCAGGCGCTGAAGGGCGAGGCGCCGCAGGTCGACATCTCGATCGAGGTCGGGCCCTCGGTGCAGCTGGTGCAGATGCTGGAACGCGGCGATCTGGATTTCGCGCTGGCGCGGTTGCCCTCGCGCTTCGACCAGCGCGAGTTCGAGTTCGAACCGGCGCGGGACGAGGTCGTGCAGCTTCTGGTCCGCGCCGGGCACCCGATGGTGGGGCAGGGCGCGGTCGCCATCGGCGCGCTGCACGGGCTGCCGTGGATCCTGCAGGACCGCGACGCGCCGATCCGCCGCGCGATCGAGACCGCTTTCCATGACGAGGGCCACGGCTCGCCGCCCGACGTGATCACCACCTCGTCGCTGCTGGCGATCATCGCGCTTCTGAAGGACAGCGACGCGGTGGCGCCGATGTCGCAGGAGGTGCTCGACCTGCTGCTGAATCCGCCGGTCGCCGCCGATTTCGGACGGATCGAGCTGAACCGGCTGGTGACGGTCGAGCCCTACCTGATCCTGCGCGCGCGCGGCCGGTTCCTCAGCCGCGCGGCGGAACGGCTGCTGTCGCTGGTGCGCGACAGCATCCGCCAGCTTTAAGGGGCGGTGACCGCCGAGGCCGCCGCCACCGTGACCGGGCGCGCGTTCGGGAAGGCCCCGGCGCCCAGCGCGATCTGCAGGGTGGCGTAATCCACCGCCTGATCGCGCACCGCCGAGGCCAGCGACAGCCGCGCAGAGGCCAGCGAGCGGTCGCTGTCCAGCAGGTCCAGCAGCGACAGCGCGCCCTGCTCGTAGGTCGAGCGGCCCAGCGTCAGCGCCCGGTCATACGAGGTCACCGACTGGCCCAGCAGCGCCACCGTCCGCCCCGACCGGCGCCAGGCGGCATTGGCGCTCTGCACGTCCTCGACCGCCGAGAGCACCGTCGAGCGCCAGGTGATCTCTGCCTGCCGCGCCTCGGACTTCGCCTGTTCGCGGGTGCGGGCCAGCGCCGGCAGGCCGAGGATCGACTGGGTGATCGAGGGGCCGAAGCTCCAGGCGCCGGTGCCGCCCTCGGTGACCGAGCCCGACAGGGTGACGGAGGGCAGCAGCGACGCCGTGGCCACGCCGACATTCGCCACCGCCTGCGCCAGCGCGCGCTCGTCCGAGCGGACGTCGGGGCGGTTGCGCAGCAGTTCGGCCGGAATGCCGGTCGCGATGCCGCCGCGCGGGCGGGGCTGGGCGGCGCCGCGCTGCATCCGGTCGACCAGCGGCTGCGCCGGTTCCGCCAGCAGCGTCGCGATGGCATAGACATTGGCGAGGAAATTCGCCTCGAGCCCCGGCAGGTCGGCGCGGGCGTCGTCCAGAAGCGCCTGCACCTGCGCCTGGTCAAGCTCGGTCGCCGAGCCAAGCTCGCGCTGGTTGCCGGTGATACGCAGCGTCTCTTCGCGGCTGGAGATCGTCTGGCGGGTCAGCGCCAGCGCCTCTTGATAATAGCGCGCGTCGAGATAGGCGCCGAGGATCGCGGTCAGGTAGGCGAGCCGGGTGGTGCCCTCGTCGAATTCCGCACCCTGAAGCGAGGCCGCGGCGGCTTCGCGCCCCCGGCGGATCCCGCCGAAGAGGTCGATCACGACGCTCGCGTCGAGCGAGCTGGAATAGGTGGTGCCGGCGGCGACGGTGTCCGAGCCCGCGCGGGACCGCGAGCGGCTGGCCGAGCCGTCGACCGCGGCGGCGAGCCCGGTCTGTCCCAGCGCCGCGCGGGCGGCGGTGATGCGCTCGCGCGCCCCGACGATGTCGAGGTTCTGCGCCAGCCCGCGGTCGACGAGCCCGGTCAGCAGCGGGTCGTTGTAGGCCGTCCACCAGCGCCGGGCCGCGACCTCGCCGATCGGGCCGGCCGAGCCCTCGGCGAAGGTCTGGGTCAGCGCCATCGACGGGGCCTTGTAGTCCGGCCCGATGGCGCAGGCGGTGGTCGCGAGCAGCGTCAGCAGCAGCAGGGTCTGTTTCATCATCATCGGATCACGCGGCCTTGTCAGTGGTTTTGTCGCGGCGCGAGAAGATCCGCCGGATGCAGACGAAGAAGGCGGGCACAAGGAAGATGCCAAGCCCGGTGGCCGCGATCATGCCGCCCAGCACGCCGATGCCGATGGCGTTCTGCGCGCCCGCGCCGGCCCCGGTGGCGGTCGCCAGCGGCACCACGCCCAGGATGAAGGCGAAGGAGGTCATCAGGATCGGCCGCAGGCGCTGGCGCGCGGCTTCCAGCGTCGCCTCGACCAGCGTCTTGCCGTGCGTCATCTGCTCGACCGCGAATTCGACGATCAGGATCGCGTTCTTCGCGGCAAGGCCGATGGTCGTGAGCAGGCCCACCTTGAAGTAGACGTCGTTCGACTGCCCGGCCAGCAGCGCCGCGGCCAGCGCGCCGATGACGCCGACCGGCACCGCCAGCATCACCGACAGCGGGATCGTCCAGCTTTCATACAGCGCAGCCAGGCACAGGAACACCACCAGCACCGAGATCGCGTAAAGCATCGGCGCCTGCGAGCCCGAGAGCCGTTCCTGATAGCTGAGGCCCGTCCAGGCCACGCCATAGCCGCCGGGCAGCTCTGCCGTCAGCTCTTCCATCGCGTCCATCGCCTCGCCGGTCGAGACGCCGGCACCGGGCGAGCCCTGCAGTTCCAGCGCCGTGGTGCCGCCATAGCGATTGAGCGAGGCGGGGACGCTTTCCCATTCCAGCTTGGCGAAGGCCGAGAAGGGCACCATCTCGTCCTCCGAGTTGCGGGCATACCAGCGGAAGATGTCGTCGGGCTGCATCCGGAAGGCGGCATCGCCCTGCACGATGACCGAGCGCAGTTCGGTCCCCATCTCGAAGTCGTTCACGTCGGTGCCCGAGAAGACGGTGGTCAGCAGGGCGTTCACCTCGCTGATCGACAGGCCAAAGCTTTCCGCCTTCTGCTGGTCGATCACGATCTTCATCGCGGCCTTGTCGTTGTTCTCGTTGCCGCGGATCCCGGTGGCGCGGCCGTCGGCCTGGGCGGCGGCGACCAGTTGGTTGGCGGCGGCGCGCATCGCCTCTTCGCCCTGGCCCGACTGGTCGAGCAGGTACATGGTGAAGCCCGACGAGTTGCCCATCCCAGAGATTGCCGGCGGCTGCAGGAAGAACACCCGGCCCAGCCGGTTCGACCGGAAGGCGGCATTCGCCCGCGCCGCCACGGCCGAGGCGGACAGTTTCGCATCGCCCGCGCGCAGGTCGAAGTCCTTGAGCTTGGCGAAGACCATCGCGTTCGACTGCGAGGTGCCGCCGAAGCCGAAGCCGAGCGCGGCGAAGGTCGACTGCACGGCGTCGCCCTCCTTGTCCATCAGATAGGCCTCGACCTTCTTCACCACAGAGTCGGTCTGGGCGGTGGTCGCGCCTTCGGGCAGCTGCACCTGCACCATCAGCACGCCCTGATCCTCCTGCGGCAGGAACGAGGCCGGGATCCGCCCGAACATGAACCAGGCGCCGACGACGATCGCGGCAAGGGCGATCAGCGCGGTGAAGGGCCGCCCGAGAATGCGGCGGTTCACGCCGACATAGCCGCCGGTGAAGCGGTCGAAGTTGCGATTGAACCAGCGCGCGGGGGCGGGGCCGGGCCCGTGGCGCGGCTTCAGCAGCGTGGCACAAAGGGCGGGCGTCAGGATCAGCGCCACGAACACCGACAGCGCCATGGCCGAGATGATCGTGACCGAGAACTGGCGGTAGATGATGCCCGTAGAGCCGCCGAAGAAGGCCATCGGCAGGAACACCGCCGACAGCACCAGCCCGATGCCCACCAGCGCCGAGGTGATCTGGTCCATCGACTTCTCGGTCGCCTCGACGGGCCCAAGGCCCTCTTCCTCCATCACCCGCTCGACGTTTTCCACCACGACGATGGCGTCATCGACCAGCAGGCCGATCGCCAGCACCATGGCGAACATGGTCAGGGTGTTGATCGAATAGCCGAAGGCTGCCAGCACCCCGAAGGTACCCAAGAGCACCACCGGCACCGCCAGCGTCGGGATCAGCGTCGCGCGCCAGTTCTGCAGGAAGACGAACATCACGACGAAGACCAGCGCGATGGCTTCGAACAGCGTGTGCTCGACCTTCTCGATCGACAGCTCGACGAAGGGCGAGGTGTCGTAGGCATACTGGATCTCGACGCCCTCGGGGAAGGCGGGGGCCAGCGCGTCGAGCACCTTGCGCACCGCGGCCGCGGTTTCGACCGCATTGGCGCCGGTCTGCAGGTTGACGCCGAAGCCCGCGGCATTGGCGCGGCTGAAGCGGTTGTAGCTGCCGTAGGTTTCCTGCCCGATCTCGATCCGGGCCACGTCGCCCAGATGCACCGCGGCGCCGTCCTCGCCGGTCTTCAGCAGGATGTTGCGGAACTCGTCGACGGTCTTCAGCTGGCTCTGGGCCGAGATCTCGGCGGTGAACTGCTGGCCCTCGGCGGCGGGCTGATCGCCCAGCGAGCCGACGGTGACGGTGGTGTTCTGGGCCGAAACGGCGCTGGTGATGTCGGCGGGCGTCAGCTGGAACTGCACCAGCCTGTCCGGGTCCAGCCAGATCCGCATCGCATAGCCAGAGCCGAAGACGTTGATCGAGCCCACGCCCTGCGTGCGCTGCACCGGGCCCTCGACCGTGGTCTCCAGCATGTCGGCCAGCTGCAGGCTGGAATACTTGTTGTCCTTCGAGACCAGCGACCCGACCATCAGGATCGAGCTCGTCGAACGGTTCACGCGGATGCCCGCGTCCTGCACGCGGTCGGGCAGCTGGTTCTGCACCAGCTGCAGCTTGTTCTGCACCTGCACCTGCGCATCGTCGGGGTCGGTGTTCTCGTCGAAGACGATCGAGATCGAGGACCGCCCGCGCCCCGAGGACGAGGTCATGTAGAGCATCCCGTCGAGGCCGGTCATGGCGTCCTCGATGGTGGTGGTGACCGAGTTCTGCACCGCCTCGGCCGAGGCGCCCGAATAGGTTGCGGTGATGCGGATCGTGGGGGGCGCCACCTCGGGATATTGCGAGATCGGCAGGGTGTAGATGCCCAGGACGCCGCCCAGCATGGTCACGATGGCAAGCACCCAGGCGAAGACCGGGCGGTGGATGAAGAAACGGGCCATGGCTCAGTTCCCGCCCGTGCCCTTGGTCGTGCTTTTGCCCGCGTCCGTGGTCGCCGCGCCATCGCCGGCCTTGTCGAGCTGGGCGGGGGCGGGGTCGGCCTGCGCGGCGGGCTGGTCGCTCAGCGTGCCGTCGGCATTGATCGTGACCGCCACCGGGTCGATCTTGCGGCCGCCGCTCATGGTGTCGATGTTGTCGACCATCAGCTTCGCGCCGTCCTCGATCCCCTCGGCCACGATCCAGGCGTTGCGGGTCGAGCCGACGGGGGTGACGAAGTGTTCTTCGGATGCGCCGTCCGCGCCCACCAGCCACAGCCGCACCCTGCCGTCGGCCTGCGCCTTGGCGGCCAGTTGCGGCACGAGGAAGGCATTGGTCGTGCCCAGCGTCGCCGAGGCGCGCAGGAACATGCCGGGCAGGATCTGGCGGTCGGGGTTGGCGAACTGCAGCCGGATGCTGACCGAACCGGTGGTCGTCGAGACCGAGGACGAAACCGCCTGCACGGTGCCGGTGCCCGAATATTCCTCGCCGTTCTCCAGCGTCAGGGTCACGCCCAGCTTCTCGCCGGGCTCGATGTCGCCATTGGCGAAGCGGCGGCGGTATTCCAGCATCCGCGACGAGGCCTGGCTGACATCGACATAGATCGGGTCGAGCGCGATGACCGTGGTCAGCGCGTCGGACTGGCCCGAGGTGACAAGATCGCCGACCGAGACGGCCGGAATCCCGACGACGCCGTCGATCGGCGCGGTGATCGTGGTGCGGTCGACGTTGATCTGGGCCGAGCGGACCGAGGCCTCGGCGGTCGAGATCGCGGCGCGGGCCTGCAGCAGCGTCACCCGCGCGGTGTCGAGATCGGCTTGGGTCACGCCGGTGCCGGCCAGCTTCTCGGCGCGCGAAGCGGCGGCCTCCGCCGCGGGCAGGGCGGCGTGGGCGCTTTCCAGCTCGGCCTCGGCCGAGAGCAGCGAGGCGTCGTAGCTGGCGCTGTCGATGCGGAACAGCGGCGTCCCCTTGGTCACGTCGGTGCCCGGCTCGTAGAGCACCTCGGTCAGCACCCCGTCGACCAGCGGCCGGATCTCGGCGCTGTCGCGGGCGGCGGCCTGACCGGGCAGGCTGTCGGTCACCGGGACCTGCTGGCGCTGCAGGGTGACGACCCCCGCCTTCACCGGTCCCGCTGCGCCGCCGCCCGCCGCCTGCGCGAGCGCCGGGCCCGTGGCGAAGGGCAGGGGCGCGGCCAGCAGCGCGGCGATCAGGACGGCAAGGCGGAACGGGTGCGGGCCGCGCGGCGGCCGGGAACAGGGGGCGATGGTCATGGGGGGAGTGTTCGCTTCTCTTCGATCGGGCCGGGGGCAGCGGCGGTCGCAAATCACACGCAGAAGGCCATCATCTCCGTCGCGGCGCGACGCGCTTTTTTGCCGCAGCGCCGCAACGGCCGGTGCCCGCGCCCGCCCTACAGATCCGGCTCGCGCAGCCCCAGCGACACCATTCTGAGCAGCCCGTCCCCGGTCACGTCAAGCGACCAGCGCCGGCCGCCGGGCTCGCGTCCGCTGATCGTGCCGCTGAGCGCCGCGATTTCGGAATGGGTCGCCATCAGCGCGGCGATCCGCGTTGCGAGATCCGCGTGATAGGCCTCGGCCAGCGCCCGCGGCGCCGCGGCGCGCGCCAGCGTCGCGCCGTCGAAGCACAGCACCCAGCCGGTGCCGCCTGCCTCGGGCGCGAAGCGGTAGCGGCCGAAGGGCGTCGGCGACTCGACGGGCTCGGGGGGCGCGATCCGGGCTGCGACGGCCGGGGCGGCCGCGTCTGCAGCCGCGCCGGGCGGTGCGGTTTCCGGCGCCGCCACGGGTTCGGGCGGCGTTTCCGGCGGCGTTTCCGGCAGCGCCTCGGGCAGCGGGAACAGCGCCGCGATGCGCTCGTGGATGCGCTCGCTGAAGGACAGTTTCATTTCGGTCTCCCTCGGCTCGGGACCGGTGCTCTAGCGCAGGACGGCGGAAAGCTGAATGCCGCCCGCGCGTGCATCGGCGGCGGACTGCCGCGAGGTCACGACAGCGAGGTGCCGCGCGGTCGCTCGCGCAGTCACTGCGGCGCGGCCATCGCCCGCAGAAGCTGGTTGGCCAGCTGCGGCCGGCCCGCGCCCTGCAGCGCCCGCGCCAGCATCGCCTGCCGCGCGGGACGGGCGGATTTCTCGGCCTGCGCGACCAGCCCGCCCAGATAGCGCCGGAACCCGCGGGTCTGCCGATAGCGGGCATAGAATCCCGCCTCGGTCAGGCTGCCCGCCGCGCAATCGGTGACCAGTCCGGACAGAAGCCCGGTCTGGCGCAGGAACTGCGCGGTGAAATGGCCGGAATGGCGGGCGCGCAGCAGGGTCACGCCGGGTCCGGCCAGCCGGTCGGCATGGCGGCGATCCTCGGGCACGCGCGGGTCGAAGACGACATAGGCGCGGCCGGCGGCGCGGACCCCCTCGGCCCCGTCGGCGAAGGGACCGCTCCAGTCGAGCCGCGCCCCCTGCCGATAGCGCCGGTCGAAGCCTGCGCGGGCGGGGTCCAGCGTCGACTGCGGCGAGAAGGCGATCACCACTGCACCGGGCACCAGCGGGGCGAAGGCGCAGGCCGCGAAACCGCCCATCGAGGTGCCCGACAGGATCACCCGCCCGAAGCGCGCGAAGAAGCCCTGATCGCGAAGGCGCGTCAGCTCGTCGAACAGCCGCGGCTCGCGGAACCAGTGTTCGCGATGCGCCAGCACGCCGAGGTTCGACCAGCCGCGCTTCTCGGCGAAGGCATAGCCCCAGGGATCGCGCAGCGCGACCGGCGAGCGCGGCCCCGAGAGGTTGTCGAAGCTGACATACAGCGTCTCGTCACCGCGTCGGGTGTGCTGCAGCGCGAAGCTTTCGTCCGAGACGAAGAACCCCCGCCGCCGCGGTCCCTCGGCGAAGTCGGTCAGCCAGCGGCCCGGGCCCTCGGCCTCGGGCGTCTCGTGCTCCAGCGCGGGAAGCCCGATGTGGGCCAGAACCTCGGCCCGGCTCTTCAGCATCCCCGCCAGCCAGCGGCCGGTGACATCGAGGAAGGGGAAGTCGCGGGCGACCGCGGCCTCGACCGCCTCGGGCGTCATCGGCACCAGCCCGCGGCGCTGCATCATCAGCGGCGTCATCGAGGTGTCGTTCAGCCCGTTGTTGGTGACCAGCGCCAGATGGCCCTCGAGGATCACATGCTTGAAGCGGTCCTTCAGCGCGAAATGCCCGAACTCGTAGACGCTTTTCGACGGGTGGCGCAGCGCCGCCCCGGCCGAGAAGAAGTCGACCGGCCAGTGGTGGATGCCGGCGGTCGCGCCGCCGCGCACGCAATACATCACGCCGCGGAAGCTGGCGGCGAAGGCGCGCTCGGCTTGCCAGGTCGCCTCGGTGCCGCGACGCAGCCCGTCGATGAAGCCCGCGTGAAGCGCGTCGTCGTCATCGAGCCGGAACTGCAGCACCTCGCCCAGCTTCAGCCCCATCTCGGCGAAGGCGGCCTTCTGGGCATCGGCCGCGGTGGCGGGGGGCGAGAAGCGCAGCACCACCTGCGGATGGCGCCGGCACAGCGCGACCAGACGGCCGCGCCAGGGCTCTGGCATCAGCTCCGAGGCGAGGACGAGGAAGGCGAAATCCGGGTCGGTCTGCGCGGCAAGGCTGGCCAGCGTCAGATGCTCGAACGTGGCGAGACGCGCCTCCATCCGCTCGGGCGTGAACAGCCGGGCCGCCTGTTCTTGCGCGGCGGCGGCCTCGTCGGTGATCTCGCCCTCGCGCCAGGCCTTCCAGTCGCCCCGTCCGACCAGCGAGAAGCGGCAGATGCCGATGATGTCCATGTGTCCTGCGTCCGCGTGCCCTGCGACCGCGCGCCGTGGCGCGGGCCCTGTCCGATCGTTTCCGAACTGACAGCCCGCGGTGTCACGAAGCGGTCGGCTCTAAGGCATCTTCGCGGCGTGTCAGCCGCGCCGCAAGCCGTGCCGCCGCGCCGGCGTCGCGTCTTTGTCGCAGCCCTTAAGACGGCGGTAACCGCGCGCGTGGTCTTACGGGGGCGGGGTGACTGCTACGGGGTGAATCATGGCCTTTGAAAACCCGGGCGCCGAGGCGCTCGATTACGAACCGTGCCGGTATGGCGACTCGAAGCTGCTGTTCCGCGGGCCGCGCCGGCGGCTCGAGGGGACCTATGTCGCGGCCATCGGCGGCAGCGAGACCTATGGCAAGTTCGTGCCCGACCCCTGGCCCGCCCGGCTCGAGGCCGCGCTGGGCGTTCCGGTGGTGAATTTCGGCACGATGAACGCGGGGATCGACGTCTTCGCCAATGACCTGACGCTGATCTCGGCGGCGGCGAAGGCGGCGGTCACGGTGGTGCAGGTGCTGCCGCCGGAGAACATGTCGAACCGCTTCTACGCCGTGCATCCGCGCCGCAACGACCGGTTCCTGCGCGCCTCGCCGCTGATGCGCTCGCTGTTCCGCGAGGTCGACTTCGCCGACTGCCATTTCACCGGCCACCTGCTGGCGGCGGTGCGGGCGATGGCGCCCAGCAAGTTCTCGATGATCGAGACCGAGCTGAAGGCGGCCTGGACCGCGCGGATGAAGCTGCTGCTGTCGCGGATCATCGGGCCGAAGATCGTGCTCTGCCTCGACAATCCGCTGCCGCCCGACGCGCCCGCGCACCCGCTCGGCCCGGCGCCGCACCTGATCACCGACGAGATGCTGTCAGAGCTGTCGCCCTTCGGGGTCGAGCTTCTGCAGGTCTCGCCCAGCCGCGAGGCGCGTGCCTCGGGGATCGAGGGGATGCGCTTCGCCCCGCTGGACGAGCCGGTGGCCCGCCGGGTCGCGCCGCCCTCGGTGCACCAGGAGATCGCCGAGGCGCTGCAGGGCCCGGTCACCCGTCTGATGGCCCGGATCGAGGTGCCCTGAGCGGGCAGGGACGCCCCGCAGCGAAAACCCCCCGCCGCGGCTGCGACGGGGGGCTTTTGTCTGTCATGGGCCGATCGGCGCCGGGCGAGTGCCCCGCGTCGAGATCAGACCTTCGAGGTCAGTTCCGGCACGAGGGTGAAGAGATCGCCCACCAGGCCGTAGTCGGCGACCTGGAAGATCGGGGCCTCTTCGTCCTTGTT
>NZ_JBAWKD010000012.1:0-89598 GCF_037095735.1 Frigidibacter sp. MR17.14 | reverse complement strand
CCGCCCGCGGTTCCTGACCACGGGCGGCGCGGTTTCCGATCCGTCGCGGGCGGCGGTTCAGTCGCCAACCGTCTCGTCCAGCGGGGCGAGGCTGCCCAGACCGGCCGCCCGGGCGGGGACCCGGTCGCGCGGCGCGATGAACAGTTCCATGTTGCTGCGGCAAAGGCCCCAGTGCCCGTCGGTCAGCGCGACCATCCGCCCCACGTCCTGCTGTTCGAGCGCCTCGATCATCGCGTCGTGCTGATCGCAGGACGCCAGAAGGTCCTGCTCCATCTCGGGGGTCGAGGGCCGGAAGAACGTGTGCCCGATCCGCGCATGGTCGATCAGCAGCTTGCTGTAGCTCGGGCTCAGGTAGACGCTTGCCGCCATCTCGCCCACGATCGAGTGGAACAGCGTGTTCTTGATCACCATCTGCACGTGGTCGCGATCCTCGACCGCCTTGCGGAAGCACAGCTGGCAGGCGCGCAGCGCCTCCATCTGCGCCGGGCGATGGTTCTCGACCGCAAGGCGCGCGATCGCGTCATAGACCAGCGGCGCGACCGAGAAGAAATCGCGCATCGTGGCGAAGTTCATCGAATTGACCCGCGCCCCGCGGTTCTCGCGGATCCGCAGATAGCCCTCTCCGGCAAGCTGGCGCAGCACGTCGCGCACCGGCGTGCGCGAGATGCCGTAGGCCGTGCCCAGCTCGCCCTCTTCCAGGTCCTCGTCAGGTCGCCGCTCGAGGGTCAGGATCTGCCGCTTCAGGTCTTCGTAGAGTTCGGCTTTTCCGCCCCGCATCACATTCTCCGACTTCAAGGGACCGAACCGGCCGGCAACAGCGCCGGCCGCAGTCATCATATGGCACGCACAGGGCCCCCGGCGGCAAGCCTAGTGGCCCGCGCCGCTGAGCCCCGACAGAAAGCGGCGGCAGCGTTCGCTTTCGGGCTCGAACAGCACCTGCCGCGACGGCCCGTGCTCGACGATCTGGCCGGCCTCCATGAAGACCGTCTGGTCCGAGACATGGCGGGCGAACTCCATCTCGTGGGTGGCGATCATGATCGTCATCCCGCTGTCGCGGACCTCGCGGATGACGTTGAGCACCTCCTGCACCGTTTCCGGATCCAGCGCCGAGGTCGGCTCGTCGAAGAGCATGACCTTGGGATCCATCGCCAGCGCCCGCGCGATGGCCACGCGCTGCTGCTGGCCGCCCGAAAGCTGGCGGGGATAGTTGTCCGCCTTGTCGGCCAGCCCGACCCGCGCCAGCAGCTGGCGCGCCCGCGCGTCGGCCTCGGCCCGCGACTGGCCACGGACCAGCACCGGCCCCGCGGCGACGTTCTCGCGCGCGGTCATGTGCGGGAACAGGTTGAAGCTCTGGAACACCATGCCGACGTCCTCGCGCTGGCGCGCGATGCGGGTTTCCGGCAGGCGGCGACGGCCATCCGAGCCCGGGGCATAGCCGATCTCTTCGCCCTCGACGCGGATCCGCCCCGAGGAGATCGCCTCGAGCGCGTTGATGCAGCGCAGCAGCGTCGACTTGCCCGAGCCCGAGGGCCCGATCAAAGCGACGGTCTGGCCGCGCGCGACCGTCAGCGACACGCTCTTCAGCGCGACATAGCTGCCGTAGGTCTTCACCACGTCGTCGAGCTGGATGAAGGCGGGGGCCTGTTGCTGGCTCATTGCGCGGCCCTCGCCTGCTTTGTCTTGCGGGTATCCGCGAACCAGCGCGAGTTGCGCCGTTCGAAGGCACTTTGCAGCACCGTCCACAGCGCGGTCAGCGCCAGGTAATAAAGCGTCGCCACCGTCAGCGCCTCGAGCACGCGGAAGTTGGTCTGCATCAGGTTGTCGGTCGCCCGGAACAGCTCGGTCATCGAGATGACCGAGACGAGCGAGGTGTTCTTCAGCTGGCGGACGAATTCGTTGCCGAGCGGCGGCACCGCGATGCGCAGCGCCTGCGGGGCGATGATCTTGCGCATGATCTTCACCGGGCGCATGCCGATGGCCTTCGCGGCCTCCCACTGCGCCGGAGGAACCGCCGAGATCGACGAGCGGACGATCTCGGCGACATAGGGGCTTTCGGACAGC
Organism: Frigidibacter sp. MR17.14; assembly: GCF_037095735.1. Classification (NCBI taxonomy): domain Bacteria; kingdom Pseudomonadati; phylum Pseudomonadota; class Alphaproteobacteria; order Rhodobacterales; family Paracoccaceae; genus Frigidibacter; species Frigidibacter sp. MR17.14. The sequence continues at coordinate 87,537 of NZ_JBAWKD010000012.1, read as the reverse complement.
ATGAGCCCGATGATGGCCGCCTGGATCACCGTCAGGTTCACGCCCATCTGCGGCAGCGCGCTGTAGAGGAAGACAAGCTGCACCAGCAGCGGCGTCGCCCGGAAGAAGGCGACGTAGCCCTGGTAGAACCATTGCGCGAGCCGGTTCTGCATCCTGCCGACCAAGGCGATCATCGTGCCCAGGATGATCGCCAGAAGCAGCGTGACGAGCGTGAGCCACACCGTCGTCCAGAGCCCCGCAAGGATCGCGGGGTGGACGAGGTTGTGGAAGAAGACGTTCCAGTCCCAGACGGTCATGCGGTCGGCCCCGGCTCAGTCCAGCGCCAGCGGACCGACGCCCGAGGCTTTCAGCACCTCGGCGAAGCGCGCGGTCAGCTCGGCCGGGGCCGGGGTGATCGGCTGGCGCGGTTCGCCCATCGGCAGGCCGCGCAGGCCCGAACCGGCCTTGGCCAGCGCCACGTAGCCGTTCAGCAGCATGAAGTTCAGCACCGGCCAGAGCCGATCCCAGATCGCCAGCGCCTTCGGCAGATCCTTATCGACCGAGATCGCGTCGTAAAGCGCGACGCAAAGCTCGGGCACGAAGGTCGAGGCGCCGATGATCGAGCCCGGCGCGCCGTGGCCCAGCACCGCCAGCAGCGCCGGATCGCAGCCCGCCAGCACCTTCGGCGCCTCGGGGTTCGACAGCATCCGCATCGTGCGGGTGTAGTTCTGCGGGCTGTCCTTGATGTGCGACACCAGCCCGTCGCGGGCCAGCGTCACCATCTGGTCCTCGCTGATGTCGAGGCCGGTGATGCCGGGGGTATCGTAGAAGATCACCGGACCGCCGGCGATCGAGACGACCTGATCGAGGAACTTCTGGACCTCGTGGAACTTCATCCGGTCGAAATAGGGGGTCAGCACCAGCATCTGGTCCACGCCCACGTCGCGGGCGGCACGGGTCAGCTCGAGCGCGTCGCGGACGTTGTTCGACCCGATATGGGCGATGACGTCGCAACCGCCGGCGGCAGCCTCCATCGCGATCGGATACATGCGCTGACGCTCGGCGATGGTGAGCGCCGGGTGCTCGCCGGTCGATCCGCTGACGACGATGCCATGGATGCCCGAACGCACCTGCGAACGGATCAGCTTGCGGTACGAGGCTTCGTCGAATGCGCCCGTCGCGCTGTCGAACGGGGTNCGATGGTGAGCGCCGGGTGCTCGCCGGTCGATCCGCTGACGACGATGCCATGGATGCCCGAACGCACCTGCGAACGGATCAGCTTGCGGTACGAGGCTTCGTCGAATGCGCCCGTCGCGCTGTCGAACGGGGTGAGGATGGCGCTGAGAATGCCCTTGAGGTCGGTCTTCATCTGGTCTGGTCCATGGAGAGGGAAAGGCACCGGGCGCGCCAGGCGCGCCCGGTGAGTCGGGCCCGGCCCTGTCGGGCCGGACAGGGGTTACTCGAAGCTGTCGAGGCCGGCGCTGGTAATGTCCCAGTCGGCGAGCAGCTTGGCGTAGCTGCCGTCGGCCTTCATCTCGCCCAGCGCGGTGCGCAGCTTCTCGGCCAGCTCGGGGTTGTCCTTGGGCACGCCGATGCCAAGGATCGCGGGCTTGATGCCGGTCGCGATCTTCTTCAGGCCGGGGCTCTGCTTCATGTAGTAGGACACCAGCGAATCCGTGGCGATGAAGGCGTCCACGCTGCCGTTCTCAAGCGCGCGCATCGCGACCGGCTGCGAGTCGAAGGACTGGATCTGCACCTCGGGCTTGCCGGCGGCGGTGCATTCCGCGCTGGTCTCCTGCAGCACCTTGAGCGAGCCCGAGCCCTGCAGCACGCTGGCCGAATGGCCGCACAGACCGCCGAGGCCGTCCATGTCGGTCGCGTCCTTGGCGACCACGGTCTGGCTTGCCTTGATGTAGGGCACCATCAGGATCGCAGCCTCACGCTCGGGCGTGATGTACATGGCGGCGCAGACGGCCTCGAACCGCTTCGCCTGCAGTGCGGGGATCAGGCCCTTGAAGTCGAGGCTGACGAACTCGGCGGTGCGGCCCAGCTTCTGGGCCAGCGCGCCGCAGAAGGCGGGGTCGATCCCGGTCGGCTTCTGATCCTGATCGTAGAAGCCCCAGGGCATCTGGGTCAGCGAGGTGCCGATCTGGATCGTCTCGTCGGCGGTGGCGGCAGTGGCAAGGCCCGCGCCGAGCGCGGTGGCAAGCATCACGGCTTTCGCAAGCATCGTGTCGTTCCTTCTGAAAGGGCGTGGGGACGGAAAAGGTCAGCGCAGCAGCACGCCCGAGGCCATGAAGCCGCCATCGACGTTCAGGATGTGGCCGTTGATGTAGCCGGCTCGGTCCGAGGCCAGGAACTGCACGGCATCGGCCACCTCCTCGGGGCGCGCATAGCGCTTGGCGGGGATCTGCGCCTCCCAAAGGGCGCGGTCCTTCGGGCCGTGAACCTGCAGGACCATCGGCGTGTCGACCGGCACCGGGGCGACGGCATTGGCGGTGATGCCCTTGTCGCCAAGCTCGGCCGCCAGCAGCCGGGTCAGCATGTCGACGCCGCCCTTGGTGCAGGAATAGGCGCCGCGGCCGGTGTTTGCGATCTGGCCGTTGACCGAGCTGACGGTGACGATGCGGCCGCGCCCCTTCGCGACCATCTGCCGCCCGGCAAGCTGGGCGCAGTGGAAGGTGCCGGTGAGATTGACGTCGAGGATCCGCGACCAGGTGTCGGGTTCGAAATCGAGGATCAGGCCGGTCTTCACGATGGCCGCCGTGGCAACCAGCACGTCGGTGCCGCCGGCGGCGGCGATCTCGTCGAACACGGCATCCAGCGCGGGGCGGTCGGTCACGTCGATCTGCATCGGGCGGACCGTGCCCGCGCCCGCCAGGCGCTCCATCGCCGCGTCGAGCGAGGCCTGCGACCAGTCCAGCAGGAAGACGCTGGCCCCCGCACCGGCGAAGGCCTTGGCGCAGGCCTCGCCGATGCCGCCGGCACCGCCGGTGATCACCACGTTGCGTCCTGTGAAGTCATACATGGGTTTGTCTTTCCAAAGCAGGGAGGTCAGTCCGCGACGATCACGCCCGGCGAGAAGCGGCCCTGCGGGTCGATGCCGCGCTTGATCGCGCGCATCAGCGCGATCTCGGCCGCTGGCTGGCGCGCGACCATCTCGTCGACCAGCTTGCGCCCCACGCCGTGTTCGGCGCTGAACGAGCCGTCGAGATCGGCGATGATGTCGTGGATGCGATCGAACATGGCGTGGGTCAGCGCCTCCATGTCCGCGATCAGGTGACGGTCCTCGGCGCGGTTCAGCATGATCAGATGCGCGTTGCCGTCCCCCAGGTGACAGACGACCAGCGGCACCGCCCAGGGCGCGAGCTCGGCCGCGGCAGGGATCGCGCGGGCAAGGAACTCGGGCACCGCGCGCACCCTCAGCGAGGCGTCGAAGACGATGCCGTGCCCGGCCTTCTTGTTCGCCTCTGAGAAGGAGTGGCGCCATTTCCATAGCTCCTGGCTTTCGCGCAGGTTCTGGCAGAGCACCGCATCGTCGATGACGCCCTCTTCCAGAAGCTCGCCCAGGCAGGTCTGCAGCGCGTCCTGCAGCGCCTCGGCGCCACCGATGTCGCCCAGTTCGACCAGCACCATCCAGTCGGGCATCTCGGCCAGCGGGAAACGCAGGCCGGGCACATGCTTCAGCGTCAGGGCGACCTCCGTGCCCGAAACCATCTCGCAGGCCATGACCTTGGTGTCGAAGCGCGCGCGCAGCCGCTCGAACACGCGCACCGCCTGCTCGGGCGAGGCGACCGCCATCAGCGCATCCGACCGCGCCGTCATCCGCGCATGCAAGTTCAGCGCCGCCGCGGTGATGATACCCAGCGTTCCCTCGCCGCCGATGAACAGCTGCTTCCAGTCGTAACCGCGGTTGTCCTTGCGCAGCCCGCCGAGGCGCGAGATCACCTCGCCGTCGGGCAGCACCACCTCGAGCCCGGCGACGAGGTTGCGCATCGTGCCGTAGCGCACGGCCGAGACACCGCCCGCATTGGTCGAGATCAGCCCGCCGATCTGCGCCGTGCCCTCGGATCCCAGATGCATCGGAAAGATGCGGTCGTGGCGTCCGGCCAGCTCGTGCAGATGCGCCAGCACCATCCCGCTTTCGACGACGGCGATGTTGCTGACCGGGTCGATCTCGCGCACCGCGTTCAGCCGGCGCGTCGACAGCAGCAGGGCCCGCCCCGAGGGGTCGGGGACCGAACCGCCACAGAGGCTGGTGTTGCCGCCCTGTACGTAAAGCGCGATGCCGCGGGCATTGCAGAGCCGGACCACCGCCGCGACCTCTGCGGTGCTGGCCGGCAGCGCCACCGCCACCGCCCGCCCCGAGATCCGGTCGCGCCAGTCGCTCAGGTAGCCCGCCATGTCCGGGCCGGTCAGCAGCCCCTTCGGGCCGAGGATGCCGCCCAGATCGTCCAGCAGCGCGGCATCGGCCGGACCCGCGGCAGTCGCGGGCGCAAGGGTGTCAGGCATATTCCTGCATCCCCCATTCCGGCGCATAGTCGGCGACCATCGCCTCGACCGCGCGGATCGTGGCGGGGCGCGGCGGCTCCAGCGGCAGCCGGCCCTGGCCGCAATCGAGGCCGAGCAGCTTCATGCCCACCTTCAGCGGCACCGGGTTCGGCTCCATGAAGCAGACGTCGACCATCTTGCGGCCGCGCACCATCATCTGGACCAGTTCCTGCGTCTTGCCGGCGGCGCCGAGCTTCAGCGCGGCATCCCAGAAGCGCGGGAACAGGTTCGCCGCTGCCAGCACCGCACCGCGGGCACCCAGCGAGGCATGGTAGGTCAGCAGCGACTCCTGCCCGCCCAGCAGGCAGAAGCGTTCGTCCGCCAGTTCGGCCAGCAGCGCGCAGCGCGCGACATCGGTGTCCGAAAACTTCATGCCGATGATCGTGCCGTCATTCGCCAGCTCGGCGATGCGGTCGATCCCCATGCGCACATTGGTGCGGAACGGGATCTCGTAGAAGATGATCGGCAGGTCGATCTCGTCGCGGAAGCGGCGGACATAATCGGCCATGCCCTGATCATGGCCCCAGGCGTAGTAGGGCATCAGCAGCATGACCGCGTCGGCCCCGGCGGCCTTGGCGTCGCGGGCCACCTGCATGTTGTCTGCATAGCCCGGCGAAAGGCAGCCGGCGATGACCGGGCCGCGGCCGCGCGCGGCCTCGACCGAGATCTCGACCACGCGGCGGCGCTCGGCATTCGAGAGCATCGAGTATTCGCCGGTGCCGCCGATCGGCAGGATGCCCTTGGCGCCGCCGTCGAAGACATGGTCGACGATGCGCGGGATCATGGCCTCGTTCACGCTGCCGTCTGCGTTGAAGGGGGTGATGGTGGCGGGCAGCATGCCCGCGATGTCCTGTGCGGTGATCATTGGATTTCTCCTTACTGGACGAAGCCGAAGTAGCGCGGCAGCGTGAGCGAGAGCGCGGGGATGTAGGTGACGAGCAGCAGGACGATCAGCGAGGCGCCGACCATCGGCAGGCTGGCGCGGATGATCTTCCGCAGCGGCACGCCGCTGACGGCGGATCCGAGGTAGAGCGCCATCCCGAAGGGCGGCGTCAGCAGACCGATCATCACGTTGACGGTCATGATCACGCCGAAGTGGATCGGGTCGACGCCGACGGCAGCGAGGATCGGGGTGAAGAGCGGCGCGAACAGCAGCATCTGCACGGCGTCGCCGATGAACAGGCCGTTGATCAGGAAGAACAGGTTGATCGCCAGCAGCAGCACCCAGGTCGGCACTTCCTGCGCATGGATGAAGGCCTGCAGGTTGTCGGGCAGCCGCTCGTTCGCCACGACCCAGCTGATGATCGAGGCGAAGCCGACGATCAGGTAGACCGAGGCCGTGGTGCGCGCCGAACGGTCGAGGATCTCCCACAGCTTCTTCGCCGAAAGGTTGCGATAGGCGAAGATGCCGACGAGGATCGCATAGGCCACGGCGACCGAGGCCGCTTCCGTCGCGGTGAAGATGCCCAGGATGATGCCGCCGACGATGATCACCGGCATCAGAAGCGACCAGAACGCCTCCATCACGATGTGCACCACGGTCATCATGGTGACGTTCTTCAGCGGGTTGGCCGGGAAGTTGTGGATGCGTGCCATCACGAAGACGACGGCCATCAGCGACAGGCCGATCATGACGCCCGGCACCGCGCCGGCCAGGAACAGCGCCGCGACCGAGGTATTGGTCAGGCTCGAGAACATGATCAGCGGGATCGAGGGCGGGATGATCGGTCCCTGGATGGCCGAGGCGACGGTCAGCGCGGCCGAGAAGTCCTCGCGGTAGCCGTCCTTCTTCATCATGTCGATCTCGATCGGGCCGAGTGCCGCGATATCGGCCATCGCCGAACCCGAGACACCGCCGAACAGCATCGAGCCCACGACGTTGACATAGGCCAGACCGCCGCGGAACCGGCCGACCAGCAGGCGCGAGAAGCCCAGAAGCCGCTCGGTCATGTTGGTGGCGGCCATGATCTCGCCGGCGATCACGAACAGCGGGATCGACAGCCAGATGAAGACGTCCATCCCGGTGAAGAACTTGTGGACCACCATGCTCAGCATCGAGGTCATGTCCGGGGCAATGAAGAAATAGGCGATGCCGGCGGCGCCGATGGCGAAGATCACCGGGCTGCCCATGAACAGCAGCAGGATCATGATGCCTATGACAAGGCCGAGAGAGAGCGTCATTGCGCGGTCTCCTGCATCTGGGAAATGTGCTCTTCGATCGGTTGCCCCGAGGCGAGTTCGCGCACGGTGACGGCGATCAGCTGGATGACGACCAGCACGGCGCCCACGGGAATGGCGAGATAGGGCCAGAACCACGAGATCTGCAGGGCGGCCGTGTTGCGCCGCGCCGAGAACTCTGCCTGATCCCAGCCGTAGTAGGCGATCAGGACGAACATCGCGACCATCAGCGCCCGGAAGGCAAGGTTGCGCCAGATCAGCAGCCGCTTCGGCCAGAGCAGATCCAGGAAGTCGACGCGCACCAGTTCGTTGTTCTGCACCAGGTGCGAGGCCGAGATCATGACGATCCAGATCATCAGGTAGCGCGCGGCCTCTTCGGGCCAGGGCAGTGAATAAGAGAAGCCGAAGCGCAGGATGACCTGCAGCAGCAGCGAGATGGCGACGACGATCAGCATCAGGCGCGCGACGACCGAGGCCACCCGGCTGATCGCCTCGGTGCACCGAAGGAGGGTGTTCATGTGGAACTCCTTTGACCCCGCCGCCCGGCCGGTGACCGGCGGGCGGCAGCGGCGGACGGATCAGTTCGACGGGCGGCCGCGCACGTCGGCGATGGCGGCGTCGAGCTTGTCGAACCACACTTCGTCGACGCTCTTCTTCAGGATCTCGCGCACCGGCTCGCGCGTGGCCGAGACGAACTGGGCCATCTCGTCCGGGGTGGGCGTGTAGACCTCGACCCCGGCATCGGCGATGCGCTTGAGGTCCTGCGATTCCTTGGCCTTCACGATGCCGAGGAAGGCCAGCTTGGCCTCGCGCACCGAGGCGTCGAGTGCGGTGCGCTCATCCTCCGACAGGCCCTGGTAGAAGTCCTCGTTCGCGACGATCAGCGCGACGTTCAGCAGGTGCTTGTCCAGCGTGTAGTACTTCTGGACCTCTTGCAGGTTCGACAGCAGCAGGACGTAGGGCGCGTTCTCCTGACCGTCGACGACGCCGGTCTGCAGCGCGCTGTACAGCTCGGCCCAGGCGATCGGCGTGGGCGAGGCACCGAGGGATTCGACCAGCTTGATGTGGATCGGGATCGCCTGAACGCGGATCTTCTGGCCGACCATGTCGGCGGGACTGTGGATCGCCGCCTTCGAACTCGAGAAGTTGCGGAAGGCCGAGGGAAGGTAGGCGAGGATGCGGATGCCCGAGGCCTCGGCGACGGCATCCGACAGGTCCTTGCCGAAGGGGCCGTCCAGCACCTGGCGCGCCTCGTCGGTGCTTTCGAAGGTGTAGGGCATGTCGAGGATCTGCACCGAGGGGAAGAAGCTCGCCAGCTGCCCGTTCGCCATCCCGGCGCCCATCTGCACGACGCCGCGCGCCACCTGCTCGGTGATCGAGTCGTTGTCGCCCAGCTGCTTGTTCGGGAAGACCTGCAGCTTGTAGGCGCCGTTGGTCGCGCTTTCGAACTCGGACCCCAGCACCTGGGTGAAGGCCCAGTAAGGGTTCTCGAGCAGGCTGCCCTCACCCTCGGTATGGGCCAGCTTCACGGTGGTCTGGGCCATTGCCGAAAGCGGCGAAAGCGCGAGAAGCGCGGCGGCGGTCAGGGTGCGGCCTGCGGCAAGGAAGCGGGCCTGGCGATACGTCATCGGTGAACCTCCTGGGGTTGGAAAGCGCCCGGGGGGTCATTGGCCGCCCCCCGTGTCGAACGCGGCTGCGGTGCTGCGCAGCTCGTCTTCCAGCATCCAATATGGATACTCGGATTCGGTCAAATACTTTCTTTATACATTTCGTATTCACGAGGAATTATTCGCCCTCCTCTCCACCAAGACATTGGATCGAATGAACAAAAAGCCCCGCCCTGCCGTGGGAAACGGCAGAACGGGGCGTGACTGTTCGGGCGGCAGCCGGGGGCTGCGCGGGGATCAGGCGGCGGTCAGGAGCTCTGGTGCGCGGTCAGAGATCGCCCCCAGCAGGTAATCGACCGAGGCGATGTCGAAGAACAGGTCCACGGCCAGATCGGGATCGCGCCGGTCGATGACCAGCACCACGTCGAGACCGGCGAAACGGGTTTGCAGCACCCGGCCCGCGGGTGCCGCAGCGGGGCGCAGGTCGACCGCGGTCATCGTCGCCAGCGCGTTCGCCACGGCCGGCCCTTCGAAGCGGAACCAGGCCCAGGTCTCGTCCCGGTAGCCGTCGAACGCCTCGGGCACCGGCTCTGCCGGGGCCGCGATCGGAAGGCCGTCGTCGGACAGGACCAGAAGCTCGTAGGTGCCCAGCCGCGCGACGCGGATGCTGCCCGCGCGGGCGATGCCGTTGATTTCTGCCGGGAAGGGCAAGCCCGCGGCAGCGCACCAGTTCGGCGTGCCGCGCCCGCGCAGGCCCAGCCTCGGGCGCGCGGTCAGGTCGCGGACACCGCTGCGGCCCGCCGCGAAAACTGTCGACCCCAGCCCGGTCGAGGGGAAAAGACGCGATGCGGTCATGGTCAGATCTCCTGGCGCCGGTTCTCGGGATCGTAGAAGGCGTGCGCCACGACGCGCGCCTCGCGCTCGGTGCCCGTGCGGTCGCGCAGGCGGATGCTGCGGCCCGGGGCGTTGTCCTCGGGGTGGCAATAGGCCAGGCCGATGATCCGCCCCAGCGTCGGCGAGGCCGCGACCGAGGTCACGAAGCCCACCGGCTGCCCGTCGCGCAGGACAAGCGAGGAGTCCCCCACCTGCGCACCGGCCTCGACATCCAGTTCGAACCGGCACAGCGACCGGGTCAGGCCCAGCGCCGCGCGCTTCTCGACCGCGGGCTTGCCGATGTAATAGGGCTTCTTCTTGCCAAGCGCCCAGTCCATGCCCAGCTCGCCGGCCGTGCTCAGCGCATCGGTGTCCTGACCGATGATGATGTGGCCCTTCTCCAGCCGCAGGATCCGCGAGGCTTCGAGCCCGTAGGCCGAAAGCCCCTCGGGCCGGCCGGCCTCCAGCAGCGCCTGCCAGAGCGCGGGCGCATAGCTGCGCGGGGTGTGCAGTTCGTAGCTGAGTTCACCCGTGAAGCCGATGCGCATGATCCGCACCGGACAGCCCGCGACGGTGCCCGTGCGCCCGTCGAGATACCTGAACGCCTCGGCCGAGACGTCGATGTCGCGCTCCATCCGTTCCAGCACCCGGCGGGCGAGCGGCCCGGTCAGGTTGATCCCGGCGAAGGCGGCGGTGATGTTCTGGATGTCGACCCGCATCCGCCACTGGGCGTTGAGGAAGCTCATCTCGGTGAACACCCGGTCGACGGCGCCGGTGGTGGCGGTGATGTAGAAATCGTCCTCGGCGATGCGGAAGGCGACGCCGTCGTCGATGACCGATCCCATGTCGTTCAGCATCAGGCAGTAGCGCACGCGGCCCACCGGCTGCTTGGCATGGGCCATGGTGTAGATGCGGTCGATGAAGGCCGCAGCATCGGGACCGCGCACCGCGAGCTTGCCCAGCGTCGAGACGTCAAGCATGCCGACCGCCTCGCGCACGGACCGCACCTCGGCGGCCACCTTGGCGGCGATCGCGGCGGTGCTGGCCTCGGGGCCTGCGTAATGCAGCGGGCGCCACCAGATGCCCGCAGGGATCATCTTGGCCCCGGCCGCACGGTGCCAGCCGTCCATCGCGGTGGTGCGATGCTGGCTGCGGTGCGGCCCCGCCAGCAGGCCCAGCCGTTCCGGTCCGAAGGGCGGGCGCGAGGTGGTGACCCCGATCTGCGCCACCTGCCGCGCGGTTTCGCGCGCGACGATCTGCGCCGTCGCCAGCGCCGAATGGCGGCCCTGCGACGGGCCCATGCCGACGGTCGAATAGCGCTTGACCAGTTCCAGCTCGCGGTAGCCGTCCTTCACCGCGTTGACGATGTCCTTGACCTGCAGGTCCTCGTCGAAATCGACGAAATCGCGGCCCGAGGCATGGCCCGTAGGCACCGGATAGGTGCGGAACGCCCCGGCCTCGTCATCGGCGAGCGGCGCGGGCGCGGCGACAGCGTGGCCGAGCGCCTTGGCGGCGGCGGCCCCCGCGATCTCGCCCGAGCGGATCACCGCGGCCAGCCCATGCGCGCCGGCGACGGTGCCGGCAAGGTGCATCGTGTCGGGCTGCCCCGACAGGGTGAAAATCCGCGTCGCCTCGTCGAAGCCGAGCTTCGCGCCGGCATGCAGCGGCAGTTGGTAGCAGGGCGTGGCGCCCGCATCGACGGCAAAGAGGTCGCAGGCGATCGTCTCGACCCGGCCGGCGGTCGCGATGGTGAGGGCGGTCAGATGACGGCGTCCCTTCGCCTCCAGCACGGCCGCGCCCTTGCGCAGCGGCAGGCCCGCCGCCTCGAGCTGCGCCATCAGCGCCGCGGGCAGGCTGGCATCGGCCGGGATCAGGACGGCAGCCAAGGGCACGCCGGCCTCTTTCAGGTCCAACGCCGCGGCCGCGCCGACCGGGGTGCCGGCGAAGACGCAGGCCTGCCGCCCCGGGCGCACGGCATAGTGGCGCATCAGGCGCTGCACGGCGCTGGCGGTGACGATGCCCGGCAGGTCGTTGTTGCGGAAGACCAGCATCTGGTCCTGCTGGCCGCTGGCGACCACGACCTGATCCGCGCGCACCCGCCAGAGCGTTTCGCCCTGCAGCACCGGCAGAAAGTTGTCGGTGTACCAGCCGTTGCAGGTGGCCCCGGTCATCACCCGCACGCCCGCGGCGTCCAGCCCCTGCCGTGCCCCGGCCAGTATCGTCGCGTCGTACCGGCCATAGGTCAGCGCGCCGCCGGTCTCGGGTTCGGCATCCAGCAGGACCACGTCCGCCCCCGCCGCTGCCGCGACCCGGGCCGCGGCCATGCCGGCCGGGCCCGCGCCGACGACGAGCACGTCGCAGGCGAGGTTGCGGCGGTCGTAATGCCCCTCGGGCAGCTTGGTGTCGACGACACCGAGGCCTGCGGACTTGCGGATGATCGGCTCCCATGTCTTCAGCCAGGATCCATCATTCGGGCCGAAGAAGGTGCGGTAGTAGAAGCCCACTGGCAGGAAACGCCCGAGCCTGTCGAGAATGCTGTTCGTGTCGCGATCGGCGCTGTGCGAGGTGTTCTGCGCGCTGACGGCGATCCCGGCGCCCAGCGCCCGGCGGTCTGCCCGCACGTTCGGTTCCGACCCGATCTGCACCAGCGTGTTGGCATCCTGCCCCGCCATCGTCAGGGGCCCGCGCGGACGGTGGTACTTGAACGAGCGCGACAGGATCCATTGCCCCGCCCCCAGCGCGGCCGAGGCGACGGTGTCGCCCGCATAGCCGCGCATCGGCTTGCCGTCGAAGCTGAAGGACAGGGTTTTCGTGCGGTCGATCCGGGCGCCCCAGGGCGCGGGAAGGCGCGTCAGGTCAGCCATTTTGGGTCTTCCCTTCCTGGGGCTCGGCGGTCCCGGGCAGCCAGGTGCGCAGGACGTGGTCGGTGGCGGTGTGGCGTTCGGCGAGGAACACGGTGTTGGTGGGGCGGTGGCGCCACCATTCGATCATCGGCCCGATGGGGTTGGGCGCGTAGAACAGGTGTTCAGTCAGCGCCGCGGCATCCTCGGGCGAGGTGCTGCGGAACGGGCCCAGATACTGGAACTCGGCGATGTCGCGGATGCCGTTCACGGGGCAGGTCAGGCGTTTCATCTGTGGTGCTCCCGTCAGTGGCTGGCCGCCGTCGCGCCCATCTCATTGAGCAGCGCGAAACGGTCGAAACGGTCGAGGGCGAAGGGGGCGAGCACGTCCGGCACCCGGCCGGTGGCCACGCATTCCGCCATGTACTTCCCCGAGACCGGGGTCGCCTTGAAACCCCAGGTGCCCCAGCCCGCGTCGACCCAGTAGTTCGCAAGCTCGGTCGCGCCCATGATCGGGCTGTAGTCGGGTGTCATGTCGGTTATCCCGGCCCATTGGCGCAGCAGCCGCACGTTGTGCAGGAACGGGAACAAGTGCAGCGCGCCATGCGCCAGGTGTTCCTTCTGGTCGAAGGTCGAGCGGGTCGAGGCCAGCTGGTAAGGGTCCGATCCGCCCCCGATCACGATCTCGCCGCGCGAGGACTGCACCAGATAGGTGTGCAGGTTCGCCGAGGACACCAGCGTGTCGAGGAAGGGCTTCAGCGGCTGGGTGACCATCGCCTGCAGCGGGAAGCAGCGGATTGGCAGGCGCAGGCCCGCCAGTTCCGCGATCTGGCCGTTCAGACCGCCCGCCGCCTGCACCACCTGCCCGGCCTGGATCGTGCCGCGGTCGGTCACGATCTCGGTCACCCGGCCCTTCGCGGTGCGGATCGCGGTGACGGCGGTGCGCTGGTGGATCTCGACGCCCTTCTCGGCGGCGCGCTTGGCATAGCCCCAGGCGACCGCGTCATGGCGCGCGGTGCCGCCATCGGCATGCCAGAGACCGCCGAGGATCTCGTGCTGGCCGCCGAAGTCCATGTTCAGATGCGGGCTCAGCTCCTGCACGGTCTTGGCATCGACGACCTCGATCCGGGTGCCCATGTGCTTGCCCATCTCGGCGCGCAGGTGGAAGCTGCGCATCGTCGCCTCGGAATGCGCCAGCGTCAGCTGCCCGCGCTGCGAGAACATGACGTTGAACCCGAGGTCGCGCGACATCGACTGATAGAGTTCGACCCCCTCCTTGTAGAAACGGATCGAGGGCTGGGTCAGATAGTTCGACCGGATCGTCGTGGTGTTGCGTGCCGTGTTGCCGCCGGCAAGGTAGCCCTTTTCCAGCACCGCGATCGACTTCACGCCGTGGACGTTCGACAGGTAGTAGGCCGTGGCGAGGCCGTGGCCGCCGCCGCCGATGATGACCACGTCGTAGGAGCGTTTCAGCTCGGGCGTCTTCGGAATGTCCTCGAAGGATTTGTGGCGCTTGGTCAGGCCGTAGCTGAGCAGGGCAAAAGGCATCGCGGGCTCCCATCGTTGCCGATCAGAAGCCATCGCCGGGCCCTTGGTCGCAAGAAAGCGATCCGCGGCCACAGGGGTCGTTTTCGTTATGGGCACACAAGGCGGAACGGGTGTAACCTCTTGCCCAAAGGCCCCTAGACCCGAACACGACCCGTGCGCGAACTGCCGAACCTGATCTACCTGCAAGCCTTCGAGGCCGCAGCCCGGCACCTCAGCTTCACCCGCGCGGCGGATGAGCTGAACTGCACGCAGGCCGCGATCAGCCAGCGCGTGCGCGGGCTCGAACATTACTTCGGACGCCAGCTCTTCAAGCGCAGCGCCAACGGGGTCGAGCTCAGCTCGGCCGGCAAGGCCTATCTTCCGTCGATCACTGGCGCGCTCGACCTCGCGGAAAGCGCGACCCGCGGCCTGACAGGGAGGCGGCAGCGGCGCAGCGTCACGCTGTCGGCGCCCCTCTCCTTTCTGGGCACCTGGCTCGCCCCGCGCCTGCCTGCGTTCCAGGCGCTTGAACCCGGCATCGACATCCGGCTGAACAGCGCGATCTGGACCGATCCGAACCTCGAACTGGCCGACCTCAGCCTGTCGATCGCCGGACCCGACGTGGCGGTGCCGGGCGCGACGACGCTCTGGCGCGAGCGGCTGGTGCTGGTTTCGACCCCGGGTCTGGGCGCGCGGATCGCGGCGGGCGAGCCGCTCGAGGCGCTGCCGCAGATCGAGGTGCAGGGCCGCTATCCGCTGTGGGACCTCTGGGCCGACCTGTCGCAGCGCCCGCGCCGCCCGCGGCAGGCCGCGATCCTCGTCGACACCGGGCTCAGCGCCATCGACCTCGCCGCGGCGGGGGCCGGGATCGCGGTCGTCTATGGCACCTACGCCCGTCCCGCGCTGCAGGCGGGCCGGCTGGTCGCCCCCTTCGGCGACGGGCCGGCCACCGACCATGCGCTTACCCTGCAGATCAACCCGGCCCGGCGCGAGACCGCCGCCGTCACAGCCTTCGCCGCCTGGATCAGACAGGCCGCCACGGAAAGCCCCTGAGAGGACCCCATGAAGAACATCGGCATCATCGGCAACGGCTCGATCGGGCAGGCCCTGATCGCGGAGGTGCGCGCGCGCGACGATGTCTCGCTCAGCTTCGTGCTGGTGCGCGACCGGGCCAAGGCCATCGCCTCGGGCCTGCCCGAAGCGGTGGTGATCGACGACCCCGCCCTGATCGAGGGCCGCCCGCTCGACCTCGCCATCGAGGCGTCGCTGCCCGAGACGAGCGCCGCCCTCGCGCCCTCGCTGCTTGCCCGGGCCGACTTCTGCGCCTTCAGCTGCACCGCGCTGGCCGATCCCGCGACCGAGACCGCGATCCGCGCAGCCACGGCCGCCAGCGGCCGGCGCATGTTCATCCCCCATGGCGCGGTCGTCGGCATGGACGGGCTGGTCGATGCGGGCGAGATCATCGAAAGCGTCACCATCACCACGACGAAAAGCGGCAAGAGCCTTGGGCTCGATCCCGAGACCTCCGGCACGATCTTCGAGGGCAGCGCCCGCGAGGCCTGCCGTCGCTTCCCGCGCAACGTCAACGTCCATGCCTGCGTGGCGCTGGCCGGGCTGGGATTCGAGCGGACGCTCAGCCGCATCGTCGCAGTGCCGGGCCAGGTCGAGAACATGCACCGCATCGAGGTCACGGGCGCGGGACTGGCGTGGGACCTGCGGATCTCGTCGCGCTCGCTTGGCGGCGTGACGGGCAGCTACACGCCGAAATCGGCGGTGGGCAGCCTGCGGCGGATCCTTGGCGGCCGCGGCGTCACCGCCGTATAGAGGTGCAGGGCAACGCCCGCCGTCGCCCGCGGCGGGCGCGAGAAAAGACGACAGGGGACCAGAGCATGTCGGAACGTGACGGTGAGAAGGTGGCGGCTCTTTTGCGCGAGGCCATCCTGCGGCTGGACCTGCGCCCCGGCGTGATCCTCGACGAGGCAGAGGTGGGCGCCCGACTGGGTGTGTCGCGGACGCCGGTGCGCGAGGCGATCATCCAGCTGATCGCCGATGGTCTGGTGGTGCGCGAAGGCCGCAAGGCCAAGGTCGCGCCCCTCGATTTCGACGACGTGCCGAAGCTTTACGATGCGCTGCTGATCTCGAGCCGGCTGGTGCACCGACAGGCCGCCCTGCGCCGGACCACGGCCGACCTGAAGGCGATCCGCGCCGCCGGCGCCGCCTTCGAGGCGGCCTGTGCTTCGGGCGATGGTGTGAAGCGCTCCGAGGACAACTTCGCCTTCCACGCCGCGATCGCGGCGGCGGCCGACAACCACTATCTCGCGCGCTTCTACATCGAGGCGCTGATCGGGACGATGCGGCTGGCGCGCGCCTGTTTCGCGACGACCGACGAAGAGACCGCCCGTGCGATGAAGACCGATCTCGACAGCCACCTGTCCGAGACGATGCGCCAGCACCAAGAGATCATCGAGGCGATCGAGCGTCGGGACGCCACCCGGTCTGACGAGCTGGCGGTGATTCACTACGAACTGACCAAGAACCGGGTCATCGAGGTGCTGTTCAGTCACGGGCAGGAATTCACCGCGATCAAGGACCTCAGCCTCGACACCTGGGACATCCCCAAGGACTTCATGCTGAAGACCGCCGACCCCTGAGAGCCCCGCCGGGCAGCCGGCCCGGGGCAGCCCAAGGCAGCCACGTGACGAGAGGATGGCGGAAGCGGTGGGATTCGAACCCACGGAGGGTTGCCCCTCGCTGGTTTTCAAGACCAGAGCCTTAAACCACTCGGCCACACTTCCCCGACGCGGGAACGGGCCCCGCAGGTCGCGACGGGTTATCCGCGTTCACGTGATTCTGAAAGCCGGCTCCTGTACAGCGGGTCTTGCGGGCGGCTACAGCCTTCCCACGCTCGCGCCGCTTCGCTAGGATGACGCCCAAAGCGCAGAACAGCGCAGATGCCGCCCGGGCAGGGTGCAAAGGCGGCGACGGACAAGGCAGACGATCGGCCCGGAAGGGTCGCGTGAGGGGGCAGCAATGTACGATTTCAAGGCGGCGCGGCCTGCGCCTGTCCCGGCGTTGGCTCGGGACCGTCGCGGGATCCGCGGCCTGTGGCTCGCGGTGCCGGTGATCGCGCTGGCGGGCTGCCAGGGCACGCTGCCCTTCGGGCGTGGCGCGGGCGGCGGCGACGCTGGCCCCTCGGCCGGGGCGACCTCGGTCAAGCTGGTGGACAATGACGTCGAGGCGCCCGAGGTCTTCCAGGCCACGGACCAAGGCCTCTGGGACGGCCGCCCCTCGCTGGGCGGCGTCTGGGTCGCCCATCCCGACGTCAAGGACCCCGAGCGGGTGATCATCCGCAACACCGCCACCGACGCCTTCGTGATCGGCGCCCTGTTCCGGCGCGAGCGCGACATGCCCGGGCCGAAGATTCAGGTATCGTCCGATGCGGCCGGCGCACTGGGCATGTTGGCCGGACAGCCCGCCAGCCTGCAGGTCACCGCGCTGCGTCGCGAAGAGGCCCCGGCAACCGCGGCGGCTGCGACGACGACGGCGCCCGCAACCGCCGCTCCGGCCGCAGCCGCGCCCGGCGCCGCCGCGAAGCCGGCCGCCAAGCCCGCAACCAAACCCGCAGCCGCCGCGCCCAGCGCCGGTCCGGCCGCCGCTGCCTCGACGGCCGCGTCCGCCGCCGCCAAGCCCGCGACCGCGGCGACACCGGCGCCCCCCGCAACCGCAGCACCGGCCGCCGCGGGTGAAAAGATCCAGCGCACCTTCGTGCAGATGGGCATCTTCAGCGTCGAGGCGAATGCCGAGACCGCCGCCAAACAGATCAAGGCCACCGGCCTGTCCGCCGAGGTCCGCAAGAGCGAAAGCCAGGGCAAGTCCTTCTGGCGCGTGCTCGCGGGCCCCTTCACCACCACCGCCGAGCGCGATGCCGCCATCGCCAAGGTCAAATCGCTCGGCTATCGCGACGCCTACGCGGTGAAGCCGTGACGGGGCCCCGCCCCGCCGCGGCCCCCCGCGCCTGACACGCCCCCCGACCCGGAGGTCCGACCCGATGTTCAAACGCGCCCTCGCTGCTGCGCTCCTTCTGGCCACGACGGCGCTGCCGGCCTCGGCCTTCGACACCGCCGCGCGGCATGCTTGGGTCTATGACCTGACCACGCAGACAGTCCTGCTGGACAAGGCCGCGGACGAAGCGATGCCCCCGGCCTCGATGTCGAAGCTGATGACCCTGAACATGCTGTTCGAGGCGCTTCAGCGCGGCGACATCACGCTGGAGACCACCTTCCCGGTCTCGGAAAAGGCCTGGCGCATGGGCGGGTCGAAGATGTTCGTCAAGCCGGGCGACCGCCCGACGGTCGAGGACCTGATCCACGGCATCATCATCAATTCGGGCAACGATGCCTGCGTCGTGGTGGCCGAGGGTCTTGCCGGGACCGAAGAGAACTTCGCGCGGCAGATGACGATCCGCGCCGGGCAGCTTGGCATGAGCCACTCGCATTTCGCCAACGCCTCGGGCTGGCCCGATCCCGGCCAGATGATGACCGCGCATGACCTTGGCCTGATCGCGGTGCGGATCATCACCGAATTCCCGCAGTTCTATCCCTACTTCGCGATGTCGGGCTTCAACTACGAAGGCCGGGTGCCCGCCAACGGCAACAACCGCAACCCGCTGCTGCGCGTCTCGAACGACGGCGACTGGACCGCCGACGGCCTGAAGACCGGCCATACCGAAGAGGCCGGCTACGGCGTCGTCGGCTCGGCGATCGAGAATGGAAACGGCCGCCGCGTGGTGCTGGTGCTGGCGGGCCTGCCCACCGACAACGCCCGCGCGCAGGAAAGCGAAGCGATCGTCAACTGGGCCTTCCGCCAGTTCGCGCTGCGCACCATCGCCAAGGGCGGAGTCCGGCTGGCCGAGGCAGAGGTGCACATGGGCTCGACCGCCTCGGTCGGGCTGGTGGCCGACCATGACCTGCAGATGCTGATCCCGGCGATGTCGCAGGAGGGCATCACCGCCGAAGCGATCTACGAGGGCCCGATCGCGGCGCCGATCACCAAGGGCCAGACCCTGGGCGAACTGCAGATCACCATTCCGGGCATCGACGACGTGGTGAAGGTGCCGCTGGTCGCCGAGGCCGACGTGCCGATGGGCGGTTTCGGCAAGCGCCTGCAGGTCGCGCGCGACTCGCTCATGCGCCGCTTCTCCGGCGAGGCCGGCGCCGCCGAGGCGAACTGAGCGGGCGCGTGGCAGGGATCTTCGTCACCTTCGAGGGCATCGACGGCTCCGGCAAGTCGACGCAGGCGCGCCGGCTGGCCGAGGCGCTGGCCGCCACCGGCCGCGAGGTCGTGCTGACCCGCGAACCCGGCGGCAGCCCCGGCGCGGAGGAGATCCGCGCGCTGCTGCTGCAGGGCGAGGCCGACCGCTGGTCGCCCGAGACGGAATGCCTGCTGTTCACCGCCGCCCGCCGCGATCACATGGAAAAGCGGGTGCTGCCGGCGCTGGCGCGCGGCGCGGTCGTGATCTCTGACCGGTTCGCGGATTCCACGCGGCTCTATCAGGGCATCACCCGCGGCGACCTGCGCGGACTGGTGGACAAGCTGCACGCGCTGATGATCGGGCGCGAACCCGACCTGACCCTGCTGATCGACATCGACCCCACCGTGGGGCTTGAACGCGCCTTCGCCCGCAAGGGCAGCGAAGAGCGGTTCGAGAACATGGGCCAGGCGATGCAGGCCCGGATGCGCGAGGGCTTCCTCGCGCTGGCCGCCGAATTCTCCGAGCGCATCCGCGTCATCGACGGCGCCCGCGATCCCGACAGCGTCGCCGCCGAGGTGCTGGCGACGGTCGGCGCCCGCCTTGACGGGGCGCGGGCATGAGGGCGCCGCGCCGGGCCGAGACCGACGAGCTGCCCCCCGAGCCCGACCGGGTCGAGGGCGTGCCCCATCCGCGCGAAACCGCGCGGCTCTACGGTCAGGACGAGGCCGAGGCGCGGTTCCTCGACGCCTTCGCCACCGGCCGGCTGCATCACGGCTGGCTGCTGACCGGGCCGCAGGGGATTGGCAAGGCGACGCTCGCCTGGCGGATGGCGAGGTTCCTGCTGGCGACGCCCGATCCCGGCGGCGATGACGGGCTCTTCGGCGCGCCGCCGCCGCCCACCAGCCTCGACATTCCCGCCGACCACCCGGTCGCGCGGCGCGTTGCGGCACTGTCGGACCCAGGCCTGTTCCTGCTGCGCCGGCCCTGGGACGAGAAGACCGGCAAGCTGAAGCAGGTGATCGGCGTCGACGAGGTCCGCCGCCTGCATTCCTTCTTCGGGTTGTCTGCTGTCGACGGCGGCCGCCGCGTGGTGATCATCGACGCCGCGGACGAGATGAACATCCCCGCGGCCAACGCCCTGCTGAAGCTGCTCGAGGAACCGCCGGCCCGCGCCGTGCTGATCCTGATCGCGCACCGCCCGGCCGGCCTGCTGCCCACGATCCGTTCGCGCTGCCGCGAGCTGAAGCTCGCGCCCCTCGGCCCCGCCGAGATCACCGCCGCGCTGGACGGCGCCGAGGTCGAGGCCTCGCCCGAGGATGCCCCCGCGCTTGCCGAACTGGCCGGGGGCTCGGTCGGGGCCGCGATGCGGCTGGTGACCGGCGAGGGGCTCGCGCTTTACGCCCGGATCGTCGACCTGCTGGGCACGATGCCGCGGCTCGACCGCGGTCGGGCGCTGGCGCTGGCCGATCAGGCCGCGGCCCGCGGCGCCGAGGACCGGTTCGAGCTGACGCTGGGCCTTCTCGACCTCGCGCTGTCGCGGCTGGCGCGCACCGGCGTGATGGGCCCGCCCGGGATCGAGGCCGCCCCGCACGAGGCCGAGGTGCTGATGCGCCTCTCGCCC
This sequence comes from Frigidibacter sp. MR17.14, assembly GCF_037095735.1. Classification (NCBI taxonomy): domain Bacteria; kingdom Pseudomonadati; phylum Pseudomonadota; class Alphaproteobacteria; order Rhodobacterales; family Paracoccaceae; genus Frigidibacter; species Frigidibacter sp. MR17.14. The sequence continues at coordinate 67,110 of NZ_JBAWKD010000012.1, read as the reverse complement.
CATTCCCATGCGGCGCGGCTTTGGGCAACGCGGGCGCAAGAGCTGGGCAACCGCGCCCGTCAGGGCCGGGCGGTCAACCTTGACCCTGCCGCGCTTCTCATGGATATGGTTCTGAAGGTGAACGAGACGGCGGCCGAGATCGCCGGCTGAGGACAGCCCCCGATGACCGACCTCCCCGCTGCGGGCCTCCCCCCCGCAAACCCAGATGCCGCGCGTCCCGAGATCGTGGACAGCCATTGCCACCTCGACTTCCCGGATTTCGACGGGCAGCAGGGTGAAATCGTGGCCCGCGCCCGCGCCGCCGGCGTGACGCGGATGGTCACCATCTGCACCCGGATGGACAAGGAACCCGTGGTCCGCGCCATCGCGGAAGCGCATGACGGCGTCTTCTACGCCGCCGGCATCCACCCGATGCGCGCGCATGAGGAACCGCTGGTCGAGGTCGAGACGCTGGTGGCGCTGGCCGCGCATCCGAAATTCGTGGGCATCGGCGAAACCGGGCTCGACTACCACTACACCGCCGAAAGCAAGGCCGTGCAGCAGGAAAGCCTGCGCCGGCACATCGAGGCCTGCCGCCGCACCGGCCTGCCGCTGATCATCCACTCCCGCGACGCCGACGACGACATGGCCCGCATCCTGACCGAGGAACACCGCGCCGGGGCCTATTCCTGCGTGATGCACTGCTTCTCGTCCTCGCCGGAACTGGCGGAAAAGGTGCTCGATCTGGGCTTCTACCTGTCGATGTCGGGGATCGCGGCCTTCCCGCGCTCGTCCGACCTGCGCGCGATCTTCGCCGCCGCCCCCCGCGACCGGATCCTGGTCGAGACCGACAGCCCCTACCTCGCCCCCCCGCCCCACCGCGGCAAGCGCAACGAACCCGCCTACACGGCGCTGACCGCGAATGTGGGCGCCGAGGCCTTCGGCATGGACTATGCCGAATTCGCCCGCCTGACCTCGGCCAATTTCGACCGGCTCTTCGCCAAGGCCGCGAAGGCGGCGTGATGGCAACCCTGCGCTTCACCATCCTCGGCTGCGGCTCCTCTGGCGGGGTGCCCCGGCTCGGGGGGATCTGGGGCGCCTGCGATCCCGCGAACCCGAAGAACACCCGCCTGCGCTGCGCCCTGCTGGTCGAGCGGATCACCGAGGCCGGCACCACCCGCGTGCTGATCGACACCGGGCCCGACATGCGTCAGCAGCTGCTGACCGCGGGCGTCGGCACGCTCGACGCCGTGGTGATGACCCATGCCCATGCCGATCACCTGCACGGCATCGACGACCTGCGCCAGATCGTGTTCAACACTGGCACCCGCCTGCCGGTCTGGGCCGACGGCGCTACGCAGGATTCGCTGATGTCGCGCTTCGGCTATGCTTTCGTGCAGCCGCGCGGGTCGAGCTATCCGCCGATCTGCGACCTGCTGACCATCGAGGGCCGCTTCGAGGTCGAGGGCCCCGGCGGCGCCATTCCCTTCACGCCGATCCGGGTCAACCACGGCTCGATCGACGCGCTGGGCTTCCGGATCGGCGGGCTGGCCTACATGCCCGACGTGAAAGAGATCTACGAGGCCGCCTGGCCGCACCTTCAGGGGCTCGAGGTCTTCGTCATCGATGCGCTGCGCTACAGCCCGCATCCGACCCACGCCCATCTCTCGCTCGCGCTCGACTGGATCGGGAGGGTCCAGCCCGGGCGTGCCATCCTCACCAACATGCATATCGACATCGACCATGACCGGGTGATGGCGGAAACGCCGGATCACGTGATCCCCGCTTTCGACGGCATGGTCATCGACCTCCAGGACTGAACACACCATGCAGGCACTCACCGACGCGATCCTCCCGGTCTTCGTTCTGATCGGGTTCGGCTGGATCGCGGCCTGGCGCGGCGTCTTCGGCGAGAGCGCCGTGGATGGCTGCATGAAATTCGCCCAGACCTTCGGGATTCCGGCGCTGCTGTTCATCCAGCTGTCGCGGCTGGACCTCGGGCAGACCTTCAGCATCGGCCTTCTGGTCAGCTTCTACGTCGGCGCCTTCGCCGGCTTCGCGCTGGGCTTCGGCGCCGCGCGCGCCGTCGGCCGCCCGGCCACGGATTCGGTCGCGATCGGCTTCTGCTGCCTCTTCTCGAACTCGATGCTGCTTGGCGTGCCGATCACCGAACGCGCCTTCGGTCCCGAAGCGGTGCCGGGCGCGCTGTCGATCGTCGCATTGCATTCGCCGCTGCTCTACAGCTTCGGGATCTTCGCGATGGAGCTTGCCAAGAGCCGCGGCCAGAACGTGCCCGGACCGCGGCTGGCCCTGCAGGTCGTCGCCGGCATCCTGCGCACGCCGATCGTGCTGGGGGTGGCGATGGGCCTTGCCGTCAACGTCACCGGCCTGCCCCTGCCCGGCCCGCTGGTCGGCGGGATCGAGATGCTGGCCCGCGCCGCGATCCCGGTCGCGCTTTTCGGGCTTGGCGGCGTCCTGTGGCGCTATCGCCCCGAGGGCGACCTGCGCCTGATCGGAGTCGTCGTCTGCGCCGGCCTGATCCTGCATCCCGCGATCACCTACGGGCTGGGCCATTTCGTCTTCGACCTGCCGGTGAACCACATGCGCGCGGGGGTCCTGCTGGCGTCCATGGCGCCCGGCGCCAATGCCTATCTCTACGCCAACATGTACGGCGTCGGGCGACGGGTCGCAGCCTCGTCGGTTCTGATCTCGACCGCCCTTTCGGTGCTCACCAGTTGGGCATGGATCGGCCTGCTGCCCTGAGGGCAGACGCTTTCGCGTCACCAAGGGCTGTATACGCGCGATATCCGGGCGATATTCTCTCATGATCCGGCCCGAGCCGGTGCAGGGGAGAGAGAGCAACGCATGACTGAACAGACGGACCGCCGCCTGTCGGAAGAGGCCTATGACCGGTTGACCCGCCACATCCTGGCGGGTGCCCTGCCGGCCGGAACCCCGATCCAGGAACGGCCGCTGTCCGAGGAACTGGGCCTGTCACGCACGCCGATGCGCGATGCGCTGCTGCTGCTCGAGGGCGAAGGCATTCTCGAGCGCGACGGCAAGCGGCTGCGGGTGATGACGATGGACATCAGCCGCTACATGGAAAACCTCGCGATCCGCAGGCTGCTTGAATGCGAGGCCGCACGGCTGGCGGCGGGGCGGATGGATCCCTCGGAGCTCGACGCGATGGAGGTAGAGTTGCAGCGCCTGCTTGCCCTGCACCGCGCCGGAGCCGAGCTGGGCCGGGCCGAGGTGCGCCGGATCGACGAGCGGCTGCATTCGGCGATGGCGGCGGCGGCGGGGAACGCGCAGCTGGGCGAGATCGTCGCGGGGTTGCGGATGAAGACCCATCTCTTCGACCTGCGCAGCCTGCCCGAGCGGTTCCTCGAGACCTGCGAAGAGCATCTGGCGATCCTCGCGGCGCTGCGCGGCGGCGATCCTGCCGCAGCCTCGGCCGCGGTAGACCGCCATATCACCGCGATCCGCGCCGCGATCATCGCGCGGCTGCTGCCGCGCTGACAATGATGGCAAGGCCGGAGGGCGCGGGCGGGGCCGCGCCGATCCGCGAGGTCAGGAGGGGCTGACGCCGCGCAGCTTCTCGCCCCGCCGGCGCAGCAGCTCGACCGTGGCCAGCAGCAGGATCGAGATCACCACGAGGATCGTCGCAACGGCAAGGATCGCCGGGCTGATCTGTTCGCGGATGCCGTTCCACATCTGGCGCGGGATCGTCTGCTCGTCGGGCGCGGCGATGAACATCACCACCACCACCTCGTCGAAGGAGGTGACGAAGGCGAAGAGCGCGCCGGAGATCATGCCGGGCAGGATCAGCGGCATCGTCACTTTGCGGAAGATCGTCACCGGCGAGGCGCCGAGCGAGGCGGCGGCGCGGGTCAGCGAATGGTCGAAGCCGACGAGCGTCGCGGTGACGGTGATGATCACGAAGGGGATGCCGAGCGTGGCATGGGCCAGCACCACGCCGAGATAGGGGATGCCCCAGCTGCGGATCTGGATCGACGAATAGAAGAAGAACAGCCCCGTCGCGGTGATGATGATCGGTACGATCATCGGCGAGATCAGGATCGCCATGATCGAGCGTTTGAAGGGCATCTCGGGGCGCGACAGGCCCAGCGCGGCCAGCGTGCCCAGCACCGTGGCGAGCAGCGTCGCGAAGAAGCCGACGACCACCGAGTTCTTGGCGACCTGCACCCAGGTCGCGTGCTGCCAGACATCCGCCCACCACGAGGCGCCGCGCTCGGCCTCGGGCGCCTGCATGCCAAAGGTGAGCAGCAGGTCGTACCAGCGCATCGAATAGCCGGTCGGGTCGAAGGACAGCATCTTCTCGGTGAAGGTGAAATAGGGCTCGGCGTTGAAGCTGAGCGGAATCACCACGAGGATCGGCGCGATCAGGAAGATGAAGATCGCCGCGCAGAGGATCTTGTAGGTCCAGTGCCAGGCGCGTTCGAGCGGCGAGGCGTAGATCGGAAGGGCCATGGGGTCTGTCCTCTGGGCCGGGCCGGGGCCGGGGGCGCTGCCCCCGGACCCCCGGGATATTTGAGCCAGTGCGAAAGCGGGAAGGCGGCGGGCGCCCTCAGCCGAGCTTCATGTTGTCGATGCCGACCAGACGGTCGTAGAGCCAGTACAGCAGCAGCACCGCGGCCAGAAGGATCGCGGCCAGCGCCGCGGCCATCGACCAGTTCAGGCTGTCCTGCATGTGGTAGGCGATCAGGTTTGAGATCAGCTGGCCCGAGGCGCCGCCGACCAGCGCCGGGGTGATGTAGTAGCCGACGGCGAGGATGAAGGTCAGGAGCGCGCCGGCGCCGATCCCGGGCAGGGTCTGCGGCAGGTAGACGCGGCGGAAGGCCGTCCAGCTGGTGGCGCCGAGCGAGCGAGCAGCGCGGACATAGCTGGGCTTGATCGTGCGCATCACCGAATAGAGCGGCAGGATCATGAAGGGCAGCAGGATATGCACCATCGCGATGATCGTGCCGGCCTGATTGTACATCATCCGCAGGCGGTTGCCGTCGTCGAGCACGCCGCCCGCAACCAGCATGTTGTTCACCACGCCCTGTTCCTGCAGCAGCACCATCCAGCTGGTGGTCCGCACCAGAAGCGAGGTCCAGAACGGCAACAGCACGAGGATCATCAGCAGGTTCGACTTCGCCAGCGGCAGCGTCGCCAGAAGATGCGCGACCGGGTAGGCCAGCAGCAGGCAGATGACGGTGATCAGCCCCGACAGCAGGAAGGTCTTGATGAACAGCGGCACATAAACCCGCCGCCCCTCCTCGACCCGGACGATGTTGCCGGCGGCATCGCGCGTCATGTCCAGCGCGGCCAGATAGAAGCTGGTCGTATAGGCCGAGGACGCGGTGCGCATCACCTGCCAGAGCTGCGGATCCGTCCACTTCTTGTCCAGCGCCGGGACCGAGGTCGCGAAAGGCGGCTTCAGGTCATCTGCCTTGCGCGCCGAAGAGGTGAAGAGCGAGCGGGTGCCGCCGATCTCGTAGTTGATGCGCGTCCCGACCTCGCCCGCGGTCTTGTTCTCGCGGCTCAGCTTCAGGTCGGCGGCCAGCGCCGCCCAGGCGGCCTCGTCCAGCGGAGTGCCCGACGGGTTGTCCGCGAACCACAGCCCGACATTGGGCATGCTGCGCGCGAAGCTGTCATTGTGGATCGAGCGATAGAGCATCTGCCCGATCGGGAAGATGAAGGTGATGACGATGAACAGCAGAAGCGGCGCCACCAGGATCGCCGCGCGGCGCTTGGCCCGCGCCTGCGCGCGTCCGAGTGCCTGCTTGAGCGGCACGCCCTCGGCCGTCGTCAGCCGCCCGGGAGCCGAAGCTCCGATCTCTGCAGAAATATCCGCCATGTCGCCCCCGCGCGCCGTCGTGCAGTGTGACCGCAGCAGCCCAGCCGCTGCGGTCGGTGTCGTGGTCTCAGCTGGCCAGCCAGGCGTTGAAGCGCTCGTTCAGCTCGGTGTCGTGATCGACCCAGAACTCGTAGGACGAGGCCAGCGCATTGCCGAGGTTGGCTTCCGCGGTGGGCAGGAACGGCGCCATCTCGGTCTTGCCGTCGTTGTAAAGCGGGTACATCGTGCCCGACGACTTGCGCGCGGCGCCGTAGCTGATCCAGGCGGCCTGGTCGGCCAGCGGCTTCGAGCCGGTCGCGAACTGGATGTACTTGATCGCCTCGTCCTTGTTCGGGGCGCCCTTCGGGATCACGAACATGTCGTATTCGTAGACCTGACCGTCCCAGACGGTTTCGAAGGGTTTGCCCTCGGCCACGGCAGCGGCGAAGATCCGGCCGTTATAGGCGGTGGTCATCGCGACCTCGCCATCGGCCAGCAGTTGCGGCGGCTGGGCGCCGGCTTCCCACCAGACGACATCCTTCTTGATCTTGTCGAGCATCTTGAAGGCGCGGTCGACACCCTCGGGGGTGCTCAGCGTCTCGTAGACGTCGGCGGCGGCGACGCCATCGGCCATCAGCGCCATCTCGAGGTTTGCCTTGGCGCCCTTGCGCATGCCGCGCTTACCCGGGAACTTCGTGGTGTCGAAGAAATCGGCGATGGTCTTCGGCGCTTCCTTCATCTTCGAGGTATCGTAGGCGTAGACGGTCGAGAACACGATGTTCGCGACGCCACAGTCGGTCAGCGCGCCGGGCAGGAAGTCCTCGGTCGCGGCGGTGCCATCGGCGCCGGCCGGCAGGGTGCTGTCGTCGAACTCTTCCAGCAGGCCCTCGTCGCACAGACGCACGGCGTCGGCATATTCGACGTCGGCCACGTCGATGGTGACGTTGCCGGCCTCGACCTGGGCCTTGATCGGGGTCGCCGGGTTATCGGCGGCCGAGGTGTTCACGGCGATGCCGGTCTCGGCGGTGAAGGGCTTGTTGTAGGCCTCCACCTGGCTCTTCTCGTAGGCGCCGCCCCAGGACAGCAGCGCGACATCCGCCTGCGCGGCAAAGGCCACGGCCGACAGGGCGGTGGACAGGATGAGCACTTTCTTCATTTCGGATATTCTCCCGTTGGATCAGTCTGTTGTCGGTCCGCCTGTTGTCGGCGGCTTCTCGTTCGGTGCCCCGCGTGATGCGGGTCACCGCCGTTCTCAGGTCACACCACGTCCAGCGCGCGGGCGTCGGCCGGATGCCAGCCGATGCGCACGCTCTGGCCCGGGACCAGCTTGGTCTGGCCAATGGTGTTGCGATATTTCATGACGAAATCGTTGCTTCCGGCCACTTTCAGCCGGGCGCGCAGGATGTCGCCCATGTAGATCACCTCGAGCACCTCGGCGTCGATCGTGTGCGCGCCGGCGGGCATCATCTCGGGCTTGAACTCGACGCGCTCGGGGCGGATCGAGACCAGCGTCTGCTGGCCCTTGTTGCGGATGTTGACCGGGGTCGCGTCGATCGCCTCGCCGGTGGCCAGACGCACGATCGCCTTGTCGTCGTCGAAGCTCTCGATGGTGCCGGGCAGCTTGTTGTTCTCGCCGATGAACTGGGCCACGAAGCTGTTCTTCGGACGCTCGTAAAGCTCGGCCGGCGGGGCCAGCTGCTGGATGCGGCCGTCGTTGAACACGGCGACGCGGTCCGACATGGTCAGCGCCTCGCCCTGGTCATGCGTCACGTAGACCACGGTGATGCCCAGCTGGTCGTGCAGGCGCTTGATCTCGAACTGCATGTGCTCGCGCAGCTGCTTGTCGAGCGCGCCGAGCGGTTCGTCCATCAGCACCAGCGCGGGGTCGAAGACCAGCGCGCGGGCCAGCGCGATCCGCTGCTGCTGGCCGCCCGAAAGCTGCGCCGGACGACGGTTCACGAACTTCTCCATCTGCACCATGCCCAGCGCGCGCAGGATCTTGGCCTCGCGCTCGGCCTTGCCGATGCCGCGGACCTCCAGCGGGAAGGCAAGGTTCTCGCCCACCGACATGTGCGGGAACAGCGCGTAGTTCTGGAACACCATGCCGATGCCGCGCTTGTGCGGCGGGACCGAGTTGATCGGCCGGCCGGCCAGCTTGATCTCGCCGTTGGTCGCGGTCTCGAAGCCGGCAAGCATCATCAGGCAGGTGGTCTTGCCGGACCCCGAGGGGCCGAGCATCGTCAGGAACTCGCCCTTCGCGATGGTCAGGTTCAGATCCTTCACCACGAGGCTTTCGCCGTCATAGCTCTTCTGGACCCGTTCGAATTCGACGAATGCCGCGTCGGCGGTGCTGGATGCGGTCAAGTCTTGCTCCCCGAAGTCGGACGTTTGCGTCGCGTTGTTCGTTCTGTCCGGGAACTCAAGCAAAACGCCTTGGGCATTTCAACTGGGCTCTCATCGCTCCGAACGAGCCGGATTGGGCCCCAAGGCCGGGGGGGAGGTCGCCCCGAAAGCGACAGACTGCGGCCTGCATGCGACAAGACCGATGCCCCGCAGGGGGTTGCGACGGCGGCGTCAGCGCGTGCCGATTGCCGACAATGCGGCCCGCATTTCAGATACGCCCAAGCCTTGGTCAGCTGCCGCCCCCGGCCGACGCGAGAACCGGCGCGGCAAGAACGTTGCAGGCTGCGAATCACCCGTCATGATTCGCGACTCACGGCCATCAGCGGCCGCAGCGCCATCGGCCGCAGCGGGCCTGCCAGATCCGCCAGCTCGCGCCGGCGCAGTACCGGAAGCGCGCGCGGGCCATAGACCGGCTCGACCGGGGCGAAGCCCAGCACAGCCCGCGCCAGCCGCGGATGGGCGCGGATCAGCGACAGACGCAGCTCGGGGCCAAGCCCGGCCATCGCGACCGGGCCGGGCCACAGGGTCTCGACCGGCACGCCCTGCGCGCGGATGATCGCGTGACGGGGCAGCAGCAGGTGGCAATAGGTCACCTCGCGCGCCCCGCGCGCGATGCGGATGCCGGGCACGCCATGGTCCGCCAGATGCCCGGCCCGGACCAGCCGCGCCCCGCCGGGATGCTGGATTGCCAGCGCATGCAGTTGCGACAGGCGCAGCGCCCGATCGTTGCCAAGGGTGCCGGCGCGGATCTCGACCGGGGCAAGCCGCGGATCGGCCAGCAATGCTGCCCGCCCGACCCGGCGCCGCCCGAGCCAGAGCACCGGCTGCGCCCCCTGCCCCAGCGTCTCGACCAGGCTGCCCGGCCGCAGGTCCTCAACCGGACAGGGCCCCTGCGGCGTGTCGATCAGCGTCCCGTCCACAAGGCAGGGGATGCCCATCGCCTGCAATTGACCCGGCGCCTGCACAGTCGCCGCGCTGATCCCGGCCAAGGTGACCGAACTGCCGTCGGGAAACACCAGCAGCGCATTCCCGAAGCCGTCATCGACCACGGTGACGTCCCGCGCGACGATCGGATCCCCCCCGGCGGTGCGCAGGGCCGAGACATCGAACTGGTCCGCGGTCCTGCCACCCGACAGGGTCATGTCGAAATCGGTGATCAGGTCCTGCCCGCCCGCCGGCAGGAAGCGGAAGACGTCGTTTCCGGCGCCGCCAGTCAAAAGGTCGTCGCCGGTGCCACCGCCGAGCGTGTCGTTCCCGGTGCCGCCCAGCAACGTGTCGGCGCCACTGCCGCCCAGGATCAGGTCGTCGCCCGCCCCGCCCGACTGCGACATGTTGCCCATGCCGGCAGAGCCGTCGATCGTGTCGGACCCGCCCCCGCCGACCACGGCCTCGATTTCCCAGAACGTGCCGGTCGCGGTGCCGCCATCGACGGTATAGCTCCCAAGCTCCCACCCGGTGACCAGCAGGGTCAGGTGGTCCGAACTGCCCATGTACGAGAAGTCGAGCCTGTCGATGCCGCCGTCCTGCTCGCCCCCGAAGATCGTGTCACTGCCGTCGCCCGAGATGACATAGAACGCGTCGGCCCCGGCCTCGCCCCACTGCGTGTCGTCGCCGGTGCCGCCGCCGATGTAGTCGTCGCCAGTACCGCCATAGATCGCGTCGTTGCCAGCCTCGCCCAGAAGGACGTCGCTTTCCGACCCGCCGAACACCGTGTCGTCACCCGCGCCTGCCTGCACCCAGTCCGCGCCCGCGCCGCCGTCGATCAGGTCGTTGCCACCCTCGGCGTAGATGGCGTCATTGCCGGCATCGCCGAACAGCGTGTCGTTGCCGTTGCCGGACCACATCGAATCGTTGCCGTCGCCACCGTGATAGACATTCGGGCCCGGGTCGCCGACGACGCCGGTGATGTCGTCGATCCGGTCGTTGCCCGCGCCGCCGTAGACGGTGTTCGACCCGGTACCGGCCTGGATGTTGTCGTCGCCCGCGCCGCCATCGATCCAGTCGTTGCCGCCCTCGGCGTTGATGACGTCATTGCCGTCGCCGCCGTAGATCGTGTCGTTGCCGTCGCCGGAATAGACCGTGTCGGCCCCTGCCCCGGCGTCGATGTAGTTCGGCCCGATCAGCCGCGGCCCGACCACGTCGTCGATGTAGTCGGCCCCGTCGCCGCCAGAGACGGTGTTCTGCCCCGCCCCCATCAGCAGCGTGTCGTTGCCATCGCCGCCCAAAATCGAGTCGTTGCCTGCCCCGCCCGAGATGCTGTCGTTGCCCAGCCCGCCCGACAGGGTCTCGTTCCCGCTGCCGCCGGTGATGGTGTTGGCCAGCGTCTGGTCGTAGGTCAGGCTGTCGAAGGCGGAATACAGCGGGTTGTCCAGCGCATCGACATTGTTCACCGCGGTGATCGTGTACTGCACGCCCGGCGTCACCGCGCCGTCGATCACGATGCCCTGATAGACGCCCGCGATCTCGACCCGGTAGAGCTTCAGCGTGCTGCCGTCCGGCGCCGTGGCGACGATCTGGTCCTCAAGATAGCCGACGCCCGACCCCAGCGTGTTCCCGGCCGCGTCCTTGACCACCAGTTGCTGCAACGGGTCGTCGCCGATCTCGTTCAGCAGCGCGTCGCCCTGAGCGATGCCATCGACATCGGTGAAGATGAAGGTCAGCGCATTGACCTGCTCGGTCCACTCCGGGTTCAGGTAAATCAGCGAACCCGCCTGCACCGCGGCCCCGCCGACGGTGCTGAACGCCCCCGGCGCGACGCCGAGGAAAACATGGCTTGTCGTGGTCATGGCGCCTCACCCCTGCAACGGCAGGAGCATCCGCCCGCGACCTTAAGATGGAGTTGAGCGGCTCAGCCGCGGCGCCAGCGGGTCAGCGCCGCCTCTTCCAGCGCCGCCGTCTCGCGACGGGTGGCTTCGTCGGCGCGCGCCTCGGCCTCTGCCGCCTCGAGCCGGGTGAAGACCTGCTGCTCGCGGAAGCGCTCCATCACGCGGTCCTGCTGCTCGGCCGCGCGGCGTTCCAGCCCGCGGGCCTCGGTCTCCATCCGCGCGTGTTCGGCGCGCATCGCGCGGACGAAGCTGCCGACATAGGGCGCGGTCTCGATGCCGCCGACATGGGCCTCGGTCTCGAGCCGCGACAGGATCCGCTCCTGCCCCTGCCGCAGCGCGCCGATCTTCGCGCGCAGCGCCCCCAGCCCCTGCGCCTCGTCGCGCAGCTTCTCGTCCGCCAGCCGGCGCATCACCGAAAGCGCGTGATCGCGGCGCGAGGCCATTATGCGGCCATCGCCAGTTCGCGCTGCGCGGTCTCGACCTCGGCGAAACCGGGCTGCATCGACGTCGGGATCGAGCCGCGGCCGATCTCGACGCAGATGTTGGGCGAATGGCCGGCGACCATGGCCACGATGATGTCGCGGATCACGTTGTAGAAGGCGCCGTCCTCGTCCTCGATCTGCTTCAGCCGCGCCGACATCGGCGAGACGATGCAATAGGCCAGGAACACGCCCAGGAAGGTTCCGACCAGCGCGCCGCCGATCATCAGGCCCAGCACCGCCGGCGGCTGGTCGATCGAGGCCATGGTCTTGATCACGCCCAGAACCGCCGCGACGATCCCGATCGCCGGCAGGCCGTCCGACACGGTCTGCAGGGCGCCCGCGGGGGCGACGGCCTCGTGATGGTGCTTCTTGAGCTTGCGGTTGATGACCTCTTCCATCTGGAAGGCGTCGTCGAACTGCATCGCGATCATCCGGAAGCTGTCGACGATCAGGTCGGTCGCGAAATGCTCTTTCTGGATCTTCGGATACTTGCTGAAGATCGGGCTCGAGTCCGGGTTCTCGATATGCTCGTCCAGCGCGAGGATGCCCTTGGTCTTGTAAAGCCGGCTCAGCTCGAACATCAGGTTCAGAAGGTCGGTGTAGTCCTTCGCCTTCCACTTGCTGCCCTTGACCGCCTTCAGAAGCCCGCCCGCGGATTTCTTCGCCATCCCGAACGAGTTCGCCATGATGAAGGCGCCCAGCGAGGCGCCACCGATCATCATCCCCTCGAAGGGCAGCGCGTGCAGGATGATCTCCATCTTGCCGCCCGACAGCATGAACCCCCCGAAGACGAGGCCGAAGACGGTGACCAGGCCGATGATGATCGTCATGCTGGGGAAGCTCCGGAACGGGATGCGGCGTCAGGGGAAGGTTTAGGTTTCACGATTGGCGACAGTATGTCGGAAAAGCGGCCCGACTTGGCAATCCCCGGCAGTTATCCACCACCAAGTGTTGTGTAAAAGCTGCGTCCGAATTGACATCTATAGTAGCCGAGCCTAGCTTTTGTGGTCAATTACCCTCGCACGGGACGGCGATTCCCGGAGCTTTCCATGACCACGAGCGATGCCTTTGCCTTCCTGCCGGGCGCCGAGGATTTGGCCCGGATGTTCCGCGGCTGGCCCGTGGACATGCGCCTTGCGCTCTGCCTCGAGGCCGGCGGCGCCTGTTCGGCCCTGCTCTACCGTGCCGAGGAATCGGACCGCATCCTGCCGCGCATCGCCGCGGCGCTCGGCAGCGCCCCGGCCGAAACGGTCGTGGTGCCAGAGCTTTCCGGCGCCCGCACCCGCCCGCTGCGCTTCTCGGAAGAGCAGCGCCTGCTGGCGCTGCTGGCGCTGACCGCCGAGGAACGCGGGCCGGAACAGCTTCTGGAAGCGGCCGAGGATTATTCGCTGAACTTCCGCTTCGCGCTGGAAGAGGGGCTCGACCCCACGCGCTTCGTGGCCCCACGCCCCGCCCACCCGTCGCCCGCGCCGCAGGCCCTGGCCCCGAACGCGTCCCCGAATGCGGCCAAACCCCCCTTCGCGCACCGCTTCTCGGCCCAGTCCTTCGCGACCGAGGCCGCGCCCGCAGGCTATCGCGCCCTTGCCCCCGAGGAGCGCGCCCGTGCCCGCGCGCTGGACTGCGAGATCCGGCTGGAGCCGCGCGGGCTGGTGGTGATCGAGACCGAGCCGGGCACGCCCGAGGACAGCCGCCGCGCGCCACGCGCCCAGACCGTCTACCTGCGCGATGACCTTGGCGCCTTCGCCCTGCGCCTGCCCGAGGTCGAGACCCCGGCCGGCGACCTGCCCGAGCGCTTCACGGTCGAGGCGGCAGCCCTGACCGAGGCGCTGACCACCCCGCTCGAGGCCGGGCCGCTGCGGGCGCGCGTCACGGTGATCGGCGATCATGTCCATGTCCTGCCCGGGGCGCCGGTTCCGCGCGCCGAGGCGCCCGAACCCGCTGCGGGCTCGCTGATCGGACCGGTCGCGCCGCGCGGCCGCGGGCTGGCCCGGGTCGTGCGCGGCGGTTTTGCGGCGATGGGCCTGTCGGCGATGCTGGCGGTGGCGCTTCAGGCGGCGACGACCACCCGCGAGGCGCCGACCGAGATCCAGCGCCAGCTCAGCGACCTGCGGGCACAGATCTTCCGCTGAAGACTCTTTCACAGCGCAAACCCGGACCTTCTCGAAAGGCCCGGGCTTCGCTCGTTGTCAGGACGGCGCGGGCTGCGCCCGGTCAGAGCACGTCGGCCGACTTGGTTTCCGCCGATGCGCCGACCGGCAGGTCTTCCTCGCCGCCCACGGCGCGGTCGCGATAGATCAGGTGCACGGTGATCCGGCGGTTGGTCGGATCGCGCGGGTCGGCGGCGTTCAGCGGCTCGGTATCCGCCAGGCCCGAGATCCGCACGATCCGGCGCGGATCGACGCCGGCGGCCATGAACACCCGGCGGGTGGCGTTGGCGCGGTCCGAGGACAGTTCCCAGTTCGAATAGTCGCGGCTGCCGGTATAGGGCACGGCATCGGTATGGCCGGCGATGATCATCTGGTTCGGCAGCGCGGCGATGGCGGCGCCCAGCTTCTCCATCAGCATCTCGGTCTCCTGCCCCGGCCGGGCCGAGCCCGAGGCGAACATCGACTTGCCGTTGCGGTCGATGATCTGCACCAGCAGGCCGTCGGTGGTGCGTTCGAAGCGGACGTTCTCGCTCAGGCCCTTCAACTCGGGCGAGTTGGTGATCTGCTCCTGCATCTTCTGCGCCAGCTCGGCGAATTTCGCCTCGTCCTCGGCGCGGCGCTCGGCGGCGGCCTTGGCCAGCTGCTCGGCGCTGGGTTCCGGATCGTCGGCACTGACAGGGGCCGAGGCCGAATTCGCGGCCATCTGCTGCGCGGCGCTCTTGGCGAGCCCGGCCCAGGTGTCCTGCGCCGCCTGCACCTGCGTCTGGTTGGCGTCCGAGGAATGGCCTTCGGCATAGGCGTCGCCCTGCTTGCCGTCCGAGGTCACCGGCGTGCGTTCCGCCGACAGCGTGCCCAGCGTCGCGTCGCTGGTGCCGGCCAGCAGGCCGAAGCCACCGGGGCCGTTGGTCTGGGTGCTCGCGGGCGAGAAATAGTCGGCCAGACCGTGGCGGGTCTCTTCCTCGGTCGCGGACAGGATCCACATCAGCAGGAAGAAGGCCATCATCGCGGTCATGAAGTCGGCATAGGCGACCTTCCAGGCTCCCCCATGGTGGCCGTCGTGGCCGTCATCGACCACGCGCTTCACGATGATCGGTGCCGTGTTGGGAATCGCCATGATGAAATCGTCCTCAAGCCTTCTGCTCTCGGCCGGACCATGGCGGGCAATCGCGCCGAAAAAGCGGCGCAATTGGGTTAACAGATGTCTAATTCCGCGGCGCGGCGCAGCCGCCGGAAACCGGCCGGGGAAGCGCGCTCAGGCGCCCACGCGGGCATAGCGCCCAAGGCCGACATCGCGGGCATGGCGGGCCTTGCGTTCCGAATAGCTGGGCGCGACCAGCGGCATGTCCTCGGGCAGCGAGAAGCGACGGCGATACTGGTCCTCGGTCAGGCCATGCTCTGTGCCCAGATGCCGCTTCAGCATCTTGAAGCCCTTGCCGCAGCACAGGCAGTAGACCTTGTCGCGGGTGACCGCCTGCGCGACCGGCAGCGCGGGCGCTTCGGGGCCCGCGGCCGTGGCGGGGGCATGGGCCGCTGCCACCGGAACAGAGCGCGCAGTCCGGCTCGCGACCGGTTGCGGGGCGGATCCGAGTTCTTCCCGAAGCCGCGCGACCAGACGCACGATATCCTCGATCCCGGTATCGGGCCGGGCAGCGTAAGAGGCCGCGATGCTCGCGATCATCTCCGCGGTTTGGTCCGGTTTCTCTGTCACGCATTCCCCGCTGGCGCCGATTCCCGTCCCGGGCGTTCTGCCCGGCCGACAAGATCTAGCATGTATTTCAAGAATTGCGAATGCATGGTCATCGCAAAACGTCAGATCGCGCCGCATCCGTCGCGGTTTTTGCCACATGTCGGCGGTGTTCATAGGCCGGGGCCACCATCGGATAGCTCTCCGGCAGCCCCCAGCGCCGCCGGTATTCGGCCGGCGTTAGCCCGAAACGCCGCGCCAGATGGCTGCCCAGCAGCACCACGCGCTCGCCGGATTCAAGGCAGACAAGGTGATCCGCGGCAATGCTGCGCTCGACCGCGACCGCGGGCCGCGGGCGCACCCGGTCCGTCGTGCCGGATCGCCATCCGGACCGCCAGTGACCGACATACCGGCCGAGCCTATGAAGAAACGTCATCCCCATGCGCCGGACCATAGAAGCGCGAAGATTAAAACAGCGTCTAAATTTTGCCAGATTTTGCCCGCGACAAGGAAACGACCGGCAATCTTTACTTTCTTTTCAACATTCAGCCGAACAGACGGTCCCACAGCGGGTCCGGCAACAGCCGGCCCCAGCGGAAGACCTTCGAAAAGCCTGCCGGGAAGTCGCAGCGGAACCGCCCGCTGCGCAGATGCGCCAGCATCCGGGCCGCGGCCTCTTCGGGCTCCATCAGCCCCGGCATCCGGAAATCGTTCTGCGCCGTCAGCCGGGTGCGGATGAAGCCCGGGTTTGCCAGCTGCACCCGCACGCCCGTGCCGCGCAGGTCGATGCGCAGCCCCTCGGCCAGCGACATCACCCCGGCTTTCGAGGCAGCATAGCCCACCGCCCCCGGCAACCCGCGATAGCCCGACAGCGATCCGGTCAAGAGCACCCGCCCCTGCCCCCGCGCCAGCATCGGCGGCAGGGCATGGCCCAGAACCCGCAGGCAGCCGGCCAGATTGACCTCGGCCATCGCCGCGGCCTTCTCCGGCTCGATCGCGGTGCCCTTCATCGGCCAATAGACGCCCGCCAGCCAGACCAGCCCGTCGACCGCCCCCACTGCCGCCGCGGCACTGGCCACCGACGACGCGTCGGTCACGTCCATCGCCTGCACCGCGTGCCGCCCCGGCAGCGTCGCGGCCAGATCGTGCAGCCGATCCCCGCCCCGCGCCGACAGCACCAGCTCGGCCCCTTGCGCCGCCATCTGCGCCGCCAGCGCCCGGCCGAGCCCTTCGCTCGCGCCGACCAGCCACCAGCGCCGCCCGCGGATCGGGTCCGCGCCGCTCATCGGCTCACCTCGGCCGAGGGCGGCTCGGGCCGCGGGCGATAGCGCGCGCCCTTCCCCCACAGCCGCAGCGCCTGCCAATGGATCAGCGCCAGCACCCGGCGCGAACCGAAGGGCCGGCGCAGCATCGCCGCCGCCAGCCCCGCGCGCGTCAGCGCCCGCCGCCTCCCGCTGAAACTGGCATAGAGCCCGCCGCCCGCGGTGACGTAGTCGATGAAGATCCCGACCCGGTCCTCGGCGATGTCGAAGCGGAAGACATAGCCGCCCGAGACGTCCTGGAAGGGCGAGACATGGAAGACCTTGCGCGCCCGCAGCCGGTCCTCGCGGGTGATCGGCCCGCCGTCCTCGCGCAGGCACAGGTAGCTGTGCCGGTCGCCGAAGGTGTTCGACACCTCGGCCACCACCGCCCGCAGCGCCCCGGCGCCGTCGCGCGCCAGCCAGAACGACACCGGATTGAACACATGGCCCCACAGACGGGCCTGCGCGATCAGCCCGATCGTCAGCCCATCGATGTCCACGCCCTCGGCCGCCAGCACCTCGCGCAGCCAGACCGCCCCCCGCCCCGCGCCCGGCGGCCCGCCATGGTCGCGGTCGCGCAGGCAGACCGGCCCGCCTTTGCGCGAAAAGGGCCAGGGCGCCACGGCCTCGGCCTCCATGTCCGGGATCAGAAGATAGTCGAAGCCGTGGCGAAACCCGTGCGCAGGCCCGCCCCGCCGGCCGTGGTAGGTCTGGCCCGCGATATGCTCGACCCGGTTCACGCCGCCGCCAGCGCGCGCGGGCGGGCAAGCCCCTCGACCACCGCCTCGGCGCTGGCGAAGCCGTCCTCGTGGAAGCCGTCGCGCATCCAGGCGCCGCAATACCAGGTGTGGCGGGTGCCGTTCAGCGCCCGGATCCGCTCGCGCCCGCGCAGCGCCGCCAGGTCGTAGACCGGGTGGCGGAAGGTGGTCTGGTCATAGATCAGCTCGTCGCGCAGCGGCGTCACCCCGTTCAGCGTCACGAACAGCGGATCGTCCTCGGGGATGCCCTGCAGGCGGTTCATCCAGTAGGTCAGGTGGATGCGGTCGGGCCGGGCGCCGGGCGCCTCGGCATAGACCCAGCTCGACCAGGCCTGCCGCCGCCGCGGCATCGCCGCCGGATCGGCATGCAGCACCGCGGTGTTGGGCTGATAGCGCATCGCGCCCAACCCCTCGCGCTCGACGACCGAGGGGTCGGACAGCAGCGCCAGCGCCTCGTCGGAATGGCAGGCCATCACCAGCTCGTCGTAAGCCTCCCAGTCGCCGCCCGCGCAGCGGATCTCGGGCCCCTCCGCGCCGCGCCGCACCGCCTGCACCGGGGCGGCGGTGCGGATCTCGACGCCCCGCGCCCGCAGATCGGCCTCCAGGCGCCAGACATACTCGCGCGAGCCGCCCTTCACCGTCAGCCACTGGTGCTGGCCGGTGACCGACAGAAGCGCGTGATTGGCGAAGAAGCGCATCAGCGGCTGCGCCGGGAAATCGAGGATCCCCGCCACCGGCGTCGACCAAATCGCCCCCGACAGAGGCGTGATGTAATAGTCGCGGAACCACCGCCCCGTCCCCAGCCGGTCCAGCAGGCCGGAAATCGTCATCTCGGGCCGGTCGGCGGCGGCAAGACCGTTGCGGTTGAAATGCAGGATGTCGCGCAGCATCCGCCAATAGCGCGGATCGCCCAGCCGCCGGCGCTGGGTGAAAAGCGCGTTCAGGTCGCGCAGCCCGTATTCGAAGCGCCCGCCGTCGATCGAGGCGCCGAAGCTCATGTCGCTGTCGATGACAGGGACGCCCAGATCCTCGAACAGGCGCGTCAGCCGCGGGTAGTTCACCCGGTTGAAGACGATGAAGCCGGTGTCGACCGGCTGATCACCGCGCCGCCCGGCCAGCACCGTGCGCGCGTGTCCGCCCAGCCGCGGCGCGGCCTCGATCAGCGTGACCCGGTCGGTCGGGGCCAGCAGCCGCGCCGCCGCCATGCCGGAGATGCCGCCACCGATCACGGCGATGCGCCGGGGCGCGGTCTTGGGATAGTCGAAGGGCATCGCCGTCTCACCTCTCGGGGGGTCTTGTAAGGGGTTACGCCCCGGGGCGCGGGCCGGATCACCACGCCCGCCGGAAGATCCGCACCAGCATAACCGTCCGCCCCGGGTGATCCAGACCCGGCGGCGCGGCGTAGACCGGTCATGTTCACCGAACCCGCCCTTGCCGAGTTTGCGGATGCATCCGCCCCCGCGCCGTCCTATCCTCGGGCGGCGGGGCCCTCCTCCCCGCGCGGACGGAGGACAGCGGTGCCCCCCGGCGACGCTAAGAAGACAGCTTCCCCACCCTTGGGAACGCCGGACTGGGCGCCGGTGATGGCCGCGATCCGCGACCGCCGCGATGCCGCGGCCTTCGCGCGGCTCTTCGACCACTTCGCCCCGCGCATCAAGGGCTTCCTGATCAAGTCGGGCTCGGAACCCGGCGTGGCCGAGGACTGCGCGCAAGAGGTGATGGCGATCTGCTGGCACCGCGCGCATCTCTACGACCCCGCCCGCGCCTCGGTCGCGACCTGGATCTTCACCATCGCCCGCAACCGCCGCATCGACGGTTTGCGCCGCACCCGCCGGCCAGAGCCCGAGGATCTGCCCTGGGGCCCCGAGGCCGAACCCGACCCCGAAGAGGCGCTGGCCCTGCGCCAGGCCTCGGACGCGCTGACCGAGGCGATGACCCGTCTGCCAGAGGCGCAGCGGGCGCTGATCCTGCAGGCCTATTTCGCCGACCGCAGCCAGAGCGAGATCGCGGCCCAGACCGGCCTGCCGCTCGGCACCATCAAATCCCGGATCCGCCTGGCGCTGGCGCGCCTGCGCGCGGAAATGACGTGACAGCCATGACACCGATCGCCCATCACCTTCCCGACGACCTTCTTGCCGATTACGCCGCCGGCCGCTTGGCCGAACCCTTCGCGCTGGTCGTCGCCGCCCATGTGTCGCTCTGCGACGAGTGCCGCGCCGCGCTGGCCGCGCAAGAGGCCTTCGGGGGCGCGCTTCTGGAAACCGCCCCGCCCGTCGCGATGGCCCCGGGCGCGCTTCAGGCCGTTCTCGCCCGCGCCCCCGGGGCCGCGCCGATCCGCGTGGCGCCGACACCGGGCGCGGTGCTGCCCGCGCCCTTGCGCGACGCGGTGGGCGGCGACCTGGCCGCGGTGCGCTGGCGCCCGGTCGGCATGGGGGTGAAACAGGCCGTCGTGTCGTCCGGCCCCGGCGGCAGCGCCCGGCTGCTGTCGATCCCGCCCGGCGTCGCGATGCCGGAACACGGCCACCGCGGGCGCGAGGTCACGCTGGTCCTGCAGGGCGCCTATGCCGATGCCGAGGGGCGCTATGCCCGCGGCGATGTCGAGGCGGCCGGCGACGATTTGGAACACACGCCGGTCGCGGAACCGGGCGGGCCCTGCCTCTGCCTGATCGCGACCGATGCGCCGTTGCGCTTCCGCGGCCTGATTCCGCGGCTGCTGCAGCCTTTCATCGGGATCTAGCTGCGGCCGAACAGCCGCTCGATGTCCGACAGCTTCAGCTCGACATAGGTCGGCCGCCCGTGGTTGCACTGCCCCGACCCGGGCGTGGCCTCCATCTCGCGCAGCAGCGCGTTCATCTCCTCGACCCGCATCTGCCGGCCGGAGCGGACCGAACCGTGGCAGGCCATCCGGCTGAGCACCGCGTCGATCCGCGAGCGCAGCTTCGTGCTTTCGCCAAGATCCGACAGCTCGTCGAGGATGTCGCGCACCAGCCGCGCGGCATCGCAGCGGCCAAGCAGCGCCGGAACCTCGCGAACCGCGACCGCGCCGCCGCCGAAGGCCTCGATCCCCAGCCCCAGCCCGGCCAGATCCTCGGCATGGTCCAGAAGCAGCGCCGCCTCGCCGGGGCGCAGCTCGACGATCTCGGGGATCAGCAGCGCCTGCGCCGCGATCCCGCGCTCGGCCGCCTGCGCCTTCAGCCGTTCGTAGACCAGCCGCTCATGCGCGGCGTGCTGGTCGACGATGACGAAGCCGGCCTCGGTCTGGGAGACGATCCAGTTCTCGTGCAGCTGCGCCCGCGCCGCGCCCAGCGGGCGGCGCACCGCGGTCTCCTCGACCTCCGGCACCGGCGCCTCGAACCGGCCCGAGGCCTCGGCGAAGCCCTCGAAGACCTGCGCGGGAGGCTCGAAGGGCATCGCCGGCGGCGCCTGGAAGGCGAAGCTCGACCGCACCGCCCCGGCCGAGGGCCGATCCATCTGATAGACACGCGGCGCCGCGCCCGCTGGCGGCGCCTCGGGCCGCATCGCGCCCAGGGTCGCGCCCGCCACGGTCGAGGACGCCCGATGCCCCGCCGCCGCCAGCGCATGGCGCAGCCCCGACACGATCAGCCCGCGCGCCAGCCCCGGGTCACGGAACCGCACCTCGGCCTTGGCCGGATGCACGTTCACGTCGACCATCTGCGGATCGCAGGTCAGAAACAGCGCCGCCGCCGGATGCCGGTCGCGGCTGAGCACGTCCATATAGGCCGCCCGCAGCGCGCCGATCATCAGCTTGTCGCGCACCGGACGGTCGTTCACGAACAGGAACTGCTCGACCGCCGCGCCGCGCGAATAGGTCGGCAGCGCCGCGAAGCCGGTCAGCCGCAGCCCCTCGCGTTCGGCGTCGATCGGCAGCGCGTTGTCGGCGAAATCGCGGCCCAGCACCCGCGCCAGCCGCGCCGACAGCGCCTCGAACAGCTCGCCCTGCTCGGCCTCGGCGCGGAACACCTGCCGGTCGGCGGTCTCGTCGCGCAGGCTGAAGGCCACCCCCGGCGCGGCCATCGCCAGCCGGCGGATCACGTCGGCGACCGCCTGCCCCTCGGCCCGGTCGGTGCGCAGGAATTTCAGGCGCGCGGGCGTCGCGAAGAACAGGTCGCGCAGCTCGACCACGGTGCCCTTGGTCAGCGCCGCGGGCTTCACCCCTTCGTCCCGGCCCGCGGTCACCGCGATCCGCGCCGCCTCGTGCCCTTCGGCGCGCGAGGTGATCGTCAGCCGCGCCACCGACCCCAGCGAGGGCAGCGCCTCGCCCCGGAACCCGAAGCTGTGAATGTCGAGAAGGTCGCTGCCGTCGATCTTCGAGGTCGCATGCCGCGACAGCGCCAGCGGCAGATCCTCGGGCGTCATCCCGCAGCCGTCGTCGGTGACCCGGATCAGCCGCTTGCCACCCTCGGCGATCACCACCTCGATCCGCCGCGCCCCGGCGTCGAGCGCGTTCTCGACCAGCTCCTTCACTGCCGAGGCGGGGCGCTCCAGCACCTCGCCCGCGGCGATTCGGTTGATCGCCGCCTCGTCGAGCTGGCGGATCACCGGGCGATTTGAAGAGATATTGGGGGCATCAAGGCTCATGCCCCCAGATTTAGCAAAGCCGCCCGGATTCGCAAAGCCCGGGCGGCAGTCTTGGGCCGGCTTCAGTTCGACGCTTCCAGCCCCACCGGCTGCCCCGCCACCACGAAGCGCAGCCGCGCCGGATCGATGTACTCGGCCGCGACCCGCTTGATGTCCTCAAGGCTCACCGCCTCGATCTCGCCGTCGCGGGTCTTCAGATAGTCGGGCGTCAGGTGGTCGAGCTGCATCCCCAGCAGGATGTTGGCGATATTGGCATTGCCGTCGAAGCGCAGCGGGTAGGATCCCAGCAGGTAGGTCTTCGCCGCCGCCAGTTCCGCCTCGGTCACGCCGTTCTTCGCGATATCCGCCCAGACGTCGCGGACGACGCCCACCGCCTCGGCCACCTTCTCGTTCGAGGACGAGAAGCTGCCCTGCCATGTCTCCTGATGGTCGCGCGGCACGACATAGCTGTAGGCGCCATAGGTCAGGCCGCGCTTCTCGCGGACCTCCTCCATCAGCCGCGACGAGAAGCCGCCGCCGCCCATGATCTGGTTCAGCACATAGGCCGCGAAGAAGTCGGGATCGTCGCGCTTCATCCCCTTCTCGCCGAACATCACCACCGATTGCGGGGTGTCGAAGGGCACGATGGTGACGCCGCCGGTCAGGTCCATCGGCGCGCGGCCCGGCATCTCGGCCCCGGTCGCGGGCAGGTCGCCCACCAGCCGGTCGATCAGCTTGCCCAGATCCTCGGCCGAGATGTCGCCCGCGGCCGAAACCACGATGCGGTCGCGCGCCATCGTGCGGTCCTTGGCCGCCTGCAGGTCGGCGGCGGTCAGGCCGGTGACGCTGTCCTCGGTGCCGCTGATCGGCGTCGCATAGGGATGGTCGCCGAACGCGAGCGCGTCGAAGGCCTTGGCCGCCAGCGCCTCGGGATCGACGGCATCGGACTGGATGCCCGACAGCACCTGCCCGCGCACCCGTTCCAGCGCCTCGGCCCCGAAGGCGGGCTTGGCCAGCGCGCAATGCAGCAGCGCCGCGGCCTCGTCGCGGTTCTCGGTCAGCATCTTGGCCGAAACGCTCACGGTGTCGTCCGAGGCATCGAAGCTCATGCCCGCCGCCAGCGCCTCGCGCGCCTCGGCGAAGCCCTGCGAGGTCAGTGCGGCGCCGTCGTCCTGCGTGCAGCCCTCTTCGAGCATGCCGGCCATCAGGTTCACCGCGCCGCGCTTGCCGTCCTGATCAAGGCTCGCCCCGCCGCGGAACGCCATCTGGACCGACACGAAGGGCAGGGTGTGATCCTCGACCAGCCAGGCCTTGATGCCGCCGGGCGAAGTCACCTCGCGGATCTCGACATCGGCCAGCGCCGGCAGGGCAAGGCCGGCCATCAGCGCGGCGGAACACAGAACGCGGATCATTGCAGCACCTCGCCACCAGCCGCCGGAGCGGAGGCCGGAACCACCGCCTCCGCGGGCCCGGGTTTCTTCGTCAGCCAGCCGGTCACGGCATGGTCGCGGTTCAGCACGTCGCGCGCGGCGGCCATCACCTCGTCCTCGGTGACGGATTGCAGCACCTGTGGCCAGGCCTCGACATCGGCGATGGTCAGGCCCGAGGTCAGCGCCTCGCCGTATTTTCGCGCAAGGCCGCCGACGCTGTCCTTGGCATAGATGTCGCTGGCGCGGACCTGGGTCTTCACCCGCTCGAACTGCGCGGCATCGACGCCCTCGGCCAGAAACTCATCCAGTGCCTTGTCCATCGCGGCCTCGGCATCGGCCATCTCGACCCCCGGCAGCGGCATGATCACCACGCCGAAGGTCGTCGGATCCAGCGAGGTGCCGTCATAGAAGGCCGAGGTGTAGAGCGCCTTCTTCGCGCCGAACACCAGCTTGCGCCCCAGGACCGAGGTCTGCGCATCGCCGCCCAGCAGCTCGGCCAGAATCGCAAGCGCCGCGGCCTGCTTCTGGTCGCCCGCGTTGCGCTCGGGCGCAAGGTAGCTGCGCACCACATAGGGGCGCGAGACGCGCGGGTCCGCGAAGGTCACCCGCCGTTCGGCGATCTGCGGCGGCTCCTGCGGGCGGGCGCGCTCGGTCAGGCCTTGGGTGGGGGCGATGGGGCCGTAATATTTCTCGGCCAGCGCGCGCACCTCGTCCGGGGTGGCATCGCCCGCGACGATCAGCACCGCGTTGTTCGGCGCGTAGTAGGTGCGGTACCAGTCCAGCGCATCCTCGCGCGTCAGCCCCTCCATCTCGTGGCGCCAGCCGATGATCGGGATCCGGTAGTGGTGGTTCAGATACTGCGCCGCCTGCCGCTGTTCGGAAAAGAGCGCGCCGGGATCGTTGTCGATGCGCTGGCTGCGCTCTTCCAGGATCACCTGCCGCTCGGTGTCGACATCGCTTTCCGACAGGATCAGGCCGCGCATCCGGTCGGCCTCCATCTCCATCACCCGGTCGAGGTTGGCGGCCGAGACGCGCTGGAAATAGCCGGTGTAATCGGCGGTGGTGAAGGCGTTGTCGGACCCGCCCAGCTGCTCGACGATCTTCGAGAACTCCTTGGGACCGATCTTCTCGGTGCCCTTGAACATAAGGTGCTCGAGGAAATGCGCGATACCCGACTTGCCCGGCTGCTCGTCGGCGGCCCCGGCCTTGTAATAGATCATCTGGGTGACGGCCGGGGCGCGGTGATCCTCGATCACCAGCACCTGCAGCCCGTTCTCCAGCGTGAAATCGGTGACCTCTCCGGCCGCGGCGGCCAGCGGCAGACCCGCCACCGCCAGCACCAGCGCCGCACCGAACCGGCCAAGACCGAATTGCCTGAGCGCCATAGGGCGTCCTTTCCTCGGAAATCCTTGGATCAGGACGTTAGCGGCGGGCCCGGCGGGCGTCGAGACGGGCCACGGGGATGTGACAGGCCCCGAAAGCGAAGCCCCGCCGCGGCATCAACCGGGGCGGGGCCTGCGATCAGCTCCGGCTCACTTGGTCCGGCTCACTTGGTCTCGAGCGCGGCCGGCGGCGCGGTCACGGTGCGCACGCCGCGCGCCCGCCAGCGTTCCAGTTCCTCGGTCTGGTCGAGGCTCTGGTTCGAATAGGCCTTGTAATAGCGGTTCATGCCGAAGATCCGCTCGAGCAGGCGGCCGTTGTGCTCCTGCCGCCATTTCAGGTCTTCGGCGGCCAGCGTGCCGCGGATCGCCTCGGTACGGCCGAATCGGCTGGTCGCGCTGACGATGCCGGCGTCGGCTGCGGGAACGCCCGCGCCCGCCGCATCCGGACGTCCGCCCAGCGCGACGATGGCATCGGCTTCCGGGGTCGGATCGGTGATGTTCACCCCGCCCGGCGTCGGCGCCGGCAGGGCCGCATAGTCCTGCGGCATCTCCAGCGGTTTCGTCGGCAGGATCCCGAACTCGTCGGCACCCTCGCTGCGCAGGTTCATCAGGTTCGGCTTCTCGTCGCCGGCACAGGCCGTCAGCGCCAGAAGCGCCGTCAAGGCCAGCACGGTCCGGCCCGCGCGCATGCTTGCTTGGTGGTCGTCGCGCCGCGCCAGCATCGGCGATCTCCCCTGCCCGTCACGTCTCTTGCTGCCGGTTCCCGCCCCGGGGGGCGTTCGGTCTGAAAGGGTTCTAACCGATCGCTCCGGGCGCGTCACGGGGCTTCTCGCCGCTTTGCCGGGGGTTTGGCCTCGCCCGCGAACAGCACCAGCGCCAAAGCGCCGGCGAAGATCGCGATATCGGCGACATTGAAGGAATAGGGGTTCTGGAAGCCCGGAAGCCCCATGTTCAGGAAGTCGGCCACCGCGCCATAGAGAATGCGGTCGATCACGTTCCCGAGCGCGCCGCCGATCAAGAGCCCCGCCCCGATCCGCGCCAGCCGCCCGTGGCGGCTCTTGCCGATCCAGACCCAGACCCAGGCCGAGATGCCCAGCGCCAGCACGATCAGCCCCCAGCGCGCAACATCGGCCTCGTTCGACAGCAGACCGAAGTTCACGCCCTGGTTCCAGGCCATGCGGAACTGCAGCCAGGGCGGCAGGACGTCGATGGCGCCGACCTGGTCCAGTCGCATCCCGTGCACCACCGCGATCTTCGTCACCTGGTCCAGCAGGAAGACGACGGCCGCGGTCACGGCCACGGGTTTCATGCCGCGCGCCACCCGTGCCTCAGTGCCGGAAGTGGCGCATGCCGGTGAAGACCATCGCGATCCCGGCCTCGTCGGCGGCGGCGATCACGTCGGCGTCGCGCATCGAGCCGCCGGGCTGGATCACCGCCAGCGCGCCGGCCTCGGCCGCGGTCAGCAGGCCGTCGGGGAAGGGGAAGAACGCGTCGGACGCGACGACGCAGCCCTTGGTCAGCGGCGCATCGAGGCCCAGCGCCTCGGCCATGTCCTCGGCCTTGCGGGCGGCGATCCGGGTGCTGTCCACGCGGCTCATCTGCCCCGCGCCGACGCCGACGGTCGCGCCGTCCTTCACATAGATGATCGCGTTCGACTTGACGTGCTTGGCGACCTTCCAGGCGAAGAGCAGGTCATCCATCTGCGCCTCGGTCGGGGCCTTCTTCGTCACGACCTTCAGATCGTCGCGGGTCAGCCGGCCGTTGTCCTTGCCCTGCACCAGCATGCCGCCGGCGACCTGGCGGTAGGTCAGGATCTCGGCCTTCGGATCGGGCAGCGCGCCGGTCACCAGCAGCCGCAGGTTCTTCTTCGCGGCGAAGATCGCGATGGCGTCGTCATCGGCCTCGGGCGCGATCACCACCTCGGTGAAGATCTTCACGATCTCTTCCGCCGTCGCCGCGTCCAGACGGCCGTTCAGCGCGACGATGCCGCCGAAGGCCGAGGTGCGGTCGCAGTCATAGGCGCGCTTGTAGGCCTCGAGCAGGCTTGAACCGGTCGCCACGCCGCAGGGGTTCGCGTGCTTGATGATCGCCACCGCCGGCTGGTCCGCGCCGAATTCGGCCACCAGTTCGAAGGCCGCGTCGGTGTCGTTGATGTTGTTGTAGGACAGTTCCTTGCCCTGCAGCTGCTTCGCGGTCGCGACGCCCGGGCGGCCGGTGCCGTCAAGGTAGAAGGCCGCCGACTGGTGCGGGTTCTCGCCATAGCGCAGGGTCTGGGCCAGCGTGCCGGCGAAGGCACGGCGGCGCGGGGTCGCCTGACCGATCGCGCCCGCCATCCAGGTCGACACGGCCGCGTCATAGGCGGCGGTGCGGGCGTAGGCGGTCTGCGCGAGCCGCTGGCGGAAGGCGAGCGAGGTCTTGTCGTCATTGGCATCGAGCTCCGCCAGCACGGCGGCATAGTCCTCGACATCGACCACGACGTTGACGAACAGGTGGTTCTTCGCCGCGGCGCGGATCATCGCCGGGCCGCCGATGTCGATGTTCTCGATGCAGTCGTCGTAGTCGGCGCCCTTCGCGACCGTCGCCTCGAACGGATAGAGGTTGACGACCAGGAGGTCGATCGGCGCGATCTCGTGCTGGGCCATCGCGGCCTGATGCTCTTCATTGTCGCGCAGGGCCAGCAGGCCGCCATGCACCTTCGGGTGCAGCGTCTTGACCCGGCCGTCCATCATCTCGGGGAAGCCCGTCACGTCGGCCACGTCGGTGACCGGCAGCCCCGCCTCGCGCAGCATCTTCGAGGTGCCGCCCGTCGACAGCAGCTCGACCCCGCGGGCGGACAACGCCCGGGCGAAATCGAGAAGCCCGGTCTTGTCGGACACCGAGAGAAGCGCGCGGGAGATCGGAAGCAGATCGGTCATGCGGGGGGCCACCCTTCAGAAATGAGTCGTGTCGTCGCGGTCGAGGTCGCGGATGGCGGCGGGGGTATCCTGAGCCTTCGCCAAGGTCCACCCCAGTTGGCAGGCATAGTCCATCACCCGCGAGGACAGGACGATCTGCCGCGTCGGCCGCGGCTTCAGCCGCCCGCGTTCCAGATAGACCGAAGGCTCCAGCCGCAGCGTGCCGACCCCGTCATGGCGGAACACCCAGATCTCGCCCGACTTCAGCGCCAGCGAAATCGCGGCCCCGCCCATGTCCAGCGCCGCATCGACATCGGGATGCAGGTGGAAGCGCAGGTCGAAGGCGATGCCCGCCTGATCGGTGCGCGCCATCAGCACGTCGAAGCGCTTGCGGTCGGCGGGGGTCAGCGCCCCCAGCGTGTCCTCGCCGGTCAGCCGCCGCCCCTCGCGGTCCAGATGCAGCTCTCGGGCATGGGTCATGCCGTGGGTGGGCACATAGCCGTCATGGCCGGCAAGGAAGCGCAGCCCGGCCTCGTCGGGCAGCAGCTCCATCCGCACCTCGGTCGGCGCGTCCTCCAGCTGCCGGCCCGGCGCGCGGCGGCCCAGCCCCGGATTCGCGAGGCGCGAGGACGAGAAGCCGGTGATCCCCAGC
Source organism: Frigidibacter sp. MR17.14 (assembly GCF_037095735.1). Taxonomy (NCBI): domain Bacteria; kingdom Pseudomonadati; phylum Pseudomonadota; class Alphaproteobacteria; order Rhodobacterales; family Paracoccaceae; genus Frigidibacter; species Frigidibacter sp. MR17.14. Next base: position 38,753 of record NZ_JBAWKD010000012.1, on the reverse strand, counting down.
GTCGAATGGCTGGGCGTCGCCCGCCCCGCCCGGTGCCAGTCGGCGCCGAAGGCCAGGCCAGAGCCGCAGCTGACCACCACCGGCCGCCGGCCAGAGGTCAGTTCCAGCGCCAGCGTCGAGGCGTGGGCATTGTCGGAATCGCTGCCCGAGGGCGGCGGCGCGGCATCGACGATCACCGTGGTGCGTCCCGCGGCCATGCGCACATAGCCCATCGCCGTCGCGCCGGGCGCGGGCAGCCCGCGCACGCCCGCCCCGGCCAGCGCCTGGTCGAGCCGCCCTTCGACCCCGCGGCCGCCACCGTGGAAGCGCGCGAGCCCGCCATCGGCATGGCGCAGCGCCCGCAGCGTCGGCGCCACCCGCTCGATCGCCGCGATGTGGCGCGGGTCCAGCGCGCGCCCGGCGCCGGTCAGCGCCTCGGCGCTCCAGGTCAGCAGGGTGAAGATCTCCAGCAGTTCCTCGGGGTTGCGGCTGGCAACCCCGCCCGAGGCGTCGATCGCCGTCGTGCATTCCCGCGCCAGCGCCTTCGCGGCGGGCCCGGCCAGCCGCTCCATCCCGTTCAGCGCAAGGCCCGCATGGATCAGCCCGGCCAGCGCCTCGAACCGCGGCAGGCCCGGGGCGGCGGCGCCCCAGCGGCGCGACAGGAACAGCGTCTGCTGCCCGAGGCTGCGGAAATAGCGGTCGGATGCGGCGCGGTCCTGCCCGGCCAGCAGAAGGCCCGCGTTGTTGATCCAGCGGATCAGCCGCCGCCCGGTCAGGTCCGGCGTCCAGCCGGGACCGCGCCCGCCCCCGAACCGCTCGATCCACTCCCATGTCCAGCCCTGCGCCCGCACCCGCGCCGCGCCATCGGCCACGGCCGCCAGATCGTCGAGCCAGCCGAAGCCCTGCGCCGCGCGCTCGAAGGCGGCCGAGGGCACGGCCAGATCCCAGATGCCCTGCGTGCCGCCCTCGACCAGGTGCCCCGCCAGCTGGAAGTTGCCCGCGATCAGCTGCCGGCCGCGCGCATAGGCGCCGACGGTGCGCGGCTCGGGCGTGGCGGTGAAGCCGGCAGAGCGGCCGCGACGCACCGCGGCCCAGGCGTGCAGCCGGTCCATCAGACGGGCGAGCCAGGCCCCGAATCCCTCGGCGGCAGTCACATCGGGCAGGGCTCGGGTCATTGCATTCGCACGGCGGAAGGGGGGACGGTCGGCTCGGGCGGCACCATATCCAGCCCCCTGCGGGCTGTCACCGGCAAAAGCCGGGGTTGCTCAAGGCAAGGCTTGGGCACCACGCCGCAGGCAAGCGATGAAGAAGCCGTCCATCCCGCCCTCGGCGGCCAGATAGTCGGGTCGCAGCCGCAGCCCCGCCGCACCGCTGCGCCACTCGGGCGCGATCCAGTCCCGCGACAGCGCGCCCACGTCCGGCGCGAACTCCGGGTGGCGGTCGAGGAAGGCCGTCACCTGCGCCTCGCCCTCCTCGGGCAGCAGCGAGCAGGTGCAGAACACCAGTTGCCCCCCCGGTTTCAGCAGGGTCGCGGCATGGTCGAGCATCCCGGCCTGCAGCTCGGCCAGCGGCCGGATCGAGTCGCCGGCCTTGGCATGGGGCAGGTCCGGGTGACGGCGGATGGTGCCGGTGGCCGAGCAGGGCGCATCCAGCAGCACCGCATCCAGCGGCGCCTCGGGCCGCCACTCCAGCGCATCAGCCTGCACCACGCGGGCGGAAACTTTCGCGCGCGAAAGGTTCTCGCGCAGCCGCGCCAGCCGGCTTTCGGACAGGTCGACCGCGGTGACCTCGGCCCCCATCGCCGCCAGCTGCATCGTCTTGCCGCCCGGCGCTGCGCAAAGGTCCGCAACCCGCGCGCCTTTCGCGGGCGCCAGCAGCCGCGCCGGCATCGCGGCCGAGGCATCCTGCACCCACCACTCGCCCGCCTCATAGCCCGGCAGCGCGCTGACCTGCCCCCCCGCCGCCAGCCGGACCGAGCCGCCGGCGATCACCGTGCCGCCCAGACGTTCGGCCAGCGCCGCGGCATCGCCGTCGCGCGGGGTCAGGTCCAGGGGCGCGCCCGCCAGATGCGCGGCCTCCATCGCCTGCACCGCCTTCTTGCCCCAGGCCGACATCATCCGCCCGCGCAGCCAGCCCGGCAGCTCGGGCACCGGCAGCGCCGCCCAGCCGCCGATCGCATCCGCCGCCTTGCGCAAAACGGCATTGGTCAGGCCCGCGAAGCCCTCGGTCTTCGGATCGTCGCGCACCAGCGTCACCGCCTCGCCCACCACGCCATGCGCGGCGCCGCCGAAGACCGCCATCTCGACCACCGCGACCCGGATCACCGCCAGAACCGGCGCCGGCGGCGGCTTGCGCAGGAAGGGCTTCAACAGCCGGTCGGCGCGGGGCATCTGGCGCAGCGTCTCGACCGCCAGCCGCAGCGCCCGCGCCTTCGCCGCCGGGTCGAGCGCGGCCAGCATCGCGCCCTCGACCTCGGCCAGAAGCCGGCCGTTGCCGGTGACCTCGGCCACCAGCGCCGCCGCCGCGCCCCGCGGTCCGCCCCGCTGCTGCTGTCCTTCGCCCATGCTCTCACCCGTCCGCTTGGTCTTGCCGCGTCAGGCGGCTATATCGACGATACGCCCGCCGCAAGCATCCCGCGAGGACCCGTCATGTCTGAACCGACCTCAGCCCCCACGCCCGACCTGCCCCCCGCCGCCCAGCGCGCGCTGGCCGAGGCCGAGGAACGCCGCCGCAAGGCCGCGGGCGAACCGGGCCTGCCGGCCGAGCTCGGCGGCCGCGACGGCCCGGAACCGGTGCGCTACGGCGACTGGGAGAAGAAGGGCCTCGCCGTCGATTTCTGAAACCGGCCGGGGCCTGCGGCCCCGGAACGGCAAGCGGCTGCCGCGGCCTCGACGCTCCGGCCTGCCCCGACAGTCGGCGGGGCTTACAGACCCAGCACGTCCGCCATGTCGTATTCGCCGGGCTTCTGCGCCTGACCCCAGAGCGCGGCCTTGAGCGCGCCACGGGCGAAGATCGCCCGGTCGGTGGCCAGATGGCGGATCACGATCCGCTCGCCCTCCGACGCGAAGATCACGTCATGCTCGCCGACGATGTCGCCGCCGCGGATCGCGACGAAGCCGATGTCACCCCGCTTCCGCGCCCCGGTGATGCCGTCGCGCCCCCGGTCCGAGACCTCGGCCAGATCCACCCCGCGCCCCTCGGCCGCGGCCTCGCCCAGCATCAGCGCCGTGCCCGAGGGCGCATCGACCTTGCGGTTGTGATGGGCCTCGACGATCTCGATGTCCCAGTCGGCATCCAGCGCGGCCGCGACCTTTTTCGTCAGCCCCAGCAGCAGGTTCAGCCCAAGGCTCATGTTGCCGGCGCGCACGATCACCGCGTGGCGGGCGGCGGCGGCGATCTTCGCCAGATGCTCGGGCTCCAGCCCGGTGGTGCCGATCACATGCACCGCCCGCGCCTGCGCGGCCAGCGCCGCGAACTCGACCGAGGCGGCAGGCGCGGTGAAGTCCAGCACCGCCTGCGCCCGCGCGAAGGCCTCCAGCGGGTCGTCGGTGACGGTCACGCCCACCTCGGCCCCGCCCATCGCCGTGCCCAGGTCCTGCCCGACCCACGGATGGCCGGGCCGTTCCAGCGCCCCCACCAGCCGCGCCTTGTCCGAGGCCAGCACGATGCCACTCAGCATCCGGCCCATGCGGCCCGAGGCCCCGGTGACGACGATACCCGGCAGATGATCGGACATTGAGAAGCTCCCTTCGTTTCAGCCCCTCTACCCCGACACCGCCCCCAAGACCAGCGCCGGGCAAGGGCGCCAGAGCAAGGGGGGCCGACGATCGGTTCGCCATCGGTCCGAGGACCGATCGGCGGCGGGGGCGAGCTCGCCCCCCGACCCTGTTTCCGTGCCCGCCGTTGCGCCAGCCGCGCCTTTGCCCTAAATCCCGTCCATCATGGCAGCCAACCGCTTCTCCCAGGGCTCGGGCCCCTCGCAACGCCAGCTTCGCGTCGGCGAACTCATCCGCCGCACGCTGTCGGACGTGCTCAACCGCGCCGAGGTCCACGACCCCGACCTCAACCGCATGTCGATCACCGTCGGCGAGGTGCGCACCTCGCCCGACCTGAAGGTCGCGACCGCCTATGTGCTGCCGCTGGGCGGACAGGGCGCGGAAGAGGCGCTGAAGGCGCTGCGCCGCAACTCGGGCGAGCTGCGCCACCATGTCGCCAAGGCGATGACGCTGAAATACGCGCCGCAGCTGCGGTTCCAGATCGACGAGACCTTCGACCGGCTCGACGACACCCGCCGGATGTTCGCCGACGAACGCGTACAGCGCGACATCGCCAAGGGCCGCGAGGACGACGCCGACGGCGACCAGGACCCGGACGCCGAATGAGACTGCCCCGCGCGTTGGCCGCGGTGCTCGGCCTCGTCCTTGCCGCACCCGCCGTCCACGCCCAGTCGACCGGCACCACCTGCCGCGCCGACACGTTCGAGGGCACCGCCTACGCGCTTTGCGAGGTGCCCTTCGGCGCCGATCTGCGGCTCTGGCTCACCGCCCCCGACGGCAAGCCCTTCGGCACGTTCGAGCGGCTGCGCGCCGCGTCCGAGCCCGACCGCCGGCTGGTCTTCGCGATGAACGCCGGCATGTATCACGCCGACCGCCGCCCCGTCGGGCTTTATGTCGAAGAGGGCCGCGAAACCGCGCCGCTGGTCACGCAGGAGGGCTTCGGCAACTTCGGCCTCTTGCCCAACGCCGTCTTCTGCATCGGACCCGAGCGTTTCGCGGTCATCGAAAGCCGCGCCTTCGCCGCGAACCGCCCCGAGTGCCGCTTCGCCACCCAGTCGGGCCCGGCGCTGGTGCTGGGCGGCGCGCTGCACCCCCGCTTCCTGCCCGAGGGCACTTCTGCCTATATCCGCAACGGCGTCGGCGTCTCGGCGGACGGCACCCGCGCGGTCTTCGCCCTGTCGCGCGGCCCGGTGAATTTCGACACCTTCGCCCGGATGTTCCGCGACCGGCTCGGCCTGCCCGACGCGCTCTATTTCGACGGCAACATCTCGCGGATCTACGCGCCCGAGCTGGGGCTGAACCAAGGCGGCCGGCCGATGGGTCCGATCGTCGGCCTGCTCGCCGACTGACCCCCGCCGTCGCCCCGCCCCGGCCGCGGACAACCCAAGATTGCCGCGGCGCGGCGCCCGCAGGCGGTTGACCGGAATCGCCCCGGGCGTTAGCAGGCGGTCCTCGCGCGGGGACCGCTGCCCGCGACCGACCACGAAGGATGCGACATGGGACGCAGGAAGGGCCGCGCCGTCTCGGGCTGGCTGATCGTCGACAAGCCGGCCGGGGTCACCTCGACCACGGTGGTCTCGAAGGTGCGCCGCGCCTTCGACGCCGCCAAGGCCGGCCATGCCGGCACGCTCGATCCGGCGGCGACCGGCGTGCTGGCCATCGCGCTGGGCGAGGCGACGAAGACCGTGCCCTATGTCACCGACGCGCTGAAATGCTACCGCTTCCGCGTCACGCTCGGCGCCGCGACGACGACAGACGATGCCGAGGGCACGGTGATCGAGACCTCGGACCTGCGCCCCGACGATGCGCAGATCGAGGCCGCGCTCGACGCCTTCCGCGGCCAGATCGAGCAGGTGCCGCCGCAGTTCTCGGCGGTGAAGGTCGAGGGCGAGCGCGCCTATGACCTCGCCCGCGAGGGCGAGCAGATGGACCTCGCCGCCCGTCCGCTCTGGGTCGAAACCCTCGCGATGACCGGCCGGCCCGATGCCGATCACGTCGATCTGGAAATGGTCTGCGGCAAGGGCGGCTATGTCCGGTCGATCGCCCGCGACCTCGGCCGCGCGCTCGGCTGCCTTGGCCATGTGCAATGGCTGCGCCGCGAATGGTCGGGCCCGTTCGAGGCCGCCGCCGGCCTGTCGCTGACCGAGCTCGAGGACCGTTTCGGCGACCCGACGCTGGACCAGGCGCTGCTGCCGCTGGAGATCGCGCTCGAGGACCTGCCCGAGCTGAAGGCCACCGCCGAGGGCGCCGCCCGCCTGCGCCACGGCAACCCCGGGCAGGTGCTGGGCCATGCCGATTACGGCGCCGAGGCCTGGGCCAGCTTCGAGGGCCGCGCCGTGGCCGTCGGCCGCTACCGCGGCGGCGAGCTGCACCCGGCCCGCGTCTTCGCCGCGTGATCCGCGCTGCGGTCCCCGACTGGCAGCTCAGGCGCCACCGGGGACCCGGCAAACCTTCGCGCCATCGGTCCTTCGCGCTCTGGTCGCGCTGCGGCCGCTATCGCTACCTTCTGCTGCGCCGCTGGGCGCCGGGGCCGCGGCTGGGCTTCGTGATGCTGAACCCCAGCCGCGCGACCGAAGCCCGCAACGACCCGACCATCGCCCGCTGCGAGGCCCGCGCCCGCGCCGCGGGCTATGGCGGGCTGGTGATCACGAACCTCTTCGCGCTCTGCGCCACCGACCCGGCCCGGCTGAAGCGCGCCCGCGGCCCCGTCGGGCGCTGGAACGATGCCGCGCTCGACCGCGCCGCAGCGGCCGCGGCGCTGACGATCTGCGCCTGGGGCCTGCATGGCACCCACCGCGGCCGCGACCGCGCCGTGCTGGCGCGGCTGCTGGCGCGGGGCGCCCCGCTGGCCGCGCTGGGCCTGACCCGCGACGGCCACCCCCGCCATCCGCTCTACCTGCCCGCGGCCGCCGGGCCGCAGCCCTTCCCGCTGGCCGAAAGCTCAACCTCATCGTGACGGTATTTCTCCGGGGTGCCGCCTGTCGCGCCCGGGGGGATGTCATGCCGATGCCGGCAATGCGCGCCTCCGCGACCCCGTGGCCGCCACTGCCGCCGGGCGGTGCCGGCGCGAGGTGCCTCGCCGGCCGCGACGGACCTGACCCGAGACCGCCCTCCGCGTCAGCCGCTCGCCCTGCCCGCGGCGGCCGGCCGCAGCCCGTCCCGCTTACCGAAAGCTCAACCTCTTCGTGACGGGATTTCCCCGGGGTGCCGCCTGTCGAGCCCGGGGGGGCCTCATGCCGATGCTGGCAATGCCCCCTCCGCGACCCCGTGGCCTCCACCGCAGCCGCCCTCCGCGCCATCCGGCCTCCCTGCCCGCGACGGCCGGCCACAGCCCGTCCCGCTTACCGAAATCGCAAGCTCTTCGTGGTCGGATGTCCCCGGGGTGCCGCCTGTCGCGGCCGGGGGTGACGTCATGCTGATGCTGGCCGCGCTCGCGGGCCTGATGGCCGCGGGCGGGATCGTCGAGTTCTCGCTGTCGCGCAACGGGTCCGATGCGGAGGACGATCCGCCCGACCACGAGGAGGACGGCGGCGACCTCGCCTCGCCGGATGTCGACCTCTGGGACGTGCCCGACACCCCGGCGCCGTCCGCCGCAGAACCGCAAGACCCTGCGGCAGATGCGCAGGACAGCCCGGCACGGGACGCGACGCCTTCCAGCGACCCTTCCGCGACGGATCCCGTGGCGGAAGCCGCACCGGGGGCCGCCCAAGACACGGCGACGGCAGCCCCCGTCTCGGCAGATCCGGGACCGGCACAGGCCGCGACGCCAGACCCGGCGGCGCTTCCCGACCCGTCCGCGCTGCCTGCCGCGACAGCGCCCCAGCCGGGGCTGCAGGTCACCGGCACCGCCGGCGCGGACCGGATCGCGGGCAGCGCCGGGGACGACAGGCTGGACGGCGCGGCGGGGAATGACACGATCTGGGCCGGCCCGGGCGACGACAGCCTGACCGGCGGCGACGGGCGCGACCTGATCGGCGCCGGGGCCGGCGATGACACCGCCGCGGGCGGCGCCGGCAATGACACGCTGCGCGGCTGGGCCGGCGACGACAGCCTGTCAGGGGAGGCGGGGCGCGACAGTCTCGACGGCGGCGACGGCCGCGACACGCTCTCGGGCGGCGACGGGGCCGACACGCTGTCGGGCGGCGCGGGCTGTGACAGCCTGTCGGGCGGCGACGGCAACGACCAGCTGGGCGGCGGCGCGGATGACGACACGCTCGACGGCGGCAGCGGCGATGACCGGCTGACCGGGCAGGACGGCAACGACAGACTGTCCGGGGGCGCGGGCAACGACAGCCTTTCGGGCGAGGCGGGGCAGGACAGGCTGGCCGGCGGCGCGGGCGACGACACGCTGGCCGGCTGCGCGGGCGACGACAGCCTGTCGGGCGGCGACGGGCGGGACAGCCTCATCGGCGGCGAGGGGCACGACAGGCTCGACGGCGGCGCGGGCGATGACGCGCTCGAAGGGGGCGCAGGGAACGACCACCTGTCAGGCGGGGCCGGGCAAGACGTGCTGATGGGCGGCGGGGGGAACGACAGCCTGTCGGGGACCGCCGGCGAGACCACGGCCGAGGCCGATTACCTGAACGGCGGCGACGGGCAGGACGAGATCGACCTCGGCCCCGGCGACGTGGCCTCGGGCGGGGCCGAGGCCGACCGCTTCCTGCTGCATGACTGGATCGACCATGCCACGGGACCGGCGGTGATCACCGACTATGCACCGGGGCAGGACCTGATCGTGCTGGCCTACGACCCCGCCGCCCATCCCGATCCGCAGATCGCCATCACCTCGGACAACGGCACCAGCCGGATCACGCTGGACGGCTTCCACATCGCCGACGTGCTGGGGGCCACGCCGCTTGCGCCCGCGGACATCCACCTGGTCGCGGCCTGAGCCCGCGCAAGCCCGCGCATCGGAAACCGGCGCCCCGACGCCGCCCCGGACCGCGCGCCCACCTTTGCAGGGCACGACCCTTCGGATTCCGCGCTTTCCTTTACGGCGGTTTTCCCGTATAGGCGCGCATCCCCCGGTTTCACCGGAGGACCCTCCAAGGGCCCTGCTGGACGACATCCCGGCTTGCGCCATGACCCCTTATCCAAGGAGACCCCGATGTCGATCACCGTGGAAGAAAAAAGCCGCCTGATGACCGAATTCGCGACGAAGCCGGGTGACACCGGTTCGCCCGAGGTCCAGGTCGCGATCCTGTCCTCGCGCATCTCGACGCTCACCGAGCACTTCAAGTCGCACAAGAAGGACAACCACTCCCGTCGTGGCCTTCTGATGATGGTCGCCCAGCGCCGCAAGCTGCTGGACTACCTGAAGAAGAAAGACGAAGCGCGCTACGCCTCGCTCATCGAGCGTCTCGGCCTGCGCCGCTGACCGAACCGGACGCGCCCCCCAGCGGGGCGCGTTCGTCTTTCAGGCCGGGGGGATCCCACGGCGTCGGCCTCCCATCGGGCTTCGTGGGCGGGCTACCGGGAAAGAAACGAAGCCACGGGCAATGGGGCCCGTACGCAACGCCGAAAGGCACCAGGCGCGGGGAGGGTCCCTGCGCGAGATTGGAAAATCGCATGTTCAACGTCGTCAAGAAATCCATCGAATGGGGTAACGACACGCTGACGCTCGAGACCGGCAAGGTCGCGCGTCAGGCTGACGGGTCGGTCATCGCCACGCTGGGCGAAACCTCGGTCATGGCCAACGTGACCTTCGCCAAGGCCCCGAAACCGGGCCAGGACTTCTTCCCGCTCACCGTCCACTACCAGGAAAAATACTACGCCGCCGGCAAGATCCCGGGTGGCTTCTTCAAGCGCGAGGCGCGCCCCTCTGAAAAAGAGACGCTGACCGCCCGCCTGATCGACCGCCCCTGCCGTCCGCTCTTCGCCCCGGGCTTCAAGAACGAAGTCCTGGTGATGTGCACCGTGCTGTCGCATGACCTGGTCAACGATCCCGACATCGTCGCGATGATCGCCGCCTCGGCCGCGCTGACCATCTCGGGCGTGCCGTTCATGGGCCCGATCGGCGCCGCCCGCGTCGGCTTCGCCAACGGTCAGTACGTGCTGAACCCGGAAGTGGCCGACATGGACCACCTGCGGAACAACCCCGAGCAGCGCCTCGACCTCGTCATCGCCGGCACCAAGGACGCCGTGATGATGGTGGAATCGGAAGCCTACGAGTTGACCGAGGAAGAGATGCTGGGCGCGGTCGAGTTCGGCCATGCCGCCATGCAGCCGGTGATCGACCTGATCATCGACCTGGCCGAAGACGCCGCCAAAGAGCCCTTCGACTTCCAGTCGCCGGACTACTCGGGCCTGCTCGCCAAGGTGAAAGCCGCCGGCGAGACCGAGATGCGCGCCGCCTTCGCTCTGAAGGACAAGCAGGAACGCACCAACGCGATCTCGGCCGCCGTGGCCCTGATCAAGTCGAAGATGTCCGAGGAAGACCTCGCCGACATCAACTTCGGCTCGGCGATCAAGTCGCTCGAATCGGGCATCCTGCGCGGTGACATCATCAACGGTGGCGCCCGCATCGACGGCCGCGACAACGCGACCGTCCGCCCGATCGTGTCGGAAGTCGGTATCCTGCCGCGCACCCACGGCTCGGCGCTGTTCACCCGCGGCGAGACGCAGGGCCTCGTGGTCACCACGCTCGGCACCGGCGACGACGAGCAGATCATCGACGCGCTGCACGGCAACTCGCGCTCGAACTTCCTGCTGCACTACAACTTCCCGCCCTACTCGGTCGGCGAAGTGGGCCGCGTGGGCTCGCCCGGCCGTCGCGAGATCGGCCACGGCAAGCTTGCCTGGCGCGCGCTGCAGGCCGTGCTGCCGGCCGCGACCGACTTCCCCTACACGATCCGCGTCGTGTCCGAGATCACCGAATCGAACGGCTCGTCGTCGATGGCGTCGGTCTGCGGCGGGTCGCTGTCGATGATGGACGCCGGCGTTCCGCTGAAGGCGCCGGTCGCGGGCGTGGCCATGGGCCTGATCCTCGAGGGTGACAAGTGGGCGGTCCTGACCGACATCCTGGGCGACGAGGATCACCTCGGCGACATGGACTTCAAGGTCGCCGGCACCTCGGAAGGCATCACTTCGCTGCAGATGGACATCAAGGTCGCGGGCATCACCCCGGCGATCATGAAGCAGGCCCTGTCGCAAGCGAAGGATGGCCGTCTGCACATCCTGAACGAGATGAACAAGGCGCTCTCGGCCGGCCGTCAGGAATTCTCGGCGCACGCGCCGCGGATCGAGACGATGCAGATCCCGACCGACAAGATCCGTGAAGTGATCGGTTCGGGCGGCAAGGTCATCCGCGAGATCGTCGAGGTCTCGGGTGCCAAGGTCGACATCAACGACGACGGCGTGATCAAGATCGCGTCCGCCAACGGCGACTCGATCAAGAAGGCCTACGACATGATCTATTCGATCGTGGCCGAGCCGGAAGAGGGCAAGGTCTACACCGGCAAGGTCGTGAAGCTGGTCGATTTCGGCGCCTTCGTGAACTTCTTCGGCAAGCGTGACGGCCTCGTGCACGTCTCGCAGATCTCGAAGAACCGCCTGAAGCACCCGAACGAGATCCTGACCGAAGGCCAGGAAGTGAAGGTCAAGCTGCTGGGCTTCGACGATCGCGGCAAGGTCCGCCTTGGCATGAAGATGGTCGACCAGACCACCGGCGAAGAGATCGTCGAGTCGAAAGAGGAATCGACCGAGGCCTGAGCGCCCCGACGGTTCTGACCCGACTTCAGGGGCCCCGGCAGCGATGCCGGGGCCCTTTTGCTTCCGCGCCGCAGTCTTGGGGCACCGGCCGGAAACAGGGCCCGAAGGGCCCCCGGCCAGCGGCCGACCGCCCCCCGGGCGGCCGCTTATGCGCCGTCAGTGCGATGAAAGCCGTCTCGCGGGATGTCACCATAAATCGCCCGGTCGTCCGCGGCGGAGCGGCCCCCCGCGGTCGTCCACCGGCCTGCGTCGCGCCGCTGTCCCGGCCTAGGGATCGCCCGCCGCCAGCAACGCCGCCACCAGCGCGATCAGCGCCACGCCGCCCAGACCCAGCATCAGGAACGCCGCCCCTGCCCCGCCGCGCTCGATCAGCACCGCGCCGATCATCGGTGCCGCCGCCTGCGCCAGCAGCGCGGGCCGCGCCAGACGGCCCATCAGCAGCGGATAGCGCTCGGGCCCGAACCAGGCCATCGGCAGCGCGCCGCGCGCGATCGACACCAGCCCGTTGCCGCCGCCATAGAGCACCAGCGCCGCCCCCGGCAGCACCCAGCCCGTCGCCAGCGCGATCAGCCCCAGCCCGGCGGCCAGCGCCGCCACCGCCAGCGTCCAGCGCGGATGATGCCGGCCGCCCCCCGCCATCTCGACCAGCCGCGCCGCCACCTGCGCCGGCCCGATCAGCGCGCCCAGCGCCACCGCCTCGGCCGTGCTCAGCCCCCGCGCCGCCAGCAGCACCACCAGATGCACCGACACCACCGTCATCAGCAGCGAGACCAGCGTGAACACCGCCGCCATCAGCCCGAAGCGCAGCCGCTCGCGCGCCGTCAGCCGCAGCCCGGCCGCCGCCGCCCCGGCCGCGGGCGAAACCCGCCCCTCGCGTGGCAGCACCATCAGGATCAGCGGCAGGCTGACGCCCAGATGCAGCCCGGCGAAGCACAGGATCGCGCCGCGCCAGCCGAACCAGCCTTCCAGCAGGGTCGCCAGCGGCCAGCAGACCGTGCTCGCGAAGCCGCCCCACAGCGTCAGCTGCGTGATCGCCCCGCGCGCCTCGCGGCCCCAGATCCGGCCCAGCGCCGCGAAACAAGGATCGTAAAGCCCGGCGGCCATGCCCAGCCCCATCACCAGCCAGCCCAGCACGAAGACCGGGACCGAGGGCGCCAGCGCCAGGATCGCCAGCCCCAGCGCCAGGCACAGAACGCCCCCCGCCAGCACCGGCCGCCCGCCATGGCGCGCGATCAAGCGCCCGACATGGGGCGAGGCGACGCCCGCGGTCAGCAGCCCCAGCGACAGCGCCCCGATCACCTGCGGCAGCGGCCAGCCGGTATCGGCGACGATCGCCGCCGCCAGCGGCGCCATCAGGTAATAGCTCGTCCCCCAGGCCAAGATCTCGACGATGCCCAGCGCCGAGACGACCGGCCAGCGGCGGGGAAGGGTCTGGTCGGTCACGGGCGCGGCGTCTCGGCTGGGATCGGGCCCGCGCATAGGGCGCAGGCCCGGACCCAAGGTCAAGTCACCGCGGCAGCAGCGCCTCGGCGATCTGCACCGCGTTCAGCGCAGCCCCCTTCAGCAGCTGGTCGCCGACCACGAAGATCGCCAGCGAATGGCCCGAGGGATCGCCAAGATCGGTGCGGATCCGGCCCACCAGCACGTCGTCCTGCCCCGAGGCGTCCGCCGGCATCGGGAAGCGGTTCGCGGCGCGGTCGTCGACCACCCGCACCCCCGGCGCGGCCTCCAGCGCCGCGCGCGCGGCCGCGACCGCCACCGGCTCGTCGAACTCGATCGTCACCGCCATCGCATGGGCGCGCAGCACCGGGACCCGGATGCAGGTGATCGACACCGGCAGGGCCGGGCGGCCCATGATCCGCCGCGTCTCGGCCACGACCTTCTCTTCCTCGCCGTTGTAGCCCGTCTCTTCGTCCATATCGGCGTTGTGGCTGAACAGGTTGAACGCATAGGGCACCGAGAGCACGCGCGGCGCATAGGCCTCGCCGCGCAGCGCCGCCGCCGTCGACAGCTCGAGCTCTTCCATCATCGCAGCGCCCCCGCCCGAGGCCGCCTGATACGTGGCCACGTTCAGCCGCGCGATCGTCGCCAGCCCCGCCAGCGGCGCCAGCGCCACGGTCAGGATCGCCGCCACGCAGTTCGGATTGGCGATGATCCCGCCATGGGCGGCCATCGCGCCCGCATTCACCTCGGGCACCACCAGCGGCACCTCGTCCAGCATCCGGAAGGCCGAGGAATTGTCGACCACCACCGCGCCCGCGGCCACCGCCGCCGGGGCGAAGCGCTTGGAAATGCCCGACCCGGCCGAGAACAGCGCCAGATCGACGCCCTCGAAGCTCGCCTCGGTCAGTTCCTCGACCGCGACCTCGCCGCCGGCGAAATCGAAGCGGCGGCCCGCGGACCGCGCCGAGGCCAGCAGCTTCAGCCGCGACAGCGGGAAGCCGCGCGCCTCGAGGCAGCGGATCAGTTCGACGCCGACGGCGCCGGTCGCGCCAACGACGGCGACGACGGGACTGGCGGGCAGGGCGCGGGGGGCGGCTTCGGCATAATGTGCGAGATCTTCAGGCATCGTCTTGTCTCCTGTCGGGCGGAGAGGACGGCGACCTGTGTTCCGGGGCCCCGTCCGTCTCCGGCGGGGCTTTCGGGGGTCAGACCGGTCGTTGGACCGCGCACACCGCCGATACCCCCGCCGGAGCGGTGGTCTTGGTGGTGGTGGTCTTGGTCACGAAATGGGTCATGGCGCGGCTGCTATCAGCTTCCGCCGGGTCAGGCAACGCTTTTCCGCGTCGTGGCCTGCCGGGGCCCTAACTGTGCAAAAATGAACGGAACCGATCCGTTCAGACAGGAATTCCCCATCGCGGGCAGGGCTCCGCGGTCTCGAGGAGGATGACGATGACGGATGCGACCCCGATCCCGCGCGAAGACGCGGCAGGCGCCCCGCCCAGAACCGGCCATTGGAAGCTGATCGGCCCCGGGATCGTGGCGGCGGCGACAGGCGTCGGCGCGGGCGACCTCGTCGCGACGCTGATCGCCGGGTCGCTCTACGGCTACGCGCTGCTCTGGGCCGCGGTGATCGGCTGCATCGTCAAGATCGCGCTGGCCGAGGGCTCGGCCCGCTATCACCTCGCTACCGGCGCGACGATGCTTGACGGCTGGCGCAGCCTCGGGCGCTGGACGACCTGGTATTTCGGCACCTACATCCTGATCTGGGGCTTCGTCTATGGCGCCACCGCGATGAGCGCGACCGCGCTGCCGCTGTCGGCGCTGTTCCCGAACCTGCTGCCGAACTGGGTCTGGGCGGCGGCGACCGGGGTGATCTGCGCGGGCTTCGTGGCGCTGAACCGCTACGAGATCTTCGAGACGGCGATGAAGTGGCTGATCGGGCTGATGTTCGTCATCGTCGTCGGCGTGGCGCTGCTGGTGGTGCCCGATGTCGGCTCGGCCCTGCGCGGACTGGTGCCGACGATCCCCGAAGGCTCGACCATCTACACGCTGGGCCTGATCGGCGGTGTCGGCGGCACGATCACCATGTCGGCCTATGGTTACTGGGTGAATGCCAAGGGCTGGCAGACCCCGGCCTGGATGGGGATCATGCGGCTCGACAACCGGGTCTCCTACATCGTCACCGGGATCTTCGTGATCGCCATGCTGATCATCGGGGCAGAGCTTCTGCATGCCGCGCAGGTCACGCTCTCGTCCGGCGACCGCGGGCTTCTGGACCTGAAGGACGTGCTGGACGACCGCTTCGGTCCGGTGATCGCGACGCTGTTCCTGATCGGCTTCTTCGCCACCTCGCTGTCCTCGGTGCTGGGGGTCTGGCACGGCGTCTCGCTGCTGTTCGCGGACTTCTGGCGCGACCACGTTCAGGGCCGGCGCGGCGAGGGGCGCGAGGACCTGCATCGGACCGGGGCCTTCCGCTTCTTCCTGCTCTGGCTGACCTTCCCGCCGATGCTGCTGTTCCTGCTCGGCCGGCCGTTCTTCCTCGTGATCCTCTATGGGGCGCTGGGGGCATTCTTCATGCCGTTCCTCGCCATCACCCTGATCTGGCTTCTGAATTCGTCCCGGGTGCCGCGGGAATGGCGCAACGGCTGGATCTCGAACGGGCTGCTCGGCGCCTCGGCACTGCTCTTCATCGCGCTCTGCGTGAACGAGCTTGCGAAGCTCGGCGGCTGAGCGGAACGGGCCGGCGCGCCCCGGGAGGAACCAGCCGGCGCGCCCCGGCACCGATGCGCTTCCAGACTGCGCCGCGGGGCGGTGCCGTGACCTGCGGCGGAACGAGTGCAGGGCAGCCGGGCCGGTCCCGCCGTCACAGGCCACCGCTCACCGACCCGCAGCGCGCAGACTCCGAACCGGTCGGGGTCTCCCACGCACGACGCCCGCCCGGCCGTCAGCCTGACCGCCGGCCCAGGCGGGCGCGACAGCCACCGCGCGACTGCGCCGCCTTCGGCCACCCTCCGCGCCGACAGTGCCCGTGACAGGGTCCGCGCGACCGCTCGCGACCTCCCGAGGCGATCGCTTCGCAACGCGCGCCCCCGGGCGCCCTGCGAAATGCTCCCCGGCGAGGGGACACCAGATCTGCTGACCCGCCGGACCGGGGCGCGCGTTGCATCCCTCGTCGGTCCGCACGGCCGAGGTGCGGCGCGACCGGACCGACGCCCCCGTGCCGCTGTCACCGGTCCTGCCGCATGTAATCGGAAATCAGCACGTCGATCGCATCCTCTCCCATGATCCCGCGGGCGCTTTCGAGCAGCGCCGTGTGCAGGATCTTCATGTTGTTCGAACCGGTGAAAGCCCCTTCGAAACCGCCCTGGTTCGCATGGTCGAAAAGCACCCGCAGGAAGGCGTCGCGGAACTTCGGTTCGAGCGTCCGCGCCTCTTCGGCCTTGCTCTCCGGGACCTCCAGCGCCAGCGACAGGATCACCAGGGCCGAAACCCGCTCGCCCGTCACCACCGGCACCACGAACTGGTTGTTGAACTTCACGAAGGAATTCTTGACCTCTTCCTCGCCCTCCTTGGCCGCGGCCTCGTGGCCGCCCTCGGCACCCGCCTGCACTGCGGGGCCGCAGGGGGGCAGGCCCTCGCCCAGCCCCGCGCTTTCCGGCACCGGCGCGGGGGCGGGCCGCAGCAGCAGCCCCGCACCGACCCCGGCCCCGAGCCCGAAGATGACGAGGATCAGCGGCAGAAGCAGCGCCATCGGCCCCCCTCACATCGGCAGCAGGATGTCGGCGACCTGCTGGCCATAGCGCGGCTGCTGCACATCGCTGATCTGGCCCCGACCGCCGTAGGAGATCCGCGCCCCTGCCAGCTTGTCATAGGTCACCTCGTTCTGGCGCGAGATGTCCTCGGGCCGCACGAAGCCGCTGACCAGCAGCTCGCGCATCTCGAAATTCACCCGCACCTCCTGGCTGCCGGACACCCGCAGGATGCCGTTCGGCATCTGCTCGGTGATCGTCGCCGCCACCCGCAGCGTCAGCTTCTCCTTCCGGTTCACCGTGCCGTCCCCCTGATAGCTGGAATTGCCGGTGCCAGAGACGGCATTGGCCATGCCGCCGCCCTCGGGCAACACCTGCCGGTCGAGCACCTGCGGCAGGCCGAAGAACTCCGGCAGGCCCATCGTCTCGGAACTGGCGCGGCTGCGGCCCGAGGAATTCGAGATCCGCGCCTCGTCGTTGATCTCGATGACGACGGTCAGGATGTCGCCGCGGTTGAGCGCGCGGCGATCGCCCAGAAGCGAGCGACGGTTGTGCGACCAGAGCGAGGCACCCGTGACCGGCGTCACCCGCAGCACCTCGTCGGGCAGGCCGGGCGTCGCCATCGCGTAGAATTCGCTGCCCTGCTCGACCGGGGTGAATTGCGGCAGGCGTCCCACCTGCTTCATGCGCTCGCAGCCCGGCAGCAGCGCCAGCGCGAGGATCGCGATCAGGATCAGTCGCGCCATGTCATTCCTCCGGTCCCACCGCCACCGAGCCGTCGGCCAGCACCCGGCCGAGCACCGTCGCCCGCGACGCCATGTTCATCACCCGCACCGTCTGGCCCGCCGCGGCCTCCTCGAGCGCGCGCCCCTCGGTGCGGATCGTCAGGCCGCGGTCGCGATAGACCAGCCCGACGCGCTGGTTGCGCAGCACCAGCGCGGCCGCGGTCAGGTCGCCCGCCAGAAGCGGCCGGCCGGCATAGACCGCGACCCTCGTCTGCAGGCCCAGAACCTGCTCGGGCCCGGGCCCGCCGCTCGCAGCCCCCTCCCCGGGCGCCAGCCGCACGTCGTCGCGACCGATCACCGTGCCCGCAGGCAGGGTGCGCGCGGCGACCAGCGTGCCCGTCGCGGCCAGCGTGCCCGTCGCGGCGGTGGTGCCCGTCGCATCGAGGGTGTCCGGCGCCGCCTCGGCCAGCGCCGCCGGCGCCAGGCTCGCCCACAGCAGCGACAGCGCCAGCATCCCGGAAGGCCACCGCATCAGCGCACCTGAACGGTGGCGCCGAGGATCTGGTCCGCGGCGGCGATCACCTTGGCGTTCAGCTCGTAGCCGCGCTGCGCCTCGATCAGCTCGGTGATCTCGAAGACCGGATCGACGGTGCTCTCCTCGAGATAGCCCTGGCGCAGCGTGCCCAACCCATCCTCGCCCGGGGCCCCCACCGTCGGCGGGCCCGAGGCACCGGTTTCCAGGAACAGGTTCGATCCGATCGCCTCGAGCCCGTTCGGATTCACGAACCCCGCCAGGGTGATCTGCCCCAGCAGCTGCGGCGTCGCGTCGCCGTTGAAATAGGCATAGACCTCGCCATTGGCGTTGATCGTCAGGCTGCGGGTGTCGGTGGGGATGGTGATCCCCGGCGCCACCTCGTACCCGTCCGAGGTGACGATCACCCCGTCGGGCGAGCGCTTCAGCCCGCCGTCCCGGGTGAAGGCCGAGCCGCCCGAGGGCAGCGTCACCTCGATGTAGCCGTTGCCCTCGATCGCGATGTCGAGGTCGTTGCCGGTCTGCGAGATCGTGCCCTGCCCGGTCATGATCGTGACCGACGAGGGCCGCACCCCCAGCCCCAGCTGCACGCCGGTGGGCAGCACCGTGCCGTCGGTGGCATTGATCGCGCCGGGCCGGGCCGCCTGCTGGTAATGCAGGTCGGCGAATTCGGCGCGGCGGGTGTTGTAGCCGGTGGTCGACATGTTCGCGAGGTTGTTCGACACCACCTCGACCCGCATCTGCTGGGCGCTCATGCCGGTGGCGGCGATCTGCAGGGCTCTCATCTTCGCTCTCCTCAACTGCCCAGGGTGGTGACGACGGTGCGGATCCGCTCGTCCTCGGAGGTCAGCAGGCTCTGGCCCATCTCGTAGCTGCGCTGCACCTCGATCATCCGCGCGACCTCGGTCACCGCATCGGCATTCGATCCCTCGACGAAGCCCTGCAGGATGCGCGAGGTCTCGGCCGGGACGGTGCCGCCCTCGGCGGCGAAGCGGGTGCCGGCGCGGTGCGACAGCCGGGTCGGATCGGCCGGCAGCACCAGCCCGAGATCGGCGATCGGCCCGGTGGTGCCCGACAAGGTCCCGTCCGGCGCCAGCCGCAGCGCGCCCGAGCCCGGCGGGACCGTGACCGGCGCGCCGCCGGCATCCAGCAGCGCATGGCCATCCGCGGTCACGATCTCGCCCGCGTCGTTCATCACGAAACTGCCGGCGCGGGTCAGCTGGATGCCCTCGGGCGTGCCGATCTGGAAGAAGCCCTCGCCCTCGATGGCGAAGTCGAGCGCGCCGCCGGTGCGCTTCAGCGGCGCCTGCGCGAGGTCGATCACCCGCCCCGCGGCATCGGCCAGCGCCAGATCCGGCTCGACCGGGGCCAGCGCGCGGACATGTTCGGCGAAGACCACGCCCTCTCGCCGGAAGCCGGGGGTCGAGGCATTGGCGATGTTGTTCGCCACCACGTCGAATTCCGACAGCAGCCCGGACTGGCGGTTCAGCAGTGCATAGACGGCATTGTCCATCCTAGCCCCCTTCCATCCTATCCGCCGGGCGCGATCAGCGGCAGCAGCCCGCGCGTGAAGAAATCGACCAGCGCCGCGGTCATCCCCGACATGGTCACCCAGAACACCGCCAGCATCAGCGCCACCTTCGGCACGAAGGTCAGCGTCATCTCCTGGATCCCTGTCAGCGCCTGCAGCAGGCCGATGGTCAGGCCCGCCAGCAGCGAGACCGCCAGCAGCGGCGCCGCCAGCCGGACCGAGACCCACAGCCCCTGCCGCAGCACGTCGAAGATCTGCCCCTCGGCCAGCATCAGATCGGCATCCTCAGGATCTCCTGATAGGCCTCCACGACCTTGTCGCGCACCGCGACCGTGGTCTCGACCGCAAGGCTGGTCTCGGCCAGCGCCTGCACCAGCGCATGCGGGTCGGAATCGCCGCCGCCCAGCGCCTTCACCCCCAGATCCTCGGTCTTGCGCAGATCCTCGGTGAAGCTCTGCACCGCCTTCAGCGGCGGCGGCAGCACCCGGTCGGTGCCGTCGGCGGCGGTCGCCGGCCGCGCCTTCTGATAGCCGAGCGAGGCGAGTGTCGTTCTCAGGTCCATGACCCCTCCGGTCAGCGGCGCAGAAGCTCGAGCAGGCGCGACGACATCTGCCGGGCCTGGTCGAACATCCGCAGGTTGGCTTCGTAGCTGCGCTGGGCCTCGCGCGCGTCGGCCATCTCTATGACGCTGCGCACGTTCGACCCGGTCCGGTAGCCCTGCGCATCCGCCAGCGGATGGCCGGGATCGAGGATCTTCGCCGGCTCGCTCTGGTCGAGCTGCACCGGCCCGGTGGTCACCCGCCCCTGCGGGCCGGGCTCGCGGTCGGCGGTGAAGCCGACCAGCTTGCGGCGATAGCCGGGGGTGTCGGCATTGGCCATGTTCTCGGCGCTGATCCGCAGCCGCAGCGCCTGCGCGCGCATGCCGCTGGCCGAGACATCCATCGAATCGCCCAGCGTCGCCATCAGCGCCGCCCCAGCGTGCTGCGCAGCATCGTCAGCGCATTGCCGTAGATCGCCAGCGCGAGGTCGTGCTGGCGCCGCGCCTCGACCGAGGCGACCATCTCGTCCTCGAGCGAGACATCGTTGCCGTTGGGCGACAGGCTGGTGGCCTTGGCCCGCACCTCGGCCCCCGGCACCGACAGGCTGCCGGCCCCGAAATGCTCGGCCCGGGTACGGCGCAGCGGCAGCTGGCCGGCATCGGGATCGAAGGCGGGCAGGTCGCGGCCGCGGTAGCCGGGCGTGTCGGCATTGGCGACATTGCCGGCAATCGCGGTCTGGCGGTCCGCGGCATAGCGCGCGAAGGCCTGGGCGCGCTGCATGATCTCGGGTGTGTCGAACATCGGGCTTCTCCCTTTCAACCAAGGCTTAAGCCTGAGTCGTTTAGAAAGCCTTGCAGGGTGAACGCCCCGGAAACCGCAAGAAACACCCTGCCGCGAGGGTCCCGATGCCGCAGATCGAGCTTCTGGCCGCCGAGATCCAGGACCTGCGTCCCGTCCGCGCCATTGGCCGGGTCGAGGCGATCGCGCGCGGCATCGTCACCGTCGCGGGCCTCGGCCGGCAGGCGACGCTGGGCGACAGCGTGCGCATCAGCTGCCAGGGCCGCGCCGCCCTGGCCGGCGAGATCGTGGGCCTCGCCCCCGACCGGGTCGACGTGCTGCCGATGGGCGATGCCGGCGGGGTCGCGCTGGGCGACCGGGTGGTGCTGACCGGGCAGGGCGGCATCGCGCCGGGCGAGGGCTGGATCGGGCGCATCGTCGATCCGACCGGCCAGCCGCTCGACGACCGCGCCCTGCCGCGCGGGCCGGTCGAACGCCCGCTGCTGGCCCCGCCGCCCCCCGCGGCGCGGCGCCGGCTGCTGGGCGCGCGGCTCGACACCGGGCTCGCGGTCATGGACACGCTGCTGCCGCTGGTGCGCGGCCAGCGGATCGGGCTCTTCGCGGGCTCGGGCGTGGGCAAGTCCTCGTTGCTGGGCCGGCTCGCGCGCGACGTTGCGGCGGATGTGGTGGTGATCGGGCTGGTGGGCGAGCGCGGGCGCGAGGTGCGCGATTTCGTCGAGCGGGTGCTGGGCCCCGATGGCATGGCGCGGGCTGTTCTGGTCACCGCCACCTCGGACCAGTCGCCGCTGATGCGCCGCCGCTGCGCCTGGGCGGCGATGACCGTGGCCGAGCATTTCCGCGACGAGGGCAAGCAGGTGCTGCTGCTGGTCGATTCCATCACCCGCTTCGCCGAGGCGCATCGCGAGGTGGCGCTGGCCGGCGGCGAACCGGCGACGCTGCGCGGCTTCCCGCCCTCGACCGCGCATCAGATCATGGCGCTGGCCGAACGCGCCGGCCCCGGCCCCGAAGGCGCGGGCGACATCACCGCGATCTTCTCGGTGCTCGTCGCCGGCTCGGACATGGAGGAACCGGTGGCCGACATCCTGCGCGGCGTCCTTGACGGGCATATCGTGCTCGACCGCGAGATCGCCGAACGCGGGCGGTTCCCGGCGATCGACGTGCTGCGCTCGGTCAGCCGGGCCCTGCCCGAGGCCGCGTCCGAGGACGAGAACCGCCTGATCGGCCGCGCTCGCCGGCTGCTCGGCGCCTATGAACGGGTCGAGCTGATGCTGCGCGCCGGGCTCTACAGCCCGGGCAGCGATCCGCTGATCGACGCGGCGGTGGCGGTCTGGCCGGCGCTCGACGCCTTCTTCGCCGAAAGCGCGCCGGCGGCCGCGGCCAGCTTCGCGCGCCTCGCCGCGGTGCTCGGGCCGCCGCCGCCGGGCCCCTGACCCGGCCCCTGCGCCACCCGAACCGGGCCAAACCCGGACCGATGCCGGACCCGCGGCGCCGGCGCGGCGCAAGAACGGTCCACGGCACGCGCGGGCCGCGGAACCAAGTTCCACGCTGCGTCAGAGGCGCCGAACGCCCTCCCCTTCTTGTCCGCCGCCCTTGAGACGTCCGCGGCCTCGGCATAGGACTATGTCAGGAAATACCGGGAGTCCCGCCATGCGCATCTGTTCCGATCTTGCCGCGGCCGTCGGCAACACGCCGTTGATCCGGCTGAAGAAGGCCTCGGAGCTGACCGGATGCGAAATCCTGGGCAAGGCCGAGTTCATGAACCCCGGCCAGTCGGTCAAGGACCGCGCCGCGCTCTACATCATCGAGGACGCGGTGAACAAGGGCCTGCTGCAGCCCGGCGGCACCATCGTCGAGGGCACCGCCGGCAACACCGGGATCGGCCTTGCGCTGGTCGGCGCCTCGATGGGCTTCAAGACGGTGATCGTGATCCCGGAAACCCAGAGCCAGGAAAAGAAGGACATGCTGCGCCTTGCGGGCGCCGAGCTCGTCCAGGTCCCGGCCGCGCCCTACAAGAACCCGAACAACTACGTGCGCTACTCGGGCCGCCTGGCCGAGGCGCTGGCCAAGACCGAAAAGCACGGCGCGATCTGGGCCAACCAGTTCGACAACACCGCGAACCGCCTGGCCCATATCGAGACGACCGGCCCCGAGATCTGGGAACAGACCGGCGGCAAGGTCGACGGCTTCGTCTGCGCCGTGGGCTCGGGCGGCACCTTCGCCGGCGTCGGCATGGCGCTGCAGCCCAAGGGCGTGAAGATCGCGCTGGCCGATCCCGACGGGGCGGCGCTGCACAGCTTCTACACCACCGGCGAGCTGAAGTCCGAAGGCAACTCGATCACCGAAGGCATCGGCCAGGGCCGGATCACCGCCAACCTCGAAGGCTTCACCCCCGACTTCAGCTACAACATCCCCGATGCCGAGGCGCTGCCGATCGTCTTCGACCTGCTCTCGGAAGAGGGGCTCTGCCTTGGCGGCTCGTCGGGGATCAACGTCGCCGGCGCCATCCGTCTGGCGCGCGAGATGGGGCCGGGCCACACCATCGTGACCGTGCTCTGCGACTACGGCACCCGCTACCAGTCGAAGCTCTTCAACCCGGACTTCCTGCGCGAAAAGGCGCTGCCGGTGCCCGGCTGGCTCGACCGCGACGCGGCGGAACTTCCCGAGGTCTACGAAGACTGATACCTCGGGCGCATCGCCATCAAGAGCGCCCGAGCATCATGACCCGTCTGCCCCGCCTTCTTCTCGTCCTTCTCCTGGCCGCGGCGGGGCTTTCGCCCGCCCTGCCGCTCCTGCCCGCGGGGCCCGCCTGGGCCCAGAACGGCGACGCCCCGGCGGTCGATTACGACGCCTGGGCACAGGTCGCCACACGGGCCGAAACCGCCATCGAGGACGGCCGGGCCTCTGACAGCGCCTTCGCCGCCCTGCGCACCGAGGTCGACGGCTGGCGCGACCGCTTCGCGCAGGCGCGGACCGCGGGCGAAAGCCGGATCCAGACCGTGCGCGGCCAGATCGACGCGCTGGGCCCGGTCCCGGCCGAAGGCGCGACCGAGGCCGAGGACATCGCCGCCCGCCGCAAGGAACTGAACGACCAGCTCGCCCAGCTCGAGGCGCCGCGCACCGCCGCAACCGAGGCCTGGAGCCGCGCCGACGGCATCATCCGCGAGATCGACAGCCTGCAGCGCGACCGCTCGAAGACCGAGCTGCTGGCGACCCAGCCCGCCCCCTTCAACCCGACGAACTGGGGCGCGGCCTTCGGCGACATCCACCGCGGCTTTGGCCAGGTGGGCGCCGAGATCGCGACCGGCGTCGACCGCTTCACCAAGCCCGCGACGCTGGGCGAGCGGCTGCCGGCCTTCCTGATCCTGCTGGCGGTGGCGATCACGCTGCTCTGGCAGGGCCCGCGCCTCGTGCATCACTGGACCCAGCGCCTGCGCGCCTCGCAGGAACACCGCGCCCAGCGCCTCGCGGGCTCGCTCCTGTCGATCGGCGAGGTGATCGTGCCGACGATCGGGCTCGGGCTGCTGGCCGTGGCGCTGCAGACCTCGGGCCTGTTCCCGGCGCGCACGCCCGGCTCGGGCCCTGGCCTCGGCCTCTCCACCGCGCCGCTGCTGCTGGTGCCGCTGTTCATCGCCTCGTGGATCGGGCGCGCCAGCTTCCCCGGCTCGGCCGACGCGACCGTGCCGCTCGCCCCCGAACGCCAGGCCGAGGCCCGCGCCCATATCTGGGTGCTGGGCCTGACCTCCGCGCTCGAGGCCTTCCGCTCGGCCTTCCTGACCGGGGCGGGCGATGCCGGGCAGGCGCTTCTGGTCTTCGCGATCCAGATCGGCGCGGCGCTGTCGCTGTGGCGGCTGGGGCGGCTCTTCCGCCGCTGGGCCGCGCGGCAGGGGGCCGATACCGTCGATGCCCACGGCACCTTCTTCCGGCAGGTGGTGGCGCTGATCGGCCTCGCGCTGGTCGCGGTGGCGCTGGTCGGCCCGCTGCTGGCCGGGGCCGGCTGGGCCAAGCTCGGCTCGGCGCTGACCTGGTCGACGGTGGCGACGCTGGCGCTGTTCGCGCTGCTGGCACTGCTGCAGAAGCTTGCCACCGACGCCTGGCTGCTGGCGACGCGGCGCGACAGCGCCGAGACCGCGCTGATGCCCGTGGTCTTCACCGCGGTGCTGATGATCGCCGCGCTGCCGGCGCTGGCGCTGATCTGGGGCGCACGCGCCACCGACATGTCCGATCTCTGGACCCGTGTCACCACCGGCATCACGCTGGGCGGCATCACCCTGAACCCGACCAGCCTCCTGACGCTGGCGCTGGTCTTCGGCTTCGGGATGCTGATCACCCGGCTGGTGCAGGGCGCGCTGCGCTCGACGGTGCTGCCGCGCACCAAGCTCGACAAGGGCGGGCAGAACGCCGTCGTCTCGGGCCTTGGCTACATCGGCATCTCGCTCGCGGTGCTGGCCGCGGTGGGCGCGGCCGGGATCTCGCTCTCGTCGCTGGCCTTCGTCGCGGGCGCCCTGTCGCTGGGCATCGGCTTCGGCATGCAGAACATCGTGCAGAACTTCGTTTCGGGCATCATCCTGCTGATCGAGCGCCCCGTGGGCGAGGGCGACTGGATCGAGGCCGGCGGGCGGCAGGGCATCGTGAAGTCGATCTCGGTCCGCTCGACCCGGATCGAGACCTTCGACAAGACCGAGGTGATCGTCCCCAACGCCGACCTGATCTCGGGGCAGGTGGTGAACTGGACGCGCGGCAACCTGATGGGCCGGGTGATCGTGCCGGTGGGCGTGGCCTATGGCACCGACACCCGCAAGGTCGAGGCGATCCTGCTGGAGATCGCGCAGAACCATCCGCTGATCATGGTGAACCCGCCGCCCCGCGCCTTCTTCATCGCCTTCGGCGCGGATTCGCTCGATTTCGAGATCCGGGCGATGGTCTCGGACGTGAACTTCGGCTTCTCGACCAAGTCCGACCTGAATCACGAGATCGCCCGGCGCTTCGCCGAGGAGGGGATCGAGATCCCCTTCGCCCAGCGCGAGGTCCGGATCCTGAACGGCGAGGCTTTGCGCCCCGCCCCCGCCGCGCCCGCCCCGGCGCGCACCGTCCACCCCCAGCGCGACGAGGCCCCGCCCGAGGCCGGCGGCGAGGTGGATGCCGATGGCGACGGGGTCCCGGACAACCGCTGAAACAGGGTCGGGGGGAGACGCGCCCCCCCCCGCGCCCCCCTGCGCCTGGGCGCGGCAATCCTAACGCGGTGTCGGTGGACAGCGCGCGGGGGGTGTCCGCGGGGTGTACGGCGGGTGCACGGATATCACCCCCCGATTTTCGAACCGCCTCAGACGCTTGGCAGCAAAAGGCCCGCCCCCTCGCAGGGGCGGGCCTTTTCCGTCCGTCTCGGAAGATTATTCCGCGGCCACCGCCCCGGCGGGGGTGTAGTTCAGCACCGGCGCCAGCCAGCGCTCGACCTCGGCCAGGGTCATGCCCTTGCGCCGCGCATAGTCCTCGGCCTGGTCCCGCTCGACCTTCGCGACGCCGAAATAATAGCTGTCGGGATGGCCGATATAGAGGCCCGAGACCGACGAGCCCGGCCACATCGCCATGCTCTCGGTCAGCTGCACGCCCGTCGCGGCCTCGGCGTCCAGCAGCCGCCAGAGCGCCTGTTTCTCGGTATGGTCGGGCTGCGCAGGGTAGCCGGGCGCCGGGCGGATGCCCTTGTAGGGCTCGGCGATCAGCTCCTGCGGGGTGAAGGCCTCGTCTGCGCCGTAACCCCAGTGCTCGCGCCGGACGCGGGCATGCAGCGCCTCGGCCAGTGCCTCGGCGAAGCGGTCGGCCAGCGCCTGCACGAGGATCGCCGAATAGTCGTCGTTCGCCGATCTGAACCGGTCGGCGATGGCAATCTCTTCGGCCCCGGCGGTCACCACGAAGCCGCCGACCCAATCCTGATGCCCCTCGGGCGCCACGAAATCGGCCAGCGCCACGTTCGGCCGCCCGTCGCGCTTGGCGACCTGCTGGCGCAGGGTGTGCAGCGTTTCCAAGGGCTTGGTCCGCGCGTCATCCGCCCAAAGCCGGATGTCGTCGCCCACCGCATTCGCCGGCCAGAAGCCCACCACCGCCCGCGGCTTGAACCAGCCCTCGGCCACGATCTGCCCCAGCATCCGCTGCGCATCCTCGAAAAGCTGGCGCGCGGCGGCGCCCTGCGCCTCGTCCTCGAGGATCTTCGGGAACACGCCCTTCAGCTCCCAGGTCTGGAAGAAGGGCGTCCAGTCGATGTAGGTCGCGAGATCGGCCAGATCCCAGTCGTCGATCACCCTCGCGCCGGTGAAGGCGGGGGATTTCGCCGCGAAACCGGCCCAGTCGAGCTTGAGCGCATTGTCCCGCGCCGCCGCCAGCGGCAGGCGCTTCTTCGCGGCCTCGCTGCGCGCGTGACGCTCGGCGACCTCGGCATAATCGGCGCGCACCCCTTCGACATAGGCCCGCGTCTGCTCGGGCGAGAGCAGCTGCGACACCACCCCCACCGCGCGGCTCGCGTCGGTGACATAGACCGCCTGCCCCTTGGCATAGGCCGGGTGGATCTTCACCGCGGTGTGCACCTTCGAGGTGGTCGCGCCGCCGATCAGCAGCGGGATCGCCATGCCCTCGCGCTCCATCTCGGACGCGACATGCACCATCTCGTCCAGGGACGGCGTGATCAGGCCCGACAGGCCGATGATGTCGACGCCCTCGTCCTTCGCCACCTGCAGGATCTTCGTCGCGGGCACCATGACGCCCAGATCGATGATCTCGTAATTGTTGCAGGCCAGAACGACGCCGACGATGTTCTTGCCGATGTCGTGGACATCGCCCTTCACCGTGGCCATCAGCACCTTGCCAGCAGACTGGCGACCTTCGCCGCCGGAAAGCCGTTTCTCTTCCTCCATGTAGGGCAGCAGCACCGCCACGGCGGCCTTCATCACCCGCGCGGATTTCACCACCTGCGGCAGGAACATCTTGCCCGACCCGAAGAGGTCGCCCACCACGTTCATCCCCGCCATCAGCGGGCCCTCGATCACGTGCAGCGGACGCTCGGCCTGAAGCCGCGCCTCTTCGGTGTCGGCCTCGATGAACTCGGTGATGCCGTTGACCAGCGCATGTTCCAGCCGCTTCTCGACGGTCCACTCGCGCCAGGCCAGATCACGCTCCTTCGCCGGACCCGCGCCCTGCCCGCGCCATTTCTCGGCAACCTCGAGCATCCGCTCGGTCGCGTCGTCGCGGCGGTTCAGCACCACGTCCTCGCAGGCCTCGCGCAGCTCGGGCTCGATCTCGGAATAGACCGCGAGCTGGCCCGCGTTGACGATGCCCATGTCCATCCCCGCCTGGATGGCGTGGTAGAGAAACACCGCATGCATCGCCTCGCGCACCGGCTCGTTGCCGCGGAAGCTGAACGACAGGTTGGAAATGCCGCCCGAGACATGGACGCCCGGCATCTCGGTGGTGATGCGCCGCGTCGCCTCGATGAAGGCCACGCCGTAGTCGTTGTGTTCCTCGATCCCGGTCGCCACGGCGAAGACGTTCGGGTCGAAGATGATGTCCTCGGGCGCGAAGTTCGCCTGCTCGGTCAGCAGCTTGTAGGCACGCTTGCAGATCTCGACCTTGCGGTCCTCGGTGTCGGCCTGGCCCTGCTCGTCGAAGGCCATGACCACGACCGCGGCGCCATAGGCGCGGGCGAGGCGGGCGTGATGCAGGAAGGCCTCTTCGCCCTCCTTCATCGAGATCGAGTTGACGATCGCCTTGCCCTGCACGCATTTCAGCCCTGCCTCGATCACCTCCCACTTCGAGCTGTCGATCATCACCGGCACGCGGGCGATGTCGGGCTCGGCCGCGATCAGGTTGAGGTAGTCGATCATCGCCTGCTTCGAGTCGATGAGGCCTTCATCCATGTTCACGTCGATGATCTGCGCGCCGTTTTCCACCTGGTCGCGCGCCACGTCCAGCGCGGCCGCGTAATCGCCGTTGGTGATCAGCTTGCGGAACCGGGCCGAGCCGGTGACGTTCGTGCGCTCGCCCACGTTCACGAAGGGGATGTCGTCGGTCAGCGTGAAGGGCTCGAGCCCCGACAGGCGCATCTGCGGCGCGACCTCGGGGATCGCGCGGGGCGGGTATTTCGCCACCGCTTCGGCGATCGCGCGGATGTGCTCGGGGGTCGAGCCGCAGCAGCCGCCGACGATGTTCACGAGCCCCTCGGCCGCGAATTCCGCGACCTGTTTCGCCATGAATTCCGGGCTTTCGTCATAGGCCCCCATCTCGTTCGGCAGGCCTGCGTTCGGATAGGCGCAGATGAAGGTGTCGGCGACGGACGACAGTTCCGCCAGATGCGCGCGCATCGCGCGGGCGCCCAGCGCGCAGTTCAGCCCGATGGTGAACGGGTCGGCGTGGCGGACCGAGTTCCAGAAGGCCGTCGGCGTCTGGCCCGACAGCGTGCGCCCCGACAGGTCGGTGATCGTGCCCGAGATCATCACCGGCAGGCGGGTGCCCTTTTCGAGGAACACCTCCTCGCAGGCGAAGATCGCGGCCTTGGCGTTCAGCGTGTCGAAGATCGTCTCGATCAGGAGGATGTCGGCGCCGCCATCCATCAGCCCGTGGATCTGCTGGGCATAGGCCACGCGCAGGTCGTCGAAGCTGACCGCGCGGTAGCCGGGGTTGTTGACGTCCGGGCTGATCGAGGCGGTGCGGTTGGTCGGGCCCAGGGCGCCGGCGACGAAGCGCTCGCGCCCATCCTCTGCCGTGGCACGGTCGAGCGCCCGGCGCACGATGCGCGCGCCTTCGCGGTTCAGGTCATAGACCGCACCCTCCATCCCGTAATCGGCCTGCGCGATGGTGGTGGACGAGAAGGTGTTGGTCTCGACGATGTCAGCGCCGGCCTTGGCGTAGCGATAGTGGATCTCTTCGATCGCCTGCGGCTGGGTCAGGATCAGAAGGTCGTTGTTGCCCTTCTGCGGATGGTCGGAGTGGTGATGGCAGGCGCAGCCCGAGCCATGGCCGGTGAAGTCGTCTTCGCTGAGGCCCAGCTGCTGGATCTGCGTCCCCATCGCCCCGTCGAGGATCAGGATCCGCTCGCGCGCGGCGGCGATCAGGCGGTCGAAGACGGGGGAACGGCGGGGGCTGGTCATCGGGCAAACTCCATCGGCCCGCGCGAGGGCTCGCGGGCGTTCGGCCGCTAGATAGGCGTTGCGAAAGCGGAAGCCAAATTCATGTTCGACATGAAGATGATGAAATCCGCTCAAGTCCCAAGACGCCGGGGGCGCTCAGCGGCGGGCCTTCTCGCGGGTGGCGCGGGCGAGGAAGGCCACCGCGACAAGACCGACGGCGATGATCAGCAGCGCGGCGGGCGAGGCTTCGGACAGCCGTTCGAGGCTGGCCTGTTCCTGCGCGCGGGTGGCCAGCGTCTCGTAGTTGAAGGGGCGCAGAAGCAGCGTCGCCGGCAGCTCCTTCACGCAGTCGACGAAGACCAGCAGCAGGGCCGAGCCGACGGTGCCGCGCATCAGCGGCAGATAGACCGCGCGCAGCGTGCCCCCCGCCGTGCGCCCGAGCGAGCGCGCCGCCATCGGCAGCGAGGGCGAGACCCGTCCGAAGGCCGCGTCGGTCGAGCCCTGCGCGATGGCGAAGAACCGCACGACATAGGCCAGCACGATCGCCGCGGCCGAGCCGGTCAGCAGAAGGCCCGGGTCATGCCCCGTCGCCGCCAGCAGGCCATCGGCCAGCCAGTGGTCGAGGGCGGCGAGCGGGATCAGCAGCCCCACCGCCAGCACCGCCCCCGGCGCGGCATAGCCCAGCGCCGTGACCGGCAGCAGGTGGCGCGGCAGGCCGCGACCGGCCATCCGCGCGCCATAGACCATCATCAGCGCCAGCGCGACAGTGATCGCGGCGGCGGTGCAGGCGGTGGTCAGGGTATGGGTCAGCGCCCGGACCAGCCCGGGCGCGACGAAGGCGCCGGGCGCATGCGCCGCGTGCCAGCCCATCACCCCCACCGGCAGCGCGAAGCCGGCGGCGATGGGCGCCGCACAGGCCAGGCCGGCGGCGGCGCCGCGCCAGCCGGTCAGCGCCATCCGCGCCACCGGCCGCGGCTGGCGGGCTGACTGGTAGTGGCGCAGCCGGTTGCGCGAGGCGCGCTCGACCGCGACCAGCGCCAGCACCAGCCCCAGGATCAGGCAGGCGATCTGCGCGGCGCCGCCGGCGTTGCGCAGCTCGAGCCAGGTGGTGAAGATGCCGGTGGTCAGCGTCTGCACGGAAAAGTAACTGACCACGCCGTAATCAGCGACGGTCTCCATCATCACGATGGCGGTGCCCGCGGCGATCGCCGGGCGGGCAAGCGGCAGGCCCACGCGCCAGAACAACCGCGGCCCTGCGGTGCCGAGGGCGCGCGCGACCTCGTAGGCGCCGCCCGGCTGCTCGCGGAAGGCGGCGCGGGCCAGGAGGTAGACATAGGGATAGAGCGCCGAGGCCAGCACCACCGCCGCCCCAAGCCGGGTCTTCACGTCCGGGAACCAATAGTCGCGCGCCGTGGCCCAGCCGAAGGTCGCGCGCAGGCCGCTTTGCACCGGGCCCGCGTATTCCAGGAAGTCGACCAGCGCCCAGGCGCCGACGAAGGCCGGCACCGACAGCGGCAGCAGCAGCAGCCACTCCAGCGCCCGCGATCCGGGGAAGCGGTACATCGCGATGAGCCAGGCCGCCCCGGTGCCGACCGCCGCCGCGAAGGCCCCGGTCAGCGCCGCCAGCGCCAGCGTGTTGCCAAGGTAGCGCGGCAGGGTGGTGGACAGCAGATGCGGCCAGATGTTCTCGGTCGGGTGGAAGGCCAGCCACAGCACCGACAGGATCGGCGCGGCGATCAGCGCGGCGATGGCCAGCGCGCCCGCCGACCAGGCCCAGCCCGCCGCGGCCCGGGCCTCTTCGCGCCGGTAGGGGGCTTCGGTCGAGGGGACATCCATGCCCCGCCGATACAGGAATGACGTTTCCCTGTCCAGAAATGGCCGTATATAGGCGGTCTAGTCAGGGCCAACGGTCAGCTTAGAAACCGAACGGAACGGCAGCGATGCAGGTCGTCTTTCACCTTGGGGCGCATTGCACCGACGAGGATCGCCTCGTGCGGGGGCTTCAGCGCGGCCGCGTCGAGCTGGCCGAGGTTCACACCGTGGCCCCGCCCCCCGCCCGCTACCGCGCCGTGCTGCGCGAGACGCTGGTCAAGCTGCGCGGCCAGCCCGCCAGCCGCGAGATCCAGGACGTGATCCTGGACGCGGTGATGGATGACGACCGGGCCGAGCGGGTGATCTTCAGCCACGAGTTCTTCCTGTGCATCCCGCGCCGGGTGGTGGCCGAGGGCGCCTTCTACGGCCTTGCCGGCAAGAAGGCCGCGGCGCTGGCGAACCTGTTCCCGGAGGCGCAGGTCGAGTTCCACCTGGCGATGCGCAACCCCGCGACGCTGGTGCCGGCGCTCTTGTCGCGGCTCGAGGGCGTGGGCTACGGCGACTTCATGGAGGGCATGGCCCCGCAGGCGCTGCGCTGGCTGCCGGTGATCGAGCAGATCGTCGACGCAGTGCCGCGGGCAAAGGTCGTGACCTGGTGCAACGAGGACACGCCGCTGATCTGGCCCGAGGTGCTGCACGGGATCGCCGCCCTGCCCGCCGAGGTGCCGCTGGCTGCCGATCACGAGATCGCCCAGTCGATCATGACCCCCGAGGGCGTGCAGCGGATGCGCGCCTATCTCGACCAGCACCGCCCGGTGAGCGCGGTGCAGCGGCGCAAGATCGTCTCGGCCTTCCTCGGCAAGTTCGGGCGCGAGGACGAGATCGAGGTCGAGGTGGCGCTGCCCGGCTGGGACGCCGCGCTGATCGAGGAGATCACCGCGCTTTACGACGCGGATTGCGCGACGATCGCGACCATGCCGGGGGTGAGCTTCCTCGCCCCCTGAAAGCGCGGCCTTGGGAAGCGGTGCAGGGGGCTCTGCCCCCGCCGCCCTGCGGGCGCCTCCCCCGGGATATCTGCACCAATGCGAAAGACGCGAAGAGGGGCCCTGCCCCCGCGCGTGCCGCGCTCCCTCGGAATATTTCTACCAAGCCGAAGGGGCGGGCGTCAGGTCAGGTCAGGGCGGCGCGGGCGGCGAGGCTGCGCATGACGACCGACAGCTCGTGCACGGCGGTGGCGGCCATCGAGCGGAACACCCAGACCTCGAAACTGTCGGGGCCGCAATGGCGCAGGATCGCGGACATGTGGCCGAGAAGGCTGCGCTGGGCGGCGCCCTCGGGGAAGGCGGCCGGGCGCAGGTCGAGGGGGGTGAGCCGCGCCAGCGCCGCGCGTGCGTCGGGCCCTGTCAGGGTCAGCACCGTCCAGGCGTCGGACTGGTCGGTGAGGGCGGCGAGGCCGGCCAGCCCCTCGGGCGCGATGCCGGTCAGGAAGGCCTGTCCGCGGCCGGTCCAGAGGCAGGCGGCGACGGCGCCAGCCAGGCCGGTGCCGGGCGCGGGCCAGCCGAGGCCCAGTGCCTGCAGGGCCTGTTCCGTCGCGGCCTCCTGTCCTTCGTAGGGGGCGACCGAAGTGATGCGGCCGGGCAGGCGCTCGTCCAGCGTCAGGGTGCCGATCGCGAGCGGGACGAGGCCCTCGGCGGGGCTTCTGGCATAGAGGTTAGCCACGGGCGCGCGCTCCTTCAGGATCATAGGCCACGGGATGCGTCACCTCGCAGAGCACGTCGACATCGCGCAGCCGGTCGAGGAGGCGGATGATCTCGCCATGCCGGGCGCGGCCATTGGCGAGGAAGCCGAGGCCCAGCGCGGTGCCGAGCGTCGGCGAATGGCAGACCGAGGTGACATAGCCCAGATCGTGCTCGCGGACCGGCGCGGCCTCGGGCGCGAAGAGATGCGCGCCGGCGGTCAGGAGCGGCCCCGGCTCGATCGGGCGCAGGCCGACGAGCTGCTGGCGGGTCTCGCCGATCAGGCCGGGGCGGGCGGCCGCGGCCTTGCCGATGAAGTCCTTCTTCGGGCTCATCATCCCCTGCAGGCCGATGTCGAAGGCAGTGGTGCGGCCGTGGATCTCGGCATGGGTGATGAAGCCCTTCTCGATCCTGAGGACGTTCAGCGCCTCCATCCCGTAGGCGCAGCCGCCAAGGGCTTCGGCCCGCGTCACCAGTTCGCGCCAGAGCGCCTCGCCGTAGCGGGCGGGGACCGCCAGCTCGTAGGCATGTTCGCCCGAGAACGAGATCCGGAACAGCCGCGCCTCGATCCCGCCGAGGGCGACCGGGCCGCAGCCCATGAACGGCAGGTCGACCGGCGCGTCGAGAAGCCCGTCCAGCAGCTCGCGCGCGAGCGGCCCCGCGACGGCGAATTGCGCGAAGGCCTCGGTCACCGAGACGAAGCGTACGTCCCAGCCCTTGCAGAAGGCCTGCGCCACGAAGTCGAGATGGCGCATCACCTCGCCCGCCGCGGCGGTGGTGGTGGTCATCAGCCAGTGGTCCTCGGCCAGCCGCGCGGTGGTGCCGTCGTCCATCACGAGCCCGTCTTCGCGCAGCATCAGCCCGTAGCGGGCGCGGCCGACCGGCAGGGTCGAGAAGGTGTTGGTATAGACGAGGTCGAGGAACCGGCCCGCGTCACGGCCCTGGATGTCGATCTTGCCCAGCGTCGAGACATCGCAGGTGCCGACAGTGCTGCGCACGGTCACCACCTCGCGGTCGCAGGCCTGCCGCCAGCTGGTCTCGCCGGGGCGGGGGAAGTAGCTCGGCCGGTACCAGAGCCCGGCCTCGATCATCGGGGCGCCGCGTTCGACCGAGGCGCGGTGCGAGGTGGTGAACCGCTGCGGCGCGAAGCCCTCGGCCCGGCCGCCCGCGCCCATCGCCGCGATCGAGACCGGGGTGAAGGGCGGGCGATAGGTGGTGGTGCCGGTGTCGGGAATGCCCCGCCCGGTGGCATCGGCCAGCACCGCCAGCGCGCCCATGTTCGACAGCCGCCCCTGATCCGGCGCCATGCCCTGCGTGGTGTAGCGCTTCATGTGCTCGACCGAGCGGAAGCCCTCCTGCGCGGCCAGCTTCACGTCCTTGGTGGTCACGTCATTGGCCATGTCGAGCCAGGCACGGCCCTTGCCGGGCACCGCCCAGAGCGGGGCGATCGCATAGGTGCCGTCCGCGGTCGCGGGCAGATCGGCGGGGCCTGCCGTCAGCCCGAGCCGTTCCAGCGCCTCTGTCGCGGCGCGCTGTCCGTCCTGCAGACAGGCGGCGGTGGTGAACTTGCCCGTGGCCGCGCCGCAGGGGATCAGGTCCGGGACCGAGCCGGGGCTGCCCGCCGGCGCCGGGACGAAGGCGGCGATCGCCTCGTCCCAGACCGGGCGGCCGTTGTGGTGGCAGGTCAGGTGCACCGCCGGGTTCCAGCCGCCCGAGACGGCAAGGCAGTCGGCCTCGAGCCGCACGGTGCCGCTGGCGGTCGCGACGCTGACCCCGGTCAGGCCGCGGCGGCCGGCGGTGTCGATGACCTGCGCCCCGGCATAGACCGGGATGTCGAGCTCGCTCAGCACGGTGCCGGGGCGGCTGTCGATCAGCGCCGCCACCTCGATGCCGGCGTCGATGAGGTCGCAGGCGGTCTGGTGGGCGCTGTCGTTGTTGCCGAAGACCGCGACGCGCTTGCCGGCGGCGACGCCGTAGCGGTTCAGATAGGTGCGCACCGCGCCAGCCTGCATCACGCCCGGCCGGTCGTTCATCGGGAAGGCGACCAGCCGTTCCTGCGCGCCCGCGGCCAGCACCGCCTGCCGCGCCGTGACCCGCCAGAAGCATTCGCGCGGCAGATCGGCCGGGGCGCGCGCGACATGCAGGCCCACACGCTCGAGCATTCCGAAGCTGCCGCCGTCATGCACCGAGGTGACCGTGGTGCGCGGCATCACCCGCACGCCAAGCTGCGCCAACTCGGCCGCGACCTCGGCCACCCAGGCGGTGGCGGGACGGCCGTCGATCAGCTGGGTTTCCGACAGAAGCCGGCCGCCCAGACGCGCGTCCTCGTCCGCCAGAATGACTTCGGCCCCGGCGCGGGCGGCGGTCAACGCCGCCATCAGCCCCGCGGGCCCCGCACCGATCACCAGGAGGTCGCAGTAGGCGAAGGCCTTCTCATGCGTCGCGGTGTCGTGCTGGCCCGACAGCGCGCCAAGCCCGGCCGCGCGGCGGATTGCGGGTTCGTAGAGCTTTTCCCAGAACGCCGCGGGCCACATGAAGGTCTTGTAGTAGAACCCCGCCCCGAAGAAGGGCGAGAGCAGGTCGTTCACCCCAAGAAGGTCGAAGGCCAGCGAGGGGAAGCGGTTCTGGCTTTCGGCCTGCAGCCCCTCGAACAGCTCCTGCATCGTCGCGCGGACGTTGGGAGTGCGGTCGGCGCCCTGCCCGGTCGTCACCAGCGCGTTTGGTTCCTCGGATCCCGCGGTCAGGATGCCGCGCGGGCGGTGGTACTTGAAGCTGCGCCCGACCAGCCGCACGCCGTTCGCGAGCAGCGCCGAGGCCAGCGTGTCGCCTGCGAAGCCCTGATAGCCCACGCCGTCGAAGCTGAACCCGCGGGGCGCGCTGCGGTCGATCAGGCCCTTGCCGTCGATCCTCATGGCGTCTCCCCCGCATCGACGGCGCGCACGGCCGAGATCACATGGGTCTTCGTGTCGCGCGTCACCACCAGCCACGAGGTGCAGCCGGCGGTGTGGTACCATAGCTCGTCCAGCGGCCCCTCGGGGTTGGCGCGCAGGTGCAGATGGGCGTCCCAGGCCTCGGGGCCGGCATCCTCGGCCGGCCGGTCGAGGTAGTCCGCCGCGCCCTTGTAGTAGAATTCGCGGATGTCGCGGGGCCCGCAGAGGGGGCAGTCGATGCGCATGCCTTGGTCTCTCAGTGCAGGTTGTGCTGGCTGCCGGTGCCTTCCTCGTCGAGCAGGTGCCCGGTGAGGAAGCGGTCGAGCCGGAAGCGGCGGGCGACCTCGTGCGGGGTGTCGGTCGCCATCAGATGCGCCATGCACCAGCCCGAGGCTGGCACGGCCTTGAAGCCGCCGTAGTTCCAGCCGCAGTCGATGTAGAGCCCCTCGATCGGGGTGCGGTCGATGATCGGCGAGCCGTCGGGCGTCATGTCCATGATGCCGCCCCACTGCCGCAGCACCTTGGCGCGGCCGATCATCGGCATCAGCGTCATCCCCGCCTCCATCACATGCTCGACCATCGGCAGGTTCCCGCGCTGGGCGTAGGAGGCGTACATGTCGAGATCGCCACCGAACACGAGGCCGCCCTTGTCGGACTGGCTGATGTAGAAATGCCCCATGCCGAAGGTGACGACATGGTCGATGACAGGCTTCAGCCCCTCGGTCACGAAGGCCTGCAGGATGTGGCTCTCGATCGGCAGGCGCAGCCCCGCCATCGCCGCGACCTGCCCCGAGCGGCCGGCGGTGACGATGCCGACCTTCTTCGCCCGGATCGCGCCGCGGCTGGTCTGCACCCCGGTGACGCGGCCGTTCTCCACGTCGATGCCGGTCACTTCGCAGTTCTGGATCAGGTCGACGCCCAGCCGGTCGGCGCCACGGGCATAGCCCCAGGCCACGGCATCGTGGCGCGCGGTGCCGCCGCGCTTGTGGTAGAGCCCGCCGTAGACCGGGAAGCGGACATTGTCATAGTCGAGATAGGGCAGGATCTTCCGCACGCCGTCGCGGTCCAGCAGGATCGCGTCGTCGCCCTGCGCGATCATCGCGTTGCCGCGCCGGGCGGCCGCGTCGCGCTGCCCGTCCGAATGGAACAGGTTGATCAGCCCGCGCTGCGAATGCATGACGTTGTAGTTCAGCTCGGCCTCGAGCCCTTCCCAGAGCTTCAGCGAATGGCTGTAGAACTCCGAGTTGCCGGGCAGGAAGTAGTTGGCGCGCACGATGGTTGTGTTGCGCCCGATGTTGCCCGAGCCGAGGTAGCCCTTCTCCAGCACCGCGATGTTGCGCAACCCGTGGGTCTTGGCGAGGTAATAGGCCGTGGCGAGCCCGTGGCCGCCGCCGCCGATGATCAGCAGGTCATAGGCGGGCTTGGGTTCTGGCGTGCGCCAGGCCGCGCCCCAACCGCGGTTTCCGCGCAGGGCTTCCGCGAAGACCCTGACCCCTGAATAGCGCATGATCGACTCCGTTGGCGGCTCGTGTCGGGGAGTGAACCGCCCCGACCGCGAGTATTCAAGTCACGCCGCCGCGAAGCCTTGCCAGGAAGCGGCAGCCCGCCGTCGTTTTTGCATCATCGGACCTCCAAAGCGGCGATCCGAGCCCCTTGCCCAGTCGGTCGCGCATCTGTAGAAGCGGCTCCACGGACAGGTGGCCGAGTGGTCGAAGGCGCACGCCTGGAAAGTGTGTAGGCGGGGAACCGTCTCGAGGGTTCGAATCCCTCTCTGTCCGCCACTCCTCAGATATTCGGTACCAATACCAAGATCTTACCCAGAGAACCGGGTTGCGGCAGGTAACACACGTGGTTACACACCGTGGTTCTCCTCCTTCAGACCGGCGCTTTTCGGATCATGTGTGAGCACATTCAACTCAAGGCAAACACTTGATATTATCGCCGCCGCATTCCCAAAGACTGCCGGGGACTGCACCGTGAGCCAACAACTGGCAAACCTCGCCCGAAGCTATTCTTCAGCCTGAAAACCACCGACAAGCTTGAAGCCTGCCGACGCGCCGATGCCGAGACACGGAGGCTCGATACTCTATGGGCGACACACCGGAACGGCGTGGCCTCTGGGGCAGATCCAAGGATCTCAGTCGCTACCCTAGCGTCGGCTGGGCTGAAGCCGGGTGACGGCGTTCGCTTCCCTGACCACCACGCTGTTGAGGAGTTCGTGGAATCGCTCGTAGGGCGGCTACGAAAGGGACGCCCCATGCCTCGCGTGTCCGCCCAAGACACTGGTCTGCCCCGAACGGGTGGTCCGGATTCGATCTTAGTGCATGACGGGCGTCGGCGCCACGGCCTGAATGGCCGGCGGAGCTGAGCCCGATGGCGAAGC
>NZ_JBAWKD010000011.1:0-92633 GCF_037095735.1 Frigidibacter sp. MR17.14 | reverse complement strand
CCACAGTGGTAATCTCCGACATGACCGCCTCCCCAAATGGATTGTTGCGATCCCACCTTGGCACGTCGATGCCGTCGGGGGGCGGTTACATCATCAACGCCCGCGAATAGAAGGCTCTCTGAGCCGCAGGGACCGGGGCGAGCTGACAGGATGGCAGCGACAGGATCAGCCCAGACCTTCAGGATCCGAATGCGTGGACGGCGGTCAGCCGGCCCAGCCGCCGTCCTGAAGCCGGCCCGCCAGTGACAGCAGGCCCCGGCGCAGGTCCTCGCGGCCGATGGCACCACCAAGGCAGACACGCATCCGCTCTTCGGGCGCGCCCTCGACTGTGAATGCGTCAGAGGGCATCAGCCCGACATGCCGCCCCGCCATCCGCCCCATCAGCTCGGCCCGGCCCGCGCCCTCGGGCAACTTCAGCCAGATATTGAAGGCATGGCGATCGGCGGCGAAGTCAAACCCCTGCAGCACCTCAGCCGCGATCTCCTGCCGCGCCGCGGCCTCTGCCCGCACGAAGCGGCGGATGCTGTCGGCGGTGCCGTCCTCGATCCAGCGGGTGGCCAGCGCCATCGAAAGCGGTGCAGGCATCACCGCAATCGCACGCAGGGCCTGACCGAGCGCCAGCGCGGCGCGGGCGTCGGGGGCGACCGTGTAGGCCAGCCGCAGCCCCGCCCCGATGCATTTCGCGAGGCCGCCGATGTGCCAGGTCAGCTCGGGCGCGAGCGTGGCGAAGGGCGTGGGCGCGTTCGGCGGGATGAAGCCATAGGCGTCATCCTCGACCAGCGGCAGGCGATGGGCGATCACGACGTCGGCGATCGCCATGCGCCGCTCCTGCGGAATGGTCAGCGTCGTCGGATTGTGCAGCGTCGGGTTGAGATAGAGCGCCTTCGGCTTGTGCCGGGCGATGGCCTCGTCCAACGCCCCGGGCAGAATCCCCGCGCCATCCGAGGGCAGCCCGACCAGCACCAGCCCCAGCCCCGCCGCGATCCCGCGCAGACCCGCATAGGTCACCGCCTCGCACAGCACCCGGTCGCCGGGCTTCGCCAGTGTTGAGAAG
This sequence comes from Frigidibacter sp. MR17.14, assembly GCF_037095735.1. Classification (NCBI taxonomy): domain Bacteria; kingdom Pseudomonadati; phylum Pseudomonadota; class Alphaproteobacteria; order Rhodobacterales; family Paracoccaceae; genus Frigidibacter; species Frigidibacter sp. MR17.14. The sequence continues at coordinate 91,579 of NZ_JBAWKD010000011.1, read as the reverse complement.
ATCGCCGTCATCGTCACATGCGCGCCCGGCGTCACCGCCACCCGGTCGAGCCGGGGCACCATGCCGCGCATCGACAGCCAGGACGAGGCCGCCTCGCGGTCCTGCTCGCCGCCCGTGGCCGACTGGTAGCGCAAGAGCGCCACGAGGTTCGACGACACCGCCTGCAACCCCTCGCGCATGCGCGCGATCAGTTCGGGATCCTCTGGCTCGGGCGGCATGTTCATCGACAGGTCTTCCTCGCGGGCGCGGCGCGGGTCGGGCGCGTCCTGCGGCATGGCGGCCGCCTTCACGAATGTGCCTCGCCCGACATGGCTGTCTACCAGGCCGCGCGCCTGCGCCTCGGCATAGGCGCGGCTGACGGTGGTGAAGTCGATCCCCAGCCGCTCGGCCATCCGCCGCTGCGGCGGCAGCCGGTCGCCGGTGGCGAATTCGCCGGCGCGGATCGCGGTCTCGATCGCGTCGGCGATTTCCAGGTAGCGGGGCTTGCCCGAGGTTCCGAGCGAGGGCGTCCAGGTCAGCATCTGCATCCGTCCGTTCATTGTTTCCGATTGTATGGATGCACCCGGCGCGTGGCAACCGATGACGGAAACTTTGATCGGCGCGCCGACGATTCGCATGTATCATGGGACAGTGATCGCAAAACATGCTCACGCATCGGGCACAAAATCCGGCCACTTGCCCGTTATTTCCGCAAGGCGACTCTCAATTGAAGCATTTATTGTATGGATATTGCACTGCCGATTGATCCTATCAATACTCCGATCATCCTGATCCTGCACCCCACGGACAGGAGAGACCGATGCCCGCAGTCACCCACCCCGCCCACAAGGACGGCGATTACTTCGTCGACTACGAGTCGAAGGTCTTCGAGGATGTGAAGGCCGATCCCGGCGAGAAGGCGCTCGTCACCTTCCACACCGTCGCCTTCGAGGGCTCGATCGGCCTCGTCAACATCCTCAACGCGATCCGGCTGCAGCGGAAGGGCTACGAGACCTCGATCCTGCTCTACGGGCCGGGCGTCACGCTGGGCATCCAGCGCGGCTTCCCGACGCTGGGCGACGAGGCCTTCCCGGGCCATCTGAACTTCAACAAGAACCTCGAGCGCTTCATGTCCGAGGGCGGCAAGGTCTATGCCTGCCGCTTCGCGCTGCAGGCGCTTTACGGGCACGGCGAGCCCTCGCTGATCCCCGGGATCACCCCGATCCAGCCGCAGGACGTGCTCGACTGCATCCTGCTGCACAAGAAGGCCAACGCCGTCATCGTCGACACCTGGACGCTCTGAGCCAGCNGGCGAGCCCTCGCTGATCCCCGGGATCACCCCGATCCAGCCGCAGGACGTGCTCGACTGCATCCTGCTGCACAAGAAGGCCAACGCCGTCATCGTCGACACCTGGACGCTCTGAGCCAGCCCCCCCCGGGCGCCCGTCCGCGGGCGCCCCTTCCTTGAAGGGAGAGCCACATGTCCCGCACCGTCCGCGCCGCCGCCGTCCAGATCGCGCCCGACCTCGCCTCGCGCGCGGGCACGGTCGAGCGGGTCCTGAACGCCATCGCCGAGGCCGCCGACAAGGGGGCCGAGCTGATCGTCTTCCCCGAGACCTTCGTGCCCTGGTATCCCTATTTCAGCTTCGTGCTGCCGCCCGTGCAGCAGGGGCTGGAACACCTGCGGCTTTACGAGGAGGCGGTCACCGTGCCCTCGCCCGAGACCCATGCCGTAGCCGAGGCGGCGCGCAAGCGCGGTGCGGTGGTGGTGCTGGGTGTAAACGAGCGCGATCACGGCTCGCTCTACAACACGCAGCTGATCTTCGATGCCGACGGCACGCTGAAGCTGAAGCGGCGCAAGATCACGCCGACCTATCATGAGCGGATGATCTGGGGCCAGGGCGACGGCGCGGGGCTGAAAGTGGTCGAGACGAAAGTGGGCCGCATGGGCGCGCTGGCCTGCTGGGAGCATTACAACCCGCTGGCCCGCTACGCGCTGATGGCCCAGCACGAAGAGATCCACGCGTCGCATTTCCCCGGCAGCCTCGTCGGCCCGATCTTCGGCGAGCAGATCGAGGTGACGATGCGCCACCACGCGCTGGAATCCGGCTGCTTCGTCGTCAACGCCACCGGCTGGCTGACCGAGGAACAGATCGCCTCGATCCACCCCGACCCCAAGCTGCAGAAGGGCCTGCGCGACGGCTGCATGACCTGCATCATTACCCCCGAGGGCCGGCATGCCGCGCCGCCGCTGACCGCGGGCGAGGGCATGGTCATCGCCGATCTCGACATGGCGCTGATCACCAAGCGCAAGCGGATGATGGACTCGGTCGGCCATTACGCCCGGCCAGAGCTGCTGCGTCTCGTGCAGGACGCACGGCCACAGCGCCCGCTGGAACAGATCCTTCCCGAAGCGACCCCCGAAGCGAGCGAGGCCCAGGATGCGTGACCTTTCCCAGCCCCCCGACGCGGCGCTGATCAACGAGCTGCAAACGCGCGGCATGCGGCTGGTCGATCCGCGCGTCGGCCACGAAAGCCGCCGCGGCGGCGCCGGCCCCTCGGACCACAAGGCGGTGAGCTTCGGCGACACCACGGTGATGGTCCCGGTCCACACCGCGCCCGCCTTCGACAGCCCCTATGTCGTCGAGGCGCCGGACCCGGGCGGCGAGGCCGTCGTGCGCCGCGACGGCGCCGAGATCGCGCGCGTGCGCTTCCCGAACCGTCCCCGCTTCTACGACCTGAAGACCGCCGAGGGCGTGCCCTACAACCACATCGCGGTGCTGCATTCGCGCGACGTGCTGGCGACGACGATCCTGCAGACCTGCATCCGCTACGAGAGCCGCAAGAAGACCTGCCAGTTCTGCGCCATCGGCCAGAGCCTCGCCGCCGGGCGCACCGTCGCGCACAAGACGCCCGCGCAGCTGGCCGAGGTCGCGAAGGCGGCGGTGGCGCTCGACGGCGTGAAGCACATGGTGATGACCACCGGCACCCCGCCCGGCAAGGACCGCGGCGCCGCGGTGCTCGCCGAAAGTGCTGCCGCGGTGAAGGCCGCCGTCGACCTGCCGATCCAGGTGCAATGCGAGCCGCCCGAGGACGACGCCTGGCACCAGCGGATGAAGGACGCCGGCGCCGATGCGCTGGGCATGCATCTGGAGGCGGTGACGCCCGAAGTCCGCGAGCGGATCATGCCGGGCAAGGCCTCGGTGCCGCTGTCGAAGTATTACTCGAGCTTCGAGGCGGCGGTGAAGGTCTTCGGCAGGGGGCAGGTCTCGACCTACATCCTGGCCGGCCTCGGCGACACCGCCGAGGCGATCCTCGCGATGTCCGAGCGGCTGGTCGGGATCGGCGTCTACCCCTTCGTCGTGCCCTTCGTGCCGATCTCGGGCACGCCGCTCGAAAGCCACCCCGCCCCCGACGCGGCCTTCATGGCCTCGGTGCTGGAGCCTCTGTCGCGCATGGTGACCGGTGCCGGGATGAGTGCGGCCGACATCAAGGCGGGCTGCGGCAAATGCGGCGCCTGCTCGGCCCTGTCGGTCTACGAGAAGCTGAAGGTGCGCGCATGATCTGGTTGCCCCCCTCGGCCTTCGTCAGCCCCGAATTCCTGATCCGCGCGGCGACCGAGCGGTGGGAGCTGACCGGCGCCGCCCGCCTGCGCCGGCGCGTCTTCGTCGACGAGCAGCGGCTGTTCACCGGCCACGACCGCGACGGTATCGACCAGCTGGCCCTGCCGCTGGTCGCGATCTCGACGCTCGCCGCCGAACCGGCCGAGGTCGTCGGCACCGTGCGCATCCACGAGCCCGCGCCCGGGATCTGGTGGGGCTCGCGCCTTGCCGTGGCCGAAGACCACCGCCGGGTCGGGCGGCTGGGGGCCGAGCTGATCCGCCTCGCGGTCTCGACCGCCACCGGGCGCGGCGCGCGGGAATTCCATGCCCATGTGCAGATCCAGAACGTGCCTCTGTTCCGCCGCCTGCACTGGCAGGTGATCGACGAGGTGATGCTGCACGGTGTGCCGCATGCCCACATGCTGGCGAGCCTGCCGCACTACCCGCCCATCCCCGACCCGGCCATCGGCTGGTCGGCGCGCGCCTCTGCGCGGAGGCGGTGATGGATCCCGCAGCCCTCGCCGCGCATCTCACGGCCCATCCCTCGATCACCGGCAAGCGCGACATCGCCTCGGCGGCGCGCGCGCTGAATCTGACCGGCTCGGCCCCCGGCGCGCCCGGCGACGACGCCGCGGCCCTCCCGCGGCCCGAGGGCGGCTGGGACCTGCTGGCGGGCGAAGGCTTCATCCCCGGCTTCGTCGCCCATGATCCCTGGTTCGCGGGCTGGTGCGGGGTGATGGTCAACCTGTCGGACATCGCCGCGATGGGCGGTCGCGCGACCGCACTTCTCGATGCCGTCTGGGCCCCTGATGCCGACAGCGCCGCGCCACTGCTGAAGGGCCTGTCGGACGCCGCCAGCGCTTATGGCGTGCCGATCGTCGGCGGCCATACCAACCTGCGTGCACCCGCGCTCGGCCTGTCGGTCAGCGTCACCGGCCGGGCGGAGCGGCTGATATCTTCCTTCGCCGCGCAGCCCGGCGAGCAGCTTATCGCCGCCATCGACCACCGCGGCACCTATCGCAGCTTCGACAACTTCTGCGCCGCGCTTGAGGCACCCCACGACCGGCTGCGCGGCGATCTTTCGCTTCTGCCCGCGCTGGCTGAAGAGGGACTCACCGCCGCCGGCAAGGACATCAGCCAGGGCGGCATCGCCGGCACCGCGCTGATGCTGGCCGAATGCTCGGACACCGGCATCGAGATCGACCTCGACGCCATCCCCCTGCCCGCGGGCGTGCCGCTCGCGCGCTGGCTCGTCAGCTTCCCGAGCTTCGGCTTCCTGCTCACCGCCTCCGACGCCGCCGCGCCCGGGATACTCGCCCGCTTCGCCGCCCGCGACATCACCGCCGCCCTCATCGGCCGCGTCACCGACGGCACCTGCGTCACGCTCACCCGCGACGGCGTGCGCGCCCCGTTCTGGGACCATGCCGCCGCCCCCTACCTGTCGCTCGCCCCGGAGTCCGCCGATGCCTGAGGTTCGTTTCACCATCCGCTGGCCCGATGGGGCCGAGGAAGTCTGCTATTCGCCTTCGACCGTGATCCACCAGCACCTGAGCGCCGGCACCAGCTATCCGCTGCCCGACTTCCTCGCCCGCGCCCGCGCCGCGCTGACCGAGGCCTCGGACCGGGTCGCCGCGAAATACGGCTTCGCCTGCTCGGCCGCGATGGACCAGCTCTCCCGGATCGAGACCCAAGCCGCGATGCAAGCCCCCGGGGGCGAGGTCGCCTGCCTCCGCCTCAGCTGAAAGGTCCCCGCATGACCCCCGCCCGCGATCCGCATGTCCCCGTCATCATCATCGGCGGCGGCCAGGCCGGCCTGTCCGTCAGCTGGTATCTCTGCGCCGCCGGTATCGAGCACCTGGTGCTCGAACGCGCGAAACGCTTCGAGAGCTGGCGGCATAACCGCTGGGACAGCTTCTGCCTCGTCACCCCGAACTGGCAGTGCCGCCTGCCCGGCTGGCCCTATCGCGGAGGCGACCCCGACGGCTTCATGCTGAAGGACGAGATCGTCGACTACCTCGACGGCTTCGCCGACAGCTTCGATCCGCCGCTGCGCGAGGGGGTCGAGGTCACGCGAGTCGCCCGGCTCGACGATGGCTATGTCGTCGAGACCCGCACCGGCCGCTTCACCGCCGGCCAGGTGGTGATCGCGACCGGCGGCTACGACACGCCGATCGAGCCCGCCTTCGCCCGCGATCTCGACCCCGCCATCGTGCAGATGCATTCGCGCGACTACCGCCGCCCGTCGCAGCTGCCGGATGGCGGCACGCTGATCGTCGGCACCGGCCAGTCCGGCGTGCAGCTGATGGACGATTTCCACCTTGCGGGCCGTCCCGTCCACCTCGCCGTCGGTCCCGCCCCGCGCAGCCCGCGCCGCTACCGCGGCCGCGACGCGACCGACTGGCTGCACGAGGCCGGCCATTACGCGGTGACCATCGACCGCCATCCCGACCCGCAGAAGGCGCTGAGCCAGACCAACCACTACATGTCGGGCCGCGACGGCGGAAAGGAGATCGACCTGCGCCGCTACGCGCTCGAAGGCGTGAAACTTTACGGCTCGGTCTCGGGCGGCGCGGGCACGCGGCTCGAATTCCTGCCGGACCTGGAGAAGAACCTCGACGACGCCGACCGAAGCTACATGGGCATCCGCACCCAGATCGACGCCTACATCGCCGCCAGCGGCATCGACGCGCTCGAGGAGCCGCCGTTCGAGAAGCTCTGGCGCCCCGCGCGCGAGACGACCGAAATCGACATGGCGGCCGAGGGCATCACCTCGATCCTCTGGGCGATCGGCTTCCGCCCCGACTATTCCTGGATCGAGGCGCCCTGCTTCGATGAACGCGGCAAGCCCATGTTCCACCGCGGCGTGACCGAGGTGCCCGGGCTCTACTTCATCGGCCTCGGCTGGCTGAACACCTGGGGATCGGGGCGCTTCCTCGCGATCGACGAGGACAGCCGCTACCTCGCCGCACGCATCACCGACCGCGCCCGCGCCGGGCTTGCCGCATGAGCCGGGCCGAACGGGTCGCGGCGGCGGAACCCGCCCTGTGGGAGGATCACCGCCTCGGCATGCCCGAGATGGGCTATCGCGGCCTGTCCGAGCAATGGCTGATGCGCCGTGCGGGCGATCTGCACTGGCGGCTGATCGCCGCGGCGATGGGCCAGGACCGGGCGCAGTTCGACTGCGCCGACGGCCGGCCGCTCTATGCCGCGTTCTGCGCCACCCGGCTCAGGCTGTTCCAGCCCGGGCGGCCCCGGCTCGGCGACCGCCTGCGCCTTGCGGGCGAGCTGTCGCGCATCGGCGCAAGCCGGCTCGCCTCGCGCCAGTCGCTGCGGCTCGGCGATGACGAGATCGGCCGGATCGAGCTCGTCTCGGTCTTCGTCGGCCATGACAATGCCGCGCGCAACCGCAGCGTCGTGCGCCGTGCGCCGCGCGTGATGGCGGTGCCGCCCGCCGCCCCCACCACGCTGGCGCTTCTGGCGCGGCAGGCAGCGCGCATCGCCGCGGCGCCGCCCCGGATCGAACCGTCCCACCACCTGCTGCCCTGCCCAGCGACCGAGTTCAACGCCGCGGGCCTTCTGTATTTCCCGAGCTTCGCGGCCCTCGTCGAGCGCGCGGATTTCACGCGCGGCGCCAGTGCCCAACGGCTGCTCGCGGAGCGAAGCTCCGTCTACATGGGCAATGTCGATCCGGGCGAGACGGTGGGCATCGGCTTCCGCCCGGCGCTTGGCGGCCATCTCGCGCAGCTCGCGGCACCGGACGGCCGGCCGCTCGCCCTCATGCGCAGCCGCTTTCATGCCGTCTGAGTTCTTCTCGTCCTTGCGCCCACGGGCCCGCGGGTGGTCGGAGGCGAGTAGCCAAGGGGATCTCTACTCCCTCGGCCCCTCTCTCGCCCGACCGGCAGGGTCGAGCGATGCCGTGCCGCTGCCCGGCTATCGCGTCAGCGCCGCCATCCCGGCTTCGGCGATCGCCTGGTCATGATCGGGCGTATCGGCCGAGACCCCGATGGCGCCGACGATCCGACCGTCGATGCGCAGCGGCAGACCGCCCTTCATCATCACGAAATCCCCCGCCGTCACCACGGCCGGCCGCGGACCGTTGATCGCGGCCTCCAGATCCGCGGTCGGGCGCGCGAACAGCGCCGCCGTCCGTGCCTTGCCGGGCGCCAGCGTGACGCCCGCCGGCACCGCGGCATCATCCATCCGCAGGAAGGCGACAAGCGCACCGCCGGCATCGGTCACCGCCACGACACCTGGCCACCCTTCGGCATCGGCCTTGGCGACAGCGGCCTGCAAGACCTCCTGCGCCGCCGTCAACGTCAGGACGGGCTGCGGCGCGGCATCGGCAAGGGCCGGAAGACCCCGCAACGACAGGAGCGTGAAAGCGATTGCGGCGTGTTTGAAAGACATCATCGGGACCTTTTTGACCTGTGCCCCTCACCTAATCTTCGACTGGTCTCCGGTCATTCGCCAAGCCTGCCTCGATCGTTAGGCTCTGAATAACGATCATGGAACTCCGACATTACCGATATCTCTCCGCGGTTCGGCAGCATCTGAGCTTCGCGCAGGCGGCGCGCAGTCTTGGCGTGTCGGTGCCGACGCTCTCGGTGCAGATCCGTTACGTCGAGGACCGCCTTGGACTGCGGATCTTCGAACGCACCAGCCGACGGGTCGCCGTCACCCGCGAAGGCGAAGCCTACCTGCAGGCGGCCGAGGCCGTGCTGCGGGCTGCGGATACGGCCGAGGCGACCGGCCGCAATCTGGCGCGCGGAACTGCCGGCGAAGTCCGTATCGGCTACGTGGGCTCCGCCGTCTATGCGGGCGTCCTGCAGCGGGTCATGGCAAGGTTCGAGCACGCCTGCCCCGACGCGACGCTGATGGCACAAGAGCATGTCATGGGAGAGCTGCCCCGGCTGGTTGCGGAGAACGTGGTCGATCTGGCGCTTGTCCGCGGCCCCGTCGTCACGGCCCCGGGCCTGCGCCAGAAAGACGTCACGCGCGATCATTTCGTCGCGGCAGTGTCATCGCGCCATCGCCTGCCGGCGCGTGACAGCGTGCTCAAGGCGGCGGATCTGACCGACCTACCCTTCATCCTGCCCGAGCAGCGGTTCGGGACCGAGGAGGTCGGGCGCCGCGGAGGCTTCACGCCGCGGGTCATAGCGGTGCCCGGATCGCTGGTCGCGGTCCTGACGCAAGTCGCCGTCGCCTCTGCCGCAGCCATCGTGCCCGACCTGCTGCGCGACGCGCTTCAGGTCGAAGGGGTCGAATTCTACGAGATCGACGGCCCGCAGATCCCCTCTGGCATCGTCGCGATCTGGCGCCGGGATGAACGCTCACCGGTCGTCCGCAGCCTCATCGGCCAGCTGGACGATGCCTTGCCGCCCCGGCTCCGGACCATCGAAGCGTGATAGGGAGTTTGGTCCCCGTCGTCCTCCGCCCCCGACCGGCAGTGCAATTTCGGCGCTCACAGCCTTGGCTGACTCTCTCCGGCCCGCTCGCGACCCTATGCGCGATCAGTCGCGGGCCGCCGGGGCGATCCGGCCTTCGAGATGCGAGGTGCCCGGCCGCAGAAGCCGGACCTGCGTCACGACGCCCTCGTCGCTCCGGGTCCTGCGCGTGGTTTCGAGACAGACGGCTCCCGGCTCCAGCCCCAGCACCGCGGCCTCCTCGTCACTCGCCGTGCAGGCCCGGATCCGCTCGTCCCCCGCCCGGAACGGCCGGCGCGCCATCAGCAGGCCGAACAGGGTCTCGCGCGTCAGGTCCACGCTCATGCACTCGGGCAGCAGCGCCGGGTTGAGCCAGCGGTCCTCGATCTCGACCGGAACCCCCCCTGACAGGTGCAGCACCACCGCATGGAACAGCGGCGCGTCGGCGCCCAGACCGAAGCCCTGCGCAAGCGGTGGCGCGGCCAGCTCCAGCGCCTGCACCAGCACCCGCGCACGGTGCACGCCGCCCGCGGCCTCGATCTCGGCGCGGATGTCGAGATGCGGATAGATCGCGACATAGGGCCGGGCAGGCGCGACGTAACTGCCGCTGCCCTTGCGCCGCTCGAGAAACCCGCGCGCCTCCAGCTCGCGCATCGCGTGGTGGACCGTCATGCGGCTGACGCCGAACTCGGCCATCAGCTCGGATTCCGAGCCGAGCCGCTCGCCGGGTTTCAACCGGCCGGAATTGATGCGCTCCGACAGGCTGCCGATGATCTGCTGCCGCTTGCTGTCCATCGCCGCACCCCTCTTCCCGACCGAAGGCGACCATAGGGCGCGCCGACGGATGCGGTCAATCTGTATATACAGAACCGAATCAAATCTGTATATACAAGATGGAATCATCTTCCGGAGGCCCCATGGACACCGCTGCCACGAAGACGAAGACCCTCGACCTCGCTGCCATCGAAGCCGCCGCCGAGCGCATCCGCGGCGCGGCGGTTCGCACGCCGCTGTTGCGCAACCACACTCTCGATGACCTCGCCGGCGTCCCGGTGCTGCTGAAGGCCGAGACGCTGCAGCGCACTGGCTCCTTCAAGTTCCGCGGTGCCTACAACCGCCTGTCGCAGGTGCCCGCGCCCCAACGCTCGCGCGGCGTCGTCGCCTGGTCCTCGGGCAACCATGCGCAGGGCGTGGCAGAGGCCGCGCGGCTGTTGGGCATCCCGGCGACGATCGTGATGCCGTCCGACGCGCCGGCGCTGAAGATCGAGAACACGCGCGCCGCCGGGGCCGAGATCCGCTTCTACGACCGGGCGACGGAATCGCGCGAGGACATCGCCCGCGCCCTTGTCGCCGCGCGCGGATCGATCCTGGTCCCCTCCTACGACGACGTCGACATCATGGCCGGACAGGGCACCGTCGGGCTCGAGATCGCCGAACAGGCAAAGGCGCTCGGCCTGACGCCCGAACGGGTGCTGATCTGCTGCGGCGGCGGCGGGCTGACCGCAGGCACAGCCACGGCGCTGCGTGCCAGGCTGCCCGATGCCAAGCTGCACACGGTCGAGCCGGAGGGCTTCGACGACACGGCCCGCTCGCTCGCAGCCGGCGAACGGCTGGCGGCGACGGCAGGCGCGCGGTCGATCTGCGACGCTCTCCTCGCGCCCGAGCCCGGCGCGCTCACCTGGCGGGTGAACCGCCGGCTGATCGACAGTGGGCTCAGCGTCACCGACGACGAGGTGCGCCACGCCATGCGCGTCGCCTTCCGCGTTCTGAAGCTTGTGGTCGAGCCGGGCGGCGCGGTGACGCTCGCCGCGCTCCTTGCCGGGAAGCTGCCCCCGAGCCGCGGGCCGGTCGTCCTCGTGCTGTCCGGCGGCAACGTCGATCCCCTGACATTCGCCGACATCCTGTCGGCCTGAGGAGCGCCCCATGCACTTCATTTCCGAAGAGACCTCGGCCCATCTCGTCACCCGGGCCCTCGCCTTCGACGCCGCACGCGCGGCGCTGGTCGCGGCAGCCTCGCAGGCCGTGTCGACTTTCCCGGTCGTCCTCGGTCACGGCACCGCAGCCGAGAACCGTTTCAGCATCAAATCCGCCTCGGACGGAACGCTCGCGGGGGTCAAGATCGGCTCTTACTGGCCAGGCAACAGCGCGCGAGGCCTGCCCCGGCACAATTCGGTCATCCTGTTCTTCGACCAAGAGCGCGGCCGTATCGACACCGTGATCGAGGCGGGGCTGGTGAATGCCTATCGCACCGCCGCCGCAGATGCCGTGGCGGTGGATCACCTGGCCCGGCCGGACGCGGGCACTCTCGCGGTCTTCGGAACCGGCAACCAGGCGTTCCACGAAGTCGCGGCGCTGGCCGAGGTGCGGCAGATCCGGCGGGTGCTTGTGGTCGGGCGTTCGCCCGAGGCCACCGCCGCCTTCTGCGCCCGGCTTGCCCGCGCCGGCCTGCCTGCGGGCCAGCCCGCCGCGGCCCGCGAGGCCTGCGCGGCGGCCGAGATCATCGTCACGGCCACGCCCTCGCGCGCGCCGCTGTTCGACGCGGACTGGGTGCGGCCCGGAACCCATGTCTCGGCGATGGGGGCGGACGGACCCGGCAAGCAGGAGCTGCCACCGGCACTGCTGGCCCGGGCCCGGCTTTATTGTGACGACCCGGAGCAGTCGCGACGCATCGGCGAGATGCAGCATGCGCCCGCGGAGGCTCCGCTGCGCGCCATCGGCGCGGCACTCGACGATCCGGGCGCGCGCGGGTGGGCTGCGGATACCGTCACCGTCTTCGACAGTTCCGGCCTTTCGATCCAGGACCTCTACATCGCCCGCGCGCTGATGGCGGCAGAGCGCTCCGCCGCGGCCTGACGGCGCAGGAACTCGGCGAAGGCGCGCAGCGTGACCGAGCCGTTGCGGTGGCGCGGGCAATAGAGACGCAGGCCCTCGAGCGACGGACACCAATCGTCCAGAACAGTCACCAGCGCCCCCCTTTTATGATCCGCCGCTGCCATGCGCTCGGTGACATAGGCGAAGCCCGCAGACCCACGCGCCGCCTCGAGGGCAAGCGCGGTGTCGCCGAGGGTCACCGGACCCGCCGGGTGCACCGACACCGCCTTTTCGCGCGGCGCGAACTCCCACGCGATGATCCTGCCCGACGGCAATCGCGCGCCAAGGCATCGCCCCGGATCGAGATCCGAGGGATGCGATGGCCGGCCCGCCTCTGCCACCAGCGCGGGCGTGGCCACCACGATGAACCGTTGCGGCCCGCCGACCGGTGCCGCGATCATGTCGGCCGGAACGTCCTCGGCCAGCCGCAGCCCCGCGTCGAAGCCCTGTCCGACGATGTCCGACAGTTGCCCGTCCTCGACCAGGTCGAAACGGACCGAGGGATGAAGCCTGCGGAACGCCAGCACCAGCGGCAGCAGGATCGCGAGGCCACCGGCCGAACCGTTGATCCGCAAGAGACCGCCGGGCGCCGCGCGCCGGCCCGAGGCCTCGGTCAGCGCCGCCTCCAGCTCGGCCAGCGCCGGCAGCGCCCGATCGAGGAAGGCCCGCCCCTCATCGGTCAGCGCAAGGCTTCGCGTCGTGCGGTTGAAAAGCCGCAGGTCCAGCCGCGCCTCCAGCGTCGCCACCCTCCGGCTGATGGTCGAGGGCGGGACATCGAGCCGGATCGAAGCCGCTCGGAAGCTGCCGCCCTCAACGATCTCCGCGACAAGCCGCAGTTCCGACAGCGAAAGGTCGGGCATTGGTGCACTCCTTGCATCAGCTCAATCAGCATTGTGCGACTGCACGGGATTGTCACGCCTCCCCATCTTGCCGGTCATCACACAGGAGAGACACATGAAGACCGTTCTCATCACCGGCTGCTCCTCGGGCTTCGGCGCGGCCGCGGTTCACCGCTTCGCAGGCGACGGCTGGAATGTCGTCGCGACCCTGCGCCACCCCGAGACGGCACCCGCCTTCCCTGACGGCGTGACCGTGCTGCCGCTCGACGTGCAGGACCCTGCCTCGATCGAGGCGGCCGTCGCCGAGACCTCCGACCGCTTCGGTCGCATCGATGCGCTCGTCAACAATGCGGGCTTCGGCCTGCACGGCTTCTTCGAGACGATCCCCCGCGAACGGATCGCCGAGCAGTTTGCGGTCAACCTCTTCGGACTGATGGACCTGACGCGCGCCGTCCTGCCCATCATGCGCCGGCAGCGCAGCGGGGTCATCGTCAACGTCACCTCCGGCGCCGGCGTCTTCGGCCTGCCGATGGTGTCGTGCTACGCGGCATCGAAATTCGCGGTCGAGGGCTTTTCGGAATCGCTGATGCACGAGGTCGCCCCCTTCGGCATCGCCGTGAAACTGGTCGAACCGGGCGGCGTCACCACGACTGGTTTCGGGGATCGGGCCCGGGCAGAGGCCGGATTGACGCTGGACGTGCCGGACTACGCCCCCCTGTCGAGCCGCGCCGCGGAGCTCTTCGCCCGGATCGCCGCAAGCCGCAGCCATGGCACCGTCGAGGAGGTCGCCGACGCGATCCTGAGTGCCGCCTCGAACGAGAGCGACCGCCTGCGCCTCGTCGCCACCGAGGGGATCAAGCCCTGGGTCGCGGCCCGGCGCGAAGCCGGCGAAGACAGCTACATCGCGACGATGCGGACCGAGGTCGGCCTCGGCGCGCTGTAGGCCCGGCTGAAAAAACTTCGCCCCCCATGTCACACCCGGCTTGGCCGCCTCGTCATCACGGTATCAGATGCAAAGGAGATCCTGATGACCACCCGCATGACCGACCACATGAAACGCGCCGATGCCGGGTTCCGGCCCCTCTACGCGGTGGAATCCGCGATCCGGGCCAGCAGCCTCGAGCCGCTGCTGGTCCACCTCGTCAAGCTGCGCGCCAGCCAGATCAACGGCTGCGCCTTCTGCATCCAGATGCACGTGGCCGAGGCCCTGAAGGATGGCGAGACGCCGCTGCGGCTGCACATGCTGCCCGCCTGGCGCGAAAGCCCGCTCTATTCCCCGCGCGAACGCGCGGCGCTGGCCTGGACGGAAGCGCTGACCCTCCTGCCAGAGACCGGCGCGCCCGATGCCGACTGGGACGCGGTCGAGGCCGCCTTCGATGCCAACGAGCGGGCCTGGCTGACGCTGGCGATCGGCGCGATCAACCTGTGGAACCGGGTGCAGGCCGGCCTGCGCGTGCCCCATGCCACCACCCTGCCGGGACCGCGGGCCGATGCGGCCTGATCCGGCGGCCACCTTCGAGACGGAGCGGCCCCGGCTGCTCCGCCTCGCCTACCGGATGCTCGGCAGCCATGCCGAGGCCGAGGATGCGGTGCAGGACGCCTACCTGCGCTGGCATGGCACGATGGAGACGGGCGCCGAAATCGCCTCGGCCCCCGCCTGGCTCACCCGCACGGTGTCGCGGCTCTGCCTCGATCGGATGAAATCCGCCCGGTCGCGGCGCGAGACCTATCCCGGAACCTGGCTGCCCGAGCCGCTGATCGAGGCCGAGGACGATGCCCTGCGCCCCGACAACCTGACGCTGTCGCTGATGCTGGCGCTCGAGCGGCTCTCGCCGCTCGAACGCGCGGCCTTCCTGCTGCACGACGTCTTCGGCCAGCCGCTGGACGACGTTGCCGAAACTGTAGGGCGCAGCCCGGCGGCGACGCGCCAGCTCGCCTCGCGCGCTCGGGCCCATGTCCGGCTCGACCAGCCGCGCTACGAGGTCCCGCGCGAGACCGGCGACGAGATCGCGCGCGCCTTCTTCGCCGCCTGCAGCAGCGGCGACGCCACCGCACTCGGCGCGCTGCTGGCCGAGGGCGCGACGCTGCATTCGGACGGCGGCGGCAAGGTGCAGTCCTATCCGAACGTGATCGAGGGCGCACCGAACCTCGTGCGGCTGTTCCTGGGCCTGCACCGCAAGTTCGGCGATGCGATGGAGTTTCTCGAGGCCACGGTGATCGACGGCCTGCCGGGCTTCGTCGCCCGGTTCGACGGCCACCTGCAGACCACCGCGCTCGAGATCGTAGGCGGCCGGATCGTCGCGATCTACGTCACACGCAACCCGGACAAGCTGACGGGCGTGCTCCGCCACTGACACCTGCTTCCGCTCCCACCCCGATGACCGGGTCCGGCACTCCCGGCGCCCGCCCCGAACCCCTGCGAGGTTTCCCATGACATCCGTCCTGTTCCTGTCGGCCAGCCCCTTGGGGGCCGATGCCCGAAGCCATGCCACCGCACTGGCTGCAGTTCGTCGCCTCCGTGGCAGCGATCCCAACTTGCGGCTGATCGAACGCGACCTAACACGGCTCGCGCTTGGCGACATCAGCCGCGCCTATGCCGATGCGATCGTCGGGCGCGCGCCGCCGGATCACCCGGCCTTCGCCCTCTCCGAGACACTTATCCGCGAGATCGAGGCGGCGCAGGCCATCATCCTCGCGACGCCCATGCACAATTTCACCGTGCCGGCCGCGCTCAAGGTCTGGATCGACCTCGTGCTGCGGGCCGGGCGCAGCTTCGGCATCCGCGATGGTCGCAAGGTCGGATTGCTGGCCGACAGGCCGGTGACGGTCGTCGCCGCCTCGGGCAGCCTGCTCGGCCCCGAGGCGCGGCAGCCCGACCACCTGACAGGCTACCTGACCGATGTCTTCGCGACGATGGGGATCCGGGACCTGTCCTTCACCTATCTCGACGGCCTCGCCGATCCCGAGCGCGCCGCCGCACGCCTGGCCCGCGCCCGGGACCGGATCGCGCAGGATGCGCGCTTCGGCGCAGCGCGCGCGATCTAGGTGCGGCGATGCGTGCCGGCCTCGGACCGTGCACGCTCGCCGCCCGCCGTTCGGGCGGTGCGGTCACGCACCAGCCGAACGGCTTCGTCAGCTGGCTCAGGCTGCCATGCCGGATAGGGTGATGCCGTGCCGCGCCATCGCCGCGCCCAGCCGGGCAAGATCGGGCACCGCCTGCGGCTCGGGCGTCCCTGCCTCGCGGAAGAAGGCGACCATCGACGGCGCGAGCAGGACGAGCATCTTCACCGGCCCGTCGCTGTCGTTGCTGTAGTTGTGCCAAAGGCCCGGGGCGATCCGGATTGCATCCCCGGCCGTGGCCGTCACCTCTGCGAGCCGCCCCCCAGCTTCGGGAAAGCTGCGCAGCGTCAGCGTGCCCGAGAGGATGTAGAACATCTCGGCCGAGGCGTGGCTGTGCGGCGGCGTGCCCGAGCCCGGCGGCACATCGACCTCGACCAGCTCGGCATCCGATGCCGACAGCCCGCCAAGAAACCGGATCCTGTCGCCCACGACCCAGAGGGTGTCGGCGGCGTTGGAAGCATTCACGTCAAGCGTCATCGCGGTCATCCTTTCGCTGCGATGTAACATCCGCCGAAGCCTCGCCCGTGGGGACCGCGGACAGGATCACCCCAAGCGCCCAAGAGGCGGCCTCTCCGGCCTGGGCACCGGACAGACCGCCGTAATCCTTCATCACCTCCCAAGCGGAGGCCGAGTAGAGCAGATGCGCCAGCGCCGTGACCCGGCGGGCCTCGTCCGGCGCCAGCGCGGCGCAGACAGGCGCAAGCGCGGCCGCGAAATGCTGGCGCCGCGCCTCGACCGTGCCATTGCGCATCTCGCGCCCGCTGCGCGAATGCAGCGCGGCGCGCATGGCGGGCTCGTGCTCTTCGAACAGCGGGAAGGCCCGGCGCGGGCCCTCCACGATATCGCGCGTCGTGGCCGGAGACACCGAGGCACCGATCCGGGCATTCAGCCAGGGCCAGAAGGCGGCGAAAAGCTCCTCCTTGGTCGAGAAGTGGCGGAAGATCGTCCGCTTCTGAACCCCGGCCCGCAGCGCGATCGCCTCCATCCCGATCTCGCCCTCGGCATCGGCCATGAGGTCGTAGAGCGCCTGCAGGATCGCCTCGCGCGTGGCGCGCACCTTCTCGTCGCGCAGCGGGCTGGTGTAGGATCTGGTCGTCGTCACGCCGTGCCCCCTATTTGGCGGCACTCATTGTGTCACCAATTTTGACCAAGGTCAATCATGTCACCTCGGGTGACGCGGTAAGCCTGTCGCATCGGGCCCCTCCCCTGCGACAGCGCGGGGGACAGACCTCACCGGCCGGCGCGGTCAGTGGCGCAGCGCGGCGACGGCGCGGATCTCGATCTTGAGTTCCGGTCGGCTGAGGCCCGAGATCCCGATCATCGACCAGGCTGGGAAAGGCGCGGCGATGAAGCCGCGCTTCGCCTCGAGAAACGCCGGCAGCGTGGTTTCGATATCCACGTGATAGCTGGTGACATCGACGAGATCGGTCATCTTCAACCCGGCGATCCGCAAGAGCTCTTCGATGCGCTTCAGCGCCCAGATGGTCTGGTCTCCGACGCCTTCGGCCGCGCGGCCATCAGGGCGGACACCGATCTGACCGGAGATGAACAGAAAACCCTTCGACTTCACCGCCGGCGAGAAGCCATAGCGTTCGAAAGCCGTGCGGTAGCCGTCGAACATCTCGTTCCCAGCTGGGATCTCAAGCACTTCCGTTGCCACCTGTCTCTCTCCCCTGCCCCTTCCGCACATTCGAATAGGGGGTGAAGCGGCACGCTAAGGATCGCGACGGCCCGGCGCAACGCAGTGCCGCCGCCGGCCATCCCGGTCGGCACACGGCAGGAATGGGGCCGGACAGCCGGCCCCATTCCCCTTTTGTCTCAGGCCTGCACGAAGGCCAGAAGATCCGCGTTCAGAACATCGGCGTTGATCGTCAGCATGCCGTGGCCAAGGCCGGGATAGGTCTTCAGCGTGCCGTTCGGCAGCAGCCCGATCGACTTCAGTGCCGCATCGGCGATCGGCACGATCTGGTCGTCCTCGCCATGCAGCACCAGCGTCGGCACCGTGATCGCCTTCAGATCCTCGGTCTGGTCGGTTTCCGAGAAGGCCTTGATCCCCTCGTAATGCGCCTTGGCCGAGCCCATCATGCCCTGACGCCACCAGTTCAGGATGACGCCCTCGAAGACCTCGGCCCCTTCGCGGTTGAAGCCGTAGAATGGCCCCGCCGGCACGTCGCGGTAGAACTGCGCCCGGTTCGCGGCGAGCGCGGCGCGGAAGCCGTCGAAGACCTCGATCGGCAGGCCCTCGGGATTGGCCGCGGTCTTGACCATCAGCGGCGGCACGGCCGAGACCAGCACGGCCTTCGCGACGCGGCCCGCGGGCTGGCCGTGCCGCGCGACGTAGCGCGCGACCTCGCCGCCGCCGGTGGAATGGCCGATGTGGATCGCATTGCGCAGGTCCAGCGCCTCGGCCAGCGCCGCGACATCCGCGGCGTAATGGTCCATGTCATGGCCCTCCGAGACCTGGGCCGAACGGCCATGGCCGCGGCGGTCATGGGCGATGACCCGGTAGCCGTGGGACAGGAAGAACAGCATCTGCCCGTCCCAATCGTCGGCCGAGAGCGGCCAGCCGTGGTGGAAGACGATGGGCTGCGCGTCGCGCGGGCCCCAGTCCTTGTAGAAGATCTCGACGCCGTCCTTGGTGGTGATGGTGGACATGATGATGTCTCCTTGTGCTTGCAGGGTTTGAAGGCTTTGGGCGGTGGAAAGGCGCGGGGCCGTGCCGATCGCGGCGGCAGCGGCCGCGGTGATCAGCATCGCGCGCCGGGTCAGATCGGTGTGCATCGCGTGTCCTCTCGGTTTCGACATGGACAAAGCTAGGCCTTTGCCCCGAGGATGAGGCGTGGCAGATCTGACAATGAACGAGGCAAAACCGCCAATGACAGCGCCCGCCGCGCCGGTGGCCGAGATCGGCCTTCTGATCTATCCCGACTGCCAGCTTTCGGCGGTCTACGGGCTGACGGACCTGTTCCGCATCGCCGGCGAATGGTCGGGCACGCCCGCGCGCGAGATCCGCGTCTCGCACTGGCGCGTCGGGGGCGCGGGCATCCGCGCCGACTGGGACAGCCACCCGTCCGACGACCACCGCCTGTCCCACGTGATCCTGCCGCCAAGCCTGGTGATGCCCGAGCGCATGCCCGCGCAGCCCGACACCGCCCAATGGCTGCGCGACCGCCACGCCGAGGGGGCGACACTCTGCTCGGTCTGCGCCGGCGCCTTCGTGCTGGCCGAAACCGGGCTGATGGAGGGCCGCCGCGCCACCACCCACTGGGCCTTCGCCGAGGCGCTCGCCCGCCGCCATCCCGGCATCCGGCTGGCCGAGGAGCACATGGTGCTCGACGACGGCGACATCGTCACCGCGGGCGGCATCCTCGCCTGGACCGATCTTGGCCTCACGCTGGTCGAGCGGCTGCTCGGCCCCTCGACCATGCTCGCCACCGCGCGTTTCCTGCTGATCGAGCCGCCACGGTCGAGCCAGCGGCCCTTCGCGCCCTTCCTCCCCCGCTTCGACCATGGCGACGAGCCGATCCGGCGCGCGCAGCATCACCTGCATGCCCATTCGGCCGAGCCGCTCGCGGTCGGCGACCTGCAGGCGGTGGCGGGAATGACCGAACGCACCTTTCTGCGCCGCTTTACCGCCGCGACGGGGCACCGTCCGAACGACTACCTGCAGCAGGTGCGCATCGCCCGGGCGCGCGAGGCGCTGGAAAGCACCCATGCCCCGGTCGACCGCATCGCCTGGGATGTCGGCTACGGCGACGTCGCGGCCTTCCGGAAAAGCTTCCAGAAACTCACCGGCATGGCCCCCGCAAGCTACCGCCAGTCCTTCGGCATTGGCCCCGCACGGCAGGCGGCCGCGGATTAGACGGCGCTCATCCCGCCATCGACGCGCAGTTCTATACCATTGACGAAACTGGATGCGTCCGAGGCAAGAAACAGCGCCACCTGCGCGATCTCCTCGGGGCGACCAAGCCGTCCCGCCGGGATCGCGGCCGCCATCGCCGCTTCGAACCCCGGCCGGTCGGCCTCGGCCAGCCCCAGCTTCTCAAGGATCGCAGTGTCGACGGGACCGGGGCTCAGCAGGTTCACCCGGATCCGACGCTCGCGAAGCTCCGCCACCCAGGCGGCGACGAAGGCCGCCAGCGCCGCCTTCGACGCCGCGTAGACGGCGTGGCCGTGGAGGCGCCTGCCCGCCGCGATCGACCCGGTCACGATGACCGAGGCGCCGTCGCGCAGCACCGGCCGCATCGCCTGCAGGCCGAAGAACGTGCCGCGCGTGTTCACGTCGAACTGAGCATCATACTCCGCCGGCGACACGCGGTCCGACGGCGTGATCGTGTTGACGCCGGCATTCGCCATGAAGATGTCGCAACCGCCGAACCGCTCCCGGACGCGATCGGCCAGGGCGCGGGCCTGAGCGGGATCGGCACTGTCGCACGCCACCGCCATAGCGAGCGGCCCGAGACCCTCCAGAGCGCGGTCGAGCGCCGCCTGCCGCCGCCCGGTGATGACGACCTCGGCACCGGCCGCGATGAAGGCGCCCGCCGTGGCCAGGCCGATCCCGCTCGATCCACCAGTGACGACCGCAACCTTGTTTCTCAAATCCATCGTCTCGCTCCTGCAAAGATGCAGGGCCGATTTGAGCGTGCACAAAGCTCATTGAAATGGCACCATCAGGCAGAGAACCGTTGACCTGAGATCACAGATGACCAAGGCTCCGGCGTCTTTCGCCGCCCTCGACACTTTCATTGCCGTCGCCGAAACCGGCGGCTTCAGTGCAGCGGCGCTGCGCCTCGGGGTGAGTGCCTCGGCGGTGTCGCGCACGATCGCGCGGCTGGAACAGGGTCTCGACCAACGGCTTTTCAAGCGATCGAGCCGGTTTGTCAGCATCACCGACGACGGGCAGCAGCTTTACGAGCAGGTCTTGCCGCTCCTGCGGGATCTGGGCGCGGTCCTCACTCAGCAACCCGCGAATGAAGGTATCGCCGGCACGCTGAAAGTCAGCCTGCCTGGCGAGTTATTGCGTCTCCTGCTTCCGCACCTGGGCCCGGCGCTCCTGGTGCCCAACCCCAGGCTCCGGCTCGATCTCAGCGCCACGGATCGACAGGTCGACCTCATTCGGGAAGGGTTCGACCTGGCTATCAGGATCGGGCCCGTGCGGGATTCCGAGCTTCGGATCCGCCAACTTGGCCAAGCGCCGCTACGGCTGGTCGCCGCACCGAGTCTGGTCGCGACGGCCGAGCCTATCACAGACATCGCGCAGTTGGATGCACTGCCGTTCATCGGCTACCGTCGACGCGGCCGACTGCAACCCGTCGACTTCGCTGGCGGTGACCGCCTCGAGCCTGTGCCGGCGCTCCAGTTCGACACCGGCGCGGCGATCCGCTCGGCGGCGCTTGCGGGCCTTGGCGTAGCTCAGCTTCTGGAACCGTTCATCGCCGAGGATCTTCGGGACGGACGCCTTCGGGTGCTGCTTGCGGACCGTTCACTGCCCATACTGCCGATCTCCGCATTACATGCCTACTCCGGGACTGTTCCTCGACGCGTGGCGATGTTCTGCAGCTTCTGCCAGTCCATCCTGTCATCAAAACCGGGCTGAAAGTCAGCTCCCCGTCCCTCCGTCCGAAGCATGCAGGGACAAGCCCATATTCGAGCCGGAAGCAAATGGCAGCTATGCGGACGAAGCGGACATTCGCGACGAAGCAAGCGCCAAATTTGTGCTCACAGGGAGACGTCGGCGATGTTGGGCAATGCGCCCCTTCCCTTGGGGTAGGCCTTCCATTGGGGCGGGCGTGCGACCTGGGACGCAGGAGCCAGATCGGAAGCAGCGGTGAGCGTCGGACAGCCTTGCAGCTCGTGACGCGGTTGTCGATCGCATCCGGCGGACAGTCTGCTCAGTTTCGCGTGTCTCCGGATCTCCTGCCCCAGGGCGATCATCCTGATCGGATCGCGTTCAACGGCGGCTGCGCAACCTCTCTTCGATCCTCTGCAGGACCGCGAAGGTCGCGGGGACGGTGAAGACCGAGAGCACGGTCGACAGCGCCATGCCCGAGACGACAGCGATGCCGATCGAGCGGCTGGCCGAGGCACCGGCCCCGCTGGCCAGCACGAGCGGCATCATCCCGAGGATGAAGGCGAGCGAGGTCATCACGATCGGGCGCAGCCGCAGCCGCGCCGCCTCGACCGCCGCATCGAGCACGGAGTGACCCTCGGCCCGCATCTCGCGCGCGAATTCCACGATCAGGATCGCGTTCTTTGCCGCCAGCGCCACCAGCAGGATGATCCCGATCTGGGTGTAGAGGGTGTTCTGCAACCCCAGCAGCAGCAGCGCCGCCACCGTGCCCGCCAGCGCCAGCGGCACCGACAGGATCACGGCAAGCGGGCTGATCCAGCTTTCGTATTGCGCCGCGAGCAGCAGGTAGACCATCAGCAGCGCCAGTCCGAACGCCCAGTAGATCTGCCCGCCCGCCATCGCCTCCTGATAGCTCAGCGCCGTCCAGTCCGTCGCGCTGACGCCGGGGGTGAGGCTTGCCTGAGCCGCCGCCTCGACCGTCCGCATCGCGCCGCCCGAGCTTTGTCCGGCAAGCTGGGCGCTCAAGGCCGCGGCCGGGTCGCCGTTGTAGAGGGTGACAATCGGCGGCGCCATCGTCTCGGTCACCGACACCACCGCGGACAGCGGCACCGCGCCGCCCGAGGCGTTGGGCACGGTCAGGCGCCCGATGTCCGCGGCCAAGGCGCGGTGGCTGTCCTCGGCCTGGGCATAGACCTGATAGCTTTGCCCGAACCAGGTGAACTGGTTGACATAGGCCGAGCCGAGATAGCCCGAGAGCGTGTCGAAGACCCGGTCCACATCGACCCCCATCCGCGCCGCCTGCGCCCGGTCGACCGAAACGTCGAGCCGCGGGGCCGCGAAGGAGGTCGTGCTGCGCAGGGATCCAAGCCCGCGCTCGCGCGCTGCGGAAATCAGGTCCTGCGTCGCCTGCGAGAGCCGCGCGAAGTCGCCGCTGCCATCCTGGAGGGTGACCATGGCCGACAATCCGCCGGTGTTGCCGATGCCTTGAATCGAGGGCGGCGGGATCAGCTGCACGAGCCCGTCCGGCAGGTCGGAAAGCCTCGCGCTCAGGTCGCGGTAGACCGGGAGCAGCGACAGATCCTTGCCGCGTTCGTCCCAGGGTTTCAGCACTATGTAGGCAAGGCCCGAGGAGCTGAGCGGTGCGTTGTTGTCGGTGAGCGACACGCCCGCGACCGTCACCACGTCGGCCACCGCCGGGTGATCCTTGAGCCGCGCCTGAACTTCGCCCAGCGCGGCGTCGCTGCGCTCGAGCGAGGCGCCGGGCGCGAGCGAGACCGAGGCCAGAAGATAGCCCTGATCCTCGGGCGGCAGGAAGCCGCCGGGCACCCGCGCGAGGCCCAGGAAGGACAGGGCCGCGACCGTCACCCCGGCGATCGCGAGCGCCGTGGCCCGGCGAAGAAGACGGCGCAGGAGGCGGGCATAGGCGGCCTCGAGCCATGAAAAGCCGCGCTCGAAGCCGCGGAACAGGATGTTGCGCGCGGCCACCGGCTTCGGCGCCCGCATCCAGAGTGCGGCCTGCACCGGTTTCAGCGTGATGGCGTTGATGGCCGAGATCACCGCTGTCGCCGCGATCACCAGCGCGAACTGCTGATACATCCGTCCGGTGAGGCCGGGCAGGAAGGCCGCGGGCAGGAACACCGCGATCAGGACCAGCGTGATGCCGATCACCGGTCCGAACAGATCCTTCATCGCCGCCTCGGCCGCCTTCGGGCCCGGCAGACCCTTTTCCAGATGCCGCGCCGTGCCCTCGACGATGATGATCGCGTCATCGACGACGATGCCGATCGCCAGCACCAGCGCGAAGAGCGTCGACATGTTGACGGTGAAGCCCAGACCCGCCATCGCCACCATCGCGCCGATCAGGGTGACCGGAACGGTCGTCGCGGGGACCAGCACCGCCCGCCAGTCCTGCAGGAACAGCAGGATGACGGCCAGCACGATAGCGCAGGCCTCGATCAGGGTCTTCCAGACGGTATGCGCCGCCGCCTCGACGAACATGGTCGTGTCGAAGGGGACGCGGTACTCCAGCCCCTCGGGGAAGGCCTGCGCCAGATCGGTCATCCGCGCCTCGACCGCCTTGGCGACGTCGAGCGCATTGGCCTCGGGCAGCTGGCTGATGGCCATCGCCGCCGCCGGTTCGCCGTTCAGCCGGAACACCTGCGCATAGCGCTGCGCGCCAAGTTCCACCCGGCCCAGGTCCGACAGCCGCGTCACCCGCCCGGTCTCGGGATCGGCGCGGACCACGAGGTCCGCCATGGCCTGCACCTCGTCGAGCCGCCCGGTGACCGTGATCGGCGTCTGCGCCCCGGTGCCCTGCGCCATCGGCGGCTGGCCGAGCGCGCCGCCCGCGACCGGCTGGCTCTGCGCCGAGATCGCCGCGGCGACATCGCCGAAGGCGAGACCGCGCGCGCGCATCCGGTCCGGGTCGAGCCAGACCCGCATCGCGTATTCCCCGGCCCCGAAGATCGTCACGTCGCCGACGCCCTCGACCCGCGCCAGTTCGTCGGCGAGGTTGATCGTGGCGTAGTTCGACAGGAACAGGCTGTCATAGCGCCGGTCGGGCGAGGTCAGGGCGATGAACTGCAGAATGGCGCTCGACTTCTGGCGCACCTCGATGCCCTGCGACTGCGCGGGCTGCGGCAGGCGCGCCTCGACCGCCGCGACCTGGTTCTGCACGTCGACCTGCGCCAGTGCCGGGTCGGTGCCGATGTCGAAGGTGACGTTGAGCGTGTAGATCCCGTCGTTGGTCGAGGTCGACTGCATGTAGATCATGCCCGGCGTGCCGTTCACCGCCTGCTCGATCGGCTGGGCGACGGTGTCCATCAGCACCTCCGCACTGGCACCGGGATAGGTCACCTGCACCTGCACCACCGGGGGCACGACATCGGGATATTGCGCGACCGGCAGGCGCAGGTAGGCGACGATGCCCAGCACGACGGTCGCGATGGCGATGACATTGGCCAGCACCGGGCGGCGGATGAAGAAGGCGGAGAACATCGGCGGGCCTCAGGGCTTGGCGGTGGCGGCACTGCCGACGGGGGGCGCGGCCGCGACATTCGCGACCACTACGGCGTCGGAGCGCAGGTCGCCGGTGACTGGCAGGAGACCGTCGATCATGCCGCCTGCGACCTGCACGGGGCGTCGGCGCAGGTGGCCCTCCTCGATCGTGAGGACGTGGCGCCCTTCGAGATCCGTTCCGATCGCGGCGGGCGGCAGCATCAGCCGGCGTTGCGGCGCGCCGAGTGCGAGGCGCAGCCGCAGGGTGACGCCGGGCGTGATCATGACCCCTGCATTCGGCAGCGTCGCCCGCAGCGCGAGGGTGCCGAGATCGGTGGCCAATGTCGGGGCGATATAGTCGAGCCGGGCCCGCAACGGGTAGAAGTCCGTCCCGGTCTGCCCGAGCTCGATCTCGGCCCCGGCCGGGCCAGACGCGCGGATCGTGTCGAGAACCGCGGAGAGATCCGCCTCGGACACCGAGAACTCGACGTGCAGAGGGTCGGTGGCGTAGAGGCTGGCCAGAACCTCGGCACCGCTTGCACCGACATAGGCGCCGGGATCCGCCGTCCGGGCGGAGAGGATGCCGTCGAATGGCGCCGTGATCTGCGTGTAGCCGAGCGTGATGTCGGCCGTGCGTCGCTGGGCGCGTGCGGCGTCGAGATCGGCACGCGCGCCGTCCCGCGCAGCCTCGGCCGCGTCGAGTTGCGACATCGGGGTCACCTGCCGTTCGGCCAGCTCCTGCTGCCGCAGGTAGTCGGCCTCGCTGCGGCGAAGCTGCGCCTCGGCGCCGGCGACCGCAGCCTGAGCGGCGGCGACATCGGCCTCATAGGGGTCGGGTTCGATGCGGAACAGCCGGTCGCCCGCGCGGACGGGCGCACCATCGCGCACCGGGGCCTCGATCAGGACGCCCGGCACCCGGGCGACCAGATCGACCTGACGGCTCGCGGCGACGGTGCCCGTCGTCTCGAGGTAGCCCGGCACCATCGCGGCCCGCGGTGCGACCGTCCGCAGCTGCGCAGGCGCATCCGCGGCGAAGGCCGGGCTGCAGAGCCCGGCAAAGACTGCCAGGCACAGGCTATGGAGGCGCGCCATGAAGACCCCTTTCTGTGGAGGATGACGGAGGCCCCGCCGATGCCACGGCGGAGCCTCTTTCGGTCGCGACGACCGGACGGGGGAAGCGGAAACCGGCACCCGACCGTCGGACCGAATGCCGGTCAGTCGAGGTCGATCCAGCGTTCGCGGGTGACCTCGCGGCCGTGAGGCCCCTCGCGGGTGACGGTCCGGTGGCCTTCGCCATCCTCGAAGTCGCGACTGACCTCGCGGTCGACCTCGCCGTCGTCGCCCGACAGGGTCACCTCGCGGTCGCACGAGATGCCATCGCCGCCGTCGCAGTCGCGCTCGACCTCGCGGGTGTAGGTTTCCCCGTTGTCGGTGGTGATCGTCGCGCTGCGGTCGTCATCCGCGCGCGCGGTGGCGACACCTGCGAGGGTCGCCGCGCACAGGCACATGGCCAGGGTCGTCATCTGACGAGACATGGTTGTCTCCTTCGTCCGTTGATCCGATGGGCGGCGCGGCTTACAGGGCGCCGGCAGCCGCCCTGAGCTCGCCGCGCTCGAGCTTGCCGTCGCGGTCGCGATCCGCCGCCGCGAAGGCGGCCTGGCGCGGCGCCGCGAATTCCTCGGGCGAAATCGCGCCGTCGCCGTCACGGTCGAGGCGTGCGAAGCGCGCCTTCGCCATCGCCTCCGCCTCGCTGCGCGAGACGGCACCGTCGCCGTCGGTGTCGATCTGGGCCAGCGCCGTGCCGGGCCGCGACTGCGCCTGCGCCGCGACCGGAGGCAGCGACATCGCGAGGATCAGAAGTGCGGTTCCTCCGCCGATCGCGTGAAGCCTGTCGTTGCTGCGTGCCTTGGTCATCGCGAAGTCCTTTCGTTGTCTTGTGCGATGACCCGAAGATGCGGACCCGCCGTAAGCCGCGGATGTGCGCCGTGTCAGGGACGGTGAAGTTTTGTAATCCCGGATCGCAGGGGAATTTGGTCCGCCGCGGCGATCCGCTATCTTGCGGGGCAAGCCGGAGGGACCACCCGATGCCGAACACCGCCACCGCTCCGCAGATCGCCCTGGTCGAGGATGATGCCGAGCTGCGCGGCCTGACCGCGGCCATGCTTGAGGAGGAGGGCTTTGCCGTGACGCCGCTCGCCGATGGCGCGGCGCTCGACCGCCACCTCGCGCGGGCCACGCCCGACGTGCTGCTTCTGGACCTGATGCTGCCGGGCGAGGACGGGCTGTCGATCTGCCGCCGCCTCGCGCCGCAGGGACGGATGCGGATCCTGATGCTGACCGCGCGCGGCACCGAGATCGACCGCATCGTCGGGCTCGAGCTCGGCGCGGACGACTATCTGCCGAAGCCCTTCCATCCGCGCGAGCTGGTCGCACGGCTGCGGGCGATCCTGCGGCGCGGGATCGACAGCCCGGCCGGGCCGCGCGACTTCGCCGACTTCCTCGAGTTCCGGCTCGACATCGCCGGGCGGCGGCTGACCCATCGCCCGAGCGGCGTCGAGATCGCGATCTCCTCGGGCGAGTTCGACCTGCTGGCCTGCCTCGTGGGCGCGGTCGGCCGGGTGCTGAGCCGCGACCACCTGCTCGACGCGACGCGCGGGCGCGCCGGCGGCCCCTTCGACCGGGCGATCGACGTGCAGATCTCGAAGCTCAGGCGCAAGCTGGGCGACGACGCGGCGAGCCCGCAGATCATCAAGACCGTGCGCGGCGGCGGCTACATGTTCGCGCCGCGCGTCGAGCGGGGCACGGCATGAGGGGGCCCGGGCTTGCCGGACGGCTGATCCTGTCGCTGGCGCTGGGTCTTTGCGTGCTGCAGCTGCTGATGCTGTCGGTCTATCTCGCCGACCGGCGCGAGACGGCGCCCGATGCGCGGCTGCTGCCGTTTCCGGCGCAACTTGCCGACATCGTCACGCTGTTCGACCGGGCGACGCCGGAAGAGCGCAGGATGATAGTGCACGGCTTCTCGGACGGGCTGATCGACCTGCAGACCGCGGCCGAGCTTCCCCCGGCGGTCGAGAGCGACGCGGGCCTCGTCGCGCGGCTGCTCGGCCGGGCCGAAGGCGAGGTGCCGCTGCCCTGGGCGCGCGAGCTGATCGCGGGCGCCTCCGACGTGCTGAGGGACCGCCCGCTTCGCCTCGCCATCCCCGCTGCGGCGGCGGATGCGCCCCTGCCGAAGCTTCGTGCGGCGCTGTCGCCCGGACGGGCGCGGATCGCGGTGGGGCTGGCCGACGGCAGCTGGCTGATCGTGCAGCGTCGCCAACAGGCGCCGTTCACGGTGCTGGGCATTCCCGCCGGCATCCTTTCGGCGCTGCTGAGCGCCGGGTTCGCGGTCTTCGCCATCGCGCTGGTCTGGCGCGAGACCCGGCCGCTGAAGCCCCTGTCGCTGGCCGCGCGGCGCTTCGGCGCGACGCTGCAGCCGCGGCCCCAGCCGGAGACAGGCGCCCCGGACCTGCGCGACCTGATCCGCGCCTTCAACGCGATGCAGCACCAGATCGCCGAAGCCGACCGCGCACGCACGGACATGATCGCGGCACTCTCGCATGACGTCCGCACACCGCTCGCGCGGCTGTCGATGCGTCTGCGCAAGGCGGATGCCACGCTTCAAGAGGCGGCATTCCGCGATATCGGCGAGATCTCGCATCTGGCGGATGCCGCGCACGATTATGCCGCCACGGACTTCGCCAAGCTGACCGAACGCATCACGATCGACAGCCTCTGCACCGATCTCGCCCGGTTGCACGGCCAGACCCCGGCCGTCACCATAGTTCCGATGGCAGACCGCCACGTCTCCGTCTTTGGCAACCGCCAACTCCTCCTGCGCGCACTCGGCAATCTCGTCGACAACGCCATCAAATACGGCGGGAGTGCCCGCGTCGCGGCAACGAGCACAGAGGGCGAGGTGGCGATAGAGGTGTCGGATCGTGGCCCGGGCATCGACGTCACCGAGCGTCGCCGGTTGCTGGAGCCCTTCCAGCGCGGCGACGTGGCACGCCAGCGTAGCGCGATTGGCGGCAGTGAAGGTCTGGGCATGGGGCTTGCGCTGGTCCAGCGGGTGGCCTCGCGCCACCACGGCAGGTTTTCCTTGAACGATGGTCGCGAGGGAGGCCTCTGTGCCCGCCTGACGCTCCCGATCGCGGGAGCCGCGCCCCTACAGACGGAATAACAAAGCAGACCCCGCTCAGAGCCGATATTTTACCCTGTGCGCAGCATCATCTTGGCCGCGACTGTCAGAAAGGCGGACAAACCTGCCATTGGTGATGACGAGGCGAAACGCCGGGCGGTCAGCTTGAACCACTGGTCTGACGCCGTGTCGCTTGGGACAAACCTTCAAGATTGGGGTGTCGCTGCGCGACAGGTTCAGTCCCAGTGGTTCCACGCATGAGCGATTGCCGCCTTGCGCCGCTATTGAGAGGTGACCGATGTCGGACGAGACAATCCAGATCACATATGAAGATGGCGAAACGAAGGGCCGCTACGTGGCGCGGATCGCGAGCGTGCAGGGCGAGGGAGAATTGACGATCTCGAAGGTCTCGGACGTGCTGATCATCGCGGACCATACCCATGTGCCAGACAGCATGCGGGGCCGGGGCATCGCGGCGGCGCTGGCAGAGCGGCTTGTCGCCGAGGCGCGGGCGAAGGGGCAGCGGATCGTCCCTCTCTGCCCCTTCGTGCGGTCGCAGGCGCTGCGCCATCCCGAATGGGCCGACGTCATTCAGAAGTGAGATTGCGGGTCGGCGGCGGCGACCCTTGGGGGGCGCCTGCGGCCGATCCGCCGTCAATCCCAGGCGGGAGCGAGGCCCCCGGGATCGACGATCCGCCCATCGGTCGCCGTGAGGCCGTGGATCTCCGCCATCTCTTCGGGGGCAAGGGCGAAGTCGAAGATCGTAAGGTTTTCGGCCAGCCGCGCGACCCGCGCGGTCTTCTACAGGACGATCACGCCCTGCTGGATCTGCCAGCGCAATGCCACTTGCGCTGCGGACTTGCCATGACGCGCTCCGATGCGTGCGAGCAGCGGGTCGTTCGCCGCCAGCCCGTCGGCCATCGCGTAGTAGCCGGTCAGCTTCATACCGAGGGCACTGGCCTCAGCCAGAACCGGGGCCTGTGACAGCCAAGGGTGATACTCGACCTGATTGGTGACCAGCGGCACCGCGCTCAGCGCCGCGGCCTCGCGCATCTGCGACGCGCTGTAGTTGCTGACCCCGATGTGGCGCGCGAGGCCTACGTCGCGCACGCGGTTCAGCTCGCCGATCTGCACCTCGCGCGGGCCGTCGCTGCCGCCCGGCCAGTGCAGGAGCAGCAGGCCGACATGGTCGGTTCCAAGCTTGCGCAGGCTGTCGTGAACCGACGGCAGGAACTCCTCGGGCGCATATTTATCGACCCAGACCTTGGTGGTCAGGAAGATCTCGGTGCGCGGCACGCCCGAGGCGGCGATGGCGGCGCCGACGGCCTCCTCGTTGCCGTAGATCTGCGCGGTGTCGACATGGCGGAAGCCGCGCCGCAGTGCCTCGGGCAGGACCGCGGCGACCTCGCGCGCGTCCATGCGGAAGGTGCCGAAGCCGAGCGCGGGAATGCCCGCGCCGTTGGCGGTGATGGTCTGCATGGTCATCCTTTCAGGTCAGGCGGAGAGGGGGGCCGCTGCGCGCGGGCCATCGAGCGTGGCACTGCGCAGGGTGGCGAGGAAGGCCGCCGCGACGAGGACCGCGCCGATAAGCGGTGTCGCGCCAAGGCCCAGCGGGCTGTCGACGACGATCCCGCCGACCCAGGCCCCAACCGCAATGCCAAGGTTGAAGGCCGCGATGTTCAGCGCCGAGGCAACATCGACCGAGGCCGGGCGCTCGGCCTGCGCCAGCTGCACCACGTAAAGCTGCAGGCCCGGCACGTTGGCGAAGGACAGGAAGCCCATCGCGGCCAGGGTGATCAGCGCCGCGACGGGGTGCGCGGCGGTCAGGCTGAACACGGCCAGCACCAGCGCCTGCGCCGCGAAGAGGCCAATCAGCGCCTTCGCCGGGTTGCGATTGGCGATGCGCCCGCCCGCGAGGTTCCCGGCCGCGATCGCAAGGCCATAGAGCACGAGGATCAGGCTGACGGTGCCGCTGGCGAAGCCGGATATCCCTTCAAGAATCGGCACGAGGAAGGTGAAGGTGACGAAGGTGCCGCCATATCCCAGCGCGGTCATCGCGTAGACCAGCAGCAGCCGGCCACTGGTCAGCACCCGCAGCTGATCGCGCAGCCGCGCCGGAGCGGGGCGTTCGAGGCTCGCGGGCAGCAGCGCCGCGATGCCGACAAGCGCCACGGCGCCCAGCGCGCTCACGCCCCAGAAGGTCGCGCGCCAGCCGAACTGCTGGCCGATCAGCGTGCCGAGCGGCACGCCGCTGACGATGGCGAGCGTCAGCCCCATGAACATCAGCGCGATGGCCGAGGCCCGGCGGTCGGGCGCGACGAGGCTGGCCGCGATCGTGGCGCCGACCGAGAAGAACACGCCATGGGCGAAGGCCGAGAGCACCCGGCCCGCCAGCAGCACCGGGTAGGAGGGCGCGAGTGCGGCCAGCAGGTTGCCGGCGATGAACAGCGCCATCAGTCCCAGCAGCAGCGCCTTGCGCGGCATCCGACCGGTCAGCGCGGTCAGCACCGGCGCGCCGAAGGTGACGCCCAGCGCATAGACGCTGACGATCAGCCCGGCGAGCGGCAGGGTGATGCCAAGATCGCTGGCCACGGTGGGCAGCAGGCCCACGATGACGAATTCGGTGGTGCCGATCGCATAGGCCGCGATCGTCAGGGCTATTAGAGCGGGGGGCATGGGTGGGCTCCTGTTTCGGGTCCCCCCGATTTGCCCTTGTGGATCACCGCGGATAATCCCCTCAATCGGACCATCAACTGTTCCGTGAAATCAAAGGTGCCGCATGGATAACCGCTTCGGCGAGATGGAGACTTTCGTGCGTGCGGTCACCGAGGGCAGCTTCTCGGCCGCGGGGCGCGCGCTGGGGATGACGCCCTCGGCGGTGAGCCGCGTGGTCTCTCGGCTCGAGGACCGGCTTCAGACGCGGCTTCTGGTGCGCTCGACCCGCGCGCTGACGCCGACGCCCGAGGGCGAAGCCTATGTTGCTGAGGCGCGCGGCATCCTCGACCGGTTGGCCGAGATGGAGGCGCGGCTGGCGCAGGGCGCGGCGCCGAGCGGCCTTTTGCGGGTCAGCGCGACGGTCGGCTTCGGGGCGCAGGCGGTGCTGCCGCTGGTGCCGAGGTTCCTCGCGGCCCATCCGGGGATCGAACTGGACCTGACGCTGACCGACGGGGTCATCGACCTGTGGCAGGAGCGGGTGGATCTGGCGATCCGCTCGGGCGCGCTGCGCGATTCCGCGCTGAAGGCGCGTCGGGTGGCGCGGATGCGCCGGGTGGTGGTGGCCTCGCCCGACTACCTCGCGCTGCGCGGGGTGCCACGGGTGCCGGGCGAGCTGACCACGCATGACTGCCTGCGCTACAACTTTCGGCCCGGCGACTGGCCATTCCGCGATCCGGCGACGGGGGCGCGGGTGCTGCAGCCGGTGCGGGGACCATTCTCGGCCAGCGACGGCACGATCCTGCGGCAGGTCTGCCTTGCGGGGGCGGGGCTCATGTGGACCGGCGACGCGGTGGTGGCCGCGGATCTGGCGACGGGGCGACTGGTCGAGGTGCTGGCCGACTGGCAGCCCTCCGAGCCCGAGGAGATCCATGCGGTTTTCGCGGGCCATCCGCATCTTGCCAGCCGGATCCGCACCTTCGTCGATTTCCTGGTGGCCGAGCTCGGGGACGGCTGAGGCCGCCCCGTTCCTGAGGCCTCATCGGGCGGGCGCGGGCGCGCCCCGTCGCGCGGGCCCGAGCGACAGCGCCAGGGCGGCCAGCGCACTGGCTGCGCCGAAGCCGCAGATGCCGGCCCAGCCGAAGACCGGCCAGAGTGCCGCCGCGAGGGCAGAGCCGGCCGCGCCGCCCAGGAACATCGTGCCCATGAAGATCGTGTTGATCCGGCTGCGCGCCTCGGGCCTCAGACCGAAGACCACGTGTTGGTTCGACACCAGCGCGCCCTGCACCCCGAGATCGATCGCGACCACCCCGACCGCCAGCCCCGCCAGTCCGGGCGCGGCCGCGAAGACCGCCCAGGCGAGCAGCACCAGCGCCGCGCCGCCCGCGACCGCCAGCCGCGGCCCCCGCGCATCCGCCAGCCGCCCGACGATCGGCGCGGCAAGGATCCCCGTCAGCCCGAGGATCCCGAAGATCCCGGCCGCGTCCGCGCCAAGGCCGAAGCGGTCGTGCAGCCGGAACACCAGCACCGTCCAGAAGCCCGAGAAGCCGGCAAAGAGCAGCGCCTGCACCAGCGCCGCGCGGCGCAGCCCGGGCAGCCCGCGCCAGAGCGTGCCCATCGAGCGCAGGAGCCGGCCATAGGTCTCGCGGCCGTCCGGGCGGTTTTCGGGCAGGCGTATCCGCATCCACAGCGCCATGGCCAGCGCGACGGGGGCCGCCAGCCAGAAGATCGTGCGCCAGCCGCCGTGGCCGCCGGCAAGGCCGGCCAGCGTCCGGCTGAGCAGGATGCCGGCCAGGAGCCCCGACATCACCAGACCGACGACCTGGCCCCGGCGGGCGGGCGGGGCGAGATGCGCGGCCATCGGCACGATCTGCTGCGCCGCCGTCGCGGCAAGGCCCAGCAGCAGCGAGGCGGCCAGCAGCGCCGGCCCCCCGCTGGCCGCGGCGGTGAGCGCGAGCGCCGCCGCGAGCGCCGCGAACTGGCCCGCGATGAGCCGCCGCCGCTCGACCGCGTCGCCAAGCGGCACCAGCAGGAACAGCCCCGCCGCGTAGCCGAGCTGCGTCAGCACCGGCATCAGCCGGGCCGGCCCCGCGCCGACATCGGCCTCTATCAGCCCCAGAAGCGGCTGGTTGTAGTAGATGCTCGCCACGGCCGTTCCCGCCGCGATCGCCATTGGCATCGTGTGTCTCATCGATCCGATCCAGTTCGTTGTGTTGCCGGGAAACTGGCATACGCACGAAATCCGGTGTAGTTGGGGAAATCGATAGGCCTGTGTAACGGAAGTCGTTGCAATGGAGCTGCGCAACCTCGCGATCTTCGCCGAGATCGCCACGGCGGGAAGCCTCGCCGCCGCCGGTCGGCGGCTTGGGCTGTCGCCGATGGCGGCCTCGCGCGGTCTCGCCGCGCTCGAGACCGAGGCCGGGGCCCGGCTCGTGCATCGCTCGACCCGGTCGCTGTCGCTGACGCCCGAGGGCGAGGCGCTGCTGCCGCATGCCCGCACGATCCTCGACGAGGCCGCGGCGGCGCTGGCCGCGATCCGGCCGGCGGCGCGCGGGGTGGCGGGCCTGTTGCGGGTCGGCTGTTCGGCCGCCTTCGCGCATCGGGTGCTGCTGCCGCTGGTGCCCCGGCTGCTGGCGGCGCATCCCGACCTTCGGATCGAGGTGCTGGCGGGCGAGGGGCTCGTCGATCTGACGGCCGAGGGGCTCGACATCGCGATCCGCCATGCCGACCTGCCGGATTCGAGCCTGATCGCGCGGCGGCTGGCGCGCAGCCGCCGGCTGCTCTGCGCAGCGCCTGACTACCTCGCGCGCTGCGGTCGGCCGACGACACGCGCGGATCTGGCCGGGCACGAGTGCCTGCGGCTGTCGGGCGTGACGCATTGGGGCTTCGCGGACGGCTTGCGCGTGCCGGTCGCGGGACGGTTCGCCGCCAACACCTTCCCGTCGCTGCACGACGCCTGCCTTGCGGGGCTGGGGATCGCCGTTCTGGCCGACTGGAACGTCGCGCCGGACCTGCAGGCGGGACGGCTCGAGGCGCTGGATCTTGTCGATGCCGCGCCCGAGCCGCGCGACGTCTGGGCGGTCTACCCGTCGCGGCGCGGGCTCACGCCGCGGGTGCGGCTGCTGATCGACACGTTGGCGGCGCGGATGCCGGGGGGCGTGGAAAGTTGACCGCAGCGCCTTCGGCCGCGGCGCGGAGTGACGCGCCGCGGCCGGGGACCCGGATCCGCCTGGGGTGAAGGGTCCGGGTCCGGTCGGGCCGCGGGATGCGGCCCGATGCGGATCAGGCCTGGATGAAGGCCAGAAGATCGGCGTTCAGCGTGTCGGCATTCACCGTCAGCATGCCGTGCGAGAAGCCCGGGTAGGTCTTCAGCGTGCCGTTCGGCAAGAGTTTGATCGCCTTCAGCGCCGCATCGGCGATCGGCACGATCTGGTCATCCTCGCCATGCAGCACCAGCGTCGGCACCCGGATCGCCTTCAGATCCTCGGTCTGGTCGGTTTCCGAGAAGGCCTTGATCCCCTCGTAATGCGCCTTGGCCGAGCCCATCATGCCCTGCCGCCACCAGTTCTGGATCACGCCTTCGAAGACCTCGGCCCCCTCGCGGTTGAAGCCGTAGAAGGGCCCGGCCGGCACGTCGCGGAAGAACTGCGCGCGGTTCGCTGCAAGCGCGGCGCGGAAGCCGTCGAAGACTTCCATCGGCAGGCCTTCGGGGTTGGCCTCGGTCTTCAGCATCAGGGGCGGCACGGCCGAGACGAGGACGGCCTTGGCGACCCGGCCCGCGGGCTGGCCGAACTTCGCGACATAGCGCGCGACCTCGCCGCCGCCGGTCGAATGGCCGATATGGACGGCATTGGTCAGGTCCAACGCCTCGGCCACCGCGAAGGCGTCGGCGGCGTAATGGTCCATGTCGTGGCCGTCGGAGACCTGCGAGGACCGTCCGTGGCCGCGCCGGTCATGGGCGACGACGCGGTAGCCCTTCGAGACGAAGAACAGCATCTGCGCGTCCCAGTCGTCGGAGGACAGCGGCCAGCCGTGGTGGAAGACGATCGGCTGGGCGGTCTTCGGACCCCAGTCCTTGTAGAAGATCTCGACGCCGTCTTTCGTGGTGACGTAACCCATGGTGATGGCTCCTGCCTGTTCGAGTGTGGCCGCTTCGGCCGGAGAGAGGGTGAGGGGGTAAAGGGCGGTGAGGGCCGCCGCCGCGAGCAGAACCTCGCGGCGGGTGATTCCGGCGGGGAGACCGGACATGGCGTTCAGGCCGGGATCGGGGCGAGGGTCTCGCCGGTGTGGCTGCTGCGCGAGGCCGCGCCGTGGACCATGGTGTAGGCATAGTCGACGCCCATGCCGTAGGCGCCCGAATGCTCGCGCACGATCGCCATGACGTCGTTGTAGGTGTCGCGTTTCGCCCAGTCGCGCTGCCATTCCAGCATCACCTGCTGCCAGGTGACCGGGATCACGCCGGCCTGCACCATGCGCATCATCGCCATGTCATGGGCTTCCTTGCTGGTGCCGCCCGAGGCGTCGGCGACCATGTAGATCTCGTAATCCGTGTCGGCCATCGCCGAGAGGGCGAAGGAGTTGTTGCAGACCTCGGTCCAGAGGCCCGAGACCACGACCTTCTTGCGGCCCTCGGCGGCGGCCTTCGCCAGCGCATCGCGCACCTTCTGGTCGTCCCAGGAGTTCATCGAGGTGCGCTCCAGGAGCGGCGCCTCGGGGAAGACGTCCAGCAGTTCCGGGTAGGTCTTGCCCGAGAAGCTTTCCGTCTCGACTGTGGTGATGGTTGTCGGGATGCCGAAGACCTTGGCGGCCTTTGCCAGCGCCACGGTGTTGTTCTTCAGCACCTGGCGGTCGATCGACTGCACGCCGAAGGCCATCTGCGGCTGGTGGTCGATGAAGATGATCTGGCTGTTCGCGGGGGTCAGAAGCTCGAGCTTGCCGGTCATGTCTATGGTCCTCGGTGGGGTGTTGCGGTGTCTGTGAGAGGACTATGCCGTCGCTGCGGACTGGCGATAATCGCAATAATGTCGAGTTCACAATTGCATATTGGGCAATTGTCCGGCGCCCGTGGACCGGTCGTTCGGGCCGGGGCATCATCGCCGGAGCGGGCCGCGGAAGATTGAACGTTCGCCCCGGCCGAGACACCGCCGCGGCAGGGGGCGCTGTGCGGATCTGCGAGGATGGGCGAGGACGATCGTTCAATATCGGCCGCGCGTGCACAGGCATGATGACCCGGACCTTCCCGCCCTCCGGAGCCCTCCCCGATGAAGATCTACCTCGTGTCGCTTGGCGCCGGCCTATTGGTCGGCGTGATCTACAGCCTTCTGCATGTCCGCTCGCCCGCACCGCCGGTGGTGGCGCTGGTCGGGCTTCTGGGCATACTGGTCGGCGAGCAGGCATTGCCGATCTGGCACTGGCTGACCGGCAACCGCGCGATCACCCAGTCCGCCAACCACCTGTTCGGCGAGATGCCGAGCGCCCATGCGCCCACCGACGGGGCCACCGACCGGAAGACCAGCTGATGCATCCCGACCTGATCCTGCACAACGCCACCGTAACCACGCTCGACCCGGCCGCGCCGGTGGCGCAGGCGGTGGCGATCCGTGACGGGCACATCACAGAGGTGGGCGACGATGCCCGGATCCTCGCGCTCGCCGGTCCCGGCACGCGGCTCGTGGGGATGGGCAAGCGGCGGCTGGTCCCGGGGCTGATCGACAACCACACCCACGTGATCCGCGGCGGGCTGAACTACAACATGGAGCTGCGCTGGGACGGGGTGCGCTCGCTCGCCGATGCGATGGCGATGCTGCGCCGGCAGGTCGAGATCACGCCCGCGCCGCAATGGGTGCGCGTGGTCGGCGGATTCACCGAGCATCAGTTCGCCGAAAAGCGCCTGCCGACGCTGGACGAGATCAACGCGGTCGCGCCGGACACGCCGGTGTTCCTGCTGCATCTCTACGATCGGGCGCTGCTGAACGCGGCCGCGCTGCGCGCCGTGGGCTATGACAAGGACACGCCGAACCCGCCCGGCGGCGAGATCCAGCGCGACGCCAAGGGCAACCCGACGGGGCTGCTGCTGGCCAAGCCCAATGCCGGCATCCTCTACGCGACGCTCGCGCGCGGTCCGAAGCTGCCCTTCGACTACCAGCTCAATTCCACCCGGCATTTCATGCGCGAACTGAACCGGCTGGGCGTCACCGGCGTGATCGACGCGGGCGGCGGCATGCAGAGCTACCCCGAGGATTACGAGATCATCCAGAAGCTGGCCGACGAGGACATGCTGACCGTCCGGCTGGCCTACAACCTCTTCACACAGAAGCCGAAGGACGAGAAGGAAGACTTCCTGCGCTGGACGAAATCCGTCACCTACCGGCAGGGCGACGACTACTTCCGCCACAACGGCGCGGGCGAGATGCTGGTCTTCTCCGCCGCCGATTTCGAGGACTTCCGCGAGCCGCGCCCCGATCTCGATCCCGGGATGGAGGATGATCTGGAGGGCGTGGTGCGCATCCTCGCCGAGAACCGCTGGCCCTGGCGGATGCACGCGACCTATGACGAGACGATCTCTCGCGCACTCGATGTCTTCGAGAAGGTCAACCGCGACATTCCGCTCGACGGGATCAACTGGTTCTTCGACCATGCCGAGACGATCTCAGAGCGCTCGATTGACCGGATCGCCGCGCTTGGCGGCGGCGTCGCGGTGCAGCACCGGATGGCCTATCAGGGCGAATATTTCGTCGAACGCTACGGCCCCTGCGCGGCCGAGGCCACGCCCCCGGTGGCGCGGATGCTGGAGATGGGGGTGAAGACCTCGGCCGGGACCGATGCGACGCGGGTCGCCTCCTACAACCCCTGGGTGGGGCTGTCGTGGCTGATCACCGGGCGCACGGTGGGCGGGCTGCGGGTAACGCCCGAGCGCAACTGCCTCGACCGCGAGACGGCGCTCAGGATGTGGACCGAGAAGGTTGCCTGGTTCTCGAACGACGAGGGGCGGCGGGGCCGGATCGCGCCCGGATACCTCGCCGACATCACCATGCCGGACCGCGACTTCTTCGCCTGCCCCGAGGCCGAGATCGCCGAGATCACCAGCGACATGACCATGGTCGGCGGCCGCGTGGTCTTCGCCAAGGGCGACTATGCCGACCTCGACGAGACCAATATTCCGCCCGCGATGCCCGACTGGTCGCCGGTGCGGCAGTTCGGCGGCTATGCGGGCTGGGGTGCAAGCGATGCGCAGCTCACGGCGCGGGTGGCGCAATCCTGCGGTTGTGCCAGCGCCTGCGGTGTGCATGGTCATGACCACGCCGGGGCCTGGGGGGCGAACCTGCCCGTCTCGGACCTGAAAGGCTTCTGGGGCGCGCTCGGCTGCGCCTGCTGGGCGGTGTAAGGGGGACGGGCCATGGCACTCGACGCGATCGCGGACATCCAGCAGGAGCTGCGCCGGTCGCGCGACAATCTTGGCTGTTCGCTGAAAGGTCTGCGCCACAACCAATCGGCGCGCGCGGGTGAGTTGACGGTGCTGCGCAAGACCGCCGCGGGCCTCGTGCGCTCCGAGATCGGCACCCCGGCGCAGGAGCGGGGCATGATGCTTGGCATGTCGCTGCTGCCCGGCCACCGCCGCCGGATCCGCGAGGGCTCGCGTCGGCTCGACCGGATCTTCGACCGCCATTCGGTCTATGTCCGCGAGTTCGATGTCGACTACGCCGCGACCGCCGAGGGGGCCTTCGACTTCCTGCTGATCGAGTTGCCCCTGCACACCAGCCTGCGGCTGCGCCCGACCAATGACGCGATCGACCCGGTTCTGGGACGGATGGCCGAGGGCATGCTGGGCTGGCTCGCCGCGCCCGAGCTCTACGACCCGCTCGAAGCCGACGAACTGGGCGCGCGGCTGATGCTGCAACTGCAAGCGGCCCATGCGATGGTGCGCCGGCCGCGCGCCCGGGTGCGCCTGTCGCCTGCGCAGGTCGACCGCGCGAAGCAGATGCTGATGTCGATCGAATTCGAGGGGCTGCGGCTCGAGGATGTGGCGCGGGCGGTCGACATGCCCCGCAACACCTTCTTCCGCTGCTTCCGCGAGACCACTGGCATGTCGCCCTACCAATGGCTGCTGGCCGAGAGGATGGAGCAGTGCCGCCTGCTTTTGCGCCTGACCGACCTGCCGCTGGTCGACATCGCCATGGCCTGCGGCTTTTCCGACCAGAGCCATTTCACCCGCATGTTCAAGCGCGCCCAGGGCTTGAGCCCCGGGCGCTGGCGGCGCGGCACCTGAGGTTCAGATGCCGTCGGGCAGCGGGATGAACTCGGCGTCGTCGCCGGGCGGCAGGTGGAAGCGGCCGTGGGTGAAGTCGCCCTGCCGCCACGAGATCTTCGCGGCCTCGATCCGCTCGGGCGAGGAGGCGACGAAGTTCCAAGAGATGTAGCGCGGCCCGTTCATCGTCGCGCCGCCCAGCACCATCAGCCGCGCGCCTTGCGTCCCGGCGGTGACGCTGATCCGGTCGCCGGGGCGGAAGACCATCATCCGGCCCTCCGGAAACGTCTCGCCCGCGACGGTGATCGCGCCTTGCGTCACGTAGATGCCGCGGTCCTCTTGGTCGTCGGGCAGCGGCAGCTTCGCGCCCGGCGCAAGGACCACGTCGGCATAGAAGGTTTCGGTGAAGGTCTTCACTGGCGAACGCAGGCCCCAGGCGTCGCCCAGGATCAGCCGCACCTGCTTGCCACCCTCGTCCAGCGTCGGCAGCGCCTCGCGCCCGTGATGCTCGAACGAGGCGCCGCGGTCCTCGGCCTCTTCGGGAAGCGCGACCCAGGTCTGGATGCCGAAGAGCGAGCCGGGCTTCGTGCGCATCTCCTCGCTGGTGCGTTCGGAATGGGTGACGCCTTCGCCGGCGATCATCCAGTTGACCTCGCCCGGATAGACCATCTGGTCGGCGCCGGTGCTGTCGCGGTGGTGGAACTTGCCCTTGTAGAGGTAGGTGACCGTCGCGAGGCCGATGTGGGGATGCGGGCGCACGTCGATGCCGCCGCCGGTCAGGAACTCGGCCGGGCCCATCTGGTCGAAGAAGATGAAGGGCCCGACCATCTGGCGCTTGGGCGCGGGCAGCGCCCGGCGCACCTCGAAGCCGCCGAGGTCGCGGGTGCGCGGGATGATCAGCGTCTCGATCGCGTCGAGGCTTGCGGGCAGGCCCTCGGGGCAGTCGGGCGATTGCGTGGGGTTCCAGCTCATGGATTCAGCCTTTCCTCGGGGTGATCAGATGATGGACTTCGGGCGGCGCGGTGAGAAGGGCGCGGATCCGTTCCTGCATCGCGGCCTCGGTGCGGGTGACGCGGGCATGGTGGCGCAGATGCGCGAGCCAAGAGGCCTCGTGCCAGCTTTCGATCAGCCGGCCCGGTGTCGCGGCATCCTCGCGCAGCACCCATCCGTAGCCGCCATGCGCCCGCCGGCTCGCGCGCTGCGCGAGCATCAGCGTGAGGAACGCGGCCCGGTTCGCAGCCGGCACGTCATAGGCGATCCAGATCGTGGTGGGTCCGTCC
Source organism: Frigidibacter sp. MR17.14 (assembly GCF_037095735.1). Taxonomy (NCBI): domain Bacteria; kingdom Pseudomonadati; phylum Pseudomonadota; class Alphaproteobacteria; order Rhodobacterales; family Paracoccaceae; genus Frigidibacter; species Frigidibacter sp. MR17.14. The sequence goes on along the minus strand of NZ_JBAWKD010000011.1, from coordinate 50,324 downwards.
TCGGCCGCGGTCATCGGCACGTCTGCCTCGGGCCAGTGGTTGGCGGGGCTCTGGTCGGTGCCGAGACCTTTCAGCCGGGCAAAGGCGGTAAGCGGGATCGCGAGGATCAGGCCGATGGCGGCGGCAAGCTGCGCGGCACTGATCGAGAATTCCGAGGCGACCGCCCCCCATCCGAGGCTGCCCGCGGCCATGGCGCCCGAGAAGACGGTGAGGAAGATCGCGAGGCCGCGGGCGCGCACCCAGTCCGGCAGCACCGATTGTGCCGCGACATTGAGCGAGGACAGCACCGCGATCCAGGCGGCCCCGGCGAGGAGCCCGGCGAGAAGGCCGGTGGCGGCACTCGGGGCAAGGCTCGTCAGCGCCAGCGCCACGGCCATGCCGAGCGTGCCCAGTTGCACCGTGCGGTCGGGACCGAGCCGCTGACGCAGGCCCGGCAGCACCAGCGCGCCGCCGACCGCGCCGAGGCCGACCGAGGCGAGAAGCGCGCCGTAAAGCCCCGCGCCGCCCTCCAGCACTTCGCGGGCGAAGAGCGGCAGCATCGACCAGAAGGCCGAGGCAAAGAGGAAGAAGCCCGCGGCCCGGATCAGCACCAGCCGCAGGCCGGGGGTGAAAACGGCATAGCGCAGGCCTGCGGCCACCGCGCCCAGGACGTGTTCGGGCGGCAGGGCGCGCTCAGACTCGGCCTCGGGGCGCCACCAGATCAGCGCGGCGATGACGACGAGGGTTGAGACCGCGTTCAGCGCGAAGGGCCAGACGAGGCCCGCGGCGGCGATCAGGAGGCCCGCGACGGCCGGGCCGATGGCGCGCGAGATGTTGATGCCCATGGAATTCAGCGCCACCGCCGCCGTCAGATCCTGCCGCGGCACCAGCTTCGGCACGATCGCCTGCCAGGCCGGCGCGATGAAGGCCGCGCCCGAGCCGAGGAGGAAGGTGAAGATCAGGAGAAGCTCGGGCGTCATGGCGTCGGCCTGCACCACGAGGGCGAGGAGCATGGCGACCACGGCCAGCGCGAGGTTCACCACCAGCAGCAGTTTGCGGCGGTCGACGATGTCGGCCACCGCCCCCGCCAGCACGGCGAACAGGAACACCGGCAGCGTGGTCGCCGCCTGCACGGCGGCGACGATCTGCGGCGAGGGCGCGAGGTCGGTCATCAGCCAGCCCGCGCCGACATCATTCATCCAGGTGCCGATGTTCGACACCACGGTCGCGCCCCAGAGGACGAGGAAGGCGCGCTGGCGGAACGGGCTCCAGGCCCCTCCGGTGGTCACGGTGGCGGTGGTCATGGCTGTGGTTCCTCAGCGTGGCATATCGAAGATCAGGGCGGCACCTTCGCTGTGCCACTGCAGCGCGCCGGGCGTGTCGGTGATCTGCAGCCCGTCTCCGGCGGTGACCCGCTCGCCCTCGATCTCGGCGAAGCCGTCGAGAAGCTGGACGAAGACCAGCCGCCCCGGATCCACCGGCAGCGGGGTGACCTCGCCCTCGGTGGCGCGCAGGTAGCTGACCCGGCTGTCCGAGCCGAGACGCAGCGGGCCGTCCGGTCCTGCCAGCTGCCCGGGCGCAAGCGGCGCCGAGCCATAGCTGGGGGTGCCGCCGCGGCCATCGGGGATGAGCCAGATCTGCAGCACATGTGCCGCTTCGGTGTCGGAGGCATTGACCTCGGAATGGGTGATGCCGTCGCCCGCGCGCATCAGCTGCACTTCGCCGGGGCTGATCTCGGCGCGGTTTCCGAGGCTGTCCTCGTGGCGGATCCGGCCCGACAGGACCAGCGTCAGGATGTCCATGTCGGCGTGGTCATGGGCGGCAAAGCCCGCGCCCGGCACGATCCAGTCCTCGTTCAACACCCGCAGCCGCCCGAAGCCCATCCGGGTCGGGTCGAGGAAATCGCCGAAGGAAAACGTGTGCCGAGCCTCGGCCCAGCCCTTGCGCGTCAGGCCGCGGTTCATGTTCTCGTGGATCATGTTCATCGCATGGACCTCCTTGGGGTCTGGAGTGCAGCTCAGGTGGCGAAGGCGGCCTGCAGCGCGGCGATTTCGCCCTGGCGCAATTCATGCCCGCCGTCGTGGATTTCGGTCGTCACCGCGGCCCCTTGGGCGCGGTAGTAGTCGACAAGGGCTTCGGTCGCAGTCAGCGGCGCGATCGGGTCGCAGGCACCGCCGGTGATTAGCACCTGCCGTCCCGACAGGCCCGGCGCGGGCGGGGGCGCGAAGGGGATCAGCGGATGCAGCAGCGCGATGCGCTCGAAGAGATAGGGCGCGCGAAAGCTGACCAACGCGAGGATGTTCGCGCCGTTCGAATAGCCGAAGGCGAGGGCCGGGACGCCGGGGATACGGGTCTCGCGGATGAAGGCGATCATCTCGTCGGTGCGGGCCGAGAGGTCGGCCATGTCGTAGACCCCTTCCGCCTTGCGGCGGAAGAAGCGGTTGGCACCGAATTCGCTGACTGTGCCGCGGGGCGAAACGAGCCCCGCCCCGGGCCAGAGCCGGGGCACGAGGTCCGCGAACTGATGCTCGTCGCCGCCCGTCCCATGGAAGGCGAAGATCTGCGGCGCGCCTTCGGTGACGATCGCGCGGATGGCGGTTGCGGTGGTCATGTCAGGCCTCGATCGGTTGCAGATGCGCCTCGATCGCCGGGCGCAGGCGTTCGTGCTGGGCGGGAAGCTTCAGCGCCTCGCCCAGATGTTCGGGCGCCTCGTCGCGGGCGAAGCCGGGCTCGTCGGTCGCGACCTCGAAGAGGACGCCGCCCGGGGTGCGGAAGTAGACCGCCCAGAAGTAGTCGCGGTCGATCGGCGGGGTGATCTGGTAGCCGGTGTCGGCGATGGCCTTGCGCACCACGTCCTGCGCCGCCCGGTCGGGCACCGCGAAAGCGATGTGGTGGACCGAGCCCGACCCCTGCCGCGCGGCGGGGGCGCCGGGCAGCACTTCGATGTCGATCACATCGGCACCGTTGCCGTTCGGCACCCGGTAGCGGGTGATATCGCCCTCGGTCGCCTCGGCCTCATAGCCCATGAAGCGCAGAAGCTCGCCCGTGGCGCCGCCGTCGCGCAGACGCAGCGACGCGCCCTTGAAGCCGCGCACCGTCTCGTCGGCGCCCACCGTGCCGGTCCAACCCTGCCGCGCATCACCGCTTTCGACGAGCGAGAAGCGGTCGCCGTCCGGGCCCTGGAAGCGCAGATGCGTCTCGCCGAAGCGGGTCACGCGCTCGGTGGTCCCGAGACGGTTTTCCCAGAAGCCGAGGCTGCCCTCGGGCACGGCGAAGACCGTCTCGCCGACCTCGCCCGCCCCGCTGCGGCCGGGCATCATGTGGGCGAAGGGGAAATAGGTCATCACGCTGCCGGGCGTGCCGGCCGCGTCGCCGTAATAGAGGTGATAGGTGTCGGGCGCGTCGAAGTTCACGGTCTTCTTCACGCGGCGCAGGCCGAGGGTGCGGGTGAAGAAGTCGTTGTTCTGGCGGGCGTCCGAAGCCAGGGAGGTCACGTGGTGCAGGCCGGTGATCGGAAGGGACATGGTCGCGCTCCTGTTGCTGTCCCGGGAAAGATGCGCCCTCCGACCATTCCGGTGAATGCGTATAATTTCATATTCACCATTGCCTGAAGTGTAGGTAATCATGGCGCCATTCTGCCGGTTTCCCCCGGTGGGTCTTGAACGATCGGCACCGGAGGGCGCGCAGCATGGGCGAGATCGAGGAGCTTCGGGTGTTTCTGGCCGTGGCGGGCGAGCAGAGCTTCGTCGGCGCCGCGCGGCTGCTGGGGCTGCCGCCGCCCTCGGTGACGCGATCCATCGCGGCGCTGGAGGACCGGCTGGGGCTGCAGCTCTTCATCCGCACGACGCGCCGCGTGTCGCTGACCCCGGCGGGGGCGGATTATGCCGCGCAGGTCGATCCGCTTCTGGCCTCGCTCGGCCGCGCGACCGAGACCTTGCGCGAGCGCCACGGTGACACGGCGGGACGGATCCGCCTCAACGCGCCGATCGCCTTCGGATCGGAAGCCCTGCCCGGGATCATCGCCCAGTTCCGGATCCTGCATCCGCAGGTCGACTTCTCGGTCGTGCTCAGCGACATCTTCGTCGACAGCGTCGACGACAGTTTCGACATGGCGATCCGCATCAGCCAAGCCCCGCGCGAGGTGTCGAGCATCTGGCGCAAGATCTGCAAGGTCGACCGGGTGCTGGCGGCGGCACCGGGCTATCTTGCGGCGCAAGGGCGGCCCGAGGCGCCGGCCGACCTGGCGGCGCACGTCTGCATCGCCCATGACGGGCTCGCGCGCGCCGAGATCTGGGAGCTGAGCCAAGGCGAGGAGACCCACCGCCACAGGGCGGGCGCATCGCTGGCCGCGAACAACGCCGGCCTGATGGCCGGCCTCGCCCGCGCCGGCCAGGGCATCGTGCTGCTGCCGCGCTTCATGATCGAGGACGACCTGCGCGCCGGGACGTTGGAGCAAGTGCTGCCGGACTGGCAGCCGCCGCAGCTGTGGCTGACGCTCTACTATCCGCCGCTCGAACGCATCCCGGCGCGACTCAACCTGTTTTCCGAGCACGTCGTGCAGAGCGTGACGGCGGCGGACCGGTTCTCCGGCGCCGCCTGACAAGGGCCTACCGCGCCAGCCGCCCCATCGCGATCATCGCGAAGGCGGCGGCGAGGCCGATGTGCTCGAAGAAGCCGTTCATCGCCATGATCCGCGCGGGCGTGCCCGCGGGAAGCTCCCAGAAGCGCAAGGCCAGGAGCGTGGCGGCGCAGGTGAAGAGCGCGAGCGCCGCAGCGGCAGCCCGGCGTCCGACCCCGCAGACGATCATCGCCGAAGCGACGAGTTCGAAGAGGATCACGCCCACGGCCATCGGAGCGGCTGGATGCAGCCCGAAGTGCCGCATCTCGGCGATGGCCCCGCCGAAATCGGCCAGCTTGGTGATCGGCCCCTGCACATAGGCCGCGCAGAGGCCGAGAAGGGCGAGCCGCAGTGCCAGCGGCTCGGCGGTGGCGGGATCGATCGGACGAGACAGGGCGGTGCGCATGGGCATGTCCTTTGACAGGGGCGCGCTGCGCCCGACCCTGTAAGCCATAGTGCGCCCGGCGGCGGCGTTTCTTGAAGGATCGGCCCGATCGGGACAGACGTGCAAGACGCAGGTCCCTTACAGCGGCCCTATGGGATCCTGCTCTCCGCCGAGAAAGGCCGCTGATGGAACACCTGCTGGACGCCGCGCTGCACTGGACCACGCTCGGGATCGAGGTGGCGGGTATCCTCGCCATCGTCATCGGAATCGTCATGTCCCTGGCGCGGTTCGCCGTCGGCGGCCCGGCGCGCTACCAGAGGCTGCGCTCCGAGCTGGGGCGCGCGATCCTGATCGGGCTGGAGCTGCTGGTCGCGGCCGACATCATCGACACGGTCGCGATCGAGCCCAGCCTCGAGAGCGTCGCGCTGCTGGGTGCGATCGTGGTGATCCGCACCTTCCTGAGCCTGTCGCTCGAGGTCGAGATCGACGGAAAGTGGCCATGGGAACCGGAACGCCACCCTGAACGGCGAACTGGAGCGCGCCACTGAGCCCCGGACCGCCGCGACCCTGACCTCACGCCGCGCGCTGCAGCGCGCCGTGTCCGCGCACGGCAAGAACGCTGCCGATCGTCAGTAGCCCGGCGAGCGCGAGCGGCAAGGACGCCCCGAAGGCGCCCAGCAACGCGGCCCCGATGGCGGCGCCGAGGAAGATCGCGGACACCGCCCCGCCGCGCCGGCCGAGGTTCGGGTTCGTGCCGCCGGCGGCCGTGCTGTCGGCAGCAAGGCCGGTGAGGGTGAGGGTCAGGACGGTGGTGGTCATGTCCGCGATCCCCAGACGGCGCACGGTCGCGTTGCGCAGCCCCATCGCCAGCGCCAGCAGCACGATCAGGACCAGGCGCGTCGTGTGGGCGCCCGTGTCGCCAGACACCAGCACCACCACTGCGGCCCCCAGGATCAGAAGGGCCTCGACGCTGGCACAGCGCACAAGCCAGCGATGAACGGGCGAGCCCTTGTGCCAGCTGGCGATCCGCCCCCCGGCGGCGGCGCCGACAAGGAACGCGACGAGCGCACCGATCAGCAGGTCCAGCAGGAAACCGCGCTCGCCAGCGACGCCGAAACCAAGGAAGACCACGTTTCCGGTCATGTTCGCGGTGAAGACATTGCCAAGCCCCAGCACGCTCACCGCATCGATGATTCCGGTCGAGACAGAGAACAGAAGCAGAATGGCAGGCAGTGGGGTGGCGGTGACCGGCTGTGGCGCCGGGCTGGTGCCGGCCGAGGTTCCCGCCGAGGCAGATCGTGGTTGTTCCGGCATGCTGCACTCCTGAAATGGAAAGCCGAGGCCGCGAACCGGGGCTGCGGCAGGAAGTGCAACAATCTGCCTTGAGGGGGCAGACGTCTTGTCGGTTCGTCCTGATCTCGAGCCTCCCAAGCGGCTTCGCCGCAACGAAGAGGAAGGTCCGCTAAGGGCTCGAAGCGGCCATGCGAAGCTAAGACTTCGCTCCGACTGTGCGTGGACCGGCGTGCTTCCACCTTTCCCGCCGAAACTATGGGATACTGCGCGGAAGATAGCCTGCTAGACTTGAACGGGAGAACAGGGAGACACCGTGCTCCAGCAAAGGAGTGATCGGCGGGATGCCAAGGAGATCCAGACGCTCAGCAACGGCAGTCGCCCTGCAGCCGATTTCCTCGCCTATCATAGCTGGGGTAGCGTAACGGGCGCGAAATGCTCGCCAATCCGCCGGCCTGATGCGCATCTCGTTTCGGCTGTGGGGAAGTAGCCCTCCCGAACTTGCCGAGACGAGGAATGCTGCGGCCTGCTCCGTCAGCCCCATCCGTTCGCCGACTTCTTCGAGAGACAGTGACCGCAGCTTATCTGCGCCGAGCAGCTTCGGGACAGCCGACAACTCGAGCCGCAGCGCACCGAACCCAATTTCGCCCTTCAGCCTCGTCACGACACCGGAGCAGGCACCACCGATAGCGATGTCCAAAAGCGTCGGCACTGACTCTCCAGTGATTTTCGCAGCCACGAGAAGGCTGAGCCTGCCCTCTTCCTCATCGAGGGCATCCAACTTCTCGATCAGCGCGAGCAGATCTGAAACCGCACTCTTCGATACACATGGCGGAAAGACTTTGTTCGGGATGCGATGGGTTTCGAGCATTGCGAGGCGGTCATCGACAAGAGCGTCAACGATCTTGACATCCGCATTCAGGATTTTCGCAAGCCTTCCGACAGGCAGCCCGTCTGAGACAAGGGCCGCGACTTGCAGGCTAGCCTCCATTGGCATTTCCAACGCCGAGACGGGCCTACGGGCACCGAAGTCGAATTCATCAATCCCGTCAGCCCAAGAGGGCAATAGGCCAGCAGCAATGAGGGCAGGCATCAACCGGTCCGATGCCACTCCCACCTCCCGCGACAAGCTGTCGATTGTGTGGACAAGCGAAAGTTCTCTTTTCGCAATCATGCGCGCGCGATGCCGCGGCGCTACACTCAGGTCGTCGATGATAGCGTCCACAAAACGCAGGCCATGCCTCTGCCGAACGGCCTCGAAGGAGCCGAATAGCGCCCGGTGCGAATTCTTTGGTCTACGCCGTTCGGTTACTGGCTGCAGTGCGCGTCGAAAGCCGACCGGACCGTCACGAAGGAACATCCAGCCGAGATCCGGGTCATCTTGAGCAACCTCGCTGCCCTCCTCTCTCACCTCCGAGCGCAGGTAGGCCCCTAGACGATCTGCAAGAGCGTAGATCGTTCCCACGGTGCGGACGTCTAGCCACCAGTGTCCTGCTGTCGCCGTGGTAAGCCGGGCGACCAGATAATCCTGCAGTGGTGAGGGGTCAGCGACCACAGAAGCCTCTGCGAGCAGCTTCAAGCCGTCGGCGTCTTGTTCAACGACCTCGGCTATCCCCTCGATCGATCCCTCACTGGCTGCTGTCCGCTCGATCAACGGCAGCCGATGAAGCGGACAATGCGTCGTGAACCGAAATCTCCAGATGAGTCGCATGCGCCTCGCGGCGTTCGGTGGGAGGTCGCTCTCCATCTCATCCTTGAGCAGGCACGCAGGGCAGAAACGCGATGTCGCACGCGGCAGCACGCAATCTCCGAGTGCGGTGCCGCGAAGCTTCGTCGCTGCCGCTGCCCCTTGGATCGTCTGCGCGAGAACGCGCGTTGGGTCCTCCCCCGCGATTTCGCAAAGCAAGCGAACTTGCTGTTCGTCACCGGATGCAAACAGTCGCGGCGTCAGTCCCAGGTCTTGGAGAAAAACCGCTGCTGTGGTCGAGGCATGAAATGCGGCAAGGCGGGAGACCCAGGAAAGATGAGTTTCGTCACCCTGAAGCGGCAGAAAGGGATGTAGCTTGTCCATCGGTGGTCGTGCGAAAATGGGTATTCTCTCACCATCACTCTAACTGCTGCATGATCGTGACGGGAGCGGGTGACCTGCCCCGATCGAGTGATCCGGTCTCAAAGTTTGTGCATCGTCGGCATTCGGTCGACTGGAACGATGCTTTCGGGTGCCGGCGGCTTGTAGCCGAGGGCTGAATGGGGGCGCTTGGTGTTGTAGTGCCGCCTCCATTGCTCGATCAGGATCTGGGCTTCGCGGAGCGAATGGAAGACCTCGCCATCGAGCAGTTCGTCGCGAAGCCGGGCATTGAAGCTCTCCACATAACCATTCTCCCAAGGTGAGCCCGGTTTGATATAGGCGGTCCGGGCACCGACCGCCGCGATCCAGTCGCGGACCTTGCCGGCTATGAACTCCGGGCCATTGTCCGAGCGGACGAAGGCGGGTGGGCCGCGAAGGATGAAGAGGTCGGTCAGCACGTCGACCACGTCGGTCGAATTGAGACTGCGCGCGACGCGGATCGCCAAAACCTCCCGTGTGAACTCGTCGATGACATTGAGCATGCGATACGCCCTTCCGTCAGCTGTGCGGTCCTGAACGAAGTCATAGGACCAGACGTGGTTTGCCCGCTCCGGCCTGAGCCGGACGCAGGAGCCATCCGCCAGCCAGAGCCGGCCGCGCTTTCTCTGCTTCCGTGGCACCTTGAGCCCCTCCCGCCGCCATATCCGCTCGACCCGCTTCACGTTGACCTGCCACCCGCTGTCGTTCAGCAGGCCGGCGATCTGACGGTAGCCGTAGCGGCCATACTGCCGTGCCAGCTCGATGATGTCCGCGGTCAGCCGCGCCTCGTCCGCCCGGCCGACAGGCAGCTTGCGTTGCGTCGAGCGGTGCTGGCCCAGAACCTGGCACGCCCGGCGCTCGGACACGCCGGTGACGTCGCGAACATGGTCGATGCAGCGGCGGCGGCGCGAGGGGCTCAGTAGTTTCCCCGTGCCGCCTCCGACAGGATCAGCTTGTCCAAGGTCAGATCCGACACCGCTCGCCGCAGTCGAGCATTCTCCGTCTCGAGTTCTTTCAGGCGCTTCAACTGGTCCCGGCTCATCCCGCCATACTCGCGCCGCCAACGGTAGTAGGTCTGCTGGGTCACGCCGATCTGGCGCACCGCATCTACGATCTTCGCGCCCTGCGCCTGCAGAACCTCCACCTGGCGCAACTTCGTGACAATGTCTTCGGGCTTCTCGCGCTTACCTGCCATCTCTCAGATCCTCCTTCTAAGGGACAAATCCTATCCCAGTTGGTGGATCACTTCAGTGGGGGCAGACCACCAGGCACTTGGACCGGCGATTGATCCGGACGCCGACCTCGTAGGGCACCGACGGCTTGTCGACGATGTCGTGCAGGGACACGGAGGCGGGTTTGCCGTTCGGATCGGTCGCCTGAGGTTGCGGCTTCTTCCGCGTCTCCAGCTGCACCGCGAACGCGCGGAAGCGGTTGCGCAACGCGAACTCGTTGTAGCGCGGATCGGGGTAACGGGAGTGGACGAAGGGAATGCGGGTCATGGGAATCCTCAGAGAAGCGCCGCTGGCTGCTTGCGGAGCTGGCCCCCCACACAGGCTGGAGAGGCGGTTAAAGGAGGACCCGGGTCGGTAAACCTGATCTGCGCCGGGCGCAGGGGAACGGTAAAGAGGGGGGCAGCGCCTCGGACTGACCGCAGAAACGCGGCCAAGCGAAAACTTCTAACCATTTGAAACTATTACAACTAGACAAACGGTGGCGGTTTATCTCTGGGATTCAGTGGCGGAAAAAGCTGGTAATGGCGGCTTTCCACTAGGTCCCTTCAACAACCACGCCCCTCACCGTCTGCCCTTGCGTTTATGTTTCTCTATCACTAATTAGACGCCTAACAATTACTCTGCTATCAGGTTGACCGGCCATGTCGGACCCGTCGCTCAATGCCGCCTTCTTCGACACGATGATCGTAATGAACCGCAAGCTGCGGACGCTCTACGATGCCCATGTCCGCACGCGGGGTCTCACCCTGTCGCGGGCGCGGCTGCTCATCATGCTCGCGGACGATGGCGGCAAGACCCAGACCGAAATCGCGGCAACGCTCGAGATCGAGCAGCCCTCGGTCGTCAGCCTGCTGGACGGGGTCGAACGCAAGGGGCTCGTGGCCCGCCACCAGGTCGAAGGCGACCGGCGCCTGAAGCGCGTCGAACTGACCGAAGCGGGGCGCGCCGAGGCGCTCATCCTCAAGAACTTCGCCCGGGACCTGCGCGAGACGATCCTCGACGGGATCGACAATGCCCAGCTGATCGCCGCGACCCGCGTGCTCGACCACGTGCTGGGCGGCATCACCAGCGAGCTCGAGCGGGTCTCGGGCGCGGGCGGGCAGCCCTCGTCACGTCGGCAGGCCGCGGCATCATGACCGACAACCCTGCCCTTCCCCGGCGTCCCGCACCAGAGGCGGCGGCGCCCGTCGCTCCGTCGGAGCCCGTGGCCGATGCCGCCCCAGCTCCGCCCCCGCCGATGCGCCTGCCGCGCAAGATGACCTACATGACCGCCTCGACCGTGCTGGCCCTGGCGCGTGGTCTGGGCCTGTCGCTGATCTCGGCCAACATCCCGCAATTGCAGGGCAGCTTCGGCGCGACGTCGACCGAGGCGACCTGGCTGGTGGCCGCCTACATGGCGCCGCAGGCCTCGCTCACCATCCTGCTGGTGAAACTGCGCACCCAGGTCGGGCTGCGCCGCTTCGCCGAGGTCTCGATCGTCGTCTTCGCGCTGGTCTGCCTGCTGAGCTTCATTGCGACCGACCTGCGTTCGGGGATGCTCGTCCGCTTCTTCTGGGGCGTAGCCGCGGCGCCGATCTCGACCCTAGCCTTCTTCTACATGCTCGAGGCCTTCCCCCCCGCGCAGAAGATGACGGTGGCACTGCCTCTGGCGATCACCAACCTGTCCATCGCGACGCCGGTCGCGCGTCTGATCTCCCCCGAACTGATGGACAACGGCGGGTGGACCCATATCGCCGCGCTCGAGCTGGGGCTGGCGCTGATCGGGCTGGGGTTCGTCTATCGCCTGCCGCTGACGCCGATACCGCGGGCCAAGGTCATCCACTGGCGCGACCTGCTGAGCTATGCGCTGCTGGCCACGGGCCTTGGCGCGGCCACCGTGGCGCTGACCATGGGACGGCTCTACTGGTGGTTCGACGCGCCCTGGATCGGCTGGACCTTCGCCCTTTCCGCGGTGACGCTGACGGCGGCCGTCGCGCTTGAGCTGAACCGCGCGACACCCCTGATCGACATCCGCTGGCTCGCCAGCCCGGCCATCGTTCATTTCGCGGGCGCGCTTCTGGTGTTCCGGATCGTGCTGGCCGAACAGAGTTCGGGTGCGCCGGGCATGTTCCAGGCGCTGGGACTGCTGAATGAGCAGACGCGCCTGCTGTATCTGGTGATCCTTGCCGCGACCTTCGCCGGGGGCTTCACCTGCGCGACGGTGATGAAGGCGGGACGCGAACCCGCGATCCACGCGGTCGCGCTGGTGCTGCTGGTGATCGGGGCGCTGATGGACAGCCAGGTGACCAGCCAGACCAGGCCGAACGACATGCTGCTGAGCCAGGCACTGATCGCGATGGCCACCGGTCTGTTCCTGCCGCCGGCGATGTCCGCCGGGCTGGGCTCGGCACTGGCCAAGGGCCCGGTCTACATCCTGTCGTTCATCGCCGTGTTCCTCTCGACACAGATCGTGGGCGCGATGGCGGGATCGGCGATCTTCTCGACCTTCATCCAGAACCGCATCGCCTTCCACGCCCGCGTCCTCTACGAAACACTGCCCGCCACCGATCCGCTGGTCACCGCCCGCGTCGCCCAATACGCCGGAGCCTATGCGCAGGTGCTGCCCTCGGCGGGGGCGCGCCAGTCGGTCGGCCTTTCGTCGCTGAACAGCGTCGTCACCCGCGAGGCGACGGTGCTGGCCTATGGCGATGCCTTCTTCACCATCGCCCTGATCGCCGCCGCGGCGCTCGCGGCACTGCTCGTCCACATCACCATCCTCGCGATCCTTGCCCGGCGCAGCGCCGCGGCCGGGGCCGCGACCGCAAGCTGACCCCTCCCAGGTGCTTCCATGGCAAACCCGCTGAAATCCCCCGCCACCCTCGCCGCCCTCGCCTCGGGGGCCATCGGCCTTGGCCTGATCCTCTGGGCTTGGGACTTGCCGCCGTTCCACACCGCGGTCGAAACCACCAACAACGCCTATGTGCGCGGCAAGGTCACCTTCCTTGCCCCGCAGCTGGCCGGTCATGTCGCCGAGGTCACCGTGCATGACTTCCAGACGGTGAAGACCGGCGACGTGCTGGTGAAGATCGATGACCGCATCTATCGCCAGAACCTCGCGCAGGCGCAGGCGCAGCTCGAGGTGCAGCAGGCGGCCCTGCAGAACTGGGAGCAGTCCAAGGCCTCAGCCGAGGCCTCGATCCGCGCGTCACAAGCGAACGTCGAATCCGCCAAGGCCTCGCAACATGCCGCCGAGGCGAACTGGCAGCGCGTGGCGCCGCTGCGCGAGCGCGGCGTGGTAAACCAGGTGGACACCGACGAGGCCCGCGCAACGCTCGACAGCGCCAATGCCGCGCTCAACCAGGCGAATGCCAATCTCGACATCTCGCGGCAGGACCTGCAGACGGTGGTGGCCAACCGTGCCTCGCTGGTGGCCAACGTGCATTCCGCGGAAGCCTCTGTGGCCCTGGCGCAGATCGACCTGGACAACACGATCATCACCGCGCCCGAAGACGGCCGGGTGGGCGAGGTCGCGGCCCGGGTCGGCCAGTATGTCTCGGCCGGGACGCAGCTCATGGGGCTTGTGCCGGACCGGGTCTGGGTCGTCGCGAACTACAAGGAAACGCAGGTCGCGAACATGAAGATCGGCCAGGCCGCCGAGATCCGCATCGATGCGCTGGGCGCCGCCCGGCTGACCGGTCACATCGCGTCTTTCTCGCCGGCGACGGGCTCCGAGTTCAGCGTCATCAAGACCGACAACGCTACGGGCAACTTCACCAAGGTTGCGCAGCGCCTGCCGGTGCGCATCGCCTTCGACGAGGGCCAGCCCGAGGCCGAACGGCTGGTGCCCGGCCTCTCGGTCGAGGTGCGGATCGATACCGCCTCGGCGCCGGACGCACAGTAGGGGCAGGCGCCGGGCCTGGGGTTCAGACCCGCGTCAAACCTGCCGCGGCCGTCAGCCGGGCGATGTCGGGCTTCGACATCGTCATCATCTCCTCCATCAGCGCCTTGACCCGGGCAGGCGGGCCCGAGGCCCAGCCCTGCAGGGCGGCCGGCGTGATCTGCCAGTGGACCCCCCAGCGGTCGGTCAGCCAGCCGCACTGCCCACCCTGCCCGCCCGCGTCGATGAAGACGGCCCAGAGCCGGTCGATCTCGGCCTGATCGGCGCAGGGGATCACGGTGGACTGGCTGTAGTGATAGGGCTGCTTCATCCCGCCGTTCAGCGCCAGGAAGGCCCGGCCCGCGATGCGGAAGCTGACCACCATCGGGTCGCCGGCCGAGACCGCACCTTCGGGCAGCGCAATGTCGGGATAGCGGGTGACCGTGCCGATGCCGCTGTCGGGCAAGAGCCCCGTGTAGAAGCGCGCGGCGGCCATCGCCTCGGTGCCGTTCTCGAACCACAGGCAGGTCGCAAGATCAGGTGTCATCTGATCCTCCTCTCTCGTGTCCTCGAGAGGATGGGGCAGCGGATGCCCCCGGCAAGGCATCACCTTGAGATTATTATCAATGCGGCAATTTCACCCAGAAGTTGCGCAGCCCCCAGAACGTCGCCGGTGACACCGCCGATCTGCCTGCGGGCGATCAGCGCAACGCCCGCCTGCGCGATCGCCAGCGCAAGCAATGCCGCGAGACCGCCGGGACAGATGACGAGCGCGCCGCAGCCCAGACCGGCCGCGACCGCCGCGCCACCCTGCCCGACCGCGGCCGCGCCGGCCCCCAGGCCCTCGGCCCGGGCCTGTGGCATCAGCTGCTGCAGCGCGGGCAGCAGCGCCCGGCTTGCCGCCCCGGTGGCGATCAGCACGAGCGTGTCGTCCAGCGCGCCGATCAGCGCGACCTTGGCCAGCAGCGCAAGGCAAAGCGCCGCCGCGCCGTAGCTGCCCAGACGGCTGTCGCGCATGATCTCGAGCTTGCGCGCCCGGTCGCGACCGCCGCCGAAACCGTCTGCGCAGTCGGCCAGCCCGTCTTCATGCATGGCCCCCGTCACCAGCAGCCCCGCGGCCACGGCCAGCACGCCGGTGACCAGCGGGGGCAGATCGCCCGCCCCCCAAGCCACGGCGGCGATGATCGCGCCCACGAGCGCGCCGATCAGCGGCCAGGCCCAAGCGGTCTCGCCCATCGGCACGACCCGCGCGACCCGGCCCATCGGCAGCCGGGTCAGCAGCATCCCCGCGACGCGCAGCTCGTCGAGCCGCCTCATGCGCCGGAGACGCCCGCTTCCGCGAAGGTGGCCATGCCGTCATGCGCGGCCACCGCCGCGCGCAGCAGCATCAGCGCCACCGCCGCGCCCGAGCCCTCGCCCAGCCGCATGTCCAGATCCAGCAGCGCCCGCTTGCCCATCGCCGCCAGCAGCCGGGCATGTCCCGGCTCGGCGCTGGAATGGCCGACGATGCAATGGTCGAGAAGCCCCGGCACCGCAGCCAGCGGCGCGACCGAGGCGGTGCAGATGAACCCGTCAAGGATGACCGGCACCCGCGCCAGCCGCGCCGCGATCACCGCACCGGCAATGGCCGCCTGCTCGCGCCCGCCGAAGGCGAGATAGGGGCCGAAGGGCGCCGCGATCAGGTCGCGATGCAGCGCGATCCCCTCTTCGATGACCCGCGCCTTCAGGCTCATCCCGCCGGCGTCCGAGCCGGTGCCGGGCCCGACCCAATCCGTCGCCGTCCCGCCGAAGACCGCCCGCGCCAAGGCCGCCGCGATGGTCGAATTGCCGATCCCCATCTCGCCCAGCATCAGCACCGAGGCCTCGGGATCGACCGCCGCCGCGCCGGCGGCCATCGCCGCCAGCACCTCGGCCTCGTCCATCGCGGGGCCGGCGGTGAAATTGCGGGTCGGGCGGTCGAGCTCGAGCGCGACCACTGACAGATCGGCACCGGCGGCCCGGCTCAGCTGGTTGATCGCGGCGCCGCCGGCGCGGAAGTTCGCAACCATCTGCGCCGTCACCGCCTGCGGGAAGGGATTCACGCCCCGGTCGCAGATGCCGTGATTGCCGGCGAAGACCACCGCCTGCGCCTTGGCGATCGCGGGTCGCTCGCGCCCCTGCCAGCCGGCGAGGAACACCGCCAGCTCCTCGAGCCGGCCAAGGCTGCCCGGCGGCTTGGTCAGCTGGCCCTGCCGCGCCTCGGCCGCCGCCCGCGCCGCGGCATCGGGCGCTGGCAGGTCGGCCAGAAGATCAGCCAGCGCGCCAAGCGAGGCAATGTTGGATAGTCCGGTCATTTCACCCTCATCGGCAGCCCGGCGACGACGAAATCCACCTCGTCCGCCACCCGGGCGATCATCTGGTTCAGCGTGCCCTGCGCATCGCGGAACGCCCGCGACAGGGCGTTGTCGGGCACGATCCCCAGCCCCACCTCGTTGGTCACCAGCACCACCGGGGCCGCCTGCGCGGCCAGCACGGGCAGAAGCGCCTCGGCCTCGGCCCGCCAGTCGCGATGCCCGAACATCAGGTTCGACAGCCACAGCGTCAGGCAATCGACCAGCCGCGGCCCCGCGCCGTCGCTCGCCTGCAATGCCGCGGCCAGCGCCAGCGGTTCCTCGACCAGCCGCCACTCTGGCCCGCGCCGGTCGCGGTGAAGCGCGATGCGGACCGCCATCTCGGCATCCTCGCCCGCAGGCGGACAGGTGGCGATATAGACCGGCGCGCCCGCGAAGGCGGTCGCCCGCGCCTCGGCATGCCGGCTCTTGCCCGACCGCGCTCCGCCTGTGATGAGTATGACCGTCATGCGTCCCCCGCTGACCTCGCGAGAAACCACGGAACGCCCGCCCTTGCAACGCCCGGAACCGACAGACCCCACCCCGGTGGCGACCGACCTCTGGCTTATCCGCCATGCCCCCGCCGCGACCGGGGGCCGGCTTGCAGGGCGTCGTGACGTGCCCCTAGCCCCTTGCGATACAGGCGCGATGGCGCGCGCGGGCACTGCGCTCGGCCTGCCGCGAAGGGTGATCTGCAGCCCGGCGCAACGCTGCCGCGACACCGCGTCGCGGCTGTTCCCGGGGCTGGCGGCCGAGACCGACCCGCGCCTGTGGGAGCAGGACTTCGGCGACTGGGACGGGGCCGAGCCTGCCGACCTGCCCGATCTGGGGCCCCTGCCCCGCGCCGCGCTCGCCCGCCACGCCCCGCCGCGCGGCGAAAGCTTCGCGGATCTGGTGACGCGCTGCGCGCCGGCGCTTCTCGCGCTCGGCGGCGCGCCCGGCCCGGTGGCCATCGTCGCCCATGCCGGGACCGTCCGTGCAGCCCTGTCACTGGCGATGGGCTGCACGGACGCGGGGCTGGCCTTCGCGGTCGCGCCGCTGTCGCTCACCCGCCTCACCCTGTTGCCCGGCGGCCTCTGGTCGGTCGGCGCGGTGAACCTGCCGCTTTAGAGGCCGCGCCCGCTCTTGCGCCAGCGCAGGATTTGCCGGATCAGGGGCGCCGGATTTCGAAGGCGGTGGAAACATGTTCGCGGGAATGATGCTGGTCGGGATGGCGATCGAGGGGGCGCTCGGCTGGCCGGCCGGGCTACACCGGCTGATCGGGCATCCCGTCAGCTGGCTCGGCCGGCTCATCGCCGGGCTGGACGCGCGGCTGAACCGCCCCGACCGCAGCCCGGCGCAGCGACGCGCGCGCGGACTGTTCACCGCGCTGGCGGTGATCCTTGTCGCAACGCTGGTTGGCCTCGTGCTGCAGTCGGCCCTGCCGGGCGGGATCTCCGGTCAGCTGATCGGCGGACTGCTGGCCTTCCCGCTGATCGCGACCCGCTCGCTTTACGACCATGTCGACGCAGTCGCCCGCCCGCTGAACGCCGGCGACCTGACGGGGGCCCGCCGCGCGGTCGCACAGATCGTCGGCCGCGATCCGAACGCGCTGGACGAAGGCGGCGTCGTGCGTGCGGCGGTCGAGAGCCTCGCCGAGAACACCTCTGACGGGGTGATCGCGCCGCTGTTCTGGGGGGCGCTGCTGGGTCTGCCGGGGCTCTGCGCCTACAAAGCGATCAACACGCTGGATTCGATGATCGCCCACCGCACGCCGCGGCACGAGGATTTCGGCCGCGCCGCGGCGCATATCGACGACTGGGCCAATCTCGTGCCCGCCCGCCTGTCCGCCGCCCTGTTCGCGCTGGCCTCGGGCCGGCCGCGCGCGTCCTGGGCGGTGGTCCGCGCCGATGCGCGCCGGCACCGCTCGCCCAACGCGGGCTGGCCGGAAGCGGCGACGGCCGGGGCGCTCGGCATCCGGATCTCTGGTCCCCGGGCCTACAACGGGCGGATGTCGCAGGAACCTTGGGTCAATGCGCCGGGACGCAATGCCCGCGCCGCCGATCTGCGCGCGGCCCTCGGGCTTTACCTGCGGGCGATGCTGCTGACGGCGCTTCTCTTGGGCTTCCTGCACGTCCTCTAGACGCAAGGTGCCCAAGATGCGCGAGCCACACGATCAGGACAGGAAGTCGCGCACCTTCCGGGTCAGTTCGGCAAGATCGACCGGCTTCGTCAGGATCTCGGTCCGCTCGGTCGCGCTGCGGTTGCCCGAAACCGCCGTCTCGTCATAGCCGGTCACGAAGATCACCGGCAGGTCCGGACGCAGCGTGCGGGCGGCATCGACCAGCTGGTGGCCGTTCATCCCCCTCGGCAGGCCGACATCGGTCAGCAGCAGGTCGACGGCCGGCGTCGTCTGAAGAATCCGCAGCGCGTCCGGGCCGTTGCCGGCCTCGAGCACGGTCAGCCCAAGATCCTGCACCACCTCGACCAGCAGCATGCGCACCAGCACCTCGTCATCGACCACCAGCACTGTCCGGCCGGCGACCGACACCGGTCCCGCCTCGACCCGGCGCGGCTCGGCCACCGGCAGCGCCGCGCCGCTGCGGGGGAAACGCAGCGCGACGGTGGTGCCGCGCCCCGGTTCGGAGCGGATCACCAGATGCCCGCCCGACTGCTGGACGAAGCCATAGACCATCGACAGACCCAGCCCCGTGCCCTGACCCATCGGCTTGGTGGTGAAGAAGGGCTCGAGCACCCGTTCGAGCAGGTCGGGCGCGATGCCCGAGCCGGTGTCCTCGACCGCGATCTCGACGAAGTCGCCGGGGGCCACGCCCAGCTCCTCGGCCTCGGGCGGGGCGACGGTGCAGTCGGTGACCCGGATCGCGAGCCGCCCGCCGCCGGGCATCGCATCCCGCGCGTTGACGCACAGATTCAGCACCGCGCTTTCCAGCTGGTTCTGGTCGATCAGGATCGAGGCGGCCTGCGCCCCGCCCTGCACCGTGATGTCGATATGCGGGCCGACGGTGCGGCACAGCAGATCTTCAAGGTCGCGCACCAGCGCCAGCGGGTCGGTGACCTTCGGCTCCAGCGTCTGGCGTCGGGCGAAGGCCAGCAGGCGATGGGTGAGGGCGGCCGCGCGCTGCGTGGCGCCGCGCGCCACCTCGACATAGTGATCCAGCCGGTCGTGGCGCCCTTCGTCGATCCGGGTCTGCAGCAATTCGAGCGAGCCAGAGATCGCCGCCAGCAGGTTGTTGAAGTCATGCGCGAGGCCGCCGGTCAACTGGCCCACGGCCTCCATCTTCTGGGCCTGCCGCAGCGCGTCCTCGCGGTCAAGAAGCGCCGCCGTCTGCTCGCTCACCCGCTCTTCCAGCGTTTCGTTGAGGCGCCGCAGCTCCTCGTTCGCGCGGTCGCGCTCTTCTTCAAGCGCGCGTTTCTGGCTGATGTCGACCAGCACGCCCGAGAACAGGAACGGCGCCCCCGTCGCGTCGAGATCGACCCGCCCATTCGCCTCGAGCCAGTGATAGGCGCCGTCGGCCCGCAATGTCCGGTACTGGTTGACGTAGTCGCCGCCCTCCACCAGCACCTTCCCGACCGCCGCCCGCAGCTTCGGCCGATCCTCGGGATGCACGGTCTCGAGCGCCTTTTCGAAGCTGATGCGCTCGTGCACCGCGGCGGCATCCATGCCGAAGGCCTTGGCGAAGGCCTCGTCGATGGTGATGTCGTCCTCGGGGATGTTCCAGAACCAGGTGCCGATGATCGCGCCCGCTGCAAGCGCCAGGCTGACGCGCAGGTTGTTGTCGCGGGCCTTCGCCTCGCTCGCCCGCAAGGCGATCTCGGCGGTCTTGCGGGCGGTGATATCCCGGAACAGCACCGAAACCTGATTGAGCGACGCAGGCTCGACGCGCGCGGCAGAAACCTCGATGAAACGGCCGGCATCGACGAACTCGCGCTCGAAGCGCAGGGGCTGGCCGCTGTCGAGGATCTGGCGGTAGAGCCGGACCCAGGCCGGGGCTTCGGTCGGCGCGATGTCGTAGACCGACTTGCCGACGATGTCGGAGATGCCGGTGTGCCGGGCATAGCCGCTGTTGGCCTCGATATGGATGTAGTCGCTGAGCGGGCCCTCTGGCCCCTCGACGAACTCGATGATGCAGAAACCGTCGTCGATCGCCTCGAAAAGCGCGCGATACCTGGTTTCATAGCCGTCCTGCGCGGGCGCGCCAGGTTCCGCAGGCACCGTCCGGTCTCGCCATTCAGCCACGGCTTCACTCCTTCGCCTCGCGGGAAGCGAGTCACTGTGTCCTTCTTCGCAGAAAGCCGCGGCGCTTGAAATGGGGGGGGCCGGCCCGGTCGGACCGGGCGTGATCGCCCAGCGCGTCGTCTGGGTCGGCGGCGGGCGGTCGAGGTGTCCCTCCACGGGCCGCGGTCGATCGCGGTCACGATCGGACCCGCGGGGGTCAGTTCTGCCGCCATGAGCGATCCCCCCCAGCCGAGACCGACGATCACCACGTCGGCTTTTGGATTGGCTGCCATATGCAGCTGCCTTGTTTCGTTCGGGAACGCGCGCGTCAGTCGCGCGGGATCAGGCTGCCGGGTTCGAGGTCGAGCACCTCGCCCAACAAGTCGGGGCAAGCCCGGTGGTCGCAGCGGGCATCGAGGAAGCCGATCAGCTTCCTAGCCACCGTGTCGCGGTTGCCGCTATGGACCGGGTCGGCGACGTAGACTTAGCGGAGTTTCTGCGGCATCAGCTCGGAGGGCGCCCGCATGGTCACGTCCTCGGACAGGCTGATCAATGCGTCCTTCATGCCGCGCAGGATCTCGTCTTGCCGGTTCGGCTGCGGTTCGGTTGAAGCGGCGCCGTCATGATCCTGAACCCAAGCCTCGGGCGCCTTAAACCCGATGTCGTAGCGTTCGCGCGGGATGGCGATGAACTGCGGGGGCTGCGTCAACGCAACTTCGCCTGCGGCCTTCGGACCCTCGCGATAGAGGCCCGCCCCTTGACCGAAGCGGTCCGTCAACGGCGCGTCGAGGACGTCGATGCGGCCCGCCGCGCTGGCCGAAGGGCCCGGGTCGTCGGCCAGGCTCAACCGGTCGAAGACTGTGGTGACGGTGCGCCGCGCGGTGTCGTCGGTTAGCCCCCGGAAGCCGCCTCCTTGGCGCAGGGTGCAGGGCAGAACCTCCTCGGCCAGCGCCATGTCGGTCGGAGCACCGCGCATCGCGACCGCGCCGGCGCGTCCGACCGCGCTGCCGGCCGTAGCACCGCCGCCGCCAGCGCGCTGAGCGAACGCAGCACCTCTCGTCTGTTCATCGTCCACAGTCCTTCGCCTTCCCGCGAACGCCCGGGATCGCCCGCGCGCAGGGTCGGCGGCCGCACGCGCGGCGCGTGGCTGTTAGGGGACGCGGGCGTCTTGCACCGGTCGGGGATCGGGTTGTCAGTCTGACGCCGCAGGGTCGTGGCTGGGCCGCGGCCCCAAGCGTCGCAGCGAACCATCGGTCCTGCCGGAAGGCGAGACGCTCGGGCCGGGGCGCGCGCGGAACCCGTCATTTTGACGAGTCCAACCGCCCCGCCGGCGGTCTGTGGCACCTGCGGCCGGACAGCGGCCGCCTGTCGTGCCGAGCGCCAACGGCCCCGCACGCGGCAGGGCAAAGCCGCAACGCCGCAGGACGGGTTTCCCCGAAACAGGGGCGGGGGAGCGGTTTTCGCCTCTGGCCGGGGCCGAATAGGGAATCGCTCCCAAGCGGAAATCCTGCTTAGTTAAAGACGATAGAGTTGATCGTGTAATTCCACCCCAGAACCCGCCGAAGGGGTGGTCGGATCGTCACAGAAGGCTGACCAGATGACCCTTGACCTGACCCAGCGGCGCGGTCTGTCCCCCTCGGCGACCCCGATGCCGGCAGCCCCGAAACTGGCGGCGCCGCAGCTTGCGCTGATCTCGTGGATCGCCCCGCTTGGCGTGCTGCTGCTCTGGGAGGCCGCCTCGCGCGCCGGGCTGATCTCGGCGCAGGTGCTGCCCGCCCCCAGCAAGGTCGCGCTCACCGGCTGGGCGCTTCTGACCAATGGCAGCCTTCTTGCACATCTCGGGGCCAGCCTCGCCCGCGCCGCGGCCGGCTTCGCGATCGGCGGCGGCATCGGCTTCGCGCTGGGGATCCTCGTCGGCTTCTCGCGGCTGGCCGAGGCGCTGCTCGACCGCTCGATCCAGATGATCCGCGCCATCCCCTTCCTTGCGCTGCTGCCGCTGGTGATCGTCTGGTTCGGCGTCGACGAGGCCGGCAAGATCTTCATGGTCTCGCTCGCGGTGCTGTTCCCGATCTACATCAACACCGTGCTGGGCATCCGCCAAGTCGATCCGAAGCTTCTGGAACTGGCCCGTGTCAGCGGCCTCGGCCGGGCGCAGACGATCCGCCGGATCGTGCTGCCCGGCGCGATGCCCTCGATCCTGACCGGGGTGCGCTATGCGCTGGCCACGGCCTGGCTCGCGCTGGTCATCGCCGAAACCGTCGCCACCACCCGCGGCATCGGCTTCCTGGCAATGGATGCGCGCGAGTTCCTGCAGACCAACGTCATCGTGCTGACGATCTTGATCTATGCCGGGATCGGCACCGGGGCCGACAGCCTTGCCCGCGCGCTTGAACGGCGGCTGCTGGCATGGCACCCGAACTACGCGAAAGGAGCCCGCGCATGAGCCGCGCCCCCCACTTCCGCCCCGCCGTCACCGTCCGCAACCTTACCCGCCGCTATGGCGAGCGCACGGTGATCAAGGCGCTCGATCTCACCATCGGCGAAGGGGAATTCGTCGCCCTCCTGGGCGAAAGCGGCTGCGGCAAGACCACGCTGCTGCGCGCGCTGGCCGGTCTCGACCCGATCGAGGGCGGGCGGATCGAGGCGCCGGGCCGTCCGGCGATGGTGTTCCAGGAACATCGCCTGCTGCCCTGGGCCCCCCTCTGGCAGAACGTGGCGCTTGGCAACGAGACCGCCGCAGGCCGCCTGGCCGCCGAGGCGGCGCTGACCGAGGTCGGCCTTGCCGGGCGCGAGACCGACTGGCCGCGCAACCTGTCGGGCGGGCAGGCGCAGCGGGTGGCGCTGGCGCGCGCCCTCGTGCGAGAGCCGCGGCTGCTGCTGCTCGACGAGCCCTTCGCCGCGCTCGACGCGCTGACCCGGATCAAGATGCATGTCCTGATCCGCGAGCTGGTCGCCCGCCACCGCCCCGGCGTGCTGCTGGTGACCCATGACGTGGACGAGGCCGTGGCCATCGCCGACCGGATCCTGATCATGCGCCAGGGCCGGATCGCCGCCAGCTACGACACCGCCGACACCGCCGGTCTGCGCGACCGCCTTCTGGCCGAACTTGGGGTCGAGACCGACACCCGCGCCGCCTGACCGCAACCCATGAACCGACCGAAGCAAGACCGGGCCGGCCCGCAGGGCGGAGCCTTGCCCGAAGGAGACCAGACATGACCCTGACCAGACGTTCGCTGATCCAGGCCACCGGCGCCACCGCCGCCCTTCTTGCCATGCCCCATGTCGCCCGCGCCGCGGGGACCGAGACCGCGCGTCTCGGCTGGGGCCGCGGCGGCCTGCCGCTGATCGCCAAGCAGCGCGGCGCCTTCGAGAAGCAGCTGGCCGAGCAGGACATCAAGGTGGAATGGGTCGGCCCCTTCCCCAACCACGCGCCGTCCCTGCAGGCCGTGGTCGGCGGCAGCGCGGACTTCGGCTTCTGGGGTTCGACCACGCCGGCGCTGGCCGCGATCCTCGCAGGCCAGGACCTCGTCTTCACCCAGTTCAACGTCTATTCCCCGCGCTCGACCGCGATCATCGTCAAGAAGGACAGCGGCATCGACAGCGTGGCGGACCTGAAGGGCCGCAAGATCGCCGTCAACCGCTCGGGCCTGGGCGAGTTCCTGCTGATCGCGGCGCTCGAGAAAAACGGGCTGACCCGTGACGACGTCACCGTCGTCTACCTGAACCCGCCCGATGCCGCCCCCGCCTTCGGCCAGGGCAAGGTCGATGCCTGGTCGATGTGGACCCCGGCCGTCGACATCGCGCGCGAGCAGTTCGACGCCAAGGACATCTTCTTCGAGGGCACCGACCTCGACTTCCTGATCGACTATTCCTCGCTGGTCACCACGCGGGCCTTCGCGACCGAGAAGGGTCGCGTCGTGCGGGCCGTGATCGACGCCTATCGCACCGAGGGCGATTGGATCAGCGCCAACCCGGTCGAGGCCGAGACCATCGCCCAGGCCGAGGGCCAGTATCCCGACGCCGTGCGCGACCACCTCGTGTCGCTCAACCGCCAGAACACGTTCTTCGAGGCCGACGACGCCCAGTTCCTGACCGAGTTCCAGCGCGCCGCCGACTGGCTGTCCGAGCGTGCGATCCTGCCCGACCGCATCACCGTCGCGGACCACGTCCTGCGCCCGCAAGGAGCCTGACCATGACGACCCATGTCCGTCTCGGCGTGAACGTGCTGGCCTCGGGCCGTCATGACGCCGCCTGGAAAACCCTGCCCGATGCCGCGACCCTGTCGACCGACATCGACGCCTTCACCCGCATCGCCAGGGTGGCCGAGCGGGGCCGGATCGACGCGCTGTTCCTTGCCGACGGCCCCGGCGGCCTTGTCGAGGAAAGCCACACCCGGCCCTGGCGCGCGCTCGACCCGGTGACGTTGCTGGCCGCGCTCAGCCAGTCGACCGACCACATCGGGCTGGTGGCCACGACCTCGACGATCTTCGGCCATCCCTACACGGTCGCGCGGCAGATCGCCTCGCTCGACCACATCTCGAAGGGCCGCGCGGCCTGGAACATCATCACCAGCCAGACGCCGGTGGCGCTGGCGGCCTATGGGCTCGACCACGGGTTCAGCCAGGAGGACCGCTATCAGCGCGCCCGCGAATTCGCGGAAATCGTCACCGGCCTGTGGGACTCGGTTCCGCAAGAGGCCGTGGTCGCCGATGCCGCGCGCAACGTCTTCGTCGATCCCGCGCGCCTGCGCCCGATCGACGTGCGCGGCCGCCACTTCACCGCGAAGGGCGCGCTTTCGGCTACCGTGCCGCCGCAGGGCCGGCCGGTGATCTTCCAGGCCGGGCAGTCCGAGGACAGCAAGGCCTTCGGCGCCGCCTATGCCGATGCGCTGTTCACCGGGCAGCGCACGCTGGCCGGCGGACAGAAGTTCTTCGCCGACGTGAAGGCACTGGCCCGCGCCAACGGCCGCGACCCGTCGCAGCTTCTGGTCATGCCGGGTCTGTTCCCGATCCTCGGCGGCACGGAAGCCGAGGCACTGAAGCGCAAGGCCGAGCTGGACGAGGGCCTCGACATCGCCTTCCTGCACGGCGAGCTGGCGCGCCACTTCGGGCTCGACCCCGACGATCTGCCGCTGGACGAGGTGCTGCCCTTCGACCGCATCGACGCGGCAGAGTCGGGCGTGCCCATCGCCTCGCGCTGGCCGCGTGCGCAGATCCTGTCCGAGGCCCGGCCGCGGGGCTGGACCGCGCGGCAGGCGGCGCTGTCGAACATCATCGGCGGCCACCGCATGGTCGTGGGCACGCCCGATAAAGTGGCCGACGACATCCTGCACTGGGTCGACACCGGGGCCGCCGACGGCTTCAACCTGAACATCGACGTGCAGACCTCGGGGCTCGAGGACATCGTCGACCACCTGATCCCGATCCTGCAGGCGCGCGGCCGGTTCCGGCGCGACTACGAGGGCACGACGCTGCGCGACCACCTCGGGCTCGACCATTTCCAGGCGGGTGCGACGCGCGGCCATCTGAGTGTGCCGCTGCAGCCCGCCCTGCGCACCGGCACCGGAGACTGACATGCGACACGACCAGTTCATCGCCGGGACCAGCGCCCCGGACTGGGCGCCGGTGACCCGCAGGCTTGGCCTGCACACCCTGTTCCAGGTCTTCGCCGAGGGCGCGGCCGCGCGCGACACCAGCCGGACGCTGGCCCGCGATGAGATTCAGGAGCTTAAGCGGCGCGGCTTCGGCGCCCTGCGGCTGCACGGCATCACCCTGCCCGAGCTTTTCGCACTGGCCCGCGACCTGGCCTCGGCGGACCCGAACATCGCCCATGTCTTCCGCAACCATTTCTTCGCGGTCGAAAGCCATCTGCGCACGCCCGGCGCCCCCTTTTCGGCCAAGGTGCTGAAGCTGGCCGATGCCGGCGCGATGTTCGGCGTCGCCTTTTCCGAGGCCGCGGGCGGGCCCGCCGGCAGCCGCGACCAGACACCGGGGGCGGAACTCGTTCCCGACGGCACCGGCTTCCGCGTCTCGGGCACGAAGATCTATTCCACCGGCAATCTCTATGCCGACCACCTCTTCGCCTCGGCCCGCACCCCGGATGGCGTCACCCGCCAGTTCTTCATCTCGACCGCGGCCGAGGGCGTGGGGCTGGACGACGACTGGGACGGATTCGGCCAGCGGCTCACCGGCTCGGGCAAGACCGTGTTCGACCGGGTGCGGATCGAGGCTGCGGACCTCTACGACCTGCCGAAACCCGACCCCGAGGCGCCGTTCCTCTATGCCTTCACCTTCCATCAGGTCTACCTGACCACGGTGATCTCGGGGATCGTCACCCGGATCCTCACCGACGCCATCGCGCTGGTGCGGGCCCGCGGACGCAACTTCTATCACGCTTTGGCCGAGCGCCCTGCCGACGAACCCGAGATCCAGTCGGTGATCGGCCGCATCGCTGCCCATCGCGCCGCGATCCTCGGCGTCACCGACCGGGCGATCGCCGCGCTCGACCACTCCTGGTCCCGGGCCGAGGGCCCTGACGCGCACCGCCTGTCCATCGAGGCCAGCATCGCCGCCGCCGAGGCGAAGGTCGTCACTGACGAGACGGCGGCGACGCTCGCCTCGCTGCTGATCGACGTGGCCTCGGGCAGCGGCGTGTCGCACTCCCGCGCGCTGGACCGGCACTGGCGCAACATCAAGGTCATCGCCGCGCACAACCCCCGGATCTACAAGGAACGGGTGATCGGCGACCATCTGCTGAACGGCGCGCTGCCGCCGACCGGCGCCTTCTTCTGACAGGAGTTCACATGACCCGCACCCTTTCCCCGCGCGACCTGCGCGCCGCATGGGCCGCGAACCGCGAGATCGCGCTGATCGACCTGCGCCCCGAAGGCCCCTATGCCGACGGGCACCCGCTTTTCGCGCTGTCGGTGCCGGTGAGCGAGCTCGAGGTGACGCTGCCCCGGCTGGTGCCCCGGCTCTCGACCCCGGTCGTCGTCTATGACGCCGGCGAAGGCTATGCCGCCGCCGCCCTGCCCCGGCTGGCCGCGCTGGGCTACACCGATGTCGCCGTCCTCGACGGCGGCCTGGCCGGCTATGCCGCAGAGGGCGAGATCTACATCGACGTCAACGTGCCCTCGAAGGCCTTCGGCGAACTGGTCGAGTCGATCCGCCACACGCCCTCGCTGCCGGCGGCAGAGGTGAAGCGCCTGCTCGACAGCGAAGACGACCTCGTCGTGCTCGACGCGCGGCGCTACGAGGAGTTCAGCACGATGAGCATCCCGCGCGGCCAGTCGGTGCCGGGCGGTGAGCTTGTCTATCGCATCGCCGAGATCGCGCCCTCGCCCGAGACGCTGGTGATCGTCAACTGCGCCGGGCGCACGCGCAGCATCATCGGCACCCAGAGCCTGATCAACGCCGGCATCCCGAACCGGGTCGTCGCGCTGCGCAACGGCACCATCGGCTGGACACTGGCCGGGCTCTCGGTCGAGACCGCGGCACGGGCCCGCGGCGCCGATCCGTCAGAGGACGCCCGGGCGCGGGCGCGACAGCGCGCCCACGACTGGACCGCGCATGTCGGCGTGCCGGTGATCGACGCCGCGACCCTGACCGACTGGGCGGCCGAGGGCGACCGCACGCTCTACCTTCTCGACGTGCGCACGCCCGCCGAACATGCGCTGAGCCATCCGCCGGGCTTCGTCTCGGCCCCCGGCGGACAGCTGGTGCAGGCGACCGACGAATGGCTGGGCACCCGTGGCGCCCGCGTCGTGCTCTACGATGACGACGGCACCCGCGCGCGGATGGCGGCAAGCTGGCTGGTGCAGATGGGCTGGGACGCCGCGGTGATCGACGACCCGCGCGGCTTCGTGCCGCCCGCCCCCGCCCCCGGCTGGGCGCCCGAGGTCGACACCGTGCCCCACGCGCCCGAAGGCGCGACCATCGCCGATCTCGCCCGCCATGCAGAGCACGCGCGCGGACATGTGCCCGGGGCGCACTGGGTTTCCGGCCCCGATCTGGCCCGCGATCTCGCGGCGCTGCCGGGCGAGGGGCCGATCGTGCTGACCTCGCCCGACGGGCGCGTCGCGGCGGCCAACCTTGTGCAGGCGCGGGGGGCGACGCCACGCCCGGTGCATGTGCTGGCCGGCGGCACCGCGGGCTGGCACGGGCCGCTCGAAACCGGCAGCCGGGCGGTTTCGGTCCCGAACGACGCCTACAAGCGCCCCTACGAGGGCACCGACAACGCGGCCGAGAAGATGCAGGCCTATATCGACTGGGAACTGGGGCTGGTCGCGCAGCTGGCCAATGACGGCGTCTCGCGCTTCCGCGTCATCCGCGCCGCGCCCCAGGCCAGCGACGGCTGACCGAGGCTGACCGGCGGCCCACCGGCGGCGCAGACATGCGCTGCGCGCGATGGCCCGCTTGCGGCTGCCGGCGGGCCGGGCGAAGGTGCCGCGTCTGCGGAGACTCCGCCCGCGCCCCTCAGAGAGGACCCGATGAAGCTTGCCATGTATCAGGGCCATCCGACGGATGGCGACATCGAGGGGGCCTTCGCGCGGATCGCGGCGCTGCTGGCCTCGGCCGCCGCAGCCGGGGCGCGGATGCTGGTGCTGCCGGAGCTGTTCCTGCCCGGCTACAACCGGCCCGACCTGCATGGCACGCTGGCGCAGCCGCTCGACGGGCCGTGGATGACGCGGGTCGCGGCGCTGGCGCGCGCCGCTGGCTGCGGCGTGACGCTGGGCTGGGCCGAGCGCGAGGGCGACAACGTCTTCAACGCCGCGACCAGCTTCGACGCCACGGGCCGGCGCATCGGCCATCACCGCAAGATCCAGCTGTTCGGCGCGATGGAGCGCGACAGCTTCACGCCCGCGCCCTGCGCCTATCCGGTGTTCGAGGTCGAGGGCGTGCCGACCGGGATGCTGATCTGCTACGACGTCGAATTCCCCGGCCATGCCGCGGCTCTGGCCGCCGCGGGGGCGCGGATGATCCTGGTGCCGACGGCGAACGGCATCGAATTCGAGCTGGTGCAAAGGGTGCTGGTCTCGGCCCGCGCCTATGAGAACCGGCTGGTCATCGCCTATGCGAACTGGTGCGGTTCGGAACGCGGGCTTGCGTTCAGCGGCCAGTCCTTCGTCGTTGGCCCCGATGCCCGGCCGCTTGCCACGGCCGGTGACGGCGAGGCGCTGCTGATCGTCGATCTCGACAGCATCGCCCGGATCCCCGAGGCCGTGCTGTCGACCCAGGCGCGCGACTGGCGCGGCGCCTGAGGCCGATGCCTGCGCAGGCGGCCCCGCGGTGGCGAACCGCCGCGGGACCGCATGGCGTCAGCGAAGGTATTTCTCGACCAACCGCGCCCAGAGCGCCGCCCCGGTGGTGAGGCTTTCGTCCGCGAAGTCATAGGTCGGGCTGTGCAGGATGGCCGAGCCCATGCCGTTGCCCAGTCGCAGGAAGGCGCCCGGCTTGTGCGCGAGGTAGTGCGAGAAATCCTCTGACCCCGGGATCAGCGGGCAGACCGCGACCTTGTCGGCGCCGATCAGCTCGCGCGCGACCTCGGTCGCGAATTCGTTCTCGGCCTCGGAATTGCACACGACCGGATAGCCCGCGTCATACTCGATTTCGGCGACCGCACCGAAGCCCTGCGCGACCGCGGTGGTCAGGGCGGTGATGCGCTCTTTCAGCACCGCGCGAACGTCGGGCTCGAAGCTGCGGATCGAAATCGCGAACTCGGCGTGCGAGGGGATGACGTTCACCGCCTCGCCGGCCTTGATCGTGCCGACGGTGACGACCGCGGCCTTGGTCGGGTCGACGCTGCGCGACACCACCGTCTGCAGAGCGACGACGATCTGGCAGGCGACGACCAGCGGGTCGATGGTCAGATGCGGGCGCGAGGCATGGCCGCCCTTGCCGTTCACCCGGATGAAGGCGGTGTCGGCGGCGGCCATCAGCGGGCCGTTGCGGGTCAGGATCGTGCCCTCGGGCGCGCCGGGGTGGTTGTGCAACCCGTAGATCACGTCGAAGGGGAAGCGCTCGAAGAGCCCATCCGCGATCATGCGCAGCGCGCCCGAGTCCTTCGAGGATTCCTCGGCCGGCTGGAAGATCAGCGTGACCGTGCCGTCGAAGCGGCGGGTCGCGGCCAGGTATTCGGCCGCACCCAGCAGCACCGTGGTGTGCCCGTCATGGCCGCAGGCATGCATCACGCCCGCCACCTTCGAGGCATGGGCCGCGCCCGTCGCCTCGGTGATCGGCAGCGCGTCCATGTCGGCGCGGATCGCGATGCCCTTGGTGCCGGTGCCGGCGCTCAGCCGCGCCACGACGCCGTGGCCGCCGACGCCGCGGGTGACCTCGTAGCCCCAGCCTTCCAGCTTGTCGGCGACGAAGCGGGCGGTTTCGGCCTCTTGGTGCGACAACTCGGGGTTTTCGTGCAGGTGACGGCGGATCGCGATCAGCTCGTCCTTCTTCGCCTCGAAGTCCGCGACCCGGGCGAAGGCATTGTCGTCAAGCATTGGTCAGTCCTGAATGTCGAAGGCCACCCCGGCAAGGGGCGGCCCGGAGGGTCAGATGAAGCGCGCAAGGAAGCTTTGCGTGCGCGGATGCTGGGGATTGACCAGCACATCCTCGGGCTTGCCCTGTTCGACGATCACGCCGCCGTCCATGAACACGACCCGGTCCGCGGCCTCGCGGGCGAAGCCGATCTCGTGGGTGACGACGATCATCGTCAGGCCTTGCCTGGCCAGATCCTTCATCGTGGCCAGCACCTCGCCCACAAGTTCCGGGTCCAGCGCCGAGGTCGGCTCGTCGAAGAGCATCACCTTCGGGCGCACGGCCAGAGCGCGGGCGATGGCCACGCGCTGCTGCTGGCCGCCGGACAGCTGGCGGGGATAGGAATTCTCCTTGTCCGCCAGCCCCACGCGCTTCAGCAGTTCCCGCGCATAGGCCACCGCCTGCGCCTTCGGCTCCTTGTGGATGCCGACCGGCGCCTCGATGATGTTCTGCAGCACGGTCATGTGCGGGTAGAGGTTGAAGCTCTGGAACACCATGCCGATGCCGCGGCGCTGCCTGGCCACGCCATTGGCCGACAGCTTCACCAGCCGGTCGCCGCGGATCTCGTAGCCCATCTGCTGGCCGTCGACGAGGATCGCGCCCTTCTGGATCTCTTCCAGATGGTTGATGCAGCGCAGGAAGGTGGACTTTCCCGAGCCCGAGGGGCCAAGGATCACCACCACCTCGCCCGGGGTGACATCAAGGTCGATGCCCTTGAGAACCTGCAGGTCGTCATAGGCCTTGTGCACGTTGCGTGCCTGGACGATGGCTTCCATCAGACCTCTCCCGCCGGCTGGACGACCCGGTTGCGCCGGTCGCTGCGGCCGTAATAGCGCTCGATCCAGCCCTGGCCCACGTTGAGGATCGAGGTGATGATCAGGTACCAGATCACCGCCACCAGCAGCATCGGCACGATCTCGAACGTGCGGTTGTAGATCGACTGCACGGCATAGAGCAGATCCGACATCGCGATGACCGAGACGAGCGAGGTCGCCTTGACCATCGAGATCAGCTGGTTGCCCGTCGGCGGCACGATCGAGCGCATCGCCTGCGGGATCACGATCCGGCGCAGAGCACGACCACGGGTCATGCCGAAGGCCGAGGCGGTTTCAGCCTGCCCGCGATCGACCGACAGCAGGCCCCCGCGGATGATCTCGGCCATGTAGGCGGCCTCGTTCAGCGCAAGGCCCAGAACCGCGGCGGTCAGCGGCGTGATGACGCTGTTCGTGTCCCAGCCGCCGAAGGACGGGCCGAAAGGCAGCCCGATCGACAGCGTCGGGAACAGCGTCGACATGTTGTACCAGAAGATCAGCTGCACCAGCAGCGGCGTGCCGCGGAAGAACCAGACGTAAAGCCCGGCCAGCACCTGCGCCAGCCGGTTGTCCGACATCTTCATCACCGCGACGATCAGGCCGATGATCGTGCCCAGCACCATGCCGACGACGGTCAGGCCAAGCGAGGTGCCAAGTCCGCGGATGACTTCCGGGTTGAAGAAATATTCGCCGATGACCGGCCAGCCGAAGTTCGGGTTGTTGGCACAGATCCAGGCGAAATCGGCCGCGATCAGCAGCACCAGTGCCCAGAGCACCAGCTTGGTGACGGGGAACGGCACATGCGCGCTCGCCACGTCACGGAACTCCCCGCCGCCCGAAGGCGACGGGGTTTGGCGCGGGGCCTCGCTCATTTCGGGATCACCCCGCCAAGGTTGATGCCCGGTTCCGCGAGCATGTTGTTCTCGAGACCCCATTTCTTCATGATCACGGCATAGGTGCCGTTGGCCTGCAGTTCCTTGACCGCGTCAAGCAGGACCGGGCCGAGTTCGGAGCCCTTCGGAACGACTGCGCCCTGATAGAGGTTGTCGAAGCCGTTCTTCTCGCCGACGCCGGTCAGTTCCAGCTGGCCGTTGGCCTGCGCCACGAAATAGGTCAGCGGCGCCTGCGACGAGAAGAAGGCATCGGCGCGGTTCGAGCGCACCGCGAGCACCGACGAGGGCTGGTCGGTGTAGGACTGGACCGTCACCGCGTCCTTGCCGTCGGCCACGCATTTGTCGCTTTGCGCCTTGATCACGCGCTCGGCCGAGCCGCCGGCCATGACCGAGATCCGGGTGCCGCAGGCGGTGTCGAGCGAAACGATCCCCTTCGGGTTGCCGGTCTTGACGGCGAAGACCACGAATTCCTGCACCCAGTCCACGAAGTCGTTGGCTTCCTCGCGCGACTTGAAGTCGCCGATCGGGCCGAAGGCGAACTGGTAGCGGCCCGAGTTGACGCCGGTCAGCAGCGCCGGCAGGCCGCCCACCGTCTCATGCTCGATCTCGACGCCCAGCAGCTTTTCCAGCGCGTCGGTCAGGTCGGCCGAAGCGCCGGTCATGTGGTCGCCCTCGACGATCTCGTAGGGAGGGAACGACCCGTTGTTGACCGAGATCATCTTGCCGGCGGTCTTCACCGCCTCGGGCAGGCGGTCGTGCAGCGCCTGGTCCATCTTGATCTCGGGCGCCGCGTCCTGCGCGACGGCGCCGGTCGCCAGAACGGTGCCGGCCAGCAGAAGGGATGCGAAGGTCTTCATGAGATATGTCCTGTCAGAAAGGGTCAGACGAAGCGCGGGAACAGCTCGGCCACGCTCAGCTGCCGGGGGGCGATGCCCTGAACGTGCAGTTCACGGGCAAAATCATTGATCATCTTCTCGTTGGCGGCGATGCCGCTGTCCGTCCAACCTGCCGGCAGGTCCTGCTTGCACCGGCGCAACTCGTCGAACATCCACGGAGTGGTCTCCGCGTATTTCTGCCGCTTCTCGTCCCAGATCGCCTGCGAGCGGTCGATCATCGTCGAAAGCTCCTCCATCACCCAGGGATGGGCCGCGACGATCTCGGACTTGATGCCGATCAGGTGCATCCCCGGGACATAGCCCACCTCGTCGAGATAGGCCTTTTCGGCGGCGCGGAAGTCCTGCTGGACCTGGCGCATGCCGCTGTTCGGGGCGAAGAAGCCGGCGGGCATGAACGGGGTGAAGACCGCGTCGAGGAAGCCTTCCTTCAGCAGCTCGACCATCGGGCGCTCGCCGGGGCAGGCCTCGATCCGGCCGGGGCGGCCGAAGCCGTCGAGCCGGTCGGTGACGGGATGCGCCTCGGTCAGGCGGCCGGCATACCAGAAGGCGTCCTCGACCCCCACCCCGTCGCGGGCGACCACGGCGCGCGTCCAGGTGTTGCCGGAATCGCGCCAGCCGGTGACGCCGATCCGGGCGCCCTTCAGCGCGGCGAACGAGGTCGGGCCGTCGGTGCGGGTGATGACGCAGCGGTTGCGGAAGCCGCGCATGATGAAGTTCGGGATGCCGGTGACGCTGTCGTCGCTGTCGAGCCGCATCTGCGTGTAACGGCTGAACGACATCTCGGCGGCGTCGTGATCGGGGTCGCGGCCGATGTGGCCGACCAGCGTGCCCACGCGATCGACCTCGACCTTCAGCCGGTCCGAGGTCACTTCGCCCAGAACCAGCGGCGTCATGTAATCCCAGTCGCGAAGCGCGAGGCGCAGGGTAAGGGTCACGGCATCCGTCCTTCGGTGAACATTCCGGATGCTGTGGTAGAATGATCAGAATTGACGATCCAAATGTTATTATGATACTGAACATTTAAAGTCCCGGAGAGCCCATGTCCGACCCGATCACTGCCGCCTGGTTTGCTGAAAAAATAGGCGACACCTCGGCCAACGGCCTGTCACTCGAGACGCGGGCGCTGATTCGAGCCGGCGCGCTGCCGGTCGGCACCCGCCTGCCGCCGGTGCGGGATCTGGCGCTGGAACTGGGGATCAGCCCGGCGACCATCTCCGCCGCCTGGAGCGACCTGCGCCGGCTTGGGATCCTGTCGGGGCGCGGGCGCGGCGGCATGTGGGTGACGGGCGAGCGCACGATGACCGCGCCCACGCGCTTCGGCAACATCGGCAACTTCGGCCCCTCGGCACTGGACCTGACGCTGGCAGTGCCGGACCGCAGCCTGCTGCCGCCGCTTGGCGCGGCAATGGCGCATGGCGTCGCCGTGGACGGGCTGAACAGCTATGCGCGCGAGCCGATCCTGCCGGAACTGGCCGAGGCGCTCGCCCCGATCTGGCCCTATGAGCCCGAGGCAATGCTGGCCACGAACGGCGGCTACAGCGCGGTCTACACCGTGCTGCAGGCCCTGTCGCTGGCCGGTGCCCGGGTCGCGGTCGAGGATCCGACGGCGATCCGCCACCTCGACATCCTCGAGAACATCGGCGCGATCATCCTGCCCGTGCAATGCGATGCCGAGGGGCCGCGGCCGGACTCGCTGGCCCAGGTACTGGCGCAGAAGCCGGTGCTGTTCCTCTACCAGCCGCGGCTGAACGCGGTGACGGGGCGCTGCGTCTCGCCGGCGCGGCTGGCGGTGCTCGGCGATCTCTTGGCGGCGAGCGATGCGCTGATCCTGGAAGACGACGGGCTTGGCGATCTGGCGGCGGTGCCGCCGCAATCGCTGGGCGGGCGCTTCCCCGACCGGGTGATCCACGTCCTGTCCTTCGCCAAGACGCTGGCGCCGGACCTGCGGCTTGCGGTGCTGTCGGGGACGCGCGGACTGGTGGCGCAGGTGAAGGCCTATCGCAGCTTCTCGTCGGGCTGGACCAGCCGGATCCTGCAGGGTGCGGCCGCCTGGCTGCTGCGCGATGCCGCCACGCAGGCGCAGGTCGCCGCCGCGCGCGCCGCCTATGGCGAGCGCAACGCGAGGCTCGAGGCGGCGGCGCGCAACCACGGGCTCGAGCACGATTTCGGCCGGGGGCTGTCGACCTGGCTGCCGGTCGCCTCGGAGTCCTTCGCCATCGTCACCCTGGCCGCACGCAATATCGCCGTGAGCCCGGGCCAGCGCCACAGCGTGCGCCGCGTCTCGCACATCCGCTTCGCCAGCGGCATGGTCGCGCAGGATCACGAGCGGATCGCCGAGGCGCTGGCCCTGGCGGCTGCGGACAGCTGAACGGGGGGCCGAGGCCCCCCGTTCCGTCGCAGCGGGGAGGAGGAGCGTAAGGCGTCAGCTGCCCTGCTTGAGGGTGAAGGGGCCGGTGTAGGCATCGACGTTCGAGCTGTCGATGAGCATGCAGTCGAAGAGCTGCTTTTCATCCGCCACCGAAAGTTCGCCCTTGGTGATGAAGTGGTCGGCCTGCTTGACCGCCTCGGCCGAGAAGATCGCGACCGGCTGCAGCACGGTGTAGGTCAGCTCGCCCGCCTTCACCGCCGCCACCGCGTCGGGCGAGCCGTCGAAGCCGCCGACCACCATGTCCTTCAGCTTGCCCGCCTCTTTCAGCGCCGCGATCGCGCCAAGCGCCATCTCGTCGTTGCCGGAGATCACGCCCTTGATGTCAGGGTTAGCCTGCAGCATCGACTGCATCTTGGTGTAACCCTTGGTGCGGTCCCAGTCCGCGACCTCCTTGGCGGCCTTGGTCAGGTCCGGGTACTGGGTCAGCACCGTCTCGTAGCCGTTCGAGCGGGTCTGGGCGTTGTTGTCAGAAGGTGCGCCGAACAGCTCGACATAGGAGCCCGAGCCGCCGATCGCCTCGACCCAGGCCTGCGCGCCGAGGGCCGCACCCTGCGCGTTGTTCGACACGAGCTGCGCCTTGGCGAGACCCGACTGGTTGATCTCGGCATTGACGATGAAGACCGGGATCCCGGCGGCGACGGCCTTCTTCACCGCGCCGACCGAGCCGTCGGCATTGGCCGGGTCGAGGATGATCGCCTTGGCCTTGTTGGTGATCGCCGTGTCGACGAGGTTCGATTCCGCATTGGTGTCGCCCTTGTGGGCGCCGACATTGGCGGTGTAGCCCAGCTCTTCCGCGGTCTTCTTCGCGACCTCGCCTTCGGTGAACCAGTAGGGGTTCGACGGGTCGTTGACGATGATCGAGATCAGGCCATCGGCCAGCGCGGTGGTCGCCATCAGCGGCATCGCGAAGGGCATCAGGGCGGCAGCGGCGATCAGGGCGCGCTTGGTCAGCATCATGGTTGGTCTCCCTTGGGTGTCTTTGTGCCGGCGGACCGGCGGGTAACTCGCGCCCCGGCGCCTCCTCGCGCCGGGATCGCGAAATTCTGGATCAGGGCCCGATCAGCGCTCGCTCCGGCCGTATTGCAGGCTGTTCAGCAGCACGGCGAGGACGATGACGGCGCCGGTGAAGACGGTCTGCCAGTAGGCAGAGACGCCGATGATTACGAGCCCGTCGCTGAGGAAGCCGATGACGAAGGCCCCCAGCATCGTGCCGCGGACATTGCCCCGCCCGCCGGTCAGCGCCGCGCCGCCGATGACGACCGCGGCGATGGCGGTCAGCTCATAGGTGGTGCCTGCGGTGGGCCCGGCCGAGGTCAGCTGCGAGCTGAGCACCAGCCCCGCGATCGCCGCGCAGATCCCCGACAGCATGTAGACCGCGATCTGCACGCGCCGCGTCGGCACGCCCGACAGTTCCGCCGCGCGGGCGTTGCCGCCCGAGGCATAGAGCCAGCGTCCGAAGGCGGTGCGCGCCAGCATCAGCCCGGCGGCCAGCGCCACCGCGGCCAGCACGATCACCCCGATCGGCACGCCGCCGATACGGTTGAAGCCCAGCCAGTCGAAGCCGGTGTTGCCGAGGGCCTCGCTGCCCGAAAGGTTGTTGTAGGTCAGCCCGTTGGTCATCAGCAGCGCCACGCCGCGCGCGACATAGAGCATGCCCAGAGTCGCCACGAAGGCCGGCACCCGGAACACCGCGATCAGGATCCCGTTGACGGCGCCGACCGCGGCGCCAAGCGCCAGCGTCAGCACGACCACCGCCCAGACCGGCGGGTAAAGGATGACGCCCGCGGCCGGCACCTCGACCCCCTGCATCAGGAAGCCTGCGACGACCCCGCAGAGCCCGAGGGTCGAGCCGACCGACAGGTCGATCCCGCCGTTCAGGATCACCAGCAGCATGCCGATGGCGAGAAGCCCGAAGATCGCCACATGCGACGACATGATCAGGAAGTTCGACAGGCTGAAGTAGACCGGCGACAGGACCGAGAAGGTCGCGATGATCGCCACCAGTGCGAAGAAGGCGCGGCCTTCCAGCAGCATGTGGCCGATGTTCATCCGGGGCCTGCGGGTCGCGGCGTTGGAATTGGTGATGTCCGCCATAATGGCCTCCCTCAGTGATGCACGGCTTCGCCAGAGGCGGCCATGATCGCTTCCTTCGTGACGGTGTGGTCGAACTGGGCCGAGATCCGGCCCCGGCGCATGACGATGATCCGGTGGGCGACCGACAGGCATTCGCCGACCTCGGAGGTCGAATAGACCACGGCCAGTCCGCGGTCCTTCGCGGCATGGGCGAGCAGGCGGAACACCTCGGCCTTGGCGCCGACATCGATCCCGCGCGAGGGCTCGTCGAGCAGGATCACCTGCGGATGGGTGGCCAGCATCTTGCCGATCACCACCTTCTGCTGGTTCCCGCCCGACAGCGAGCCGATCATCGCCCCGCCGCCGGCGGTCTTGACCGTGACCTCGCGGATCGCGTCGGCGACGACCTGCGCCTCGGCCCGGCGCGAGGTGAAGAGCCCGCGGGTGAAGCTGCCGATCGAGGCGAGCGACAGGTTCTGGCCCACGCTCATCGTCTGCACGAGCCCGTCGCGCTGGCGATCTTCGGGCACCAGCACAAGCCCGGCCGCGATCCGCTGCGCGATGGTAAGGCCCGCAAGATCGCGCCCGTTCAGCCGCACGGTGCCGCCGTTTGCGCGCAGGCGGCCGGCGACGGTTTCCATCATCTCGGTCCGGCCCGCGCCCATCAGCCCGTAGATGCAGACGATCTCTCCCGCCCGCACCTCGAGGTCGAGGTGATCGACGGCAAGGCCACGGCCCGAGGCATCGGGCACGCAGAGCCCCTCGACCGCCAGCGCCGGCGCGCCAAGGCGGCTGTCGGGGGGCGAGCCCAGGTCGAAGTTCTCGCCGACCATGTTGCGCACGATCCATTCGAGGTCGATTTCGGCCCGCGGCGCATAGGCCGTCATCTCGCCGTCGCGCAGCACCACCGCGTGATGGGTGACGGTCAGCGCTTCCTCGAGGTGATGCGAGATGTAGACGATGCTGACGCCCTTCGCGGTCAGGTCGCGGATCACCTTGAACAGCACCTCGACCTCCGAGGCGGACAGCGCCGAGGTCGGCTCGTCCATGATCAGGATGCGGCTTCGCGCCTGCAATGCGCGGGCGATCTCGACGATCTGCTGCTGTCCGAGACGAAGGTTTTCCAAGGGCGTGAGCGGGTCGATGTCCTCTTCCAGCTCGGCCATCAGCGCGCGGGTGATGCGCTCTTCCGCGGCGAAGTCGACGCCGCCACGCGGCCCGATGATCTCGCGCCCCATGAAGATGTTGTCCCGCACGTTCAGGTTTGGCGCCAGCGCCAGTTCCTGATGGATGATCGAGATGCCGCGGGACAGGGCATCGGTCGCGTTCTCGAAGGTGACCGGCGCGCCATCGAGTAGGATTTCGCCCGAGGACGGGCGGATGACGCCCGACAGGATCTTCATCAGCGTCGACTTGCCCGCGCCGTTCTCGCCGAAAAGCGTGGTCACCTGCCCGCGGCGGATGTCGAAGTTCACGCCCTTCAGCGCCTTCACCGCGCCGTAGTGCTTGGCGATGTCGCGGGCCTGCATCACCACCTCGCCGGGGGCGGCATCACGGGGCTGCGGGGGAATGGCCTGATGCGCGGTCATTTCACATCGACCTCGACCGGGGTGATCAGCCACATCTTCGGATTGATCAGCTTGAAGGCGCC
The DNA here is from genome assembly GCF_037095735.1 of Frigidibacter sp. MR17.14. NCBI lineage: Bacteria > Pseudomonadati > Pseudomonadota > Alphaproteobacteria > Rhodobacterales > Paracoccaceae > Frigidibacter > Frigidibacter sp. MR17.14. The sequence goes on along the minus strand of NZ_JBAWKD010000011.1, from coordinate 10,987 downwards.
CGCGAGCGTGATCTGGCGGCCGCTGAGCGACGCGCTGTCGAGCCCGTCCAGCACCGCGGCCTTCATCGCCCGGTTCAGCCCTGCGCCTGCGTTCTGGTATTCGATCTGGTTCTTGAACTGGCCAAAGGCGATGTCGCCGGGCACGTCGCGCAGGTCGGTGCCGTTGATCGCGGGGCCGGTCTGCACGCGGATGCGCACGTCCGGAACGCCCTCGACCGCGATGTCGTAGATGCCCGCCTTGCCCTCGCCCAGCGTGCCCGTCAGGCGCACCGGCAGGGTCGGCATCGCCTCGGCGGTGCCATTGCCGTATTTCGCGAGAGCGGCCTTCTTGTCCGCGGCCAGCGCCTGGGCCAGCTCGGCGGCCTCGGGCGCCTTGCCGGTCACGTAGTCGCGCACCCGCGGGAATTCCTTGGTGCCGAAGCTGTCGGGATCGAAGCCCGCGACGCGGGCGTCCTGTTCGGACCCGATGCGCACCACCGTCGTGTCCAGCGCCATCGCCGCCAGCACCACCACCACGGCCGCGCCAAGAATCAGCATCCGCCGACGCCCGCCCGCCGCCTTGCTCGGGGCCGAGGCCCGGGGCTTCATAGACATCTCCGTGGCGCTCATCGCCAAGCTCCTCCCTCGGGCCACCCTCGGGGCGGCCGGTTTGCGTTCAGGGAGGGACATCGGCGCCTTGGGCCCGCAGGCCTGCGTCGACCGCCGAAGCGCCGGTGGTCGCCTGACCGCGACGTCGTCGCCAATGGCGAGTCGGTCGGATCTGGCGGTGACCGGCTGTCCTTGCGCCGCGCAGACGGTTCCGCCCGCTGCCCGGCATCCTCCCTTAACCCTCTGACCAATCGACACTTCCGACTGGCCACAACCTCCCGGGATCCCCTTGCTGGCGGGGCCGATTCCTCCGTCGGCACCGCCGGATCACCCGATCCGTTGCTGTCACCTTAGCTGAAATAAATTTCGACAAAAGGAAAAAATTACACTCGACAGAGGCGGTGTGCGGCGTATGCTTCTGGCAAGCGTCGGGGGCATCCCCGCCGCGAACAGGCCCCATCGGCTGGAGGAGCTGGGGCCCGGAAGGGAGGAGGTCGCATGGGCAATCCGCCTTGCGCGGCGCAACTGTCGGCTGCCCACGGGGGCCGGCATGTCTGACGGCGACATCATCATCGGCATCGACGCCGGCACTTCGGTGATCAAGGCGGTGGCCTTCACCTTGTCGGGCGCGCAGATCGCCGCGGCGGCAGTGCCCAACCGCTATGCCACCACGGCGGAGGGCGCGGCGACGCAGGACCTGCGCCAGACCTGGGACGATTGCGCCCGCGCCCTGCGCGGCCTGGGCGATCGCATCAAAGACCTTGCCGCGCGCACCGCGGCGCTGGCAGTGACCGCGCAGGGCGACGGCACCTGGCTGGTCGGCGCGGACAACGCGCCGGTGGGCGATGCCTGGCTCTGGCTCGATGCCCGCGCGGCCGGCACGACGCGGCAGCTGTCCGCCAGCCCGCAGATCCGCGCGCATTTCCACGCGACCGGCACCGCGATCAACACCTGCCAGATGAGCGCGCAGATGGCCCATATGGACCGTCACTGCCCCGCGCGCCTGGACCGGGCCGAGGTGGCGCTGCATTGCAAGGACTGGCTCTACCTCAATCTCACCGGCATCCGCGCGACCGACCCCAGCGAAGCGAGCTTCACCTTCGGCGACTTCCGCACGCGGACCTATTCCGAGATCGCGATCGAGGCGATCGGCCTGACCCATCGCCGCCGCCTGATGCCCGAGATCCTCGAGGGCACCGAGCGGACGCACCCCCTGACCGCCGCGGCGGCTGAGGCGACCGGGCTGCGCACCGGCACACCCGTCTGCCTCGGCTATGTGGACATGGTGATGACCGCGCTGGGCGCGGGGGTGCACACCGGCACGCCGGGGGCAGCCTGCTCGACCATCGGTTCGACCGGCGTGCACATGCGCGCGGTGCGCGACACGGCGGTGCGGCTCGACCGCAGCTCCGGCTATGTCATCTGCCTGCCGGCACCGGGCATGGTCACGCAGGTGCAGACGAACATGGCCGCGACGCTCAACATCGACTGGGCGCTGCGCGTGGCCGCCGACCTGATGGCGGACCTCGGCCAGCCGCAGGACACCGCGGACCTCGTCGCGCGCATCGACGGCTGGATGGCGCGGTCGGCGCCCGGCCAGATCCTCTACCAGCCCTATATCTCAGAAGCCGGCGAGCGTGGCCCGATGGTCAACCCCGACGCCCGCGCAGGCTTCATCGGGCTTTCCGCCCATCACCGCTTCCCCGACCTGATCCGGGCGGTGGTCGAGGGGCTGGGGCTGGCCGCGCGCGACTGCTACGGCGCGATGGGCGAGCTGCCGCAAGAGCTGCGGCTGACCGGCGGCGCCGCCCGCAGCCAGGCCCTGCGCCAGGTGCTGGCCGCCGCCGTCGGCGCGCCGGTCCGGGTGTCGGCCCGCGAAGAGGCCGGGGCGGCGGGCGCCGCGATGATGGCCGCAGTGGCCATCGGCGCCTATCCCGACATGGACGCCTGCATCGCCGAGTGGGTCACCCCGCTTCTGGGCACGGCCGAGGCCCCGGACCCCGCCCTGACCCGCACCTACGGCGCACTCTTCCCAGCCTTCGCGCAGGCGCGCGACAGGCTCGAACCGGTCTGGGAGCAGCTCGCGCAGGCCCGCGCCGCGGCGCGCGATCCCGATCCTGCCACCGATGACACGACCCCCGCCGCGGCCGGCCCGCGCGCGGCGCAAGGAGGACACTGACATGGCCATCGAAGAGGTCGACCTGTTCGTCGTCGGCGGCGGCATCAATGGCGCGGGCGTCGCCCGCGACGCCGCCGGGCGCGGTCTGAAGGTGGTGCTCTGCGAGAAGGACGACCTGGCCGAGGGCACCTCGTCCCGCTCGGGCAAGCTGGTGCACGGCGGCCTGCGCTATCTCGAGTATTACGAGTTCCGCCTGGTGCGCGAGGCGCTGATCGAGCGCGAGGTGCTGATGCGCGCCGCCCCGCACATCATCTGGCCGCTGCGTTTCGTGCTGCCGCATTCGCCGCAGGACCGCCCCGCATGGCTGGTGCGGCTGGGCCTGTTCCTCTACGACCACCTTGGCGGGCGGCGGAAGCTGCCGGGCACGCGGATGCTGAACCTGCGCCGCGACCCCGAGGGCGCGCCGCTTCTCGACAGCTACACCCGCGGCTTCGAATATTCCGACTGCTGGGTCGACGACGCCCGCCTTGTGGTGCTGAACGCGCTCGACGCGGCAGAGCGCGGCGCGCTGGTCCTGACCCGCTCGCCCGCGGTCTCGGCCCGGCGCGAGGGCGGGCGCTGGCGCGTCACCGTGCAGAACCGGCTGACCGGCGCCACCCGCGACTTCTCGGCCCGATGCCTCGTGAATGCGGCGGGCCCCTGGGTCACAGACGTGCTGACCCGCGTCGCCGGCGCGAATTCCACCCGCAACGTGCGGCTGGTGAAGGGCAGCCACATCATCGTCCCGAAATTCTGGGAGGGCCCGCACAGCTATCTGGTCCAGAACCACGACAAGCGGGTGATCTTCATCAACGCCTACGAGGGCGACAAAGCGCTGATCGGCACCACCGACATCGCCCACGAGGGGCGGGCCGAGGACGTGGCGATCGAGCCGCGCGAGATCGACTACCTGCTCGACTGCGTGAACCGCTACTTCAAGGAGAAGCTGCGCCGCGAGGACATCCTCGAGACCTTCTCGGGCGTGCGCCCGCTCTTCGACGATGGCGCGGGCAACCCCTCGGCGGTGACGCGCGACTATGTTTTCGATCTGGACGAGACCGGGGGCGCGCCGCTTCTGAACATCTTCGGCGGCAAGATCACCACCTTCCGCGAGCTGGCGGAACGCGGGATGCACCGGCTGGACAAGGTCTTCCCGCAGATGGGCCCGGACTGGACGGCCGACGCCCCCCTGCCCGGCGGCGACATGCCCGGCGCGGATTACGAAAGCTGGCGCGAGACGCTGAAGGCCGCCCATCCCTGGATGCCGCGAACCTTGCGCGAATATTACGGCCGGCGCTACGGCACGCTGACCGGCCGCATCATCGGCGACGCGACCTCGCTCGCCGGACTCGGGCGGCATTTCGGCGCGCATCTCTACGAGGCGGAGGTCGCCTGGCTGGTACGCCACGAGTGGGCGCGCACACCCGAGGACATCCTGTGGCGGCGCACCAAGAACCGTCTCGACATGACCGAGGCCGAGATCGCCGCCTTCACCGAATGGTTCGAGGCAAGGGCCGAGGGGATCGCGGCATGAGCGCGAACATGAACCTGACCCTGTCGCTGAACACCAACCCGCTGGTGAACCGCTTCGCGGAACCCGGAGACCTGATCGACTGCGTGGCCCGCGACCTCAGGATCCGCGACCTGCAGCTGACCCATGAATTCGTGAACCCTTCGTGGCCCGCGGCCACGATCCGCAGGCTGACGCGGCAGATGCGTGCCGCGATGGACCGCACGGGCGTGCGCGTCACCTCGGGCATGACCGGGCCCTACGGGCGGCTCAACCACTTCGGCCATCCCGACCGAGACGTGCGCCGCTATTACGTCGACTGGTTCAAGACCTTCGCCGATGTGACCGCCGACCTTGGCGGCAGCTCGGTCGGCACCCAGTTCGCGATCCTCACCTACCGCGAGCAGGATGACCCCGCCCGGCGCGAGGAGATGATCCGCATCGCCATCGACTGCTGGGCAGAGGTCGCCGAACACGGCCACGCTGCCGGGCTCGACTTCGTGTTCTGGGAACCGATGAGCATCGCCCGCGAATTCGGCGAGACGATCGCGGAATGCCTCGCGCTGCAGGACCGGCTGACCGCGGCCGGGCTTGCGATCCCGATGTGGATGATGGCTGACATCGACCACGGCGACGTGACCTCGGACGACCCCGACGACTACGACCCCTACGCCTGGGCCCGGGCCGTGCCGAAGGTGAGCCCGATCATCCACATCAAGCAGTCGCTGATGGACAAGGGCGGGCACCGCCCCTTCACCGCGGCGTTCAACGCCAAGGGCAGGATCCAGCCCGAGCCGCTGCTGGCGGCCTTTGCCGAGGGTGGCGCGCGGGGCAATGAGATCTGCCTTGAACTGTCGTTCAAGGAACGCGAGCCCAATGACCGCGAGGTGATCCCGCAGATCGCCGAAAGCATCGCCTTCTGGGCCCCGCATATCGACACCGGCCAGCAGCACCTGCATCTCTAGGCCGGCGGGCCGGCGCCGGGGCCGGGCGCGTCGGGGCTTTTCCCCCACCCGCCAGCGGTTTACGCTGTCCTGCCCGCAATCGGGCGGCAGGCCCCCGGGGACGACAGATGAACGACAGCGACCACAGCCTCGCGATCCGGGCCGCCTGGATGCATTATGTGGGCGGCCTGACCCAGGCCAAGGTCGCCAAGCGGCTGGGCCTGCCCTCGGTCAAGGCCCACCGGCTGATCGCCCGCGCGGTGGCCGAGGGCAACGTCAAGGTGACGATCGAGGGCGACATCGTCGAATGCGTGGCGCTCGAGGCGCGGCTTTACGACCGCTACGGGCTCGAGATGTGCGAGGTCGCGCCAGATCTCGGCGAAGAGGGGCTGCCGCTGCGCGCGCTGTCGCTGGCGGGGGCGGCCTATCTGCGCCGCCAGCTGGAAAGCGGCGAGCATTCGACCATCGGTCTTGGCCACGGGCGGACGCTGGCCGAGGTGACGCGGCAGCTGCCGCGCTTCGATGCGCCCGACCTGCGTTTCGTCTCGCTTCTGGGCGGGCTCACCCGCAATTTCGCGGCGAACCCGCATGACGTGATGCACAGGCTGGCCGAGAAGACCGGCGCGCGCGCCTATGTCATGCCGGTGCCCTTCTTCGCCAACACCGTCGAGGACCGCGAGGTGCTGCTGGCACAACGCGGCGTCGACGAGGTGTTCCGCATGGCGCAGGCGGCCCCCTTGAAGATCGTCGGCATCGGGACTGTCGACATCGACGCGCAGCTTGTGACATCGCGGATGATCGAACCGGGCGAGATCGCCGAGATCGCCGCCGCCGGTGCGCGGGGCGAGATGCTGGGCGATTTCTACGACGCCTCGGGCAGCGTGATCGAAACCGCGCTTTCTGCCCGCACCCTCGCCGTCGGTCACGACCCCGAACGGCAGGAAGAGATCGTGGCGATCGCCGGCGGACCCGAGAAGGTCGAGGCGATCCGCGCCGTGCTGCGCTCGGGCCGGCTGTCGGGCCTGATCACCGACGAGTTGACCGCGCGGGCGCTGCTCGACTGATCCGCGGTCCCGGCCGCCGGGACGCGGACCGGACCCGGCCGGCCCGACTGCTGCCGCGCCGGATCGGGTCTCAGCCGCCGAAGGTCGGTCGCGCGCCGGCGGTCGCGCCGAAGCCGCCGCGCGAGGCGACGGTGGCCTTCGTCATCGCAGGCTTGCCCGCCGTCGCCGCAGGGCGGGCGAACTGGCTGCTGGCCATCTGCCCCTTGCCCGAATTGGAATTGTAGGCGGTGGTTCCGGCGGCGTTGGTGAAGCGGCCGTCCGAGGTGCGGTAGAGCGGCTGCGACGCCGCCATCCCGCGATTTCCGCCCAGCATCGAGCCGATCAGGTAGCCCGCGATCATCGGCATGAAGATCGAGCCGGCCCCGCCGCCTGTCGCCTGAACCTCGGACCCGCAGGCGCCTTCGCCATGCTCCTGCTCGCAGAGTTCCTGGCTGTCGTAGCGCGGCGCGGATTCGGCGTGCAGCGCCTGCGCCTCGGCAAAGGCTGTTTCGCAGTCCGAGGACGAAATGACGCCCCCTGCGGCAGCCGCAGCCTTGCACGAGGCGAGGTCCGGGAAGGCCTCGGCCTCGACGGTGTCGTCGCGGCAGCCGGCCAGCGCGAAGGCGGTCGCGCCAAGGATCGACAGCGCGACGGCGCGGGACCGCTTGCGCCGGGGGGCCCGGATCTGATCCGGGGTCTGTGCAGGGATCGGGGCGGGGATCGGGGCGGTCTCGGTCATGTCTTTCCTCCCGGGGATCAGCGGATGTAATGCGGCTTGAACCGCGACAGGTCCTGAGTGATGCGGCCGCGATCCTCGCGCAGACCAAGACCCACGCAGGCCTCGCCCACCACCCAAGCCCCCAGAACGGGGCGGAACCCGTCGAAGACCGGCAGCGGGTGATAGGCCTGCACGATGCGAGGGTGATGTCCATAGCCGCCCTCGGCCGAGGCCTCGGTCTCCTGCCCGTTCTCGACGATGCGGATCCCGGCGCCTTCGCGCGAGAAGAGCGGTTTCTCGACCATGCCGCGCGCCAGCGCCGCCTCGGCCCGCTTCACCGCCGGCGTGCGCAGCACGATCTCGTCGGCGAAGAAGGCGGGCAGCAGGTTGTCGTGCCCCTCGAACATCTTCCACAGCACCGGCAGCAGGCCCTTGTTGGACACCACGGCCTTCCACGCCGGTTCCAGCATCCGGCATCCCGACCCCGCCAGATGCGCGGCATAGTCGTCGCGCAGCAGGTCTTCCCACGGGTAGAGCTTGAAGAGCGTGCCAATCACCCGGTCCTGATCGTCGAGGAACTGACCCTCGTCCGACAGGGCGATCTTCTCCAGATCGCAGTAATGCGCGCCCAGGCCCGCCTCGCGCGCGGCCCAGCCCATGCATTCGACCGTTGCGTAATCCTCGGGATTGCCGCCGACGGCGGTGAAGTGCAGGTCGCTGTCCTTCGCGAAGAGGCTGCGGAACCGTTCGACCAGCGCCTCGTGCAGGCCGTTGAACTGGTCGGCGCCCTCGGGCAGCACCCCGGCGGCAATCTGGTCTTCGAGCCAGCTCCACTGGAACGAGGCGCTTTCATACAGGGATGTCGGCGTGTCAGCGTTGTATTCCAGCAGCTTGGCCGGGCCGGTGCCGTCCCAGGCCAGGTCGAAGCGGCCATAGATCTCGGGCTCGCCCTGCCGCCAGCTGTCGGCAACCAGATCGCGATGCGCCTCGGGAATGCCCAGCCGGGCCATCAGCTTGTCGTCGGCCACGATCTCGGCCACCGCCTCGCGCACCATCGCGTGCAGGGCGGTCGCGGGATCCTCAATCCCGCCCTCGATCTCGTCCAGCGTGAACTCGTAGGCGGAGCTTTCGTCCCAGTAGGGCTCGCCATGCATGTCCGCGAAGGTGAACCCCAGCTCTTTCGCCCGCGCCCGCCAGCCCGCGCGCTCGGGCAACTCGATCTTCCGCATCCGTCCTCCTGCCGGTTCTGCGGCCGAGGTAGGCGACGCGGGTGCCACATACCAGTGGCAGGGCGGAATTTGCCGCCGCCGCGGCCCCAGGGCCTCACCCTTCGGGTGACAGCCCCGCGACCAGCCAGTCGATCAGCGCCGACAGCAGCGGCCGTGGCGTGCGGCCCGGCGCGGTCACCAGCCGATAGGGATGCCCCATCGCCATCCCCTCCGGTGCCAGCGCCAGCAGCCGCCCCGCCGCGAGATCCGCACCGGCGAGCATCCGCTGGCCAAGCGCCACGCCAAGTCCCGCGCTGGCCATGTCCAGCGCCAGCGCCGAGGTTCCGACCACCGTGCCGCTGCCCGGGCGCGGCCGTGGACGGGCGCCTGTCGCGAACCACCGCTCCCATCCCGGGTTCGAGCCGAAGACCGGCCCCCAGTCGGTGTGGATCAGATCGGCGTCCCCCGCGGCGGCAAGATCGGCCAGCGCCGCCGGATGCGCCGCGGCCCAGTCCGGGCTGCACATCGGCACCACCGCATCCGTCGCCAGCACCCTCCCGGGCAAGTCGGGATAGAGCGCCGCGCCATAGCAAAGTCGCAGGTCGATGCCCGCCCCCGCGAAGTCGACCGGGTCCTCCTCGACCCGCAGGGTGAAGGCGAAGCCGGGTCGCGCGCGGGCGAAGGCCGCGAGCCGCGGCGCAAGCCAGCGCTCGGCGACCGAGGGCAGCGCGCTGATCACCAGCCGGTTGCGCATCCGCCCGCCAAGGCCGCGGCTGCCCAGTTCCGACAGGGCGCGGAAGGCCTCGGCCGCGCCGGCGAACACCTCGCGCCCGGCGTCGGTCAGTTCGACCCCGTTGTTGCGCCGGCGGAACAGGGTCAGGCCCAGATGCACCTCGAGATTGCGCACCTGCTGGCTGATCGCGGCGGCCGAGACGCCAAGCTCGCGCGCGGCGCCGACAAAGCCCCCGGCGCGGGCGGCGGCCTCGAAGGCGCGCAGGGCATTCAGCGGCGGCAGCGGGCCTGGCATGGCCTAGTTTTCCTGAGGCAGGGACAGATTTTCTGTTATTGAGCGACGCCTTGGCTTGGTCAACCCTGTCGTCACAGGCCGTCAGGAGCATGCCATGGACCAGATCATCGACCTCGACCGCTATCCGCTGGACCGCCCGGGATCGCCGGACTGGCTGGCGCTTGTCGACAATGCACGCGCCGAGATCGCGGCGAGCGGGATGGCGAACCTGCCGGGCTTCCTGCGCCCCGCGGCACTGGCGCAGGCGCTGGCCGAGATCGTGCCGGTGATGGACCGGCTGGCCTTCGTCCACCGCCGCGCCCACAACGTCTACTTCACCGACAGCGTCGCCGGCCTGTCGCCCGACCACCCGGCGCTCGCCAAGGTCGAGACCATCAACCACACCGTCTGCTGGGACCAGATCCCGACCTCGGTCCCGGCCTGGGTCTACGACTGGCCGCCACTGGCAGTGTTCCTGGCGGCGGTGCTGGGCAAGAGCGCGCTCTTCCCGATGCGCGACGCACTCGCGCGGATGAACGTGATGAAATACGGGCATGGCGAGGCGCTGAACTGGCATTTCGACCGTTCGGAATTCACCACCACGCTGCTGCTGCAGGAGCCGAGCGGCGGCGGACGCAACGAGTATCGCGCCAACCTGCGCAGCGCCGCGGATCCGAACCACGACGGGGTTGCCGCGGCGCTGGAAGGGCGCGATCCGGAAGTGAAATCCTTCGCAATGGCTGCCGGCACGCTGAACATCTTCCTGGGGCGCGACACGCTGCACCGGGTCACGCGCTGCGAGGGCGAGCGGGCGCGCTACATCGCCGTCTTCTCCTATTACGACCGCCCGGCGGTCTGCTTCACGAAGGAGGAGCAGGTGGGCTTCTACGGGCGCGCCGCCTGAGGACCACCATCGGCGCAGGGAACCGGCGAGAGGGCCTGCGGGTTTGATTGCAGAAGCGTGGCCACCCGGTGTGCCGGGGCCGCCGCGAGGGGGGAAATTCAGGATCGTCACGTCGCGCCCGGGCCGGGCGCATCGCCGGGTTGTGCGCCCGGCGGCGGGACGCGCCTTGCCTGCCCGCGCGGTCGCCTTGACGGCCCACCACGTGGCGCGTGCAGCAGTCGAGGTAATCCGATGACCGACCACATGCCCCCGCAGGGCCGCCCCGCGCAGGGCGGCGCCAGCCAGCCCGGAACCAGCCAGCCCGGCACCCAGGGCCTGCGCCCGGTGACCACCCCATCCACGCAAGCCAGCCCCGCAACCGGCACTGGCGCCACGGCTCCCGCGGCACCGAAGCCGGCAACGCCCGACGCCCGGCGGCTGGCCGAGGAGGCGCGCGAGGCCGTGCAGGGCACCGCCTCCGACCTGCGCGCTGCCGCCAGCGCCCGGTTGGGCGAGGCGGTCGAAGGCGCGAAGGCGCAGGCCGAGGCGGCCCGCGGCAGCGTCGCCGACGACATGGCCGAGGCCGCCTCGGCCCTGCGGCGCGCGGCGCAGGACATGCAGGGCGGCTCTGCCTCGGAACGCTCGATCGCCTTCCTCGCGCGCGGCCTGGCCGATGTCTCTGACGGCATCCGCGACCGCGACCTTGGCCAGATGATCGGCGAGGCGAACGCCCTTGCCCGGCGCAACCCGGCCCTGTTCCTTGGGGGTGCTGCGCTGCTGGGCTTCGCGGCCGTGCGCTTCGCCAAGGCCGGCAGCCCGGCGCCCGCCCCCATGCGCCTGCACCCCTCGGACCGGGTGTGACCATGCGCGACCAGCAGACCCGCTCTACCGCCGCGCTGCTGACCGACACGCTGACCAGCGTGAGTTCG
>NZ_JBAWKD010000010.1:0-93271 GCF_037095735.1 Frigidibacter sp. MR17.14 | reverse complement strand
TCGAAGCAAGACCTGACCACGAGCATCAGCGCCGTGAACCTGGAACACATTCTTCGCCAGATCGAGCCCCACAGTGGTAATCTCCGACATGACCGCCTCCCAACATGGATTGTTGCGATCCCACCTTGGCACGTTGATGCCGTCGGGGGGCGGTTACAGCATCAACGCCACCGGGACCGGGCTCTTCGGCGGGCCGCACAGGCGAACCGGGCCGGCGTAGCGCCGGCCCGGTTGGCGTCACCGGTCAGCCGGGCTGCGCCGCCCGGCCGGGTTTCAGAACATGGTGATGTCGTGGCCGCTCAGCGCGGTTCCCGGCGCAAGGCGCAGGATCAGCTGCTTGTCCTGCTCGCCCGAGCCGTCGGCATCGAACCACAGCTGGCCGCTGTCCGCGTCATAGACGAAATGGATGTCCGCGCTGGGCGCTTCGGTGCCGGCGGCAAACTGCGCCTTGGCGGTCGTGCCCGCCTCGAGCCCGAGCAGATCGGCGTCGATCAGGATCCGGTCGCCCTCGGCTGACGCGAAGTCGGTGATCGTGTCGATGTTGTGCGCCGTGAAGGCGCGGTCGAAGACGAAGCAGTCGGCGCCGGCGCCACCGGTGAGCGTGTCGTTGCCCTCGCGGCCGAAAAGGAGCTCGGCCGCGGCGGTGCCGGTGATGACGTCGTTCTCCACCGTGCCGATGTGGCTGTCGCCGACGACGCCGACGCCGACGAGATCGGGATGCGCTAGGGCGGCGATCAGCTTCTGCTGATGCGCAAAATCGGCTGCCGCGTCCGAGGCCGTCATCGCCTTGCTGGTAAACTCGACATCGTCGACGGTGGCGGTCACGCTGGAATTCCAGGTGTTGCCGATCACCCAGTCGTATTTGCCGATCATCGACGTGTTCATCACTTGGTCCGTGGCCGCCGTCGCCACGGCTTCTCCGTCGACATAAAGGGTCAGCGCGCCGCCTTTGCCGCCATCCATGGCGAAGACGATCCGATGCCAGTCGCCATCCGACATCGTGCCTGCGGCTGAGGTCACGGTGACGCCGGTGCCGTTCGCCAGCTCGATGTTGATCGAGATCGAGCCATCCTTGTTGATCTTGGCGGTCATGCCTTTGTGCAGATGCATGAAAACGCCCGCACTGCGATCGCTGTCGAGCTTCATTGATAGGGCGACGGTGAAGTCTTCCTGCTTCTGCAGATAGGTGTTGCCGCGCCCGATGATCACCTTGCTCGAACCATCGAGATGGAACCCCGTCCCGGTCAGGCCGGTGTCGACCAGAGAGCGGGCCGCGCCCGAGCTGCCGAGCTTGGTGGTGGTGCCGCTGTCATCCTTGATCCCGTTCTCGAAGGTCAGACGCAGCAGGTCGCCCCCAGAAGTGCCATCGTTCGGATCGGAGAGGCGTGTCGCCAGGGCAAGGCCGGCCAGCAGACCGTCCGGCAGGAGATCCGGCGTGTCGACGATTACCGGAGCTGCCGCAACGGGCGCGACGATCGCAGCGTCGTCCTGAACGGTTTCAAGCCCGAAGGCCTCGGCATAGTCGGAGGCCGCCCAGTCATCGCCCCTGGCGGTGCCAAGCATCGTAATGTCATCGACGACGGCATGGACGCTGCTGTTGAAGGTGTTGCCAATCACCAGGTTGTACGTGCCGGTGTCCGGCAGACCAGAGCTCACGTCCGCAGTGCCGACCTCCTTGCCGTCGACATAGAGGACGAGTTCCCCTCCCTGTCCACCCGCGAAGGCGAAGGCGATGCGATGCGCTGCGCCGTCCGACATGATGCCGGCCGCGGACGTGACGCTGACAGTGCCCCCCGTGGTCCAGAAGGTCACGTTGAGCGCGCCCTTGCTGGTCACCTGGATCTGGAAGGCTTTGTGCATATGCACAAGCACACCCGAGTCCGTCTTGCTGTCGAGGGTCGCGGTCAGAGCGAAGGTGAAGTTCTGCCTGTCATAGATCTGCGAGCCCTTGATGTAGAGCTTGCTCGATCCATCGAGATGGAAGCCGGTCCCGTTCTGTCCGGCCACCTCGGTGTTGCTGCCCGAGGACCAAACCGTGGTGCTGAACCCGCTGTCGTCGGAGATCCCCCCCTCGAAGTCGATGTCGATGAGCAGGTCGGGCGAGGTCTTCGTCGTACGCTCGATGGTGTCGCTGGCGCCCGATCCGGTGATGACCGTCAGGACCACATCGTGGATGCCGGCGTCGGCATAGGTGTGGCTCACGCTCACCCCCTCGAGCGAGGTGCCGTCGTCGAAGGTCCAGATGTAGCGCGTCGTCGCCGGATCCAGGACCACGCCATCGACGTTCGAGAGGCTCGCGTCATAGATGACAAGTCCGGGCTCGCGGATCGAGCTGTCCTGCCGGATGACCGCGGTCACATCCTCGGCTTCGACCAGCGCCGCCTTGCCGGTCGTTTCCGAGATGATGGCACCGGAGGTATCGGCGATCTCTTCGGACCCGGGCTGGCTCAGAGAGGACCCGTGCCCGAGCCAGGCGCTGTCGGCCAAGAGCGTTAGATCCCGTTGGTCGATGTTGCCGGCCGAGATCACGTTGACGAAGTTGTCGCCAGCATAGTTGGCCGAGGTCGGGTCCAGAGAATAGGAGATGTTGTCGCTGGCCGTGGCGGTGCCGGTCGAGTAGCCGGCAGCGATGTTGTTCGTGACGGTGCCATTGGTGACACTGAGCAGCTTGATCGAAGGCGCACTGGTGGTCGGGGAGCTGGTCGTGGACTTCATGACCGCCGACGTGTTCCACAACAGCGTGTTGTCCGAAACCACAACGTCATCCGCGTTCGAGATGTAGATCCCGTGGGTCTGGCCGTTGTAGATCGTGTTGTCCTCGATGACGATATTTTCGTAAGGCTGACCGTCCGCGTTGTTGATCGTCTCGTTGGCGATGAAGATCGACTGGGTGGCGACGCCGTCCGTCGTCATCAGGTTGCTACGGATCACGAGATTTTCTGTGTTCTGGGTGGTCAGGCCACCGGCTGCGAACACCTGGATCATGTCCGAGTGGTTGTAGTTCTGGTCCGAGCCGTAGAAGTCGTGGATGTAGTTGTTCTCGATGAGCGTGTCGACCGCCCCGGTCAGACGGATCCCGTCGAAGGTCAGCTGGCTGATGTCGTTGCCTGCGATGGTCGTTCCGTTGCTGTTGATCACCGCGATGCCGTGACCGTAGTTGGAAATAGTGTTGTTGAGGAATGCGGTGTCCGTGCAGCCACGGACATAGGCCATGTTCCCGCCGATCGTGGCCGTGCCGGTCCCGGCGAAATATCCGTCCGACGCGCCTATGAAGGTGCAGTTCTGGAAGGTCACGCCCGTGGTGCTGTAGAGTTCCACGTCCTTGGCAGCGTCGGTCGCGGCGTCGCTGCTGTCGAACATCACCCCGTCAAAGGTGATGTTCGTCGTCGAAGTCATCTTCACATAGTTGAAGTCCGGGGGGTCGGAAGGGTCTGCAGCCACGATCGTGATCGGAGTTTCCGAGTTTCCGACGTTCGAGATGTTCAGCGTGTAGCCGAGATCATTGCTGGCGACGGCAATCGTCCCCCCGGTCTTGGACAGCAGGTACATCGCGTCCTTGAGTTCCGCAGTGTTGTGAACCGTGATCGTGGTCATTCAGGCTGGCTCCTTGAGCATCGTCATCGAACCGGCCCCTGCCCCCGCAGCCCTCTCGGCCTGCATCCGGTCCCTCATGGCGGCAAAACTGCCAAGAGAGGGGTGCGCAACTAAGGCGGGGCCCTTCCGAAATCGGGCAGGGCAGGGACGAGTTTTTGGCGCGACGGCGCAATTGCGGGGACATCAAGGCGGCGATTTCCGATCGGGCAACCTGCCCGTGGGACATCCGGCGATTGTGCCGGATCGGGAACCGGTCGCGCCTTGAAAGCGCCGCGGCGCGGCATCAGGGGATTCCGGAGATTTTTATCTTTCTGCGCGGGGGCGCAGGGGATTCGCCTTCCCCGCCGCCGCCTTGCAGGGGGCCCGGCAGGCCCCCTGACCGATGCCGCTCAGCGCTGCGCGCGCAGCCAGTCCTGCAGCCGCTCGATCATGCCGGGGCTGACGCCCTCGCCCTCGAGCTCGACCCGGCCGCGGCGGGCCGAGAAGCGGATCCCCGGCGCGATCAGATAGGGGTCCGACATCCGTTCGACCGGGGGCAGGACGGCGGGCGCGCGCGGCGGGGCCACCGGTCGGCCGGTCGAGGGGGCGGCCTGCGGCGGCAGGGCAGGGGCCTCCCTCTCGTCCTGGGTCCCCTCCTCGCGGGTCCCCTCGTCTTCGACGGCCATCGCCTCAGGGCGCGGCAGCAGCCGTTCCAGCGCGGCGGCCAGCACCGCGGCCTCGGCCTCCGGCGTCTCGGGGGCGGCATCGGCCAGCGCCGCGCGCAGCCGCCAGGCATTGGTCGGCTCGTCCAGCGCGCGGGCCAGCATCAGGCCCAGCCGCTCGGGGATCGCGGTCGGGAAGCGCAGCGCAGCCCCCAGTTCCGCCACCACCGGCAGGAAGGACTTGATCTTCGAGCGCTTGCCATAGGAGGCGGTGGCGAAGAGCGCGTGCAGGGCCTGCTTCTCGGTGGCGAAGACCCCGTCGGCGAGGCTTTGCGCCACGACATGGGCGCGCTCGTAGAAGCTCAGATCGGCGCGGACCTCGTTCTCTTCGACCATCGCCACATAGGCCGCCGCCCGGTCCTGCGGCCGGCGCAGCAGCGCCAGCACCGTGCCGAAGCGCGCCTCGCCGGTCTCCGCCTGCAGCTCGCCCAGCGCGCGCAGCCGCCGCCAGCCCGAGATCAGCCCGTAGCGCGGCGCGGCATTGCGGCTGGCCGACGGCAGCTCGACCACCTCGATCGGCGCCTGCTGGCCGCGGGCGCGCAGGCTTTCCTTCAGCTCCTCCATCGCCCCGGCCTCGGCCAGCACCCGGTCGCGGCTCTGGTACTGCGCCTCGATCGCCGCCAGCGGCAGCTCGAGCACCATCCGCCCCTCGGCCCGGGCGCGTTCCAGCGCCCCCGCCATCTCTTCCAGCGCCGCGGCCGAGGCCGCATCGCCCGCCACCCGCGCGATCGGCGGCCGGGCCCCCGCCCCGCTTCCCGCCTCGCCCTCGCGGGTCGCATCCATCTCCCAGCTGCCGCCGAGCGGGCTCAGTCGCTTGCGTGCCATTCCCGTCCCCCCCTCAGCCTGCCGCCCGCAAGACTGTCTGCGAAGATGTCTGGGTGGGCTTGCCATCGGGTGAGGCGACCGTGCGCTGCTTCTCGGCCTTCCGCCAGCTGCCGATCAGCAGGCGCTTGAAGGCGGCATAGGTCTCGTCGAAGGTCGCGCGGCCGCGGGCATAGGTCTCGCGGTTGAAGTCGCGGTAATCGGCCTCGTAGATGCCCGAGACCTGCTCGCCGGCCTGGCCCACCAACGCGGTGAAATCCTGGCGGTGGGGCGAGAGCACCGGGCCCAGATAGGCCTGCATCAAGGCCGCCATCTCGCCCTGCTGGGCGACGTCGTAGCGGGTGATGACCGCGCGCACCGCCTCCCATTCGAACGTGAGCCCCTCGCGGCCCAAGGCGCGCGCCAGCCGGTTCTCGGCCGCCTCGATCGAGCCGAAGGTCGAGTGCAGCATGTCGAAGAACCGCCCCGTCGAGTCGAACTCGAGGAACGAGGCGCCGAGCGGCACCAGAAGGATGTCGGCGGCGGCGAGCCCGTTGATCGTCAGGTAGCCGAGGGCAGGGGGCGTATCGAGGAACACGAGATCGTAGTCGTTCAGGATCCCGTCGGCTTCGAGCGTGGCCGAGAGCGCCTCCCACAGCTTCCAGGTCCGGCCCTGCATCCGCCAGACCGGCACCTGGAACTCGGCCCAGTAGAGGTTCAGCTGCGCGCCGATCAGGTCGATGTTCGGCCAGTGGGTCTTCTGCACGATGTCCTGCGCCCGGGTCTCGAGCGCCGCGGTCAGCGTCTCGTCGAGCGCGATCGGCTCTTCACCGCGGGCGAGGCGGGACTGGTTCTCGCCCTGCAGGTGGCGGGCGTAGTGGCGCGCCATCAGCGGGAAGACCGTGCCCCATTCGTCCTCGACCCGGCCGCCGAAGATCGAGGTCATCGAGCCCTGGCTGTCCAGGTCGATCACCAGCACCCGGTAGCCGTCGAGCGCCGCCGACATCGCCAGATGCGCTGCGGTCGAGGTCTTGCCGACCCCGCCCTTGAAGTTCGCCACCGCCACCAGCTTCGCGGGCAGGCCTTCCGGGCGGTAGGGGCGGTATTCCTTCGAGCGCGATCCTTCCGCCGCGAAATGCGCCCGCAGCCGCAGCACCTCGTCCAGCGTGAACCAGCGCGCCCCGCCCTCGGTCTCGGACCGGCCCTGCGGCAGGTCAGGGTTTTGGCGCAGCACCCGGCGGAAATGCTGGACCGCGACCGGGATCAGGTAGCGGGTGATCTCCCAGGTCGAGAACAGGCGCAGCGCCCGCCGCCCCTCGGGCCCGGCGCCGCGGGCCATCAGGTCATCGCGGCCCTTGGCACAGGCACGGGCGATCTCGGCGAAGCGTTCGGACGAGGCCGGGGCGCCAAGCTCGGCCAGCGCGACATCGGGGTCGATGTTGAAATAGGGCGGGATCTCGAGGGGCTCGGAAGCCATGTGCCTGTCCTTCCATGGACCCGCGCGGCGGGCCGGTGGTGCTGCTGCTCTGGGACCGGTCTCTGCCGGCTTTCGCGAGATGTAACGCGTTTTAGGCATCATATCGCAAAAGTCGCGACATGGAAGCTTTTTCGAAACATCGGCCTGCTGGCGCCTTGCCGATTCTCAGCTTTTCCGGGGGGTTGAAGGCCGCGGGCGCTGTGTCGGGGGCGCTGTCCGGCTGCGGTCGCCGTTATTTATTTCGTTAGTCTATATGTTACGGGGGGCTGCGGGGAAGCCTGGAGGGAGCAGGAAGCCCATGAAAACAGGGATTCGAGGATCTGTCCCGAAGCCTTGGGTGACTCTGAAACCACGTTCTTCCGACTCCGAAACCCCGAAGCCGCGATTCCGAAACCCCGAGGAAAGCGCACGGCCGGATGCCGCCGCGCTGGACCGTCGGGCGCGGCTCGCCTAGGGTGGGTGTCACTGAAACCACGATAAGGACCGGGCCGTTCCCAAGGGGGCGAAACCCGGCCAGAGCAGAGGCAACCGTCCGTGCGACACCGGGAAACCCGGGCCGCGGACATCGAGCAGCGGTCGGACCGGGGCGGCAGATCCCGGACGACAGGAGCCCTTTCGGGGGACGAGGACAGGCACCGGTCACATGGCCACCAGCATTTCCCTGCCGGGCATCTTCCCGGGGGGCGGGCTCCTGCCCGAGCACCATCCGACGGCGGACTTCTTCCTGTGCGATTTCGCGGGGGCGGTGCCGAAGGACGACATGGGCTCGATGGAGCATCCGCTCTTCTCGCTCGCGACCCGCCCCGACCGGCGGATCCTGCGCTATGCCCACAACGGCACCGAGATCGAGGTCGTGCCCTCGGTGAAGGGCCTGGCCACGATCCATGACAAGGACATCCTGATCTACTGCATCAGCCAGCTGATGGCGGCGATCAATGCCGGGCAGGCGGTCGGGCGCAGGCTGCAGCTGAAGGCGCATGACCTGCTGGTCGCGACCAACCGCGAGACTTCCGGCGATGGCTACAAGCGGCTGCGCGAGGCCTTCGAGCGGCTCGCCGGCACGCGCATCACCACCAACCAGGTGACGGGCGGTGTCGAGACGACCTCGGGCTTCGGCCTGATCGAAAGCTGGCAGATCGCGCGGCTGACCCGCGGCGGGCGGATGATCTCGGTCATCGTCACGCTCTCGGAATGGCTCTATCGGGCGGTGCTGTCGAAATCGGTGCTGACGCTCAGCCGCGACTATTTCCGCCTGCGCCGGCCGCTGGAGCGGCGGGTCTACGAGCTGGCGCGCAAGCATTGCGGATCGCAGCCCGAATGGCGGGTCTCGATGGAGACCTTGCAGAAGAAGTCGGGCTCGGTCTCGCCGCTTCGGGTGTTCCGAAAGATGATCCGCGACATGATCGCGGAAGGCAACCTGCCGGACTACCTGCTGGCCGAAGAGCCGGGCGACGTGCTGCGGGTCACGCCCAAGGCCGAGGCGCTGGCGCGGCGCAGGGGACCCGGGGGAACCAAGGCGGGGCAGGGGGCTGGCGGTCCGCAGCCCGAGCCGCGGCTGGCGCCCGAGACGCTGGACGCGGCGCGGGCGATCGCGCCGGGGAGGGATGTCTACGCGCTGCAGGCCGAGTGGCTGGCGGTCTGGCATGCGACGGGGCGCGCCCGCCTGACCGCCCCCGACCGCGCCTTCCTCGGCTGGCTGCGGAAGCGGCCCAGCGACTGACGGCGGGACTGACCGCCCCCGAACCTTTCGCGCGCGAAAGGTTTCAGCCGGCGTGATCGGGGGGGCGATCCGGGGCGGGACAGAGAACCTGCAGCAGCAGCACACCGCGGTCGGCGGCCAGCGTCTCGCTTCGGCATCCGGCCGCGTCGAGCCGGGTGGTGAGCGGCGCCATCTCGGGCCCGTCGGCACGGGCCTGCATCAGATGGCTCGAGAAGACATAGAAGACGGCCCCCCGCGGCGCCGCGTCCAGAAGCCGTTCCGCCAAAGGCGCCATGTCGAGGCCGCGCCGGCCATAGAGCATCTGCCGCGCCCAGCCGCCCGGCTCGTCGCGGTGCGCCTCGATCCGCGCAGAGAAGGCGGCCGGCGACAGCGCGGTGCCCGCAGGCCCGAACAGTGCGGGATCGGGGGCGGCGGTGGCGGGGTTGGTCCGGGCGACGACCGGGCGCGCGGCAAGGCCGGCGATCCGGTCGCGATAGGCCTCGAGCACCGGTTGGCCGAAGCCCCAAGGGGCGACCGGGCCGGGCGGGGCCGCGGCCAGAAGCGAGAGGATCTCGCGGTTGGCATTGGGCTGCACGATCAGCCGGTCCTGTATCAGGTTCCGCAGGGTGATCGCCGTGGCCCCGAGCATCATCAGCGCGAGGCCCGCCTGCAGCAGCCGCGGCCAGAGCCGGGGGCCGGCCGGCACCAGCAGCGCCGCCAGCCCGAGCGCGACTGGGTAGCCGGCGAGGAAGACGACATGGCGCGCGGTGAAGGCAGGGAAAAGCCCGGTCGCCACCAGCCCTGCCATCGTCGCGAGGCTTGCGATTGCGGCCCCGGCCATGCGGCGTGCCGCGGGATCCCGGGGTCCCGCAACGCCCAGTGCGAGGCAGCACAGAAGCGCTGAGGCGGTCACCACGATGCCGGCCTTGCGCAGGATGTCGCGTGCCAGCGTCCCGAAGGCCGCAAGCCTGTCGCGCCAGGGAGGTGCCGCGGCCGGTTCGGGTTGGCTCTGTGATGCGGGTTGGCTCTGCGGAGCGGAGTGGTCGGACGGCGTCCCGGCCTCGAAATATTCGGCGTAGGTCGCGAGCTGGACGGAGGTCGCCGTTCTGACGGCAAGGTAGTGCAGGCCGATCCCTGCAAAGATCACTGTCGCCATGACAAGGTCGCGCGCGAGCTGGCGCGGGGACCGCCGCGCGACCCTGCCCGGCAGGGCCAGCAGAAGCACGGTCCCCGATACCGCGATCGTCGCGATCCCGCAAAGGGATGCGGCCCAGAGCCAGACCGCATCGCGAAGGCCGAACGGCGCTGCCGGGGATCGCCGCGCCGCCCAGGCCAGCGCCAGCACAACGCCGACCGCGTCGAAGCCGTAGTATTTCAGTTCGGTCAGGTAGTAGAGACCCAGCTGTGGTCCGAGCAGCGCGAGTGTCAGGGCTGCAGCGAAGCAGGGTCGGCGCCAGTCGTGCCGGAAGGCCAGTGCCACCGCCAGACAGCCGGTCGTTGCAAGCGCAAGACGGATCGCAGGCACCGGTAGCGATGCAAGCAACGACAGCAACAGACTGAACGGAGGCGGGGCTGCCTGCGTGTAGCGTGGCAACGGAGCGAAGGCCGCGAGAGGATCCGGAAGCGGCATGTTGACGAGCATCATCGCCTCGTCGAGCCAGAGGCCGCGCTGCGCGAGCAGGCAGAGCACCAGCCCAAGCAGGCAGAGCCCCGCCAGCCCCACAATCTTCACGACACGACCCGATCCGGTGGCCGGGCGGCGGGAGGCGTTCTCCTTTCTTCTCAGCGAAGCCCCCCCGCGCCCTGTCATGGTCCGGCCCTTCGGTGCGAGGCTCAGTCGAGCAGCGCCTTCAGATAGGCACCGTAGCTGTTCTTGCCGAATTTCGCCGCCCGGCCTGCGAGGCGATCGGCATCGATCCACCCCTGGGTGAAGGCGATCTCGTCGGGCGAGCCGATCTGCAGACCCTGACGCTCTTCGAGGGTGCGCACGAAATTGCCGGCATCAAGCAGGCTCGCATGGGTGCCGGTGTCGAGCCAGGCATAGCCGCGGCCCATCGTCTCGACCGAGAGCATGCCCTCGTGCAGGTAGCTTTCGAGAAGCGTCACGATCTCGAGCTCGCCGCGGGGCGAGGGCTTCACCGCTCGGGCCCGCTCCGGCGCCGTGCCGTCGAGGAAATAAAGCCCGGTGACCGCGTAGTTCGAGGGCGGCACCGCGGGCTTTTCGATGATCTCGGTGACGGTGCCATCCGCGCCGAAGGCCACGACGCCGTAGCGTTCCGGATCGGCGACGTGATAGCCGAAGACGGTGCCGCCCGCGGGGCGCGCGTCGGCGGCAGCCAGGATCTCGGGCAGGCCATGGCCGAAGAAGATGTTGTCGCCCAGCACCATCGCCGAGGGGGCGCCGGCGAGGAAGTCCTCGGCCAGCAGATAGGCCTGCGCCAGCCCGTCAGGCGAGGGCTGCACGATCCAGGTGAAAGACACGCCCCACTGGCTGCCGTCACCCAGCATGCGCTGGAACTGGTCCTGGTCGGCAGGGGTGGTGATGATCGCGATCTCGCGAATGCCGGCAAGCATCAGCGCGGTCAGCGGGTAATAGATCATCGGCTTGTCGTAGACAGGCAGGAGCTGCTTCGAGACGGCCATGGTGATCGGATAGAGCCGGGTGCCGGAGCCCCCGGCGAGGATGATGCCCTTGCGGGTGGTCATGGATGCACTGCCTTATGCTGTTCTCGGGCCGGAGGACCTGTCGGACACTGTCCCGGCGATCCTCGCGACGATGCGGCAGCGCGGCAGGAACCGCAAGCACCGGGCGCGGCCATCGGTTGCCCCGCGCCCAAGGTCGGGAGGGGGGCTGGGGCCGATGCCGATGCCGATGCCGAGGCAGGGCCCGGGACCGCGGCCGGTCCCGGACAGGTTCAGCGGCGCAGGGCGCTTACGCCTTGCGGCCACGGCGGCGCAGGCCGGCGAGACCACCGATCGCGGCGGCCAGCAAGGCGCCGGCGGCGGGCAGCGGGACCGGGGCCGGGGTCGGATCGGGCGTGACCGCCGGCGGCGGGGTGACGCCGTTCAGGGTCAGCTTCGCGCCGGTGGTGACGCTGGGGCTCAGCACCAGGCCGTCGGCCGAGGCGAGGCTCAGCGTCGCGTCGATGCCGTCGAAGGCCAGCGGCGTGACCGAGGACCAGTCGAGCGCGCCGGCGATGATCACGCCCTTGAAGGTCAGCGCGCTGGCGCTGCCGAGCCCGGTGACCGAGGCGACGGCCGGGGTCGAGAAGGCCAGCGTCAGCTGCACGTCGTAATTGGCCGTGCCCGAGCCGAAGCCGGTCCAGCTGATCAGGTCGAAGGCCTGGCTCGCGCCTTCGTCGAGGGTGATCGCGGTGCCTTCGGCGAAGGCCAGGTCGGCGGTGACGCCGCAGGTGGTCTTCTTCAGGCAGGCGACGCCGTCCTCGGCCAGCGCGATGGCGGAATTGGCGCGGTCGAGGGTGAAGGTCACCGTCGCGGCCGAGGCCGGCGACAGGGCGAGACCGCCGACGAGGGCGAGGGGGGCAAGGCCGGAGGAGAGGAGAAGTTTCACGCTGGGGCTCCCGAAGCGAGGGTGAGGTCCCGACGCTAGCCAAGATCCCTGAGGCCTCCAAAGCCTCTCGCGGACGTTGTGCGCCGCGCGCCATTC
The DNA here is from genome assembly GCF_037095735.1 of Frigidibacter sp. MR17.14. NCBI lineage: Bacteria > Pseudomonadati > Pseudomonadota > Alphaproteobacteria > Rhodobacterales > Paracoccaceae > Frigidibacter > Frigidibacter sp. MR17.14. Next base: position 81,332 of record NZ_JBAWKD010000010.1, on the reverse strand, counting down.
GGCGGGAAAGTGTCCGGAATGTGGCGCGACTGTGCTGCCGCTGCGAACGATGTCGCCGGGGCGAGGCGGCACGGCGACAGAATCGTCTGCTGTGCATGCACCATTTTCTTCTGGCTCGGCAGAGGATGCCGAGCCCGGAGGTCGTGCCGGGAAGCAGGTTCGCCCGGCGTCAGCCCGGGGAGACGCCCAGCGGGGTTTTCAGTCCGAGTTCGGCCAGGATCCCCTCCAGCTCCGCGCGCCAGTCCGGACGCGTGATGCCGAACACGCGGGCGAGATCGTCGCAGTCCATGCGGCTGTTCGCAGGACGCCGGGCGGGGGTCGGGAAGGCCGAGGTCGGGATGTCCTCGACCGTCACGTCACGATCGGCGGCGACGAAAATGGCACGGGCGAACTCCGCCCAGCTGACGTCCGGCGCGCCGGAGAAATGATAGGTTCCGGACTTCGACGGATCGGCCAGAAGCTGGCGCGCCATGTCCACGAGGGCGGCGGCGATGGCGCGTGCCGGGGTGGGTCCGCCGATCTGATCGGCGACCACGGTCAGGTGGTTGCGGGTCTCGGAGAGCCTCAGCATCGTCTTGACGAAATTCGCGCCATGGGACGAGACCACCCAGGAGGTGCGCAGGATCGCATGGGGTCCGCCGGCGGCGCGCAGGCCATCCTCGCCGGCAAGCTTGGTGCGGCCGTAGGCGCCCAGCGGGCCCGTCGGGTCAGAGGGTTTCCAGGGCGCGGTGCCCTGGCCGTCGAAGACATAGTCGGTCGAGACATGCAGCAGCGGGATCCCGCGTGCGGCGGCGACCTGCGCGATGGCGGCGGGGCTCGCGCCGTTGACCAGCGCGGCGGCCGCCTCTTCGGCTTCCGCGCGGTCGACCGCGGTCCAGGCTGCGGCGATGATGGCCGCATCGCACTCTGCCGCCTGCATCACCGCGGCGCAGGCTTCGGGGTCTGACAGGTCCGCAGCGGTGCGGTCGAGACAGGTGATGCTCAGGCCCGGGCCGGCGAGGGCCGCGAGTTCGGTGGCGAGCTGGCCGGTGCGGCCGAAGACGAGAAGCTTCATCAGGTCACAATTCCAGGGGCTGGGAGAGGGTGCGGCGTTGTGCCCAGTATCTGCGCAGATGGACGACCAGCACCGCAAGGGCAAGCGTGGCCGGGTACTGCAGCAAGAAGACCGCAAGATAGCTGTCGCTGGTCTCCGACAGCTTCAGCGGTCCCGCAATGCCCGCGATTGCGGTAACCACCAGCATGTGGCTGCAGAACAGCGTGAAGACATAGGGTTCGAGACGGCGCATCCGGGCGAAGACCGCCGGCAGATGCCGGACGATGGCCTCGCAGACCTTCCAGACCAGAAGGCTCATGGCGATCCGGTCGAGCCATTCGAGCCCGGCGCGGCCGAGATCGGCGGCGAAGACGTTGCGCCCGAGACTGTCGGCCAGGAAGAGGGCGAGAACGAGACCCGAGGGCAGCGAACGGTTGAGCTGGCCGGTCAGGGCCAGGATCACGCCGGCGAGGTAGAACCAGGCGATCTGTGGGCGCAGGATCAGCGTACCGGGCAGCGCCAGCATCAGCGCGAAAGCCGCGACCGTGAGCATCAGGCCTGTGGCCGGACTGCGCCGCGCCAGCGCCAGGCTCAGTGCCGCGATGGTGGCGCAGACGAAGGTGTCGCGCAGGAAGGCCAGCGGCAGGTTCGCCGGCGGGGCCGTGAGGGCGAAGAGGGCATTGATCCAGCCCATCGGGCCCTGCGGCAGCCGGGACATGTCGCCGGTGGCCGCGGCATGGAGCAGGTAGAGGCCAAGCAGCGCAGCCGACCAGACGACCATCGGCCCGATCAGCATGCGCAGCTTGTGGCGGATGGTCTGCAGCGGCGGCGGGCCACGGCGCACCGACAGCACCAGCAGCGCCCCCGAAATCATGCTGAGAAGCGGCACGGAACTGCGGCCGAGGTAATCCACAAGCACAAGATAGACAGGATGTGCCCATCCGGGCTGCGCCTCGTCGAGGATGCGCCCGGCGCCGGGCCAGAAATGCACGGTGATCATCGACAGGATGCAGATCACGCGGGCCATCCGGATCGCGTCGGAACTCTGGCGCCGCAGATGGGCGTGACGGAAGAGCGAGGCGGGTTCGGTCATGTCCTGCAACACCTTTCTTCCTGCTGAATCTGGCTGGCCTCCGGGGCGGCATCCCGCACGCCCCGGATCGACAGAGGTGATCGGGCGGGCGGTCAGGCCGCCGCAGTCTGGTCGTCGGTCTTTTCTCCAGTGCCCAGCCGTACGCCCACCCCCTTGCGCTCAAGCAGCGGGCGCCACCAGGCCTCGTTGTCGAGATACCATTGCACGGTCTTCTTCAGACCCTCTTCCACGGTGACCGAGGGCCGCCAGCCCAGTTCCGTGCGGATGCGCGAAGGGTCGATCGCGTAGCGCGCGTCATGGCCCGGCCGGTCGGTGACGAAGGTGATCTGCTCGGCGTAAGGCTTTTCGGCCGGGCGCAGCTCGTCGAGGATGGCGCAGAGGGTCTGCACCAGCTCGAGGTTGGTGCGCTCGTTCTCGCCGCCGATGTTGTAGCTGCGGCCCAGTTCGCCCTTCTCGACCACCAGCAGCAGCGCGTCGGCGTGATCCTCGACATAGAGCCAGTCGCGGATGTTCTCGCCCTTGCCGTAGATCGGCAGCGGCTTGCCGGCCAGCGCGTTCAGGATCACCACCGGAATGAGCTTTTCCGGGAAGTGGTAGGGCCCGTAGTTGTTCGAGCAGTTGGTCAGCACCACCGGCAGGCCATAGGTCTCGTGCCAGGCGCGGACCAGATGGTCCGACGAGGCCTTCGAGGCCGAATAGGGCGAGCGCGGGTCGTAGGGCGTGTCTTCGGTGAACTTCACGCTCGGGTCCATCGGCAGCGAGCCGAAGACTTCGTCGGTCGAGATGTGGTGGAAGCGGAAGCCGGCGGGCTTGCCTTGCGCCACCCAGTAGGTCCGCGCGGCCTCCAGCATGTTGAAGGTGCCGGTGACGTTCGTCTCGATGAAGTCCGCAGGCCCGTCGATCGAGCGGTCGACATGGCTTTCGGCGGCCAGGTGCATCACCACGTCGGGCTTGTGGGTGGCGAAGATCCGGTCGAGTGCGGTGCGGTCGCGGATGTCGGCCTTCTCGAAGCTGTAGAGGTTCGACTGCGCGACGGTGGCCACGTTGGTTTCGGAGGCCGCGTAGGTCATCGCGTCGAGATTGACCACTTCGTGGCCGCGCGCGACGGCGAGACGGACGACCGCGGAGCCGATGAAGCCGGCGCCGCCGGTGACAAGTATTTTCATTTCACCCTCGTTCCTGCGGGACAGATCCCCCGATAGCGACCCGGAAAGGTTCTGTGCAGGGTTATTCGCGACAGGTCTTCCGGGAACGTCCCGACCTGCTGCAGTGCAGTATAGTCGGGACGGCTCCGAAGGCGAGGACCATCTGCCCGCGCCCCGTCTCCTGCCTCCTGTCGACCGCGCCCCGCCAGCCTCGGGGAGGGGCGCGAAACGGCGGGGAAGGGACAGTGGGGGGCGTCATCGGCCGGCCCGCTCAGCCGGCGAAGACGAAGGGGCTGTCGAACTCGGCGAAGGGCACCGCCTTCGCGTCCTTTTCGGACAGGACCGCGGTCGAAAGGTCGATCTTCCAGTCGATGCCGAGGGTGTCGAAGCGCACCGCGCCGTCGCAGTCGGGGGCATAGACGTCCGAGCATTTGTAGAGCAGCTCGGCATCCGGCGTCAGCGTCGAGAAGCCGTGCAGGAAGCCCTTGGGGATCAGCAGCTGCAGCCCGTTCTCGGCCGACAGCTCGACCCCCACCCATTTGCCGTAGGTCGGCGAGCCCTTGCGGATGTCGACGGCCACGTCCCAGACCGTGCCGGCCCCGGCGCGCACCAGCTTGTCCTGGGCATGGGGCGGCGACTGGAAGTGCAAGCCGCGCATCGTGCCCTGCGTGCGCGACAGCGAGTGGTTGTCCTGCACGAAGTCGATGTCGATGCCCTGGGCCTTCAGGGTCTGGCGGTTCCAGACCTCGGAGAAGAAGCCGCGGTCGTCGCCAAAGCGGCGCGGCTTGAGGATCTTCACGCCGGGGAGGGAGGTGTCTTCGATCTGCAAGGAAAGCTCCAGGTCTGCTTTTCGGGCCGCACCCTAGCAGGGCGGGCGGTCTTGTCATCCCCCGACCGGTGGCCGGGGGAGGCGGGGAGGGGAAATGGCGCGGGGAGTCATCCCGCGGCCAGCGCGGCGGCCGCGGCCGGTGCGCGGCGGCGGGCGGGCTTGCGGATCACCCAGCGCGTCAGCCAAGGCATCACCCATTCAGAGACCTTCATGCACAGCAGGGTGACGAAGGCCGCATAGACCACCACGATCGCCACCCGCTCGAGCACTGCGGGATTTGGTCTGGTTTCTGTCTTCGGCTTGGGGGACGGACCGCCGGGAAATCGTGATTTCGCCCGGAAGTGGTCGTGACGACTATGCTGCCGCGCAGAATTGATGACTACCGTTTTCGTGCCCCGTGAACTCTCACGTTGTGGCCGTTTCTGCTGTTTGAGCATTCCCAGTCGCCTAGAAACAGAACCGCCTGAGCCTCGCCATCAAAGTTTGAGACATAATATAGACTATCGGATATATACGTGTAGGCGGGGCAGTTTCTATTCTTGAATGCCCCATCGCATGATTTCCTGGTGCACATCAGGAGGCTGCCATGAGACGTGCCTTCACGAACCTGACGCTGGATGAACGGCGGACGATCGCGAAGCTGTTCCAAGCTCATCCTCATTCGCCAAGGCGATACATCTCCTCCATCCGTTCGGCGAACGCCTGTAGCGCCGCACTCGGCGGGGCGCCCGGAGGGCGCGTCGCGACAAGACGCGCCAGCGGGCTGGGAAGCACCTCGCCGCAGAGATAGGTCAAGTCCTCGAGATCCTCGTCGCTGAGCGCGATCTCGACGAGTGCACCACGTCTGCGCCCTGGAACGGCGGTGGCGAGGCCGGGCTAGATCTCGACCAGCGCGGCCGCGAGGCGCAGGTTGTCGGCAGAGATGCGCAGAATGGCATCGGGGACGGCAGGCGTGAGGGGGGCTTCGGTCATGGAATTGTCCTTTCGATGATCAGCGGGCCAGCGCGCCCCTTGGGGAGGGCGCACGGTGGTTTTTCAGGTGCGGTTTTTAGGCGGCGGCCGGCTGGTCGCAGGCGGGCTGGTTCGCGGCGATCGTCTCGATGCGCCAGCGGCGGCTGGCCTTGCGCGCAGAATGGCATTCGCGCAGCACGAGACGGCCCTCCTCGGCAGAGCCGCAGCTGCGGTCCTTGAACCGCGCCAGGTGCCAGCCGAGCTGCTTGGCCGAAGCGCCACCTCCCGTCATTAACTCGCGCAACACAAGCTGCAGGGGGCCATCCTCCACAAGACGACGCGCGACGTCGGCGGCAATGAAGGACTCCTCACCGAAGGCCTCGCACAGCGCTTCGAGCAGCTGCTCGGTCTCCTCGGCCTCGCCGCCCTCCGCCCCCTGCCTGCGGATCACCGGCACCGGGTCGGTGAACACGGGCTTCTTTCTGGAGGCCTTCTCGGTAGTGGTATCCTTGGGGAGAGAGAGGGTCGCGAGCCAAGCCAACGTGCGGCCGATGCTCAGGTCCCAGTCCTCGAAGGAGGCAAGGCTGCCCTTCACGTCGGGCCATGCCGCGAAGCGGGCTCGCAGCAGCGTGACGGCGGCGCGGATTAGCGCATCACGGTTCTCCAGCACATGCGCAACCGGATCGAACCCGAAGTCGCACGGGCCCGCGTGCGGCACTAACCGGCAGACGAGCACGCGCCGCGCAAGATCCTCGCCGAAGGTGAGGTTCTTGCCGTTCATCACGACCAGCACCCGCGCCGGCAGGGCCGCGGACATCTTGCTCAACCCCAGTACCCGGTCGTTCATCAAGGGCGATGTCAGAAGCGCAGCCAGCGCATTGCTGCGTTGGTGACCGCCGGCATTGTCGATCGACAGCACCTCGCCCCCTTCGAGCAGGTGCGAGAAGATCCGCTTGCGCATTTCCTGCTCGTCACCGTCGAGCGCGGCGGAGACTGCCGACCGCCGGCCGAGACGCAGTGCCCCTAGGGTCGCGGCCAGCAGTGTCTTGCCCACACCGACGTCGGGGCCCTCGAAGACCAGCATCGGCGCAGTCGGCAACGTCGGACGGAAGATTGCCGTCAGCAGGCCACAGAAGGCGGCGGAGCAGGAGGCGTCATCGGCGAAGGGGAACTGCGCGATCGGTGCCCACAGGGTCTTGACCGCGTGCGCGATCTCTTCCTTGCCCGGTGTGCGGCAGATGTCCGCATAGGCCGCGACCGTGTCGGCCATGAGATAGCCCATGTCCGGGTCGTAGCCCGGGGCGCAGGACATCCGGCCCGAGGCGTCGAAGACCGGAACGTCGATCCGCGCGGTCAGTTCCGGCAGGCCGCAGGTCTTCTGCAGGTTCGCCACCTGGCGCACGAGACCCACCGGCGGGTCGATCGGCTTCGGGACGACCGTGCCGCCGCGCGCCTCGACCGGACGCACGTAGCGGATGATTTGGCCCAGCCGGTAGGTCAGCCGGTGCTCGTTCATCACCTCGAAGTCGGACATCGCCACATGCGCCAGCTCAGTCCCGAACCGGAAGAAGGTCCCGGCGCCGGTCATCCGCGCGATCGTCTCGTCCACCGCATCGGACATGTCGCCGGCGGGCACGCTCACCCGGTCTCGGGCGATCAGGGAATAGGTCCGCCCGCCGCGCGCGAAGGAGTGCAGGCGCGGCGCCCCGTCGAGTAAGAGCTTGCCGATCACCCGCCCGCCCTTGTAGCCGGGCTCGAGCGGATCCAGCGTCTCGAGCCCGTCGAAGGCCTCGCGGTCGGCGAGGATCTCCTTCACGGTGACGGTCTCGCGCCGGGTCTTCCCTTCCTCGCGCCGCAGCACGATGATCTTGAAGCTGCCGAAAAGCTCGCCCTTCTCGACCGCCCGCTCCAGGACCGGGGCGGCCTCGCGCCCGGCGCCGCCGAAGCGCGCGATATCCGCCAGGCGCAACTCGGCGATCCAGCGGCGGCGCTGCTTGGCCGCGGCTTCCTTGAGCGGTCCCTTCGTCCTCTCCTTTAGGGCATTGAGCTGCCGTGTCTCGTCCTTTGTCAGCGCCGGGACCCTTTCCGGGTCGAGCGAGGCGCGGTCCCCCGGCACGATCACCGGGTCGCCCCGACGCTGCGTGAGCCCGCCCTGCACATGCGCCCCGGCCGCGAAATCGAGCCGCGAGGGCTGCCAGACCGTGGTGTCGATCACCGTACGGTCGAGCAGTGCCCCGCTGCGCGAGATCTTGAACCGCCCCTGCCCGGCCAGCCAGAGCCGCGCAGCGATCAGTTCGCCCAGGCCGGGGATCGCGGCGGCGCGATCCACTAGCACATAGAGCCGCTGTCCGCGCAGGCCCGTCAGGTCGCGCCCCGCGGCGTCGCAGATGTGCGACGAGGACGACGGAAACCAGATCATCGCGACCTCGCCGAGCGCCGGCACTGCCCGGCGCAGCAGCCCCACGAGGGTGTCGCGATCCGGTGCCTGCTCGCCCTCCTCAGGGTCGATGTCGATCATCAGGACCCCCCCGGTGCCGGGCCAGGCGAAATGCGCGTTGCTGCGTGCGATCCCGGTCGCGCCCTGCGCCAGCATGGCGGTCGTCACGACGCGGTTCGGTGCATCCGTGGGCGGCGTGCCGTAGACCAGCGCCTGCGCGGTGCCGAGCGCCTTGAGTGTGTCGACGAAGTCCTGTGGCGTGGCGACCGAGAGGGTCTCGACTTTGCCCTCGATCATCTGGGCCGAGGTAGTCTTGACCAGCTCGCCGTTCTTCATCGCGTAGGTCTTCGACAGCACGGCCGGCTTGTGGGAGGTGATGCGGGAGAAGGTGAACATCGCGGATCCTCCTCAGCCGGCCGGGCGCGCGGCGGTGTGGGAGAAGGTGGTCTTGCCTGAGGTCTGCATTTTTCTTGTCCTTTTGAGATATTGGGGAAGCCTTGAAGCTTCTGCGACCAGTCTCGGGGACAGGGTTGAAAACGGACGAACGGCTTTTCGAAAAAAACGCGCCCAGCTGCCAGAAAAAAGTGGCCCGACGGCCCGCCGTCCTCTTCGCGCAGGGTTTTTGGGGGTTTCTCGGTTCTCCTAACCCCTTCTGTAGAATGAAAGAACCTGGATCTATCTTCCTTGAACGGAAACGAAGGAAAAAGATCCGAGAAACCCCGAAACCGACCCTATCCCTGTTCCGAGAGGTAGGTTTCGGGGTTTCTCGGATTCTCTCTCTCTCTCTTCACTCCGGAAAGAAGAGAAGAAAGGAAGGATCCCGTTCTCTCACTCAACGGCAACGCCGGAAGAACCGAAGAACCCCGAAAACCGCCGCGTGAGGGTGACGGCGGATGACAAAGGCTTGCGGCCGGACACCAAGCTCGAGAGCGCATGGTCGCGGAACCCAGCGCGACGGTGCTTTCCACAGAAGAAGGCGCGGATCATCCCGCCGCAACAGCATGATCGTGCAGACGATTGCCGCGCCTAGGATCAAGCGGCCGAGAGTGAGGCCTAACGGCACGAGGGTAAGCGCGGCCAGCGCCAGCGGCGCGACCAACACGGTGATGAGCTGCGCCAGAAACCGCACCCCGAGGCGGTGACGGTGCGGGCGAGCCCAATTAGGGTCGAAAGCGGGGAGGCGAGCATGGGCGGGGTCCCCGTCGGGGATATATTGGGGATCGGTCAGTGATGGCGCGGATTGCGGTCGATGCGGCGGAATTCCGCCTCGATCCGGCCGAGCCCGCGCAGAGTGAGCCGGCCGGCCTTGAGCGCGCGGGCGGCAGTCTCAAGCACGGAAGGGTCCGCGGCCACAGCCCCGAGCCGGTGCTCGACCAGCGCGCGCAGGTCGCGCCCGTCCGGATAGCCGACCTCGTGGATCGCCAGCCGGTCCAGAAGCGGGGCAGGCAGCCGCCCGATCCCGTTGCCGAGCAGAACCCAGGATAGGTGCGACAGGTCCACCGGCGCCTCGAGCCAGGGACAGCGGAAGGTCCGCGCCGTCTCGGGCTGTAGAAGCGGCAAGAGCGCGTTCAGCGGATCGCCGGCATGGGTCGCACCGGCCTTTTCGATCTCGTCGAGCAGGATGAGCGGGTTCGCCGTGCCCGACCGCGCGATGGTCGTCACCGCGATCCCCGGCCCAGCATTTCGCCAGCCAAACTCGCCCCCCGCCACCGACCAGGGGGCCGCAGCGCCCGACATGTCGACGCGCGCCGAGGCCGTGCCCGACAGTGCGGCCAAGCGCTGTGCGAGATGGGTCTTGCCGCAGCCGGGCGGCCCCAGGATCAGAAGCGGCGGCAGCCGCAGCGCCCGGTCTGGATCATCCAGGCAGTCGAGATGGCGCTGCCACATCCACTCGATCGGTCCACGGAGCCAAGGGCTTTCCTCGAAGAGCCGCGCATAGAGCAGGTCGATGGCATCGCGGGTTTCGGGCCCCTTCAGCGCCTGCGGCTTCGCCAACGACTGGCGAAGCGTCCAGCGAAGCCGCGCCTCCTCGCTGCCGCGGGCCGCCCCTTCCAGATCCGAGGCCTCGTGAAGCCGGACATGACGCGGCGGAAGTGCAGGGCCAGCGCCCCACCCTGCAGCTTCTTTTACGGTGTCTTTTTCAGTGCCTTTAACAACCTCGTCCGGCACGGCATCGCCGGTCGCGCTTCCCGCCATGGGCTTCCACAGGCCCTCCTGTCGCGAGGCCTCCGCCGTCGCGACCGCCCCGCCGGGGGGCTTGGGCATGGTGAAAGCATCGCCCCTTGCGCCATCCCTAGCTTCGCGAGCAACCTCCTTCAGTCTCAGCGCCTCAAGCTCGGCTTGCTGCGCTCGCCAGCGCAGGCGCCTGTCGCCCGACACGGCATCGGTCAGGTAGGCCGCGCGCAGCTGCGTGGCCCAGGGGAAGGCCGTGCCCAGCGGGTCGTTGAGCTCGAGCCGGACGAGCTCGCACCGGACCTCGTCCAAGTTCTCGGCAAGCGCTTCGTCCCGGCCGCTCCGCCGCGCGCGGCGCATCTCGCGCGCCACCCGGTCCTGCGTCCAGTCGGCGCTGGCGGTATGCCGGTCGCGGAAAAACTTGTAAGCATCGCCATGGCTGTGGATCAGCGCGAGGCGGATGGCCGCGACATGCTGGCTCTGCGCGCGGGCGAGCCGCAGCCGGTCGGCGATGAACCGCAGCATCTGCGGCGTCAGTGCCAGCCCGGCGCCGCGGCGGATCCGGGCGGCACGCTCGACATCGCCAGCGATCCGCGCCGCGACGATGCGGCGGATGCTATGCTCAATGGCCCGCAGGCGGTGACGGTCACGCCCTGCGGCGTCAGTGGATCCGATCTTCTTCATCGGGGGCTCTTTCCATGGCTCCCCGGCACGCAGACAGGCTCACGCCGCGAAGAGTCGCTTCACGGTCGATCTGCTGTAACGGGCCGGTTGGTCTTTTTCCGAAGAATCTTTCAGCCACGCCGAAGCGGCGCGTGAAGGCTCATCCTGCGCGATGCCCGTATGCCGGACAGGACGGGATGGGATGCCTGAAGATGGGCAACACGGAAACGGGCCGCGTGATGACAGGGAAAACGACTGATTTCGTCCGGATCATGGATCCTGAACCTCCTCTATCTCGATCTGAACCCGGCTCCGGGCCAAACAGGCTTGTCCCGCGAAGGGTGCGGGTCAGCGTATCGAAAAGAGGGTGTCGCAAGAAATCATGGGGCGACGATGGCCATGCCGGCGCCGAAGGTCAAGCCCCCAACGGCCGGCAGGGCAGACCCGTCACGCTGCATCGCAAAAGGCGAGCGGGGAGTGATCGGCGATGTCGTCATAGCTCGGAACGGGCATGACGCCGAGACGCCAAGCCAGGCGCATGTCCAGCTGCGAGGAGCAGGCACAATAATCCACGTCCTCCTGCCACCAAGCCTTGCGCGCGGCGGCGACAAGGGCATCGGGCACGAGCCGGCCGCGCACGATGCGGTCCTCAATATCCGCGCAGACCACGAGCGTGCAGTTTTCCTGCAACGGCGAGAAGAGGCCCAGGACCACGAATTTTGGCAGGTCCGGCTCCTCGTGCGTCTCGATCTCGCGAATGCTGTCGGGCGCGAGAGAGGTGCCGAGCAGGGCGGCAATCCGATCGACGATCGCCAAGTCGAGCGTGTCCGCCTCGATAGTGCAGAGCGCCGAGGCGCAGAGGAAAGAGGTCATGGGTTCTCCTGAAAACGGGTCCATTGCCGATGCTGGCAGTGCTGACAGATTAGTTGTTTAAATAATTGATTTCAAATGATTTTATATGTGAATTTTGCTCAAGCTCTGCCCTTTCCCGTGGACATAGGCTTGACCTTTTCGCCGACATCCCTCCGGCAGGGTCGTAGATTTCTGGATTTTCCCCTTTGAGCCCCGCGGCGCGGGCGCAGGGTCTTTCTGGGTGCGTTTAGGCGTGCAACTTTAATGGGGTGGACGGCCCTTGTTCGAACCGCAGCGCAAGTCGGTGCCGTGGTATGATCAGAGCTCTACTATGGGAGGATCCAACCACATAGTGCCCCACGGCATGGTGTAGGAGCGCCGACCTTCTGAGAGGTCAGGGTCTGTCAGGTAGCCACGGCAGGCAGCCTAATGCTGGTATTGCCGGTGGCGCGGGCGAGCGTTTCAAGGCTCATGTATCGTCGCGCAACGGCCCACTCGTCGTTGGCCTCGAGCATCAGCGCACCGACGAGGCGGATGATGGCAGCATCGTTCAGGAAGATCCCTATGACGTCGGCTCGAGGTTTCACCTCGCGGCTCACACGTTCCTGCGGGTTGGTGAAGGCGATCTGGGTCCAGCACTCGCGAGGAAACGACATGTAAGCGAGGATATCGTCGGTGGAGGCGTCCATCAGGGCACCGAGTTCGGGCTGCTTTTCCCGCAGCGCGTCGGCCACGACATTCCACTGCGCCTCGGCGTCGGCCTTGCTCTCCTGGGGAAAGATCGTCTTCAGCATCGCCGCCACCGCGGTGCGCTGCTTTGCCGGAGCGTGAGCCAAGGCGTTGCGCATCCAGTAGATGCGGCATCTTGGTCTTGCCCCCCGTTTCGCCGGGCACTCAGGCGGTTGCGGTTTGAGCTGCGATGAACTCGCGGGGCGAGCGCATCTTCAGCCCTGAGTGCGGGTGGTGATCGTTGTAATCCTCGATCCATGATCCGATCAACCCGAGGACCGTCTCGGCGTCCGGCAGCGGTGTCACCTGAACGTAGTCGCGCTTCAGGGTCTTCACTGTAAGCGGTGCGCCCAGCCCGTGGTTTCGGCGGTGCCGTGCATCGTGCATGCCGATCTGCAAGTGAGCTTGCGGGAGCCCGACCAAGGCTTCGAAGGGGATGGAGGCGCTGCGTTGGCGGAGTTTTGCCCAGAGACCCGGGGCCGCGCCGGGGCCGGAGATGACTCGAAGGAAACAGACTATTGCCGCCGAGGGGACAGACGGCTTTCGCTGTGATCGGCCGGAAATGACCGTCACAGCAGAGCTTGGCCCCAGATCTCCGCCTGAAGCGACGATTCCGCCCGGCCCCCGGCAGCATGAACGAGGGAAAATCCACATCCCTTCTAGAGTTTTGTCCTGCTACTGGGTACAGTCGAAAGCATAGAAGTTTATTTGCTTTGTCGTAGCTTTCTTGCCCTGCGTCCGGATCGGCATACCATAGCCCCGGGAAAGTCGCTGTATTGCTGCAATGCCGCCCCATTTGAGAGGAGACAGAGAATGAATTTGCGAGTCGCCGGCGTGATCGCCGCACTTTCGACCACCGCCTTCGCCGGTCAGGCCTTTGCCGCAACCGTCGTGCTCGACAGCTTCACCATCGCCCAGCAGGCCGTCGACGTGCCCTACGCGGGCGTGACGTCGACCTCGACCATCGCCTTCGGCCCCGGCCAGCGCACCCTGACCGCCGAGAACACCGGCGGCCCCAGCCCCGTGGCCGCCACCGAGCTTGAATCCGTCGACGGCACCCTGTCGTTCTCGAACAAGGACCGCGCGACCGGCAAGGCCACGCTGACCTACACCAACCTCGGTGACATCGATCTGGGCGACAACCCCTACTTCTATTTCGACGTGGGCTATTTCGACGCCACCGCCCTGTTCTCGGTCGAGGCCACCGACACCTTCGGCATGACCAGCACCTATTCCGAACAGCTGACGGCAGGGTTCAACCCCTACCTCTACTTCTCGCAGTTCACGGGCGACGCCGACTTCAACAGCATCGCCACGCTGTCCTTCATGCTCGACACCGGTGCGGTCATCAGCGTCGACGGCTCGCTGAACGAGATCTCTTACGGGGCGACCCCGGCCCCGGTTCCGCTGCCGGCGGCGGGCCTGCTGCTGCTCGCGGGCGTCGGCGGTCTGGGCGGCCTGCGCGCCATGCGCCGCAAGAAGGCCTGACCTTCGGGACATCGACTTTGGAAGGGGCCCCGCGGGGCCCCTTTCTTCTTGCCGGGCTGCCTCAGCCCTCGCGGTGGCACAGGACGTGCGGAACCAGCTGCGGCCAGCGGTCCCGGTGCTGCCGTTGGCGGGCGAAGTCCGACAGATCCGTCGCGGTGACCGGTCGGCCGTACCAGTGTGGTGCCGCCGGCTCGAAACCGTGTCGCCGCGCCAGATCCGCCAGCCGGTCGGCCTGGGCCAGCGACAGCCGCGCCCCGATGCTGTAATCGCCGGGCTCCCTGGCCAGAGCGAGCAGCATCGTCTCTCCCAGGCATCCCCAGCAGCGGTCGCGCGGCAGCATCTGGAAAGCGCCGAGGTCGACCTCGAAGGGTGGCGCGATCAGCCCGCCGTCGAAGGCCAGCACCCTGCCCTCGGGCGCCCGCACATCGAGCACATTCGGCGGGCGCGAGACGTCGCAGACGAGCGTGCCGGGCGGCAGCAGCCGCGGGTCGATCAGCGCCCGGTCCGAGCTGGTCGCGACCAGCACGATGTCGGCATCGCAAAGCGCATCGGCCAGCGGCAGGTTCCAGGCGAAGGGCGGCGGGTCGTCGCCCGCGATCTTCAGCGCTGCGACCATCCGCTCGGCCAGATCGGAGGCCGGGCCCTCGCCAGTGACGGTGCCGATGCGTGGCGCGATCTCACGCAGGCGCGTGGCGAGATGCCCCTGCCGGGGGCCCTTCGCGGCCGCCGGACCCACCAGCGCGTCGCAGAGTTCATTCGCGACCCGGCCCAGCAGCTTGGGTGTGAAGGGGTTCTTCGCATTGCCGACCAAGCTGATGCGTCCGGCCTCGCGGGCCAGCATCAGGGCGCCTAGACGACCGATCGCCCCCGAGGCGCCGACCACCACCACATGCGCCGTGGCGAGGTTTATCCCGGTCTGCCGCGCAAGATCGCGGATGCTCTGCACCGCCGAGATGGTGGTCAGCGTATTGCCGCTGGTGACCGGCACGCCGCGCCCGGTCACCAGCTCGCCGCCGCGGGTGGCGATCGAGGTGAAGGCGCCCAGCCCGACGCGGCCGCTGCCCTGCGCCGCGGCCATATCGACCGCGTCGCGGATCATGCTGGCGGCGGGGCCGCGGTTGGCGCCCATCATGTCGGCGGGCAGAAGCGGCACCGACATCAGCCAGCCCTCGGCGCTCGCCCCGGTCTTCGAGGTGATCTTCGCCAGCCGCCGCACCTGGCCGGGACCGACCTGCCGCACCCAGTCGCGCCAGGTCGCTAGTTCCTCGGGCGAGAACCGCGCAAAGGACGGGTCCGAGCGCAGGATGTCGTTCTCTTCGGTGTAGTGGATCAGGAAGGCGAACTCGCCGGGCACCGGCTCGGGTGCGGCACCGGCGGCCGGGGGCTGCGGGTTCTCGGCCGAGACCCGCGGCGCCACGATCCGCGCCGGATCGGCCAGATGACGGACCAGATCGACGTATTCGCGCCGGTCGATGATGTCGCAGGCGGCCTCGAGCGCGCCCATCGCCTCGTCGATCTCGGCCCGGCCGGTGATCAGGGTGGGCTGCAGGCGCAGCACGTGCGAGCTGTTGAACAGCGGCGCGGTCAGCAGGCCCTGGCGGTTCAGCAGGTAGGAACTGATCAGCGGCACCGCCGCACCGTTGCGGCTGGCGAAGGCCATGGTCGCGGACTCGTCGCGCCCGTCGAAGCCGTGGAATTCGACCCCGCACATGAAGCCGCGCCCGCGCACCGAGGCGATGACCTCGGGATAGGCGGTCTGCAGCGCCTCGAGCCGGGACTTCAGATAGGCCCCTTCGCGCGCGACATGCGCAATCATCGCGCCGTCCTCGGCCAGCAGCATGTCGAGCGTGGCATTGGCCGCGGCGCAGGCCAGGCCATTGCCCGCGAAGGTCGAGCTGTGCAGCCGTCCGAAGCGCTCGTCCCAGGCCGAGGGGCGCACGATGCAGGCCCCGATCGGGATCATGCCGCCGCCGAGTGCCTTGGACAGCAGCAGCATGTCCGGCACCTCGCGCCCGCGGGCGCAGGCGAAGAGCGCGCCGGTGCGGCCAAGGCCGGTCTGGATCTCGTCGACGATGCTGAGCACGCCGTGGCGGCGGCAGAGGGCGATGGCGGCGTCGAGATAGTCGTCGGGCGGGCAGACCACGCCGCCCTCGCCCTGGATCGGCTCGACGATGAAGGCGGCGATCCGGTCCGCCCCGGCCTCGAGCCGCGCCTCGAGCGCGGCAAGGTCGCCGAAGGGCACATAGCCGAAATCGGGGGCTGGGGCGCCGAAGCCCTCCTGGTAGACCGGCTTGCCGGTGGCCGAGAGCGCGCCGAGGGTCTTGCCGTGGAAGCCGTTCTGCGTCGAGAGCACGACCGCGCGCCCGGTGCGGATCCGCGCCAGCTTCAGCGCCGCCTCGACCGTTTCCGCCCCGCTGTTGGTGAAGGTGGTGATCCCGAGGTCGCCCGGGGTGATCGCGGCCAGACGCTCGGCCAGCCGTTCGGCCTCGAGCGGACGCAGCGGCTGCAACATCGTGGGGGTCTGTGAGCGGCGGGCGCGGTCCAGCGCTTCCCACAGCGGTTCGGGATTGTGACCGAAGGGCATCGCGCCGTATTGCGACAAGAAGTCGAGATACTGGCGCCCCTGATCGTCGAAGAGCCGGAACCCAGAAGCGCGGGTGATGCGCATGTCGAGCGCGAACATCTGCAACAGGTCGGAACGGGTCGGGTTCAGTGCCGTCATCGAGTGAACCATTTCAGTAGTTTGGGAGTTGTGAAGGATCGGCGGGATAGCTTCGCCGCGGAAAACTTCTGGAACTCGCACGTGGTCTACGCGTTCGGGACTGATCCTGTGCGCGCTTGGTAAATAGTTTGTTTACTGCGCCACCACTGCCCGATGCCGGCAAAGCTGGCAACATCTACAAGATCTGGTGGCTTGGCGACGGCAGGATCTTGCCATTGCGGGTCTCGGGCTGTGGATAGCTGCACAGCGGGACCGAATTCATGGCGAAGGCGCGTAAATTCGACGATGATCCGCACAAACTCTTCCACAATCCGCCTGTGGATTAGCCAGGCAAGACAAGGTGGCTTGCGGCAACTGCGAAGGACGGAAACGATGTTCTGCCGTGGGGGACTGTTTCGCAACGGGAGACTATGCCGAAGGTTGTCCCGCCTGATCCTGAAGCTTGGCGAGCTTGCGCCACTGGCGTATTGCTCGCGCCAGAGGAAAGGAGCAGCCGCCGCGTTCAGATGCGGTGCGACGTGCCGCAGCCCGCGACTGGCCGCATTGCGCTCGGTTTCGGACAGACCGGTGTCGGATGGGCCCGAGGCCAACCCTCCTGCCTGCATCCGCTGCTCCAGCCATGGCCGGGCGCAATGGTTCATCAAGAAGGGGCGCAGGTGGTGCCCGCACCAAGGCTCGGCGCCGGGATCGAGATATGCCAAGGCTAGGCGGCGCTCGCCATGGCGCAGGTCGATCTGCTCGGGGCGCTCGGCCTCGATAAGCGCCTCTGCCGCGGCCAGCCCTTCGGCGAGGCGCACAAGCAGCCGCGTGACACCGCGGGAAGGAGCAATCCGAAGTCCCTGCCAGACCTAGAAATGGCCCAGTTTCATGGCCCCTGCACCAAGCACGGGGCCGATCGCGAACAGCGCCGGATGGCGCAATGCGATGACGCGTGGGCGCACCCGGTGCAGCTGGAGATCCCCGAGTCCCTCGGGATGCTTGCGCGCAAGAGACGTCGCCGCCTGCCCCCTCCCACGGCAGAGCCTAGCACGATGCCGCCGCCCTGGTGCCCGGCCGAAGCCTCGGTCTGCGGGGTGATGCCATAAGCCCCGAGCCCCGTGAACCCGCCCGCGATGCGTTCGCGCGAGATCGCCAGCAGCGGGCTGCCGCGGTCCAGTAGTCAACGCGCGGCCTGCACCAGCTCGTCCCGCAGACCGTTGGCGAAGCGCAAATCCTCGCTCCGGTTGCCCTCGTGGAGCATCGTCTTGGCCAGCACTGAGCCGCCCGCGACGTCGTAACCGTGCAGTTGCTCGCCAAGCGCCTTCATCAAGCGAAGATAACGGTGCCAATTCAGCGCCTCGAGATCATGGGTAATGCGGTAGCCAATGGCAATAGGTGGCGGAACATGTCGGCATCGCCCCCGGCCGGGCGTCGGTCCCGGCGTCGAGCGCCGGGTAATAGACGCCGATCCGCTCCATCACCGATCGGCGCAGCGCCATGTTCACCCCTGCCACCGTATACCAGTCTAGCAACGAACCCGTATGGGCCGCGTCCTCTTGTCGCCACGCAGGCAGCCGCCATAGCGCCGGAAGTCGATCTGGGGCGGGTTATTGCGCTTCGAGCGGCATGGCCGTCGGTAAGGTTCCCAACTCGGGCCGAGCCTCGGCAAGTACGAAGTTGCGCGCGACATCGAGACCGGCCGCGGCTCGTGCACGCAGCGGATCTCGGGAAGCGGGCAACCAGCTCGCGCGTGGCCTCGGTGCGGTCGCGGGTGCAGTCAGATCAGTGCCGGGGCCGACATCGCGGGGCGCGCCTCGAACGTCACGGGCAGCGCGGTGAACTCGAGCTCGCGGATCGCCATGCTGCCTAGCGCGGCGGATGGCACCGTGGAAGAAGCAGAGGCGGGGGTGGAGGCTGTCTGTGGAGAGGCGATCGGATCAGGAGGCGTCAGTCCGGAAACGGGCGGAAGAGGGCCCGGGGGGCCGGGCAGCGGGAAATGGCGGGAGGAATGCGGTCGGTCGGAAACCCACTGATCATGAAACGACATCCATCTCGGTGCCCGGCCTGCGAGGCGCGCAAGGGAAGCGCAGGCTGCGGGCAGTCTGGGCGCAATCCGGGTGCAGGGAGGGCATCCGGCAGGAAGATGCCGCATGACGTCCCCCGAGAAACCATTCACCCCAGCTGACGTCAACACAGCGCGGAAAGGGCACAAGCGCCGGCTGGTCGGCAGGCAGGTCCGCTCGTCGACCAGACGCACCAGACGCTTCGCCCGGATTAGCAAGGGAAGGACTTTCCGCGATGACCGAGAGATTCTGTCGGAGACTTCCGGGGGATCCGGAACTGTTTCCGTTTACCTTTGTATCGGCCTGAATTGCGCATTTTGTTGATTCAACTTCTCGTGGCGACCGGGCCGGCCCAGAGATCGTCTTCCTTGTGCCGGCCACGCTGCAGTGCAGGCATGGCCGGGGCGGCAGCCCCTGTCCCCTCGCGGCTAGGCCTTTCGGTGACCATTGATAAATATCGCTGAATATCAGGATATTGCTACACTTCCGGCAGCGCGGATCTTCGCCCTGCCGCGGCGCGCCGCAGCAGCGAAGGGCCTCGCGAGGCATCGGGCGCGGGATGTCTCGCCGGGCCCTGGGCCCCGCCCCCGCCCCCGCGGCGAACAATCCGCATCGCTGTCTCCGTATCAAGTGATTTACAAATGGTAAACGCCTCAGGATCGTCACAATTGCCGCACAGCAGATGTTTCGAGCTGGCGGGTCGCGCCATTTCAGTTTGCCCCCCGGCGGTCCTGCCGTTGGGCCCTTTTGTCGGAAGGCATCGCAGATGACAGGTTTTGGCGGACGCGTCCTCGTCACGGGCGGTGCCGGTTTCATCGGCTCGCATCTCTGCCGCCGGCTGCTGGCCGAGGGCTATGGCGTGCTCTGCGTCGACGACTTCTCGACCGGGGCGCGGTCGAATGTCGAACCGCTGCTGGCCAACCCCCGCTTCGAGCTGCTGGAACATGACGTGGCGCGGCCGCTGCATGTCGATGTCGACACGATCTACAACCTGGCCTGCCCGGCCTCGCCGCCGCAGTACCAGAAGGACCCGATCCAGACGATGAAGACCTCGGTGCTGGGGGCCTTCAACATGCTGGGCCTGGCAAAGCGCCTGGGCGTGCCGATCCTGCAGACATCGACCTCCGAGGTCTATGGCGACCCGCTGCAGCATCCGCAGATGGAGGCCTACTGGGGCAATGTGAACCCGATCGGCCTGCGGTCCTGCTATGACGAGGGCAAGCGCTGCGCCGAGACGATCTTCTTCGACTACCACCGCGAGCACGGCGTGCAGATCAAGGTGGTGCGGCTGTTCAACACCTTCGGGCCGCGGATGCTGATCGACGACGGCCGCGTGGTGTCGAACTTCGTGATCCAGGCCTTGCAGAACCTGCCGATCACCATCTATGGCGACGGCAGCCAGACGCGGTCCTTCTGCTATGTCGACGACACGCTCGAGGGGATCGTGCGGATGATGGCGACCGGGCCGGACGTGACCGGGCCGGTGAACATCGGCAACCCGCAGGAGTTCACGGTGCTCGAACTGGCGCAGAAGGTGATCGCGATGACCGGCTCGGCCTCCGAGATCCGCCACTTCCCGCTGCCCTCGGACGATCCGACCCGGCGCAAGCCCGACATCTCGCAGGCCGCCGCGCTGCTCGACTGGGCGCCGAAGGTGCCGCTGGCCGAGGGCCTGGGCCAGACCATCGACTATTTCGAGACGCTGCTCGCCCGCCAGGGCCTGGTCACAGCGCCGCGGAAGGTGCGCTCGGCGGGGTGATGCAGCAGACGATCCGCCCCCCGGCCCCCGGCCCTCATGCGGGCCCGGACGTGTCTTCGGACCGGGCCCCGGAGACGGTTCCGGAGATGGACCGCGACGACCGCATCAGCGTGATCATGCCCGCCCATGACGCGGCGGCCTTCCTGCCGTGGGCGCTGCCGCCGCTGATCGCGCTGCGCGAGGCGGGCGAGGTGCTCGAGGTGATCGTCGCCGACGACGCGGCCACCGACGGCTCGGCCGGGATCGCCCGCGCGCTCGGGGCCGAGGTGCTGAGCCTGCCGCGCAACGCGGGCCCCGCCGCGGCGCGCAACGCCGCAGCCGCCCGCGCCCGCGGCGGCATCCTGTGGTTCGTCGACAGCGACGTGGTCGTGGGCCGGGGCGGCCCCGCGCGGATCCGCGCCGCGCTGGCGCAGCCGGCGGTGGGGGCGGTCTTCGGCGCCTATGATGCGCATCCCGCCGATCCGCACTGGTTCTCGCGCTACAAGAACCTCGCGCACCGCTTCTACCACCTGCAGGCCGGGCGGCAGGCGCCAGGAGAGGCGCCAGGACAGGTGGGGGGGCGCGCGCAGACCTTCTGGGCCGGCTGCGGCGCGGTCAGGGCGGACCTGTTCCGCACGCTGGGCGGCTTCGACGCGCAGGCCTATCCGCGCCCCTCGATCGAGGACATCGAGCTGGGCTACCGCATCGCCGCCGCCGGCCGCGCGATCGCGGTCGATCCGGGGCTGGAGGCCTGCCACCTGAAGGGCTGGCGGATGGGCCCGACGATCCGCAACGACATCGCCAACCGCGCCCTGCCCTGGAGCCGGCTGATCGCCAGCCGCGAGGGGCTGGGCGACACGCTGAACATCGGCCGGGCCGAGCGCGCCCGCGCGGTGCTGGCCGCGGCGCTGCTGTTGGCCCTGCTGGCGGCGCTGGCCGGCCTCGGGTCCCCGGGCGCCTCCTGGGGCCTGGCCGGGCTTCTCGCGCTGGCGGCGCTGGCGGCGAATGCGGCGCTTTTCCGGTTCCTCGCCCGCACCGGCGGGCTGGGCGTGGCCCTGGGTGGGCTCGCCTTCCACCAGGTCTATTACCTTTATTCTGCAGTCAGCTTCGCCTGGTGCCAGATCGAGGCCCGCCTCGCCCCGGCCCCTGCCGTCGCCAGCGGACGGAGACGATGATGAGCGACCGCGATCTGGCGCAATGGAAACCCGGCGACCGGGTGGTGGTGATCGGCGGCGGCCCGGCCGGGCTCACCGCCGCCTACGAGCTGCTGAAACGCCGCCCCGGCGCCAGCGTCACCGTGCTCGAGGCGCTGGGGCTGGTGGGGGGCATCTCGCGCACCGAGAGCCTCGAGGGCTACCGTTTCGACATCGGCGGCCACCGCTTCTTCACCAAGGTCCCCGAGGTCGAGTCGATGTGGCACGAGGTGCTGGGCCCCGAGTTCATCCGGGTGCGCCGTCTGAGCCGGATCTTCTACCGCGGCAAGTTCTACGACTACCCGCTGAAGCCGCTGAACGCGCTGCGCAACATCGGCCTCTACGAGACCTTCCGGATCCTGCTGAGCCTGCTGAAGTGGAAGGTGCGGCCTTATCCGCAGGAAGACACCTTCACCCAGTGGGTGACCAACCGCTTCGGCGGGCGGCTCTACATGCACTTCTTCCACAGCTACACGCAGAAGGTCTGGGGCACGCCGCCGCAGCAGATCCGCGCCGACTGGGCCGCGCAGCGGATCCAGAACCTGACGCTGTGGAAGGCGATCATGGTCTCGCTGAAGGGCGGCAACGACACCCGCAGCCTGATCGACGAGTTCAGCTATCCCCGCCTCGGCCCCGGCCAGATGTGGGAGAAGACGGCCGGCGTGATCCGCGAGCGCGGCGGCGAGGTCGAGATGAACACCGAGGTGGTGCGCGTGCTGCGCGAGGGGATGCGCGTCACCCGGGTCCGCACCCGTCCGACGGGCCAGCCCGCGGCCGAGACCACGGAAGTCGCGGGCGAGAGCTTCGTGAACTCGATGGACCTGCGCGGGCTGATCCGGGCGATGGACCCGCCGGCCCCGCCCGAGGTGCGCGCCGCGGCCGAGAAGCTGCGCTATCGCGACTTCCTGATCGTGACGCTGG
Source organism: Frigidibacter sp. MR17.14 (assembly GCF_037095735.1). Lineage (NCBI taxonomy): Bacteria > Pseudomonadati > Pseudomonadota > Alphaproteobacteria > Rhodobacterales > Paracoccaceae > Frigidibacter > Frigidibacter sp. MR17.14. The sequence goes on along the minus strand of NZ_JBAWKD010000010.1, from coordinate 59,324 downwards.
TGCTGTCGGACCCCGATCCCTTCCCGGACAACTGGATCTATGTCCACACCCGGGTCCGGGTCGGGCGGATCCAGAACTTCCGCGCCTGGTCGGCGGACATGGTGCCCGATCCGGCGACCTCGTCGATCGGGATGGAATACTTCTGCCAGGAGGGCGACGACCTCTGGACGATGTCGGACGCCGACCTGCAGGCGCTGGCGGCGCGCGAGCTGGAAGAGCTCGGGCTCGGCCACGCCAAGGCGGTGGTGAAGTCGAAGGTGATCCGCCAGCCCAAGGCCTATCCGGTCTATGACACGGAATACCAGCACGCGCTCGAGGTGGTGCGGGGCTGGCTCGACGGTTTCGAGAACCTGCAGACGGTCGGGCGCAACGGGTTGCACCGCTACAACAACCAGGACCACTCGATGCTCTCGGCAATCTACGCCGCGCGCAACCTCACCGGCGAGCACCACGACCTCTGGGACGTGAATGTCGAGCGCTCGTATCACGAGGAGTTCGAGGTCAAGGCAGCGCCACAGGCGGCCGCAGACGAGAAGACGGGCACGAGCAAGCTTCCGAAGACCCAGGCACCGGTCTGACCCCGTGACAGGATCGCGGGGCCGGGGCCCGCATGGCCCCGGCCGCTGTCACCTTGGCATGGTCACGGGCTTCGGCGCCCCGGCCGAGACCATGGCCCGCGCAAGCCGCGCAAGCCCCTCGTCCAGCGCGATTTCGGCGCGCCAGCCCAGCACCTTGGCCGCGCGCTCGGGGGTGCCGCAGAAGCCCTTCACGTCGAAGCTGCGCGCCGGCAGCACCTCGATCCCCGAGCCCGATCCGGCGGTGGCGATCGCGGCCTTCGCCAGCGCGCCGAGGCTGGTCGGGATCCCGGTCGCCAGATGCACGGTCGGCGGCGCCGCCTCGCCTGCGGCCAGCCGGTCGGCCATCGCCATCAGCCCGCGCACGCAGTCCTCGACATGGACGAAGTCGAAGAAGTTCGCTTCGCCGGTGATCTTCAGGGTCTCGCCCTGCAGCGCGCGCCATAGCAGCGAGGGCACCGCGCGGTCGGGGTGGTCATGGACCGTGCCGTAGACATTCGAGAGCCGCACCATGCCGGCGCGCCCGCCGCGGGCGACGAAAGCCTCGACCAGTTCCTCGCCTTCGGCCTTGCTGCGCCCGTAGTGGTTCAGCGGCGCGCGCGGCGTGGTCTCGGGGATCGGCGAGACGTCGGGATCGCCGTAGACCTCGCGCGACGAGGCGAAGACCACCCAGGGCGCGGCCGCGCCCAGCGCGGTGACCGCGTCCAGCAGATGTGCGGTGCCGGTGACGTTGACGGCATGGCAGAGCGCGGGATCGTCCTCGCCCCAGGCCACGCGCGAGATCGCGGCCAGGTGCAGCACGCCCTCGACACCCGCCAGCGCCGCGGCGACGGCGCCGGGGTCGCGCAGGTCCTGGGCGGGATCGGTGCCGATGTCAAATCCGCGGACCTCATGGCCGGCGGCGACAAGCGCGGTCTTCAGTTCGCGGCCAATCAGGCCCGCGTCTCCGGTCAGAAGCAGTTTCATGGGCAGAGAACTCCGGCGGCAGAAACGGGATTGGTCGGGCAAGACCGGGCGAGAAAGGCGAAAGGACGGCTGCCGTCTGCCATGCGCAGGGCAGCGACCGGCAGCCCGGCCTGGCGCGGCAGGCGGTGCAACAGCGTGTTGAGCACATGGCTGAGCTTGCGCCGGTGTGCGAGGCGGACATTGAACGACAGCAGCCACAGCGGGCTGCTTAGATAGGCCCTGGCCATCAACAGCAGCATCTCGCGCGTTAGGCCTGCGCGATGGTAGGCCGGCACCAGCCAACCGGCCATGACCAGCCGGGCATTACGCCAAGCCCGGCGCGGCACCTGCGGCAGCTGCGGAGCGAGATCCGCGATCACCAGCTCGGCCGAGCGCATCTGCCGGCGCGGATCGCCCTGTGACATCCCGGCCAGCACCCGCCGGTAGCCTACCAGCTGCTCAGTCAGCATCGCGGGCCGTCCGCGAGCGGCCATCTGCAGGCAGAGCTTCCAGTCCTCGGCCCCTGTGGCCCCGCGCCCGCGCAGGCTTTCGTCGAAGCCGCCGACGCTGCGGGCGGCGGCGGTGTAAAACAGCGAGGCACTCCCGTTACCGACTAGGTTGACCTCGACCAGCCCTTCGAGATCGTGGCGCGGGCTCAGGCCCTCCCAGGTAGAGGGGCTGAGGTAGCGGTTGTTTTCGTCGAGATGGAAGCAGAGCGCGAAGGCGAAGGGGGCGCCCGGGTCGGCCTCGAGCGCGGCGTGGGCCTGCCACAGGAACTCGGGATGCCATAAGTCGTCGGCATCGAGAAAGGCCACCAGCGGCGCTCGGGCCTCAGCCAAGCCGCGATTGCGCGCGCCGGCCAAGCCGCGGTTCTCCTGCCGGATCACCCGCAACCGCGGATCGGCACGATGCGGTGCCAGCGCGGCGGTCAGGTCGTCGATCGAGCCATCGTCGACCAGCAGGATCTCGATGTTGGAAAGGCGCTGCGCCCGTATCGAGGCCAGCGTGTCCCCGACCGAGCTGGCCGCGTTCCAGCAGGGCACCACCACCGAGACTAGCGGATTCACTGTCCTGGTCACGCCCGGGCTCCGGGCGAATGCGCCGCGGGCTGCGCGGCGGGTTCGGACCGCCAGCGCCGAGGCGGGGCAAAGCGCGGCCCCTCCAGCGCCTGCCCGGCGATCCGCAACACATAGGCGCCTCGGTGCATGTCATAGGCATGTGACCAGTCGCGGGCCCAGAGCCCGACGGTTAGCCGGTACTCGCCTGGCGCCAGATCGATCCGCCCGAGCTCGAGCCGCAGCCGGTCGCCCGGCCGGACCTCGCCCAGCTCTACGTCATCGCGCTCGGTGTTGCTGTCGAAGATCGTGCGGCCCGCGGGATCGGCAAGGCTGACCGCGGCATGGAACAGGCCTTGGGTGCCGGGCCCGATCAGTAGCTCGATGCCGAGCGGATCGCCCGGGTGGATCGCCTCAACGATGCCGCCTCCTTCTCCGGACCCTGACCGATCTTCGAGACCGCGCAGGGTGACCGCGGCGATCGAGGCCTCCTGTGAGCCCAGCCAGTTCTCGCCGGGGACCAGCTCGCCTCCGCCCGGCAGCGCCCGGTGGGCGCGGTCGGTCGCGGTCAGCGCCGCGGTGCGACTCATCATGTCGTCGCGGTAACGCCGCGTGACCTCGGCCGCGGGGCCGAGCGCCCGCACCCGGCCCCGCTGCAGCCAGAGCACCCTGTCGCAAAATTCAGCGACCTGATCAATGTCATGGCTGATCAGCACAATCGCCGCCCCCGCCGCCTTGAAGGCACGGATCCGGTCGAGGCATTTCCTTTGGAAGGCCAGATCCCCCACGGCCAGCACCTCGTCGATCAGCACGATGCGCGGCTCGACGTGGACCGCCACCGCGAAGCCCAGCCGCAGCCGCATGCCGGCGGAGTAGGTGCGCACCGGCTCGTCGATATGCTCGCGGATCTCGGCGAAGTCGATCACCGCCTCGACGATCGCCTCGGCCTCGCGACGCAGAAGCCCCGAGAGCACGGCATTGATCACTATGTTCTCGCGCCCCGAAAGATCAGGATGCATTCCTGCGTTCAATTCAAGAATGCCGGTGACCGCCGCCGACAACTCTACCCGCCCTCTATTAGGAGACATAACGCCGCCCAAAAGCCGCAAAAGCGTCGATTTCCCTGAGCCGTTGCGACCGATTACTCCGAGCATCTCGCCAGAGAACACCTCAAAGCTGACGTCATCAAGGGCACGGAACCGGCCCGCGCTGTGGGCACTTCGAAAGCCGCTTTCGACCCAGTGCCGAAAGGTCCTTGGCCCGTCGGTTGCATGGTGACGAAACTCTTTAACTAGTCCCGAGACTCTGATCGCAGGAGCCGGATCAGATGCGGGCTCAGCGATAGCTTTGAGGCCTGGAACTGAGGAAGACCGATTCACAGCTCCTCCAGAAAATCGAAGCTGGCATGACGGAAGAAGCGGACGGCGAGCCAGAGTGCCAGACCTGAACCAAGTGCGGTCAGTCCCAATCCCGCGACACCAGGCCAGTCCCCTTGGATCAAAATTGCACGGTAAGCCTCGATGACTTGCACCATTGGATTGAAGGCCAACACTGCTCGGGCGCGCTCTGAGATAGCTGCAAGATCGTAGAAAATCGGGGTCATGAAATACCCCACCTGCAGGATTAGAGGGGCGATATACTGAAGGTCACGGAAACTGACGTTGAGGGCCGCAGCAACATAGCTGCCCGCAAGCGTGAGCGCGAACTGGATGGCCAAAACGACCGGCAGCGCCAACAGCGACCAGCCGGGGGCAGTGTCATTCACGATCAAAATCACTACTAGCAAAGGCAGACTCAGCAGCAGAGTAAGTAAGTTCGACACTACAATTGACATTGGCAGCGCTGGACTGGGGAAGCCCGGTTGAGCAATCAGCGAGGCGTTGCCAAGAATCGCGCGGACGGAATCGAGGATCGAGGTTTGGAACCATGTCCATGCGATCAGGCCGATGAACAGGTGGGGCACGTAGTTGGGAACGTTCAACGGGAGCGCGACCGCGAAGAGGAAGTAGAAGGTCATCAGGAACAGCGCCGGGCTCGCCACCGCCCAGAGCATCCCGAAGAGTGTCGAGCGATAGCGGGACCGCTGGTCGCGAGCAACTAGGACTTGTACCACGTCCCAGAGATGGTGGATCGAATGGTATGCGACGCTGGCCACGAGGTCCTTTCCTATGCCGACACAGTCGGGCAACTCAGCGCTGCCCCCTTCGCGCCACATTGTCTGCGTGCAACCCTGCCGACAATGCTTATGTTCAGGTAGTCAACTTGCGACCGCGATCAGGGAAACTTTACAATGCAACGAGCAGCACTGTGCTGCGATGCGGCACAAATCCGTGGAGTTTGACGAGTTCTCTGTCAAAGTCATGAAACTGGTGTAGGTCTTTTCGAGATCCTGAATCGGATACAATACCGCAGGTTCCCCGCAGCGGCCTTGTGCCGACCTGACACATCGACGCTCCGCTTGGAAAGAGTATTGTCGTGAGCCATTTGCCCAAGGCGATCCGTGCGCCCTATGGCCGGATCGAGATCGAGATGAGCGAGCCTCTTCCCGATATCGATACCTCTGGCCCCAATGGTGACTGGAATGGTGTCCATGTCCTTGCGCGTTGGAAGGGGTATCCAGTCGGACGCTGCTGGGTGCATCGCGAGCACGCGGGATCAAAGGTCTCCGGCGAGGAAATTGACGAGATCCTCGGCTCCGATACTGGCTACCAGATAGCCACCCGTCGACTGACCATTGAGACAGGCCCGATGGAACCGGCAACACTACCCTCACTCACCATGGTGGTCTGCACGCGCAACCGCGCGAAGCTTTTGGAACGCTGCCTTCAATCGCTCGTGGCACTGGAGCTCGGCGGGGTCGTACCGGAGCTTCTAGTTGTGGACAATGCCCCGCCAGATGCCTCGACTCAGGACTGCGTAGCTGGGTTCCCTCGCGTGCGCTATGCCCGCGAGCCGATGCCCGGCCTCGATTTCGCCCGCAACCGGGCGATTGCGGAATGCCGCACCGACTATCTGGCCTATATTGATGACGACGCTACGGTCGACTCCGGATGGCTGGCGGCCTTCGCCGAGGCAGTGCGCATCCATCCCGATGCCGGCGGCTTTACCGGGCTGGTCCTACCGCTGCAGTTGGAAACCGAGGCGCAGATCCGCTTCGAGCTGGCTGGCGGCTTCGCCAAGGGATTCGGGCAGCGCCGCTACGGGTCAGATGCCTGGGGTGATCCGATCTACCCAGCGGGAGCAGGAGTCTTCGGCACTGGCGCGAACATGGTCTTCCGACTGGACGCTCTGCAGGCCATCGGCGGCTGCGACGACGCGCTCGACACCGGGCCGCCGTTGCCCGGGGGCGGCGACATCGACCTTTACTACCGGATCGTGCGCCATGGCTTCCCGATGGTCTACGATGGCGGAATGCTGATCTTCCACGAACACCGCCGCGACATGCCCGGTCTGCGCCGCCAGTATTACACTTGGGGTTTGGGAATCATGGCGCTGGTCGAGAAGAACCTGCTGACAGACCCCGAGGCTCGGTCCCGGAACCGCCACCTCGTACTCTGGCTGGCGAAGTATTATCTCATCGATCTTTACCATTCGCTGCGAGGCCGGCGGGCCAAGCTGCCCAGCCACATCTTGGCCGAGATCTGGGGTGCCATCGTGGGAGGCCGCGGCGAGTACCGCCGGTCGCAGGCCCGCATCGCCCGTATCCGCGAGGAGTTCGGACAATGAGGCCAGCCGCCCCTTGGGACATCTTCCACGTAGACCTCTCGGCCCCGGTCGCGCTGGAGTTACAGCCAGAGGCCCAAGCCGCGATCCTGTTCTTCCGCCAGGATGGCATGGTCGTTGGCCGCAGCGCCCTGACCCGGGCGGCCTTCCCGATGAGCGCCGAGCAGGTGCGCGCGCTGGGGGCCGGAGCCGGGTCTTGGATCATGCTGTCGCAGGTTGCCGGCGGGGGCTATGATGCTGCCTTGCAGGGCCATGTCCTTCCCCCGGCCCGCGCCAGCCAAGCCGGCGCCTTCGATGTCACGGGCTTCGGCCAGGCAATTGCGGCCCGCCGCCACCGGTCGTCGCGTAGCGTCACGCTGGTAATCTGCACGCTGAACCGCCCGCAACAGCTGGCCGCCTGCCTAGAGACGGTGCGCGCGGCCTTCGATCCAGGCCCCGGGCGCGAGATCCTGGTCGTTGACAACGGACCCGATGCCGCGACCCGCGCCGTCGTCGAGGCCGCCGGCGCAACCTATGTCGCCGAGCCGCGCCGAGGGCTGAGCAATGCCCGCAACGCAGCACTGCGCGAGATCGAATCCGAGATCGTAGCCTTCATCGACGATGATGTACTGCCCGAACCGGGTTGGATCGAGCCGCTGCTGAACGCCTTCGACGATCCGCAGGTCGGGGTGGCCACAGGCTTGGTGCTGCCGCTCGAGCTGCGTTCGGAGGCGCAGATCTCCTTCGAGATGGATCTCGGCTTCGGGGGCATGGGCCTGCAGCCACTGCGCTTCGACCCGGCGTTTCTCGAGGCGACCGGCCCTTGGGGGGTCCCGTCCTGGAACATTGGCGCCGGCGCCAATATGGCGATCCGACGCGACCTCGTCGACCGGATCGGCCTGTTCGACCCGCGCCTTGGCCATGGCGGCCAAGCCAGCGGTGCGGGGGAGGATTCCGAGTTCTGGCGCCGGGCGCTCGAGGCCGGGGTCTGCTGCTTCTACGAGCCTGCCTCGGTAGTGCGCCATGAGCACCGCGCAGACTGGAACGCGTTGCGCAGGCAGGTCCGCGGCTACGCGATGGGCCATCTCGCGGCAATCTTCGCGCAATACGGCAATCACCGGCGAAGAGGCGACCTGTGGCGCGCTTTTTACATCCTGCCCGGTCACTACACCAAGCGCCTGTTGCTGTCTTGGCGCCGGCGCATGCTTAGAATACCGGACCTACATCTGCACGACGAGATCCGCGGCTACCTGCAAGGGGTACGCTACATCGGTTTCACCCGACCTCCCTCCGCCCGACGCCGTTTCCGCCAATGCCCGCGCCCTCCCACAAGGCAGAGTGACCTCTGACTAACAGTATGAAGTGCTCGACAATGTCCTCCACAGCTTCCCAAGCAAGCACCCGCGCAGTGGTCCTCGTCACCGGCGGCGCGGGCTATATAGGGGCCCATGCCTGCAAGGTGCTGAAGGCGGCGGGCTTCCTGCCGGTGACCTACGACAGCCTGGTGACCGGCTGGGAAGAGGCGGTGAAGTTCGGCCCCTTCGAGCAGGGGGACCTGATGGACCGCGTCCGGCTCGACGCGGTCTTCGCCAAATGGAAGCCGGTGGCGGTGATGCATTTCGCGGCGCTGAGCCAGGTCGGCGAGGCGATGCGCGAGCCCGGGAAATACTGGCGCGGCAATGTCGCGGCCTCGCTTTCGCTGATCGAGGCGACAGCGGCGGCGGGGGTGGAACACTTCGTCTTCTCCTCGACCTGCGCCACCTACGGCGACCATGACGGCGTCACACTCGACGAGGACACGCCTCAGCACCCGATCAACAGCTATGGCGCCAGCAAGCGTGCGATCGAGGACATGCTGCGCGACTTCGGCGCGGCTTATGGTCTGAGTTCGGTGATCTTCCGCTATTTCAACGTCGCCGGCGCCGATCCCGAGGCCGAGGTCGGCGAGCGCCACGAGCCCGAGACCCATCTGATCCCCTTGATGCTCGACGCGGTGGCGGGCAAGCGGCCGGCGCTGTCGGTCTTCGGCACCGACTATCCGACGCCGGACGGCACCTGCATCCGCGACTATGTCCATGTCATGGACCTGGTCGAGGCGCATGTGCTGGGCCTGCGCCACCTGCAGGCGGGCCGCGTCGCGCCGGGCACGGCGCGGGTTTTCTGCCTGGGCACCGGGCGCGGCTTTTCGGTGCGCGAGGTGATCGAGGCCTCGCGCGCGGTCACCAACCGCGAAGTGCCGGTGGTCTATGCCGACCGCCGCGCCGGGGATGCAGTGAAGCTGGTCTCGGGCTCGGGCCGGGCCCGTGACGAGCTGGGCTGGGAGCCGCGGCGCTCGAGCATGGAGCAGATGATCGGCGACGCTTGGCGCTGGCACAATCGGGCCGTCTGAGCCGGATTGATCCCGGTCGGAAGGGGATTCGGCGCCAAACTTGTGGGTGATCCGCACCATGTGTGAAGATTTCGTTACATTTGTGTAACGGATTCATCATGCAAAGCTCACCCTCTCCCTTTCAGGGCAGAGTCCTTCGGGTCCTGCTGATTCTTCTGTCGGTCGATGCGCTGTTCGTCGCCCTTCATCTCGTGCTGCGGGCGCTTCAGGTTTTCGATCTGGTCGAGGGCGTCCCCCCCTCGCTGAGCCTGTTCGGGGACTATGGCCCCTCCGAGCGGTTCAACCACGTCAAATGGCTGGCGGTCGCGGGGATGCTGCTGCTGATGTTCCGCCGGGACCGGACCCCGGTGCATCTGGTGCTGGGCCTGATGTTCCTGCTGGTCTTCGCAGATGACGCCCTGATGCTTCACGAGCGGGGCAGCAGTGCGCTGCTGCGGATCTGGCCCTCGGTCCCGAGCTTCGGCCTGAATCCGCATACCGCCAGTGAGCTGTATGTCTGGGCGGCGATGGGAAGCGTGGTGGGTCCGGCGCTGCTGTGGGCGCTGCTGCGCACGGACCGCGGCGGCTGGAAGACGCTGCGATATGTCGGGATCGGCTTCATCGGGCTGGTGTTCTCGGCCGTGGTGATCGACGCCTCGCAGGAGATGTTCGACTGGATCGCGAACCCCTCGCTGCGCTACTGGGTGCGCTATGCGCTGACGGTCGCCGAATGCGCCGGCGAGGCCGCGTCCGCCTCGGTCATCGCCGCCGCGACGGTCGCCCTGCTTCCGGTCACCACCTCCCGTGGGCTCGCCGGGGGTCTGGCGGCCGGGCAGGGCACCGCCCCGCTGAGCGGGCTTCGGGAAACTCCCTAGCGGCGGCTGACAGGTTGCAGCGCGGGCGGACAGCGGGCAGAAGGTCGCCACACGCAAGACCCGGAGTCGCCATGTCCGCCCCCGCCCCCGCCGCTGTCCCCACCCCTGTCTCTGCCGCCGTCTCCGCTCCCCGCACGGCGCTGGTCACCGGGGCCGCGGGCTTCATCGGCTTCTTCCTGACACGCCGCCTGCTGGCCGACGGGTTCCGGGTGGTGGGCCTCGACAGCATGAACGACTATTACGAGGTCAGCCTGAAGGAGCGCCGCCGCGCGATGCTGCTGCAGTCCGAGGGCTTCCGCTTCGTCGAGGGCAAGCTCGAGGAGCCGGGCCTGCTGATGGGCCTGATGGCAGAGGAAAAGCCGCAGATCGTGGTCAACCTCGCCGCCCAGGCCGGGGTGCGCTACTCGATCGAGAACCCGCGCGCCTATGTCGAGGCGAACCTCGTGGGCGTGGCGGAACTTCTGGAAGCCGCGCGCGCCCATCCACCCGAGCATCTGCTGATGGCCTCGACCAGTTCCGCCTACGGGGCGAACACCGAGATGCCCTATGTCGAGACGATGAAGGCCGACAGCCAGATGTCCTTCTACGCCGCGACCAAGAAGGCGGGCGAGGCGATGGCGCATTCCTATGCCCATCTCTACGGGCTGCCGGTGACGATGTTCCGCTTCTTCACCGTCTACGGTCCCTGGGGGCGGCCGGACATGGCGCTGTTCAAGTTCACGAAGAACGTGCTGAACGGCGCGGCCATCGACGTCTACAACCACGGCGACATGAAGCGCGACTTCACCTATATCGACGACCTCGTCGAGGGGATCCGCCTGCTGATCGACGCAGCCCCCCTGCGCCCCGCGGACGGCACCGTGCCCGAGGGCGACAGCCTCTCGCCGGTGGCGCCTTGGCGCGTGGTGAACATCGGCAACTCCGAGCCGGTGCAGCTTCTGGACTTCATCCGCGCGATCGAGGCCGCGACGGGGCGGAAAGCCCAGCTGAACCTGATGCCGATGCAGGCCGGCGACGTGCCCGCGACCTGGGCCGACACGACGCTGCTGGAACGCCTCACCGGCTATCGACCGAAGACGCAGGTGCCCGAGGGCGTGCAGCGCTTCGTCGACTGGTACCGCGACTACTACCAGGCCTGAGGCATCAACCGGTCGCCTCGACCGATCCATATTGACAGGCTCCTGTTTCCCAAAACAATTCAACTTGGGGGAGGGCAGCGCAGGCCCCGTGGCCTGCTGCGCCGCTGGCAGGGTGTTGTGCAAATGGATGCAGGTTTTACGGTCCGCGGACCGGGCGCAGAAAGTCAGTCTCCACGCTGGAAGCAACTCGACGGGCTTCGATGCATCGCGATGGTGGGCGTGCTTTACGTTCATTACTGGAACAAGACCCCGGTCATCGAGAACGTACGGGTCGCGCTGTTCTTCGTGGTCAGCGGTTTCCTGATCACCGCCATCCTGCTGCGCGCCAGAGACAGGGGGCTGCGCTCGCTGGTTGTGGCCCGCAATTTCTATATTCGCCGGGCCCTGCGCCTTCTGCCGGCGCTGATGATCGCGCTGGGCGTTGCCGCATGCTTCAACATGGCCGACATCCGAGCAAGTCTTCCGTTCCACCTTCTGCAGATGACCGACATCTACATCTCGCTCACAGCCGAACCGGGACAGTGGAAGCCCTGGATCGTGACTCATCTCTGGAGCCTCAACGTGCTCGAGCGGTTCTACCTGCTCTGGCCTGTGGTCGTGCTCCTGCTGCCGATGCCAGCGGTCGTCACGGTCACGGTGATCGCGGCGATCCTGCCGCCGCTGGTGCGGATGAACCTCGACGCGCTGGGCCTGCGCGAGATGTTCTATGTCACATTCAGCTGGGGCCCTATCGCTTGGGGCGCCCTGCTGGCCCTGCTGGTGCGCCGGGCCCCGCAGACCGCAACCCGGACCCTGACCGGGCCAATGCCGCTTCTGCTGGCGCTCGCGACGCTGGTGCTGCCCTGGTTCGTTGAACAGCGGATCGGCGTGAACGAGGCCTACCGGCTGGCAAGCAACCTCGCGCTTTGCCTGCTGGTCCTGGGGGCCTGCAAAGGCTATCCCGGAGCGGCCGGACGGCTGCTCTCGAGCCGGGCCGCCACTTGGATCAGTTCGATCAGCTATGCAACCTATGTCTACCACATGCCGATCTGGTGGCTCGCGGGGGCAGTCTGGCCGCAGCTCTATCCGCCGGGACCGGTTCCGTTCCTGCTGCTGACGCCGCTCTGCCTGACGGCCGCAACCCTGACCAGGGTCTTGGTGGAACTGCCTCTCGAAAGGCTGCGCCTGCGCTTCCCGACCGCCCCTGCGGTCACGCTCGGGCCGAAGAGCGTCGCCTGAACGGTGCGGCGACCGGCGAAGCCGCACCGCCCGGACGGGACGGTGCGGCCGTCCCTGTCAGTCCGAACCGAAGAGGTCGCGGGTGAAGACCTTGGCCTCGACGTCGGCCAGTTCGTCGGCCATCCGGTTCGACACGATCACGTCGGCCTTCGCCTTGAAGGTCCCGAGATCGCGCTCGAGCGGGGTGTTGTAGAACTCGTCCTCGGGATAGGCGGGTTCGTAGAGCACGGTCTCGATGCCCTTGGCCTTGATCCGTTTCATGATCCCCTGGATCGAGCTTTGCCGGAAGTTGTCCGAGCCCGCCTTCATCACCAGCCGGTAGAAGCCCACGACCTTCGGCTTCTTCGCCAGGATCTGGTCGGCGATGAAGTCCTTGCGAGTGCGGTTGGCATCGACGATCGCGCCGATCATCACCTGCGGCACCTCGTGGTAGTTCGCCAGCAGCTGCTTGGTGTCCTTGGGCAGGCAGTAGCCGCCGTAGCCGAAGGAGGGGTTGTTGTAATGCGCCCCGATCCGCGGATCGAGCGAGACGCCGTCGATGATCTGCTTGGCGTTCAGCCCGCGCGACAGGGCATAGCTGTCGAGCTCGTTGAAATAGGCCACGCGCATCGCGAGGAAGGTGTTCGCGAACAGCTTGATCGCCTCGGCCTCGGAGGCGTCGGTGAACAGGATGTCGACATCCTTCTTGATCGCGCCCTGCAGCAGCAGGTCGGCGAAGACGCGGGCGCGCTCGGACTGCTCGCCCACGACGATGCGCGAGGGATGCAGGTTGTCGTAGAGCGCCCGGCCCTCGCGCAGGAATTCGGGGCTGAAGATCAGGTTCTTGGTGTTGTAGGTGGCCGAGGTCGCCTCGACGAAGCCCACCGGGATCGTCGACTTCACCACCATCGTCGCCTTCGGCTCGATCTCGGTCACCCTCTTCACCACCGCCTCGACGGTGCGGGTGTCGAAGCGGTTGGTCACCGGATCGTAGTTGGTCGGCGTCGAGATGATGACGTAGTCCGCGCCGGTGAAGGCCTCGGTCGCGTCGGTCGTGGCGCGGAAGTTCAGGTCGCCGCGCTTCAGGAAGGCCTCGCATTCGGCGTCGACGATCGGCGACTGCCCGGCATTCACCATCGCCACCTTCTCGGGCACGACGTCAAGCGCCACCACCTCGTTATGCTGCGCCAGCAGCAGGGCGTTCGACAGGCCGACATAGCCGAGACCGGCAACCGCAATCTTCATGCTCTCTCCGTGTGGTCAGGGGACGGGTCGGCGCAGTCCGCGCACCCGGTCGTTCGGAAAAGGTCTACAGGACTTCGCTGCGAAGGCAAACGTTCCCCGTCGGATCCGACGGGCCCATGCCTTCACGGGTCACTGCAGCAAGCGCCGCAAGGCGGGACCGAAGTTCGTCCTTCCGGCTTTCGAGGCGGATCTCGGAACTGAGTTGGCCGTCGCGCTGTGCAAGCTGTGACAGCTGGCGGCGCAACACCATGCTGCGCAGGGCTCCGCCGACCCGGTAGCGCAAGCCGGCCAATGCGGGGCGATGCCGAGGGCGCAGATGCGTGGCAGAAAGCTCGCGTCGCGTCGGATCGGCAGGCGGCCGGCTGGTGCCGCGCATACGGTCCCAGTCGAAGCGGTGCATGACAAGCGGGATATCCAGGCTGTCAGCCCAGTCCAGCCATTTGAAGTCGTTGAACGAGGGGCTGAGGCTCAGCCCGTGCCAAGGCGTGCGCAGCGCATCGGCGATGATTGCGGCATGCATGGATTCCGCGATCACCAGCGGGGCGCTGGCCAGAGCAGCGATCACCTCCTCGGCCGGGCGCTCGGGAGAGAGGAATGCGCAGCCCGCCGAGGCACAGATCCGCTTCCAGTCGTAGCGGTGCAGCGACGAGACATGTGGCACGACCACCGGAGGGCCCTCCCGGCGCCCGCTGCGTTCGGCAAAGCGCGGAAGATCCGAAACGAGGNCCGCTTCCAGTCGTAGCGGTGCAGCGACGAGACATGTGGCACGACCACCGGAGGGCCCTCCCGGCGCCCGCTGCGTTCGGCAAAGCGCGGAAGATCCGAAACGAGGACTGCGGGATCGGTCACGGCCATGGTCTCGGACAGGCCGAGAGCGCGGGCGGTGCGCGGCCCGCGCACCGCGACAATGTGACATTCTGCGAGCAACGTCGCGTCGGGCAGCGGCCCGTAGCCCGCTCCCGAGCCCATGACGACCTTCGCCACGCCGCGCGGCAGAGAGTCGTTCAGCAGCGTGCCAATGCCGACAAGCCGCGCCTGAGGCCAGAGGGTTTCCCAGTCCGGCAGAATCTCGGCCCAGAACCAGGCGTTCAGATCATCTCCGAAATTGCCGCGAGCGGCATGATAGTAGTGAAGCTCCAAGATGTCCTCTGCTCTGCGCCGTTAACTTTTTGATTCGTTCCAGACACCGCCTGATCTGGTTCTCGGCGCAATGCCTTCAACGATTCACGAGGATTACTTCGACTTCGGCAGACACAATCGCGCGAAATTTCTGGATTTCCACAACATGCAGAAACGGATTTCTGCATCCGCACGAAAGTCCTTTCGAAAGATGGCAATCTCAGGGCAAGAATTTGGCGGTTTTCCTCCGGTGAAGGGTTCTCACTCCATGAAATTTACCACGCTTGCTGCTGCCGGCCTCGCGGCCGTGATCGCTGGCGGTGCCGCCGAAGCGGCGACCATCGCCCCTTCCGTCACCTACTGGTCGGGCACCGAAGTTGACGGTTCCGTTCGCTCCGACACCGACAACGTGAACGACGGCGACACCACCGACTTCCTCTCGCTGGGCCTCGGCGGCTTCGCGGTGTTCCACGTGCCGGGAATGTTCACCGGTCCGTCGGCCGTGGTCGAAGTCACCTTCAACCTGATCGATCCGAAGCTTGGGCCGTATACCGAAGCTGCTCAACTCTACGGCGGCTACTCGTTCGACGGCTCGACGCTGGCAGGCTTCACCAAGCTCGGCGATGTCATCACCAATGCCGAGGCCGTGGGCGGCGCGATCGTCAACTTCACCGGCACCTACTCGTGGCTGGCGATCCTTGACGTGACCAAGTCGGTGTTCCCGAAGAGCCCGAGCAACGACGGCTTCGACCTCGCCTCGATCACCGTGGCTCCGGTCCCGCTCCCGGCGGGTGCCGTGCTGATGGCCTCGGGCCTGGCCGGTCTCGCCGCGCTGCGCCGCCGCAAGAAGGCCGCCTGACCGGCACGCCCCCCGCGGGGGCCTCCGGTTCCGGATCTGCACGAGGGCGCATCGCAGGATGCGCCCTTTCGCTTTCGCGGGGCAGGCGGTTTCACCGACCGGGAAGAGCCAGTCCCTTGCTGCGCCGCATGGCGTGCAGAAGGCACGAAAGATGCCGGCACCGGGCCGAGACGAATCTGTCCCTGCGCCAAGGAATTCCGCAATTGGCACAACTACCCAGACAAATCGGACATTGTCGCAACCGCAGCAACACACTTCCCCGGCGGGCCAAAATTTGCTACACTCGTGCGCATCGGTTTTTTCGCATTTTTCACAGTGTATTAACCACTTTCCGCCAAGCGACTGCGCCGTTGCGTTCGAGATTGCGGCGAAACTCTGGCGTGGTTCGTGGCATTGTCATCGTCGTGGCGGAAACGCCCGAGCGATTGGAAGAAAAGAGATCATTGCCGATGTTTGATTTCACCGCCCCCGCGGCCACGCGTTCCCCCTCGCTTACGGAAGTTCGCCCTCGCGGCCTCACTCGCGGGATCTGGCGGCGGGGCGGCAAGCGTCTTTTCGATCTCGCGCTCGTGCTGATGATGGCGCCGATTGCGCTGCCGCTGATCCTGGTCTTCGCCGCTCTGGTGAAGATCGACGGCGGGAAGGCCTTCTACACTCAGGAGCGTGTCGGGCGGAACGGGCGGATCTTCCGCATGATCAAGCTACGCTCGATGGTCCCCGACGCCGAGGCCCGGCTCGCCCAGCATCTCGAGACCGATCCCGAGGCCCGGGCCGAATGGGCGCGCAGCCAGAAGCTGACCTGCGACCCGCGCATCACCCGCGTCGGCTGGATCCTGCGCCGCACCAGCCTCGACGAGCTGCCGCAGCTGTGGAACGTGCTGACCGGCGAGATGTCCCTGGTCGGGCCGCGGCCGATGATGGTCAGCCAGATCCGCCTCTATCCCGGCAAGGCCTATTACCGCCTGCGCCCGGGCATCACCGGCAGCTGGCAGGTTTCGGAGCGCCATACCTCCGCCTTCGCCGACCGCGCCGCCTATGACGGCGATTACGAGCAGCGCCTGTCGCTGGGCACCGATCTGGGCATCCTGTGGCGCACCATTGCCGTGGTGCTGCGCTGCTCGGGCTGCTGACCCCACCCCCCCACCCTGCCTTACCGACCCCTGCCTTAATTGCGCCCCGCTCCGGCCGGGCTGAGACGATCCGCCCTGGCCCCCGCCCCCGCGCGGCGCCTGATCTGCGGCGAAGCTCCGCGCATCCAGGCCGCGCCCGGCAAGGACCCGCGCAGCCGGCCCCGCCGCGGGCCGCGGTGCTCCCGGTGCCACCGGCGCGGATCCCGCACTCTTTCCGGCCTTTTAAACGGGTTTTCGACAGGTTTTCGGCGCGATTTCAGCGGCGGCCACCGTGCTGCCACGTTCCGGCGCGGGCCGGGTCCAACTTAGGTCAGAATCCGCCGGCAAGGTTGTGTGCAAGTGCACGGAATTCTCGAAGGGCCGCCGTGGGGGCGCCGTCCCGGGGGTTCCGGCCCGGAAAGGACCTCCCGGAATGTCCGAGACAGCCCTCCCCTCGTATCAGGCCAGCCTGCGACGCCTGCGCCCGGCGCTGATCGCCGTCGCTTGCCTCAGCGCGCTGGCGAACCTGCTGATGCTCATCGCGCCGCTCTACATGCTGCAGGTCTACGACCGGGTGCTGGGCTCGGGCTCGACCGCGACGCTGCAGGGGCTGTTCGTGATCGTCGTGGTGCTCTTTGGCTTCCTCGGCGCCTTCGACTTCCTGCGCACCCGGATCCTCGGCCGCGCCGGCCACCGGATCGATGCCGATCTGGGCGAGGGCGCCTTCCGCATCTGGCTGCGCCAGCCCGCCCTGACCGGCGAGGGCGCCAACCCCGGCCAGGCGCTGCGCGACGTCGAGACGATGCGCGGCTTCCTCGCCAGTCCCGCGATCCTCGCGCTCTGCGACCTGCCCTGGGTGCCCTTCTACCTGGGCCTGATGTTCGTGCTGCATCCCTATCTCGGGCTGCTGACCCTGGGCGGCGCCGTCGTCGTCGGGATCGCCGCCCTGCTGAACCGCCGCCTGGCCGAGCCGGGCCTGGCCGCCGCCGCCGGCCTTGAGGGGCAGGAGCGCGGCTTCGCCGACCGCGGCCGCCAGAACGCCGAGCTGATCGCCGCCTTCGGCATGGGCGGCCGCGTCGCCCGCCAGTGGCGCGAGATCCACGACCGCCGCCTGGCCACCGCCCAGTCCTCGGGCGAGCGCTCGGAAGGCGTCTCGGCCTTCTCGAAGACCTTCCGGATGTTCCTGCAGTCGGCGATGCTGACGCTGGCCGCCTGGCTGGTGCTGCGTCAGGAACTGTCGGCGGGGATGATCATCGCCTCCTCGACGATCTCGGGCAAGGCGCTGGCCCCGGTCGACCAGATCATCGCCCAGTGGCGTGCCATCGGCCGCGCCCGCGGCGCCCATGCCCGCCTTGCCGCCACCTTCGCCGGCCAGCCCAGCCACACCCGCACCGATCTGCCCGCCCCCACCGGGATGATCCGCGTCGACGGCGTGACCAAGCTCGCCCCCGGCCAGGGCCCGTTGTCCTCGCGCGCCCGGATCCTCGACCGCGTCAGCTTCGAGCTCGAGCCCGGCGACGGCCTCGGCGTGATCGGCCCCTCGGCCTCGGGAAAGTCGACGCTGGCGCGGGTGCTGATCGGCGCCTGGACGCCCGAGACCGGCGAGATCCGCCTCGACGGCGCCACCCCCGACCAGTGGGACCCCGAGACGCTGGGCCGCCATCTGGGCTATCTGCCGCAGACGGTCGAGCTGCTGCCCGGCACGATCCGCGACAACATCGCCCGCTTCGACCCCTGGGCCGAAGACGAGCACGTGATCGCCGCCGCGAAGATCGCCGGCGTGCATGACCTGATCCTGACCCTGCCGCAGGGCTACGAGACCCGCGCCGGTGCCGACTGCCCGCTGTCGGGCGGCCAGATCCAGCGCCTGGGCCTGGCCCGCGCGATCTTCGGCACCCCGCGGATCATCGTGCTGGACGAGCCGAACTCGAACCTCGACCAGGAAGGCGACGAGGCGCTGCGCCGGGCGATCCTGGCGATGCGCGAGAAGGGCTCGACGGTGATCGTCATGGCCCACCGCCCCAGCGCCATCGCCGCGGTGAACAAGGTCCTTGTCCTGCAGGGCGGCCGCGTCGCGCAGTTCGGCCCGCGCGAGACCGTGCTGGCCCCCGCCGCCGCACCGCAGCCGGGAACCGGTCCCGGTGGACGCGCCGCGGGCCCGGTGGGCACTGGGGTGGGCACCGCTGCCGCCACCCCGCTGCGCCCCGTCGCCGGCCCCTCGGCCGTACCGGCCCGCCCCGTTGTGACCGGACCCGTGACGACCGGTCCCGCATCGGGCACCGCATCCGTCCCGTCGGCCGGCCAGACCCCGACCGCCCAGACCTCTGACCGCGTCTCGGCGCTGCTGCGCGCCATGCAGAGCCAGGACACCGCCGCCACCCGTTCGCAGGGGATCTCCGCATGACCGCCGATACCCTCACGCCCGCCCTCTCCGCCGATCCGGTCCTGCGCACCGAACTCGGGCCCTCGCTGCGCCTTGCCGCGCTGGCCGCGCCGGCCCTGATCCTGGCGCTGGCCGGCTGGGCTGCCGTCACTCCGCTCAGCGGTGCTGTCATCGCCTCGGGCGAGGCCGTGGTGCTGGGCCAGAACCGCAAGCTGCAGCATCTCGATGGCGGCATCGTCGCCGCGATCCACGCTCACAACGGCGACCGGGTCGAGGCCGGGCAAGTGCTGGTCGAGCTCGATCCGACGCTGCTGCAGACCAATCTCGGCATCGCCCGTACCCGCCTGGCCGAGGCGCTGGCCCTGCAGGCCCGGCTCGAAGCCGAGCAGGAAGGACTGACCTCGGGCCGTCCGGGACCTGCGCTGACCCTCGGGGCGATGGCCGGGCATCGCGCCGCGGGCTATCTCGGCGCCGAGGGCATTGCCCCCGCCAGCGACCTTGATCGCGCCGTCGAGGGCCAAGAGCTGATCCGCGACGCCCGCGCCACCACCCGCGCCGGGCAGGACGCGCAGCTGGCCGAACGCATCGCCCAGTTCGAAGGCCAGCGCGACGGGCTCGACCGGCTGATCGCCACCAAGCAGGACCAGCTGCGCTTCATCGAAGAGGATCTGGTCAGCGTCGAGACGCTGGTCAAGCAGGGTCTGGCCGCGAAGACCCGCCTGCTCGACACCCAGCGCAGCCGCGCCGACATGCTGGGCCAGATCGCGCAAGCCCGGACCGAGCGCGACGGCATCGCCAATTCGATCCGCGACGCCCAGCTCGAGCGGGCCCGCACCGAGGGCGAGTTCCGCGAACAGGTCGCCACCGACCTGCGCAAGACCACCGGCGATATCGAGGAGCTGGTCCAGCAGATCGTCACCTACCGCGCGCAGCTCGACCGGGTCGAGTTGCGCGCCCCGGTCTCGGGCGTGATCCACGAGATGGCGGTGGCCACCGTCGGCGGCGTCGTCACCCCCGGCGAGACGGTCGCGCAGATCGTGCCGCTGGGGGACGGGGTCGAGTTCGACCTCAAGCTCGACCCGCGCTCGGTCGACCAGGTCCATCCCGGCCAGACCGCGCGGGTGAAGATGCCGGTCTATGACGACAAGACCCTGCCCGAGGTCTTCGGCCATGTCGCCCAGGTCTCGCCGGCCACCGTCACCGACGAGCGCACCGGCACCAGCTACTACCGCGTTCGCCTCGAGGTCCCGGCCGAAGAGCTGGCCAAGCTGCCCGAGCCGCCGATGCCCGGCATGCCGGTCGAGGCCTTCCTCGAAACCGGCGAGCGCACCGCGCTGAGCTGGCTGCTGAAGCCGGTCTCCGACCATCTCGACCGCGCCTTCCGCGAGCGCTGAGCACCCGCCACGCCGGGCTGCGCGCACCACGGGCTGTGGCCGCGCTGCCGCAGCCTGCGGGAATCCCGGGACCGGGGCGCAAAAGCCTCGGGTCCCGGGCGCGATCTGCTAGTCTCGGCCCATCAGAGCCCGAAAACGGGCCGCGCCTGAGGCTTCGGAGAGCAGACCCGATGCAGTCACGAGTGACCGGCCCGCGCCGCGCGGGCCTTCGCCGTTTCACGACATCTCCCCGGTTGTCCGCCGGGGTGTCGGCGGTTGTCCTGTCGGCGGCGGTGCTGAGCGCCTGCGCGCCCGACCGGGTCTATCGCGCGCCTTTCTTCCCCTTCGCCTCGAAATACGACGGCGCCCGCGCCGGGGCGCCGGTGCTGTTGCAGAACGACCGCTGGTGGGACCGACTCGGCGATCCGGCGCTCGACCGGGTGGTGGCGCAGGCGCTGTCGGGCAACATCGACCTCGCCGTCGCGCGCGAGCGGCTGGTGCGGGCCCGGGCGGTGCGCGCCTCGACCTCGGGGGGCGGCAACCTCGGCGGGCTCACTGCCGACCTCACGCTCGAGGATCTCGGATCGGGGACCGAGCGCAGCGGCCGGCTCGACTGGGGGCAGGAGGGCCAGCTCGAACTGACCTGGCTGCTGGACCCCTGGGGTGGGCGCAAGGCGCGGCTGAAGGCGGCCGACGCGCGGATCGAGGCGGCGGCGGCCGAGGTTTCGGCGGCGCGGCTGTCGATCCTGCGCCAGGTCTCGCTGGCCTATGTCGACCTGCGCTACACTCAGGCGCTGCTGGCACGGCGCAGCGCCGATCTCGCGCTGCGGCGCGAGGCGCTGGGGGTGGCGCAGCAGCTGCAGGACGCGGGCGAGAGCACCCGGCGCGACCTGCTGCGCACCCGCGCCCGCATCGCCTCGACTGAGGCACAGCTGCCGGTGCTGCGTGCCCAGGTCAACAGCCTGCAGATCCAGCTGGCGGTGCTGGCCGGGGTGGCGCCGGGCACGCTGGACCTCGACGGGCTGAAGACCGGCAGCAGGCAGCCGCGCCCGCCGCTGCCCGCGACGCTCGGCGTGCCGGCGGACCTGCTGCGCAACCGCCCCGACATCCGCATCGCCGAGCGCGAATACTATGCCGCGCTGGCCGATGTCGACGAGGCCGAGGCCGCGCGCTGGCCGCAGCTGTCGCTGGGCGGCACGTTGACCCGCGTCGGCGGGGCGGCCTCGGGCGCCTCGGTGCTGCTCGGGCCCAGCCTCGAGATCCCCGAGCTGTTCAGCACCCAGCCGAAGGCCCGCGCCGCCGCCGCCGCCTCGAGCGCGCGCGAGGCGCATCTGGCCTGGAAGGCGACGGTGATTTCGGCGGTGGGCGAGGTCGAGGACCAGCTGTCGCTCTATGCCGCGGCCCGCGATGCGGTGTCCGCGCAGGAGCGCAGCGCGCGGCTCTACCGCGAGACGCTGGGCCTGACCGACGAGATGCTGCGGCTGAGCACGGCGACGATCAGCGACCGGCTGGATGCGATGGAGGACCTGTCCTCGGCCGAGACCGCGCTGGTCTCGAGCCTGCGCGACCAGGGCCGGGCCTTCGTCGAACTGAACGTGGCGATCGGCGCCGGCGCCGGCGGCTGAGCGCCCCCTTCCCCGCCACAGACGACCCGCCACACACGAAAAAGGCGCCGGTCTCCCGGCGCCTTTCCGATCCTGCGCACCGATCCGGACGGATCAGGCAGCTTTCTTGGCCTTGCGGCGGGCGGCGATGCCCAGACCGCCGAGGGCGGCGACC
The DNA here is from genome assembly GCF_037095735.1 of Frigidibacter sp. MR17.14. Lineage (NCBI taxonomy): Bacteria > Pseudomonadati > Pseudomonadota > Alphaproteobacteria > Rhodobacterales > Paracoccaceae > Frigidibacter > Frigidibacter sp. MR17.14. The sequence continues at coordinate 37,601 of NZ_JBAWKD010000010.1, read as the reverse complement.
AGCAGCGGCGCAGCAGCCGGCAGCGGAACCGGGGCCACAGTGACGCTGGCGATGTCGAAGCCATCGGTGCTCGGACTCGAACCGGGGGTGGTGTCGAGGATTGCGAGCCAGGTGAAGACGCCCGACGTGAAGAGCGTCGCGCCCGTGACCGCCTCGGTGTTCGAGATCGAGCCCAGCAGCGTGTAGCTGCTCAGATCGGCATCGTAGGAAGTGCCGGCATAGACCTTGGCGGTCTCGGTATAGGCGCCCAGCCACTTGTCGACGAGATTGTAGGTGATCTCGGTGATGGTGATCGGGCCGGTGAAGCCGCCCGCGACGTTGAAGAAGGCGGCACCGCCCAGGCCGAGGGCCAGGAAATCGGCATCGCCGTCGTTCACGTTCGCCGCGGAATAGCGGGAGGGATCGGCACCGACACCGGCGCCAGGGATCCAAGTGGTCACGCTGGGGGAAACCGTCACGGCAGAGGCTGCCGAGGCGATGCCCAGGCCCAGCGTGAGGGCAAGAGTAGAAACAACAGTTTTCATCGTGATGAATTCCTTGGGGAGCACGCTGTCTTGAGGATAGGTCAGATTGCTGCGCCGGCAAACTGGAAAAGCCGCATTCACGCCGCATTTCGCAATTGCAGCATGCACCCCGCCTCCGAATTCCGCTCCTGTGGCCTGTTGGGCGTCGTCAGCACGGCAATTGAACACATATCCAGCCCAATGCCGATCACTCGCACCCTTTGTCGACATCAAGCTTAGGCGAGATCTTGCCGACAATGGTTATGGTTGACACGAAAATCGCAAGCTTGAGCGGTCCTGAAACACCCGCGGCGTGATTCCCACGGTTCCCGGGTCACCGCGCCGCGAGAAGCCGCGTGGCCAGCGCACCTGCCAGAAATCCTCCAAGATGTGTCTGCCAGGCCAATTGCCCGTGCATGGCCCAATACATCACCAGGTTCAGGGCAACGAGGATCCCCACGGGACCCGTCAGGGCCCGCAATCGCTCCGCGCGCGAGACACCGTCTTCCCGCAGATCGGCCTGAGCGCACTCGATCACGCCTCCTGCCAATCCAAACAGCGCCCCCGAGGCACCGACCATCGGGTCAAGCCCATGAGAGAGCAGCGCGAACCCCAATGCCCCCCCGAAAATCGACATGGCATAGGCCAGACTGAACCGCAGGGCACCAAGCCGGTCCACCAGCGGTCCGCCCAGCGACACCAGAGTGATCATGTTCGTCACAAGATGCATCAGGCCCGCATGCAGGAAGCCGTAGCTGAGAAACATGGCCCATCGCTGCCCGGTCCAGTTCTCGCGCCAGTTGCCCAGAAGGCCCGGCCAGAACGCCATGTTCTCGTAGGCGACGCGTCGCCATTCCGGGCTGCCCCAGAGGCCGAGATCCGCCCCCTCGAGCAGAAGTTCCGGTATGACAGATGCCATAACCAGCCCGACAAGGATCATCCACCGCAGACGGCTCGCGCCCCACGGCATGACACGGCGGGTCAGGCGCTGCCGGCGCTGTCCGGACGGCATCCTCGGCCCTCTCGTCTCAGAACGGCACGAAATTCGGCAGCGGCTTCAAGGCGTCGGCCATCATCCCCACCAGCCGGGCCTCGGCCGCAGCCTCGGTCTCGCCATCCCCGATCGGGGTGATGAAGCGCACCAGCGCCCCGTCGGTGCGCCCCTTGGTCAGACTGTCCTTCACGACCGCGAGCTTGGCGCTGAAGTCGTTCGTCATCCGCTGGCCGCGCTGTTCGAACCAGTAATACACCAGCTGACGAGACAACCCCTTCTGGATCACCGCGCGGTTCACCTCGAAGCTGCCGTAGGGGGTCTGCGGCAGATCGACCCGCTGCTTGGCCAAGCTGAAGATCTCCCAGCCGCCAGAGGGCAGGCAGACCTCGGGCGAATGGATGCCCTGCCCCTCGGTCTGGCGGTTGTAGAACGAGACCAGCATGTTGACGCTGCGCCCGCCCGGGGCGCTGTAATTGGCGTTCAGGTAGTCGTCCGCGGCCAGCACCCGCTCGATCTCGGGGTCGAAGCTGCTGGTGTAGCCCTGCCAGTCGCCGAACCGCATCGGGAAGAGCGCGAAGGACTCGCGCTGGACCGGTTCGGCCTCGCGGCCGGGGCCGATCGCCCAGGCGCCCGAGACCACGAGCGTCAGCAGCGCGATCGCCGCAAGCCCGCGCGAGGCCGGCAGCGCGAAGATCCGCGCGCAGATCGCTCCGAAGCCCTGGAAATCGAGGTCGATCACCTCGGACAGGGTCTTGCGGTCCCGGCCCAGCCGCTGCAGCGCGAGCGCGGTCACGAACAGGATGCCGATGCATCCGAGGAAGATCACCCAGCCTTCGAAGAAGTGCAGGAAGCCTTCGGCCTGGCCGATGCCGTAGCTGTTGACCAGCACCCCGATCACCCCGATCCGGAACGAGTTCATGAACACCGTCAGCGGCGCCGCCATCACGAAGAGCACGACCTTGTGCCAGAACGGCCCGCGGTAGAGGATCGCAAAGAGATAGGAGAAGCTCAGGATCGGGAACAGGTAGCGCAGCCCCGAACAGGCCTCGGCCACCTGCAGCTTGTAGACACCGAGGTCGATGATGTTGCCGTCGAGGAACACCGGCACGCCCGCCATCTGCACGAACCAGACCCCGAGCTCGGAGCTGACGCCCTGCAGGGCGATGGTCAGCTTCCAGTACAGGAACTGCGGCAGCGGCAGCATGAAGATCAGGTGGAAGACCGGCAGCATGTGGTGGCGGCCGCGGGCGAGACCGAAGATCGTCAGCACCACGCCCGCGAACCACAGGATCAGCGCGTAGGTGACGATGTCGGGGATCCGCGTCAGGTTGCCCAGCACCGCCAGCGCCAGCGCGAACACCGTCACCGCGATGCCCGCGCCGCGGTCGGACGGATGCGGGTTCGCGGGCGGCATCTGCCGCAACTCGCGGATGAAGAGATACAGCGAGATCAGCGGTATCAGCGGTCCATGGCTGTATTCCGGCGTCGACCAGGCCCGGGCGAGAGAGGCGAGGCCGATCCAGAAGATCGGCAGAGAGACCGCCATCAGCGCCAGGAACCAGAAGAACCCGGCCCGAAGGCCCAGAGGCCAGCCATCCAGGGTCAGGGTCTTGTCGGAGGCCATGGCACTGTCCTTTTCACTTTTCACCGCAGGCATCGGCACGGGCGCGACGCTACCCGAGCCCTGCGCCGCGGGCGAGCCGCAACGCGACACTGGCCCGAAAGTTCGCGCGACGGGATCACGAAACGGTCAGGCTGCCGGCATTGTCGCCACAGCGCTCACGATCGGCGCGCCGAAGGGCGACCGTCCTGCCCCCCCCGCCCCGGACAGGGCGCGGGGACAAAGACAGTCTCAGGGGCGCAGATCGAAGGTCTTGCCCAGGCTCAGGTAGACCGAGTTCGAATCCGCCGTGTCCGAAGCGTCGGAATCGTCGAGGAACCGGTGGACATAGCCCAGCGACATGTCGACATCGCGCACGATCTCGCGGTTCCAGGCCATGCGCAGGCTGGCCCGGGTGATGTCCCTGCCGTCGCCGCTGTTGTCGTCACGCTGGATCGAGGCGAGGCTCGCCCCGAGCGAGACAGAGTTCGCCTCGTTCAGGTCGTGGCGCCAGTTGAGCGAGCCCTGGGTGACCAACACGTCTTGGTTGTTGTCGTCGGTCCGCGACGAGCGGTCGAGAGCAAGGTCGATCGCGCCGCGCTTCAGCTCATGCGTCCAGTCGACATTGGCCACGAGACCGGGATCGCCGTTCTCGCCCTTGGTCGTGCCGAGGCTGATCCCAAACCTGCCGTTGTAAAGCTCGAACTGCCGGTCGAAGCGCAGCGTGTCGCGCGTGCCCGAGGTCGCCACCGACCGGCTGTAATCCGCGCCGACCGAGCCGGCGCGCAGCTCGCGCCGCACCCCGGCCCCCAGGGTGACGCCATCGGTGGTCGTGGTCTCCCGTTCGCCGTCCAGGGTCCGGGTGCTGTCGATCATGCGGTAACCGATCCGCCCCGACAGTGTCGTCGCCTTGTCGAGGGCAGTGCCCAGACCGAAGCTCAATGCCGTCGAGTCCCTCACCGTGCGCGACAGGTTCTCGGCCTCGTAGCGGCTTGCCTGCGCATCGACCGTGGCGGAGGTTACCGGGGTCAGATCCATCCGCAGCCGCGCGAAGGCCGCATCGGTATGGTTGTCGTAATAGCTCGTGCGGTTCGTGTCCTGATAGCTGGTCTCGCGACGGCTGGCACCGAGCGTCATCCCCATCGGCGTGCCGACGCCGAACTCGATCTGCGTGCCGAAGGTCAGCCGCTCGCGGGTGCCGGTGATCTGGCGCAGGCCCTGCTCGCCGGTCGCCTCGTCCTCGATCACGATCGGATCGGCCAGCGGATCGAGATAGCGCAGATCGGTCTGCCGCCAGCTCGCATCCACCGAAAACCGGCTGGTCGCCCCCGCGCGGTCATAGCCGAAGGCCAGCCGCGGGTCCTGGAACCCGTTGTCGCTGGCGTCGCCGGGCAGATCGGCCTGGCGGATGACCCCGGAGCCCGAGAAGGTCAGCTTCGAGAGCGCCGTCTCGATGCTGTAACCGAAGCCCAGATCAGTGTCCCAGATCGTCGAGGTTCCGGCGCTGTCGACGTCGAGCCCGAGATTGTCGTCGACCCGAAGCTCGGTGCCGACGGTGAAGCGCAGCGCGCTGCCGCCGGCGGTCGTCGCATCCTGGGCCTGGCCGCGAAGCGGCAGCACGATCAACCCTGCCAGGACCGGGGTAGCCAGAACCGCGGCCCACCGCATCGGCGACCGTTTGTCACGACCTCCCATGGCGGCCATCACTCGAAGAGGCCGCGCTCGGGAACGACGATCACGTCGCCCGCCTTCAGGGCCGTGGCGCCCGAGATCCCGCGCCCGCGCGCATAGTCGAAGACAAAGACCCGCTCGGCCCCGTTCTCGACGCGGCGCAGCTGCACCCGCTTGGTGGCGGCGAACTTGGTGAAACCGCCGACCTGGGCCAGCGCCTGAAGCAGGGTGATGCCGGGCGCTGCCTGCACCAGACCGGGGCGCGCGACTTCGCCCATCGCGTAGATGCCCATCGTCTCGATCGCGGCGGCGCCGCCTTGGCCGGCCTGCGCGAGGTTGGCGACCGTGACGAAGACGTTCGGGGGGGCCGCGAAGTTCGTCTCCAGCGCCGAGGTGATGCTGCCGCGCACCGCCGCCACGCTGCGCCCGGCGACCCGCACCGTGCCGACCAGCGGGAAGTTGACGGTGCCGTCAGGCAGCACAAGCGCGTTGCGGTTCAGCGACGGATCCTCGAGCACCTCGATGCGCAGCGTATCGCCCGGTTGGATGCCATAGGTCTGCGCCTCAACGGCCTTCGCGAGCCCCGCGATGGATAGCACAAGGGCGGTCAGGCCAATGATGAAATGTCGCATTCTCTTATCCACTGCCCGGTATTGGTTGCGTGCAACTTAGCCAGCGACCGCGAGGTCGCCAAGGGCCAGCCGCCTGGATCGGCCGCGAACGGCCGGTTTCTTCAGGAAAGATGCAGGGATGCCGCACCGGCCGGGGGCCATTGCGCGGCATTCCCCCCTATTGGCCGACCTTCGTTCCGGCCGCGGCCGGGGCGCCCGCCGCCGGCGCGGCCTCGAGCGCGGCGCGGGCTTCCGACAGGCGCGTCTCCATCGCCGGGTTCGAACCGGCGGGAATCAGTTGCGCTGCCCGGTCGTACTGGCCGCGGGCCTCGTCCGCCCGGCCGAGGGCGGCATAGACCTGGCCAAGGTGGAACTGCACCTGGGGATCGTTGCGCAGGCCCGCCGCAGCGGGTTCCAGCGCGGCCAGCGCCTCCTGCATGTCGCCGCGACGGAACGCGATCCAGCCGTAGGTGTCCTGGAAGGCCGGCATGGCAAGCCCCCGCAGGCGGCGGGCGATCGTATAGGCCCGGCTCAGGCTTTCATCGTCATTGCGCGCCGTCGTCAGCAGGCTCGCCAGGTTGTTGGCCACCACGATGTTGTCGCTGCGCTGATCGTAGAGCGCCTGGTAGATCGCGATGGCACCCTCGAGATCGCCGCGCGCCTCGAGCCAGGAGGCGCGCAGCATCTTCACGGTCGGATCCTCCCCGAGCGTCGCCTCGGCACGATCGAGCACCGCGCCCGCCGCGTCGAGATCGCCGCGCCGGGTCTGCACCGCCACCAGCGCCTGCCAGGCCGAAAGAAGCCGGGGCTGCGCCGCCACGACATCCTCAAGCAGGCCGGCGGCCTCTTGGTCCCGGCGCGCCAGCGACAGGACCGTCGCGCGCACGTATTTCGCCCCCGGATCGTCGGGAAGCTTCGCCATCAGCGCCTCGGACCGCGAGAGGGCGGCATCTAGCTTGCCGGCCACGATGTTGGCCTGGATCACGGCGGCTTCCGCGGCGAGGCTGCCTTCACCCTGTGCGGCTCCGCGTTCCGTCAGGAACTGGCTAAGATCTTCGGTCCGGTTCTGTCCGGCGAAGATCTGGGCCTGCAACTGGTCCGCCATCTCGCGCATCTGCTCGGGAGCAAGCTCACGAAGGCGGCTGACGTCCTGCTCGGCCCGGGCCCAGTCCTTCATCGCCACATGGGTGCGTCCCAGCGCGGCAAGCAGCTGCACATCCGCGGGCGCAAGCCGCAGCGCGTCGATCAGCACGTCCTCGGCCGAGCGGAGCTTCTTGTCCGAAAGCAGGAAGTTGGCGTAGCGCAACGAGGTCTCGGGTGCGCTCGAGGACAGCTCGACCGCACGCGCCAGCATCTCTGCCATCAGGTCGCGATTGCCCTCGCGCTCGTAGGCGCGGGCCATCAGCGTCATCAACTCGGGATCGCGCGGCGCCTGGCCCAGTGCGGCGCGCAGCACCACCAGCGCATCGCCGGTCTTGTCGTCGTCGATCAGCCAGTTGCCCTTGAGCTTCATGGCGTCGATGTTGGTGGCATCATGGGACAGGACGGTCTCGACCAGCTGGCGCGCGCCGACCTGATTGCCCAGCCCGACCTCCATCTTCGCCAGGCCGATCCGCAGACGATCGATCTGGGCCGCCGTGGTGCCGTCCCCCTCGGCCGCCTTGATGACGTCACGCATCTCGGTGACCGCCGCCGCGCGGTCTCCTTGCAGATAGCGCAGATTGGCGCGCTGGCCACGGAAGGTCGCGGCATTGGCGACAACGTCGGCCGGCAGGGGATCCTGCGCCAGAACGGTGTCGAGTTCGGCCAGCGCCGCCTTGCCGCCCCGCAGTTCCGCCAGGAACTGGACCAGCGTAATGCGCGGCTCGGGATCGGCCCCCGCCGCCGCGATGCGCGCGCGCAGCCAGGCTTCCGCATCATCGAGACGGCCCTCGCTGACATACCAGCGCAGCAGCGTCGCCTGCAGGGCGGTCTCATCGGGGAAATATGCGATCATCTCCTTCAGGCCGGTCTCGAAACCGACCTTGTCCCCCAGCTGCTGCAGCACGCCAAGCCGCATCTCGTAGAGACGGCGCAGCATCAGCCGGTCCTCGGCGCCCAAGGCCGCGGCATCAGACGGCATCGCCGCAAGTCCCGCCGCGATCTCGTCCCGTGCAGCCTCCCAGCGCTGCTGCGAGAGGTTCTCGGCGATCACGACCTGGCGCGCCAGGGCCAGATCCGGGGCGCCTCGCAGCAGGGTCACCGCAGCGGCGGCCGCCTCGGCCATGCCGGCACTGTCCTTTTTCTGCGCCGCCGCCGCGAAATCGACGGCGCGCACCGCTGCCTGCACCTCGGCCGGGGCTGCGGCCAGATCCGGGTGAATTCGACGCAGCACCCCGGCATAGCGCAGCCCTTCCTCGCCGCGACCGGTGGCCAGCGAGATTTCCGTCAGCGCGAGGGCGGCCGCGGGATCATCGGGATATTGCTCGGCCAGGCGCAGATACTGACCGTAGGCCTCCTTCAGATCCCCTCTCGCCCGCACCGTGCGCGCATAGAGCGCGCGGGCATCATGGTGCTGGCCATCGTAACGGAACACGTTGCGCAGCTCGACAAGGCCGCGATCGACATCGCCGCCATCGATCAGCTTCACGGCCGACTGGTAGTAGTTTTCCGCCTTCTCCTCGGTGGACTGGCAGGCCGACAGGGCCCCGACGAGCGTAAGCGCGAGAACGTACTTCTTCACCATGAATGACCTTCGCCGAGAGGAATGTGACGCCAGAGATAATCTGATGGATGCGACGCGGCAAATCCGATCGTCCCATTGTGCTGCGGGATGTATCAATTCCATGGCATGCTAGCACATTGTCGCCGGGCGCGCGTCGCCTGTCACGGCGAAATGCTGCGCTGCAACAGGAGGCCTGTTGCCTCGCATGGAACAAACTGGTCAACTTGCGCGGTATGTTCCCCGTGACGGCTCATCCGAACGGGCCTGCGGCGAATTTCTCGCTATTTTCTTTTGCCGAAACGAGGGCCCTTCTATCTCTATCAGCGATCCGACCTCCTGCGCCGGCCTTCGGGCCCATCGCGAAACGAGCCCTGCATGAACGCCCAGCCATTCTATGGCGACTTCTTCGGCCTTGCCGAACGCCCCTTCACCCTTTTGCCGGACCCGGGCTTCCTGTTCTGGTCCAAGCCGCACCAGCGTGCCTTCGCCATGCTCGAATACGGTCTGATGACCGGGGCACCGGTGACGCTGATCACCGGCGAGATCGGCGCCGGCAAGACCACGCTGCTGCAGGCTCTGCTGGCGCGGGTCGAGACTGACATCACCGTGGGGCTGATCTCGAACGCCCAAGGCGGGCGGGGCGAGCTGCTGCAGTGGGTTCTGCACGCCTTCGACATCCCCTCGTCGCCCGACACCCCCTATGTGCAGAACTTCCGCCTGCTGCAGAACTTCCTGATTGACGAATATGCCAACGGCCGGCGCTGCCTGCTGATCGTGGACGAGGCGCAGAACCTCTCGGTCGAGGGGCTCGAGGAAGTGCGGATGCTCACCAACATCAACACCAACAAGGACGAGCTGATCCAGCTGATCCTGGTGGGCCAGCCAGAGCTGCGCGATATCATCCGGGCACCAGAGATGCGCCAGCTCGCGCAGCGGGTCGCGGCGAGCTTCCACCTGCCGGCCATGGACCCCGAAACCGTCGCAGAGTACATCGCGCACCGGCTGCGCACCGCGGGCGGGCGCGGCGACGAGATCTCCCCCGGGATCGCCCTGCGCATCCATTCGCTGACCGGCGGTGTGCCCCGTCTGGTCAATCAGCTCTGCGACCTCGCTCTGACCTATGCCTGGGTCAGCGAACAGGCGCAGGTCACAGAAGAGACAATTGCCGCCGTTCTCGAGGACGGGGTATTCTTTGCCGCCGGGACCCATCCCGAGGCAGAGGGACATAAGGAGCGCCCGTGATCGATTTCCGCTATTATCTGTCGATCTTCCTGCGTCGGCTGCACTGGTTCATGCTGCTTGCCGGGCTCGGGATCGCCGCGGGCGTGACCCTCGCGCTGAGCCTGCCGCCCAGTTACGTCAGCAGCGTGCGTCTCTATGTGGAATCCTCGCAGATCCCCGGCGAGCTGGCGGCTCCGACGGTGAACGTTCCCGCCCGCCAGCGCCTGCAGATCCTGCAGTCCAACCTTCTCACCCGCGCCAATCTGCTCGACATCGCCAATCAGGTGAAGCCGTTCCCCGAGCAGGAGAAGATGTCCCCCGACGACATCCTCACCGCGATGCGCGACAAGACCACGATCGCGCTGGCCGGCGGCAGGAACGACGCCACGATGATGAACCTGTCCTTCGAGGCCGCTTCGGGGCAGCCGGCCGCAGCGGTGGTCAATGCCTATCTCGACCGGCTGCTGGCCGCGGACCAGGAAAACCGCACCTGGCGCGCCACGCAGACCCAGGAGTTCTTCCAGCAGGAGGTCACCCGCCTCGGGCAGGCGATGGATGACCAGAGTGCCAAGATCGTGGCCTTCAAGCAGGCCCATGCCGACGCCCTGCCCGACAGCGTCGACTTCCGCCGCAACCAGCAGGTCCAGCTGCAGGAACGCCTGAACCAGGCCGAGCGCGAGATGACCCTGCTGCAGGATCAGCGCAAGCGCATGGTCGAGGTCTTCGAAAGCACCGGCCGCGTCGAGGGCTACGAGGCCGCGAACCGCACCCCGGAACAGGTCGAGCTCGACAACTTGCGAAAGCAGCTTTCCGACGCGTTGCTGGTCTATTCGCCCAGCAACCCGCGCGTGCAGCTGCTGCAGCGCCGCATCGCGCAGATGCAGGAGCGCGCCACAGCCTCCACGGGGGAGACCGGGAACGACACCGGGCCGAAGTCGCTGATGGACGTCCAGCTCGCCGAGATCGACGGCCGCCTCGGCGCGCTCGAGACGCAGCGCACCGACGTGCAGCAGAAGATCGAGGAGCTGACCTCGAGCCTGCAGCGCACCTCGGCCAATGCCATCGCGCTCGAGGGGCTGCAGCGCGACTATTCGAACGTCCAGAACCAGTACAACCAGGCGACGCAGCGTCTTGCCTCGGCCAGTGCCGGCGAACGGATCGAGCTGCTGTCGCGCGGCCAGCGCGTGAGCGTGATCGAGCAGCCCTCGGTCCCGAACGCGCCGAGCAAACCGAACCGCGTGCTGATCGCGGGCGCCGGAAGCGCCGGGGGGATCATCGCCGGCCTCGCGCTGATCGTCCTGCTCGAAATTCTGAACACCACCGCCCGCCGCCCCAGCGACATCGTCCGGAAACTCGGCGTCACGCCGCTGGTGACGATCCCCTATATCCCGTCCCCGAACGAGATGGTCCGCCGCCAGGGCCTGCGGATCGCGGTGATGCTTGCGGTGATCATCGCGGTGCCGGTCGCGATCTACGCCGTGCATTCCCTCTACCAGCCGCTGGACCTCATCGCCGCAAGGCTGATGGACCGTTTCGGCATCCGCGGCTGAGCCGCCCCTCCAAGGAGACACCATGGAACGGCTTCAAGACGCCATTCACCGCGCCCGTCTGCAACGGAATAGCACCGCCGAGGCCGCCGCTCCCGACGCCGCCCCTAATATGGCCGCGGCGGGGGCCGCCACGGCGCGCCTGCCCGGCAGCGGCGGCTGGGCCGCGCTGCAACCGCTGGTCCGCACCAAGACCCCCTCGCGGCGCAGGTTCATGCCGGCGACCGAAGGCGGGCCTCAGGCGGCGCCCTTCGACATGTTGCGCACCCGGCTGACGCAGACCGCCCCCGCACAGGGCTGGAAGCGCATCGCCGTCGTGTCGGCCCAGGCCGGCGCCGGCAAGAGCACGATCACCGCCAACCTCGCCTTCGCGCTGAGCCGGCAGGACGACCTGCGCACCATCGCCCTCGATCTCGATCTGCGCCGCCCGCATCTGGCCCAGACCATCGGCGCCGAGCTTCCCGAAAACGGCATGGAAGAGGTGCTGCGCGGTCAGGTGCCCTTCGCGCAGCAGGCCCGCTGCCTGAACGGCAACCTCGCCTTCGGGCTCAATGCCAAGACCGCGCACCGCACCTCGGAGCTTCTGCAGAGCCAGCAGACGGCAGACACGCTGTCGCGCATCGAGGCCGAGTTCGCACCGAACTTCCTGCTCGTCGATCTACCGCCGGTCTTCGGCTCGGACGACACACTGGGCTTCCTGCGCCAGGTCGATGCCGCACTGATCGTGGCCGAAGCCGAGAAAACCCCGATCAAGCAGATCGATACCGTCGAGAAACAGGTGGCCGAGGTCACCAACGTGCTCGGGATCGTGCTGAACAAGTGCCGCTACGACGAAAGCGTCTACGGCTACTCCTACGGCTACTACTGAAGCGGAGGTCCGGGCTCCCCCGGACCTTGTGCCCCCCGCCCCGCAGGCCGGGGCACAGCCGCCGAAAGAGCTCGAGGCCACGCCTTAGGGAGCCACGCCGGCTGCGGCCCGGCCCCCGGCTGCGGCCCGCGTCAGCCACAGACCTCAGCCACGGGCGGGGGCGCGGTTCCAGCGCCCCGCCAGGGTCGCAGGATCGCCGCCGGCCAGCAACCAAGCCATCAGCCAGGCCCGATAGAGGCGGATCCGCACCAGGCCTGCGAAGGCCAGGGCCCGCGCCCGCGGCCCTCGGACGCGGTCGCTGGTCAGGATCCCGGGCAGTTCCCCCAGCGGCGACAGCGCCATCGCCACCATCCTGAGCGCCCATCCGATCCGGCCGAAGCGCCGGCTCCGCGCCTCGTGATAGAAATGGCCGGTGTGACGGTCCCACTTGCGGCGCAGCGCCGCCATGTCGGGACGTGCCGGATGGCGCACCAGCGCCTCGGGGCGGAAGCGGATCCGGTATCCCATCGCGGTGGCGCGTGCGCCCCAGTCGTTGTCCTCGGCCTTGTCGAGACCGGCGAAATCGCCGACCGTGGCCCAGGTCGCCGGCCGGGTGACCAGGTTGCAGGTCACGCTGAAGTTCTGCCTCTCGATGTACATCTGGTTGCGGAAGCCGAAGATGCTCTCATAGGCTTCGATCATCGTCGGGCGGGCGGGATCGGCACAGGCGATGCGCACGTCCCCGCCCAGGATCTCGACCCCGGGCTCGGCCAGCGCGCGTTCGGCCGCGGCAAGCCATCCGGCATCGGGCAGGCAGTCGGCATCGGTGAAGGCCAGGATCGTGCCCGTCGCCGCCCGCGCCCCGGTCGAGCGCGCGGGCCCGGGCCCGGGCGTGGGCTCGGCGATCAGCCGCACCTGCGGATGGCGCGCGCAGATCTCGACGGGCGGCATGACCGAGCCGTTGTCGACCACGATCACCTCGTCCGGCCGCCGGGTGCCGGCCATCACCGCCTGCAGGCAGGCGGCCAGCATCGCGGGCTGGTTGAGATGGGCGATGACGACCGAGATCCGCTCCGGCGGCGGCCCGGTCCGCCGATGGGACGGGGCGACAGGGTCTTGGGGATCTGGCATCGGGGGCTCCGCGTCTGGCCGGTGAAGAGTAGTGCGCCCCCCCGCCCCGGTCCAGCAACACTCCGTTCCCCGAGAAACATCGCCGCGCCGCGGCACGGTCAGTTGACGCCCCCCACCCCCCCCTCTACCTTCCCCCGCAATCCTCGCAGTCGGCAGCCTACAGGCGCCGTCGGCCGCGCGACCGGAATTCGAAGGACCCCGCATGGAAGCGCCGAGCGTCAGCCTCGTCATCCCCGTCTACAACCGCCCGGCCCTGATCACCGACTGCCTGAGAAGCCTCGCCCCGTCGTTGAACGAGCTTGTCGAGGTCATCGTCGTCGATGACGGCTCCACCGATGGCAAGACACCGCAGGCCGTCGAGGCAGCGATCTTGGCGGCAGGGGCCCCTGCAAAGATACGGCTCGTGCAGCAGAAGAACGCCGGGCCCGGAGCGGCCCGCAACACCGGAGCCGCCGCGGCGCGGGGCGAGTGGATAGCCTTTCTGGACAGCGACGACCTCTGGCTGCCCTGGTCGGGTCGGGCGCTGCGCGAGGCGATCCAACGCAACCCGCAGGCTGTGGTGATCTTCGGAAACGCCCGGCCCTTCGCCCGCATCGGTGAGGTCGCCGATTGGATCGAGGAAGCCGTGAGCGAGAAGCGCCATGACGACTTCTTCGCAGTGACCCGGATTAAGCCCAGGGTGATCAGGATCGGATCCGGTTATTTCGCGATCCGCCGCGAGACCTTCGCAGCCAGCACCGGTTTCGTCCCGGGCCTGCGCGGCTCAGAAGACACGGACCTGTTCTACCGCATTGCCTCCGCAGGCGGTTATGTCTCGCTGGAGTATCCCGCCCTTGTCGCCCGCCGCACAGGAGGGGACGACTCGCTCACGCTGAACATGTCGGCCCTGTCGGAGGGTCTCTTCTACCTGATGGACGGCCGCCGCGACGGCCGTTACGGGCCGATCCGTCCCGAGATGGACGCAGCCCTGGCCGATCTTCTGGCCTTCTGGATCCACGCGCTGTTCCGCGGCGGCTGGGGCCGCGAGGGCTATGACCTGCTGCTGCGCCAGGGCGGCTTCGGCATCATGATGCGCAACGGTCAGCGCCGGGCGGCGCTGAAGCTGATCGCCGTGCCGCTGCTGAGCCTGATCCGGCCGCGCAACTACAGCTTCAGCTGGCGCCCGCGCGTCAGTTGATCCGCATCTCGGGATCATCGCCATGACAGACAAGGGCCTCCGCCATCGCGCCGTCAGCGGCATGAAATGGAGCATGGCCGGGCGGCTGCTGAAGTCCGGCCTCGGCATCGTCACCCTGGCGGTGGTCTCCCGCTACCTCTCTCCGGCGGAATTCGGCACCGTTGCCCTGGTGATGTTCATCACCGGTTTCGCCCAGCTCTTCATCGACGCGGGCCTGCGCATCGCGCTCGTGCAGCGCGAGACCATCACCGAGTTGCAGAAGAACACCGTCTTCTGGGGCAGCCTCGCCAATGCGCTCGTGCTCGCCGGGCTGGTCGTGGTGCTGGCGCCGCAGATCGCCGCGGCCTTCGATGCCGAAGCGGTGACCCCGCTCGTCCGCTGGATCGCGCCGATCTTCCCCCTCGCTGCCCTGCAGGGCGTCTCGCTCACCCTGCTCGAACGGCGCTTCGACTTCGCGCGGCTCGCGATCTCGGATTTCAGTTCGGCCGTGGCCGGGGCACTGACGGCGATGGCGCTGGTCGTGGCGGGCCATGGCATGGCCGGGCTGATCGCCCAGCAGCTGGTCCAGGCCCTGGCCGGCACGCTGATCCTGACCGCGATGGCCCGCTGGCGCCCCTCGCTGCGCTTCAGCTGGACCGAATACCGGAGCCTCGCCAGCTACGGCGGCTATGTCCTGCTGTCGGGGATCGTGAACTTCCTCAACGTGAACCTGTCGCGCCCGATCGTGGCGGGCGTGATCTCGGCCCCGGTGCTGGGCCATTACACCATGGCCCAGCAGGTGGTGGCCTCGCCGTTCCGGATCATCGTGAGCATGGCGCGCAAGGTGATGTTCCCGATCCTGTCCTCGGTCCAGAGCGACCGCCAGCGGGTCGGCACCGCCTATCTGACCGTGCAGTTCGCGATCATGGCGGTGATGGCGCCCGCCAGCCTCGGCGTGGCCGCGGTGACCTATCCGCTGACCGGCCTGCTGCTCGGCCCGACCTGGGGGCCGACGGCGCCGCTGATCCAGCTCGTCGCGATCCAGATCCTGCTGAGCCCGATCCAGGAGACCAACCAGACGGTGCTGGCCTCGCTCGGCCATGCGCGGTTCCAATTCTGGTGGGGGCTGATCGCGGGCGGGATCAGCACCGGCGGCATGTGGGTGGCGGCGCATTGGGGGATCGAGGCGGCGGTGCTGTCGCGCTCGGTGCTGATGATCGTGACGATCCCGGCGCTCTCGACCTATACGATGCGGCAGATGGATCTGCGCGGCTGGGCGCTGGCCGGCGCGCTGCAGGGGCCGATGCTTGCCGCGCTGGTGATGTTCGGGGCGGTCTTCGGGCTGCTGGAGCATCTGACCCTGCCGGATCTGGCGGAACTGGCGATCGGCATCCCGCTCGGGGCGGCGCTCTATGTGCCGCTGCTGTTCCTGCTGGCCCCGGCCCGGACCCGCGACCTGCGCGACACGCTGCTGCGCCGCAAGCGGCGCGCTCCGGCACCGGGTGTCGCCAGCAGCGCCTGAGCCCGGATCCCGGCCTTCCCGACAGCCGGACCCGGCTGCGGACCCGGCTGGGGCTCAGGCCATCACCGTCAGCACCTCGCCCGCCCGCGGCGCGGGCGAGACCGCGACCGCCACCCGGTCGGGGATCTGGCCCACGGCCAGGAAGGTGATCACGATCTCATTGTCCGGCACGCCGAGCGCCGCGCGCATCTTCGCGTCGCGCCAGCCGATGGTCGCGCTGTTGAGCATGCAGGTGCCCAGACCCTGGGCATGCAGCGCATTGACGAGCGACATCGCGAACATGCCGCCGTCGATCCAGCCCTGATTGCGCTCGCCGAAATCGGTGAAGGCCGCGAGATCGACGGTGATCATCGCCACCGCCCCCGCCAGATGGCCGAAGCCGCGGTTGCCGTTCTGATAGCCCAGCATCTTCGCCCGCACCGCCGGGTCGAAGGCGACCCGCACCCGGCGCGATTCCCGGTTGCAGACCCGCGGGGTCTTCAGCGCCGTCTCCACCGCCCGCGCGATAGCCGCCTCGGGCACCGGGGCGCCGGTGAACTGGCGGATCGAATGGCGCATCTTCGCGAACCGGTCGAAGTCGATCATCGCCGCCGCCAGGATCTCGTCGCGGGTCAGGGTCTTCACCCCGCCTTCGAAATTGTCGCTGCCCTGGGCGAAGCTGCGGATCTCGGGCCGGACCGCCGCGCCGATCCGGTCATGGAAGCCGACCCAATCCCCGACCGCCGCCCGGGCGCCATCGCTGATATAGTCCCGTCCGCCCCGCTCATAGGCCGGCACCTCGGCGAGGAGCCAGTCGATCACCGGCTGGGCAAAACCGGGTTTCGGCTCCGGCAGGGCAAGTCCTTTTTCGATGCGGTGATATTCCTTGGTAATCCGCGCCGCGATGGCATTTCGCGACACCAGCGGGTTCACCGCCCCGGAGAAAGTCCTGAATCTCCGGAAGTCATAGAGGTAATCTTTAAGCCCGTCGTAGATGACCGCCAAGTTTCCGCGCAGCAGCAAACGGCGGGAAAGGGATATTCCCATCTGCAGTTCCCCATTGGATCGGGATGGCGCTAGGCTTGGACACGCTCGGTAAACATATTCTTAACGAGGCAGACCAACGAAACTGTCGCAGACAGAGTCAGCGCCAGCCTCCCGAGGCATCAAGCATTGCAACTGCAGAAAATCCTAGGCTGGCGCACGGCGCCATCAAGCCCTTTTTGCAACCGCAGGGAGCAGTGAGAAATTCTCCGCCGCCCGGGCCTTCAACGCCGGCAGGCGCTCGCGCAAGCTGGCCCCCAGCTCTGCCCGCCGCGCCCAGACCGAAAGGATCTTCTCGTCCTCAGCGGGATCGTCCATGAAGTCCTGCAGCGGCGTCACCAGCCCCTCCGCCCGGCTGTCCACGCCGAAGCAGTCCGACATGATGCCATGCCCCTTCACCGAATAGCCGATCACGAAGACCGGCAGGCCCGAGGACAGCCCGGCGATGGCCACATGCATCCGCTCGGCAATGACCATGTCGCAGCGCGCCACGATCGCCTTGTAGTCGTTCGAGGTGAAGAAGCCGCGCGCCAGCCGCAGATCAACCGGATAGCCCATCGCCCGCATCAGCGCATCGCAGGCGATCAGGTCGTTGTTCGAGGCGCGGTGATCCTCGACATGCGGGATCAGCAGCACCTGTGCCCCGGTCTCTGCCATCAGCCGCCGGGTCATCCGTTCCAACGCCTCGACATGGCGCCCGCCATCGCTGCCCGCGAAGCCCGCGATCCCGCCCGAGACCGAGAGCGCGATCACCGGCCGCGCAAGATCGATCCCGAACGAGGCCATCGCCTGACCGGCCCAGTCGGAGGGCGAGGGCTCGAGCAGGAAGGCCACGTCGGCTGTGAGCCGCACCTTCTCCTTCGGGAGTTTCAGATCGTCGAGCACATAGGCCAGGCTCGCCGTCTCGCGCACGGTGATCAGCGCGCAGCGGTTGGCGAGACGAATGAAGCTCTCGCGATGCTCGGGGTGGCGGAAGGGACCGATCGACTGGCCGAGCATCGCGATCGGCACGCCCTCGTCGGCGATCTGGTGCAGCGCCGCCAGATAGATCGAGGGGGTCCCGTAGTCCGAGCTCATGTTGTCGCCGCCGGTGGCCACCGCGAGGTCGAACCCGCGGGCAAGGCCCGAGACCGCGCCCAGCGTCCGCGGCCGGCCGGTGAGCTTGCGCAGGGTCCAGCGGCGCGAGCCGGGGTGGATGAAGGAGCGATAACGGCGCTCGCTGTAGGGATCGTAATGGCAGGGCAGGCCGCGCAGCTGCAGGAAAGGCTCGTTGACCTCGGGATCGGTGGTCAACACCTCGACGGAGGCGCCGGGAAAAGTCTTGCGCAACTCGGCCGCCTTCGAGGCGACAAGAGCGTCGACACCGCGATTGCTCATGCGGGTCACGGTCGTGATCAGGATCTTCAAGGAAACGGCCTCGGTTCGCGGGTCTGTTTGCGCTCACTCTGCGGTGCGGCACTCCCGGCGGCAAGGCCAAATGCCCGGCTGTCTCCCTCAGGGCACGACGCGCGCCAATTCCCGCCAAGGCTGAATATTGTACTTCCCCTAGCGGGTCCAAGGACACAGAATGGTCAATATTTCCTGAATAGGGGCTTTCCATGAAGGCACAGATTCTTGCGGCCCTGCTGGGGCTTGCACCGCTCGCGGCCCCGGCGGCCACGCTCACCTTCACCGGACTGCCCGATCTTGGCGGTGTTGCCGCGGGCTCCGAGGATTGGATCGAGGCAGGTGTCACCGTCTCGGGTGGGGCGGAATCCTATGGCATCGAGAACGCCGCCCATCTCGACGATGCGGGAACCGGCTATGCCTCCAAGCTCACGTTCGAGGCCGGAGGGGCG
Source organism: Frigidibacter sp. MR17.14 (assembly GCF_037095735.1). Classification (NCBI taxonomy): domain Bacteria; kingdom Pseudomonadati; phylum Pseudomonadota; class Alphaproteobacteria; order Rhodobacterales; family Paracoccaceae; genus Frigidibacter; species Frigidibacter sp. MR17.14. Next base: position 19,233 of record NZ_JBAWKD010000010.1, on the reverse strand, counting down.
GTATTCGACCTCGTCTCGATCGATCTCAGCCGTCAGAGGCAGAATTTCTATCTCTTCGACACCGAGGCATGGTGGGCGGATCCGGCACCGCTGTCTTACGACAATGTGCTCATCGAAGGCTTCCGCGGGGGGAGCAGGATCGCAAGTCTCACACTGTCCACCGACGCAGCCGAATTTGGGCTGACGTGGCATACCCTGACCTTCGGCGGGCTTTTCGCCGCGATCGACAGCTTCACCGTCTCGGCATTGTCTCCGTCGAGTTACCCCGAAGGCGCGGAGTGCACCGACTACCCCTGCGGGCATTTCTGGATCGACAATGTCACGCTGGAAACCGGCCCCGCCCCGGTGCCGCTTCCTGCCGGCGGCGCGCTGCTCGCCGGCGCGCTGGGCCTGCTCTGGATGCGCCGCCGCACCGCCTGATCCGCGCGCCGACCGCCTCGGCACCCGGTTCCCGGTCGCCCGGCCTCGACTTCGAACCCGGCCCGCCCGGGGCCGGGCCCTTCAGCCCGGCGCCGGCAGGCTGCGGGCCCCGAACTCGTCGATGTGGAACCCCGTCGTCGTGCCGCCGCCGGTGAAGCGGATCCCGGCCCCGCCGGCCGCCGCGACGGTGCCCAGACTCGCGGTGATGCGCAGCACGTCGTTGACATAGCCCCGCGCCACCGTCCCCTCGATCTCCAGCACCAGCCGCAGCTTCTCGTTTGCGGCGACGCTGGCGACCGCCCAGAAGCCCCGCTGCTGGGCCGCGCCCGCCACCATCTCGTGCAGATACACCCCGCGCCCCGAGGCGCCGCTGTCCGACAGGCCGAACTGCACGAAATCCTGCCCCGAGGCCGCGACCCGGCCCAGCAGGAAGGCGCTGCCGGAGCTCGAGGCGCAATGCACGAGCCCCGCCACCCGCTGGTCGACCCCGAGATCCGCGCCCAGCCGTGCAAGCTCGACCCCGGTGCCGCCGCGCCGCGCCCGGGCCGCGGTCAGCGCGGGCGTTCCCGCCAGCACCGTCCAGGCCCCGCCCGTCACCGCCGTCCGGCCCGCCAGCGCCGTGCCGTCGGGCGCCGCGAAATCGTCGCGCCGCTCGGCCGCGCCCGTCCAGCGCTGGTTCGGATAAAAATCCTGTGCCGCAGGCAGCGGCAGGCAGAGCGCGTCGATCTCCCAGCCACGATAGTCGGTATAGCCGTAGAGGGTCTGCACCAGCGCCATCGGGCCTGCCGGACCCGGCACCGCCAGCGGGCGCACCATCTGGCGGTCGGCCTCGGCCACCACCTGCCTGGTCCAGCCGCTGGCAGGGTCGGGGCGGCTCCAGTATTCCAGCCGGTCATGCCAGATGTCGGGCGTGCACCAGCCGAGCCAGAGCGCACTGCCCTGCCCCGTCGCCGGGGCGAGATCGCCCCCCGCCACATATTCGCTGTCGGCCCAGAAGGCCCGCTGCGTGGTGATGCCCAGATCCTCGTGGGTCCAGTGCGCGGGATCGGTGCGGTCGGTCCCGCTCAGCCGCGCCAGGCGATAGGCCGCGGGTTCGGCGCCGACGGTGAAGGTCGCGTAAAGGATCTGCGTCGCGCCGGCATCGACCGAGAGCACCCGCGAGCTGCCCCCCGCCGGCGGCGTGTAAAGCACCGCCGCCGTCTCCTGCGCCACCGACCCCGCCATCGGGTCCGCCCGTTCGGCGATGCGGATCAGCCCGCGGCTGGCGCCGGCCAGCGTCGGGTGATCCCACAGGACCATCGCCAGCCGGTCCGACAGGCCGCGCGCGGCCATGTAGGTCTGGCCGGCAGAGGTGACGAGGCTCGCGCTGCTGCCCCAGGCCGCCGGATCGCCGCCGGCCGTGTTGCGCCAGACCCGCCATTCGGAAACGCCGACCCGGGTCGCGAGATGCAGCGCGCCGCCGGTCTCGAAGAACTGCGCATAGGTGGTCAGGCCCGACAGCCCGTCCTTGACGGTGAAGGGCCCGAGCCCGGCCGGATCGGTCCCCGCGGCCCAGGCCAGCTTCACCTCCGCGGCGTCGTTGTGCCCGGCCAGCGCGCAGATCAGCCGACCGTCGCGGATCCAGAGCGCGGGGGCGATGTGGTCGTCGGCGACATAGCCGCTGCCGACCGCATGGCGCGCCAGCGCCGCGCCGGTCGCGGCGTCGAACTCTCCGATCCACTGGGTGCCGGGGGTGCCGGTCGCGGCCTGCAGGCTGGTGAGGCCGGCATAGACCCGGCCGCGGGCGGGATCGTGCAGCACGCTGCGCTGCTGATGCCAGGACCAGGCGGCATCAGTCATCCGCCGCGCCGCAAGGCTGGCGGGGGGCGGCGGCTCGACGCCGCCGCCGCCGGGCAGGCCGCCGTCATCGAAGCGGGTCAGCGGCGCGGCGATCCCGAGGGCAAGGCCGATCTCCATCGCGTCACCACAGGCCGCGGATGCCGGTGGCGGTGGTGCCGGTGGCCATGACCCGGCGCGGGCGCAGCGGAAAGACGATGCCAGCCGCGACATAGACATCGGCGGTCTCGCCGCCCTGGGTGATCATCCGAACCGTGCCGCTGGCCGCGACATTGAGCGCGCGCGGCACCTGGGCGAGATCGGTGCTGTCGTTGGGGGTGATGGCCATCAGATGGCTCGCGGGGCTCTGCAGGCTGGGCGCATGGGACTGGAACGGATCGGACATCGGACTCTCCGGGCTCGGACCCGGTCCCCGCTGCATGCGGGGGCGGTCCACGGGGAGGGAAGCCTAGGGTCGGGCCGTCAAGCCGCGGTGACCGCACCGCGCGCCGGTCCAACGCGTCCTTTACGATCCGGGCCGGGCCTCACGACCCTTGGAAGGCGCCGATGTCGGCCCGCGCTGGTGTCCGCGGCTGGCCGAGGATGTCGCGCGCCGGAGCCAGCGCGGTGTCACCCGTTCCGATCAGGGGTCCGCCGGGCCTTGGGGTGAAGTCCTGCCGCGCCGGATCTGTGAACACCTGGCCCGGGACCTTCGCCACGACATTGCGGCGCAGGGCATTGGGGATGTTGCGGAAGGCCATGCCCACGTTGTTGGCGACCTCCACCCCGTCTGCCGTCCCCTCTGAGAGAGACACCCAAGGTGCTCCGCCGGGCTTGCCGTCGGGCCGCACCACCGTGTTGTTGAGAATGCGGCTGTTGCTGGCCTTGAACAGCGCGATGCCATGATAGGCGCTGGAGGTGACGAGGTTGTTGGAGATGGTGACGTTCTCGAACGGCCCATCGAAAAGCGAGATCCCCTGCAGCCGGCAGCGATAGGGATGTGAGGCAGGGCCGGTCCATTCCAACACCGTATTGGCTTCGATCAGCAGGTCCCGGACCGGCTTGCCCTTCTCCTTGCGCGAGGACCAAGACTGGAAGGCGTCCATGTGGTTGGCATCGATGCGAACGCAATTCTCGACGCGGTTGCCAACGAAGCGTCCGCCATCCCCAAGCCCTCGCAACGCGTCGCCGCTGAACCCGAGGATATGGTTGCCCTGCACCAGCATGTCGGGTCCGTTTGCGGTGATCCCGAACGAGACGCCGGTCAGGCGACTGTCCACGATGGCGTTTCCCTGCCCCCACAGGGTCACGCCCTTGGCGCGCCAGTCATGCTTCCAGTCCGCGGCAGTCCAGTCGAGATAGCTCTCGGGCGCGTCCGGTCTGCCGCGGATATCGAGCCTCTCGAGCCGGACCCCCCGGCCCGAGATGTTGACGAGGCTGCGCTTGCCATCGCCAGGCTCGGTCGGCCAGACGCCGAGGCCACGCACCACCAGTCCCGAGGCCTTGCCGACCGAGAGCGTCGAGACATATGCCCGCCCCTCATGCTCGGCCTCAATCACGAGCGGAGGCTCGAAATGCCGTTGCACGACCCGCATCTCGCCATGCTCGCCATCCATCAGCAGGATGCGATCCTCCCTGCCGCTCGCGGTGTGGTCAAGCGCGGCTGCCAGGCTCGAAAAGGGCGCCTCTCGACTTCCATCTTCCGAGGCCGTCGCTTCCGTGCCCGTGGGGGCGACATAGAGATCGCGCGCCAGTGCCGAAGCGGACGGATATGCGAGCGCCGCAAGCAGGATGACGGCATGCAGGGTAGGACGTCGCATCGGCGATCCTTTCGCGCGAAGGGCTCAGCCGAAACGGTGGCGCCCTCTCAGGTAGAGAAGATTGGCAAGATACTTCGGATCGCCCGGCCGGGCCCGCAAGGCCAGCCCCGCATGGGCCGCGGCCTCGGCGAATTCGCCAAAGGCGCGGTGAGCGCCGGCCAGGCGGTGGTGGTGATGGGCAAGCACGCCGGGATAGCGCGCCAGCAGCGCCCCGTGCTTCTCGAGGATATGCGCCTGCGCGGCCAGGCGCTTGCGGCTCGACCGGGTGATCGAGTTCTCGGACATCCGCTGCACGACCAAGTCCTCGTCCACGAAGTCAACCGGTCCCGCCTGCGCGACCCGCAGCATCAGCTCCCAGTCGACCAGTGCCTGCAAAACCTCGTCGAAGCCGCCGGTCGCCTCGTAGACGTCGCGCCGGATCACCAGCATCTGGGTCGACAGATAGCTGCCCCGCGCCAGGCTGGGCAGGATGTCGCCCGAAAGCGGCGCGATCGAGGGATCGGGGAAGCGCGCCTGCACCCGGGTCTCGGGGCGGGCATCGGCCTTGACCAGCATTCCGCAGTAGGACGCGACGAAAGACGACCCCTCGAGCCGCGCGATCTGCCGCGAGAGCTTCTGGGGCATCCAGACATCGTCGCTGTCCTGAAAGGCGATCCAGCGCGCCGAAGGGGCGGCCAGCGCCGCGCCGAGGTTGCGGGTGGCCGAAACGCCGGGCCTACCCCGGTTTTCGGCGATGCGCAGCCGCGGGTCGTCGATGCGGCGCAGCACCGCCAGCGTGTCGTCGCGCGAATGGTCGTCGACCGCGACCACCTCGAAGGGGGGCGCGTCCGTCTGCTCCAGAACCGAGCGCACCGCCTCCTCGACGGTGTCGGCGCGGTCGTGGCAGGGGATGACGACGCAGACGAGGGGGGCGGTCATGGTCTCTGGCGGGAGGGCCTGGCTCATCAGGAGGTCCGGTTGGGGCGCGGGAGGGAAGGCTTTCGGGCGAAACGGCTGTAAGGCGTGGCGGGTTCCGTCCCGCTGTCGCGGGCATTCTTGACTATGGCAGGCTCGGGGGTCGGCGGGATGGTCAGCGGTCGGCCGCCACGGGATACGCGAGCGAAGCGGGTATAGCGCGGCCCCGAATCGGTCTCGACCGGCGCGGTCTGTGCATCGGAGTGGTTGTGGTCCTGGGTATAAAGCCAAGCTCCAGCCCCGAGATAGAACATCACGAAAACCGAGATCGCTCCCCACATGTAGACCGTCGCCAAGGTGAAGGCGACGCCGACGACAACGATCCCATGGCCGACGCGCAGCGCTTTTAAGCCGGGATCGGCAATCTTTGCACGGGAAAGCAGCACGAGGTGCATCAGGAAGGCCGCCATCAGCAGGCCGGCCCCGACGATGCCGCAACGGACAGCGATCATCAGCCAGAAGTTATCGACCGACGTCGTCAGCCAGCCGGGGCGATCCCAGTCCTGGAAGCCGAGCCCGATCCAGGGCGATGTCTTCACCCCTGCCCAAGCATAGTCGAAGATCGCGATCCGAGTGTATCCTGTGCCCGGATTGAAGGTCAGCGTGCCGATCAGCAGCGTCACCGGCGTCCGGTTCGACAGCATGTCGATCACGACATACGCGGCCCCCGTCAGGATCAAAAGCAGCTTCCAGCGCCCCCGCATCACGAAGCCCCACGCCAGCATCATCACCTGCAGCATGATCGACAACAGCGGCGCCGAGGACAGGGAAATGAATGTGCCATAAATCGCCAGCCCGGCGCCGGGGATCATCTTAGAGATCTTGCCGCGCGACAGCATCACGGCATTGGCGAGCGGCATTGAGCAGAACAGCCCCCACAGGATCGGATGTTCGAACACGCCGTAAACGCGCTCGAGCCCCCAACGGCCATAGGCACTGCGGCCGCGATAAGGCGTGTCGAAGACCGGGCGCAGCAGGTCGGGGATCACCAGCTTGCCGGTGAAGCTTTCATAGACTGCGAAGGGCATGAGACAGGCGATGGCGATCACGACGAAGCGGATCATCCGGCGATAGTCGGTTTCGGTGCGCACAAGGAAGCGCCCGACGAAATACCCTCCCACCAGTTCCACCGCGGTGATCCCGGCAAACGGAATGCGACCGCCGCTTGTTGTGATCACCAAGGACATGAACAGCCAGAATCCGTAAGCCAGAAACAGCCAGTCCACCAGCATCACCCGTCCAAGTCTGCCTGAAAAGACCTGGATCGCACATGGAAGGATCGCGATCAGCAGATAGACCCGGATCGGTGAAAGGACGGTCCCGCCGACACTGAACCTGATCGGCATCAGCACGGTGAACAGGAACAGGATCAGCAAAGCCGGTGCCGAACCCTTTTCGATCGCAGCCGCCAGGGCCGCGCCGCGCCCGGGACGGCTGCCCGCCATCTGGTCGATCGATGCCATGCCTGTAGAGAACTCCGCGCCGGAAACGACCTCACCCGGGGCAGGAGTTTAGTGCTCGCCCCCATGCTCCACAAGGCGCGGCACCGCTTTCCCTGCCGGATGCATCAAAGCGACTTTCCGCCTCCGATTGTCGCCCGGATCTTGCTTTCGAAAAGCTTTGCGTCTCGCGAACAATCCCCTAGGGTTGTTCCAATGGCTCCTTTTTGAGGTCCATATGCTGAGAAGACACCTGCTCTTCGCCTCGGCGGCAAGTTGCCTGCTGCCATCCTTCGCACATGCCCTGCCAGAGACCCAGCCGTCCGCCCTCCCGCGTCTCGGAAAAGTTCTCGACGCGACCCTGTCCGAGGCTCGGCGCAACGGGCTTGCCGCTCATGGGCAAGCCCTGGCCTTGCTCCCGAGGGCCGCGATCGCCGCCGCCGCGGCCGCGGATCACCGCGCCGGCCGGATCGTCGCCCTGCCCGGCCCGGCCGGCTCCATCGCCCTCTCCGAAACCGAGGCCGCGCTCTGCCTCTCCGCCTGGGCCCGCTCCCGCCATCCGGCCGGAACAGAGCCTGCGTCCGGGCCCGCAGCATGACCGCTTTCGTCGATGCCCGCGATCCCTCGGCACCGCGGATCCTGCGCGGCTCGGTCTGCATCGTCGGCGCCGGCGCCGCCGGGATCACCCTTGCCCGGGCGCTGGCGAAGACCCGCCCCGGCGTGCTGCTGATCGAATCCGGCGGCCTCGAGATCGACGGCGCGACCCAGATGCTCTTCGCCGGTCACCAGCTCGGCCAGCGCTATTTCGAACTCACATCCTGCCGGCTGCGCTATTTCGGCGGCACGACCAACCACTGGTCGGGCTTCTGTCGCGCCAACGACCCGATCGACTACGAACCGCGCCCCGCCCTCGGCCTGCCCGGCTGGCCGATCGGGCACGAGGATCTGGCCCCCTACATCGAGGCCGCCGGAGCCTCGCTCGGCATTACCGCCGCAGCCTTCGACCCCGCGGCAGTGGTCAGAGGGCGGGGCCTTGACCCCGACCAGCTGGTCGAGCGTCACGGCACGCATCTGATGACCAAGATCTTCGAACTCGCCCCCGACATCCGTCTCGGCCAGATCTTCCGCGACGAGATCGCCACCGCGCCCGGCGTCACCCCGGTGCTGAACCTCTCGGTGACGAAGATCGCCCTCGATCCGACCGGCACCCGGGTCGATCATCTCGAAGCCCGCACGCTCAGCGGCGTCGCCCACCGGATCGAGGCGGAGGACTACGTGCTCTGCGCCCATGCCATCGAGAATGCGCGGCTGATGCTGGCGTCGGACGATGTCATCCCGCAGGGCGTGGGCAATGCCCATGACCTCGTGGGCCGGTATTTTTCGGACCATGCCCATGTCGAGGCCTCGCGCTTCATCCCCTCGGAGCGGTTTCCCGCGCTTTACGACTTCGATGCCGCGCGCCGGCGCCGGTTGAACGCCAACCTCTCCTTCACCGACGACTTCCTGCGCGAACAGGGTCTTTTGCAGTATTATTGCCGCTTCACCCCGGTCTATGTCTCGCCCGAAGCCGAGGCCGCGCGCGGCCGGCTCAAGGCCGATCTGCTCGCCCCCGCGGACCGCCAGCTCTTCGCCGACATCGCCGCGGTGATGGCCGAGCTCGACGGGACCCGGCGCTGGCGCCAGACCCGCCGCAGCGGCTTCCGGCCGCCGCCGGTCTACCTTCTCGACCACCGGATCGAACAGGCGCCGAACCGCGACAGCCGGGTCGTGCTGTCGCAGCGGCGCGACGCACTGGGCAGCCGGATCGCCGATCTCGACTGGCGGGTGAGCGATGCAGACATCGACACGATCGCCCGCGGCCAGCGCGCGATCGGGCGCGAGCTGGCCGCGCTCGGCTACGGCCGGATCGAGGAGGAGGAGATCACCCGCCCCCTCGTCGAGGCGCGGGTCGAGGGTCATTACCACCATATCGGCACCCTGCGGATGGCCGACCGGCCCGAAGAGGGCGTGGTCGACCGCTGGCAGAAGGTGCACGGCGTGGCGAACCTGCATGTTGGCGGCAGCGCGGTCTTTCCCTCGGCCGGCTATTCGGGTCCGACGATGATGATCATCGCGATGTCGCTGCGGCTCGCCGAACGGCTCGGGGGGCGGGCATGACCGCCCTGCCCCTCCCCTCTGCGCGGCCTTTGCCCCGACTGCCGGCCGTGCTGCTCGCCCTTGTCCTCCCCCCGGTCGCGGTCTGGTTGCGCAGGGGGGCGACCCGGACGGCATGGGCGCTCTGGGCCCTGTCTCTGGCGGCCGTCCTGACGCTGCGCTTCCTTGCCGCGGGCCCCGGGATCCTGCTCTGGGCTCTGGCGGTGCTGGCGGCCCTGGGGCTGGTGCTGCGCGCCGCGCCCCCCGCTCTGCAGCTCGCCGCCCCCTGGCGCTCGGTGGTGGCCGTCTTCGGCACCGCGGCGCTGGTGCTGCCGCTGAGCGTGCTGCCACCGGGCCGGACACCGTCCGCCTCGTCTCCCGCAGACCTCGCACTCGTTGCCCGTGGAAACCACCTGGCCGAGGCCTGCCGGCCCTGCCATGCACTGAGCAGTGACGAGAACCGCGTCGGGCCAAGCCTTCTGGGCGTGATCGGCCGCAAGGCCGGCACGATGCCGGGCTTTGCCTATTCCGAAGGGCTGGCCTCGGCCGATTTCGTCTGGGAGCCGGAGCTGATCGCAAGCTTCGCCACCGATCCGCTGACGATGATCCCCGGCACGAAGATGGCGGTGAGCCCGCGCCCCGATGACGAGACCGCCGCGATTGTGGCCTATCTCCTCTCGCTCGCGCAGAAATGAGCTCCCGCGGTCCTGTCCAGGCCCGTGTCGACGCCTCAGGCCCGGACCGCCGTTCGCCACTTGGGCAGTTCGAACAACCAGGGCGCAAAGGGCTCGGCGAGCGGCCGGATGGCCAGAGAGCCGGCTATGGCCGCGAGCATCACGCAGGGCGTCGCCCACCAGACACTGCCGGGCAGGCCTTCGGTGAGCGGCAGTAGCCACGTGATGAACGCGAAATGAAGCAGGAAGATCTCGAGCGAACGGCGGCCAAGCCAGGTCAGACCGCTGCTGAGCCGCGGCAGATGGCGGGCGATCAGAACGGCGACGGCGGCGGCAGAGAAGACACCGGTCACCGCCACCAGAACCTTGATGTAGACGATCCAGGAAAGCCCCATACCCGCGCCTGCGGCCGCGACCCACAGCCAAGGCCTGCGCTCCACGCTCTGCGCGAGCGGGCGGCCGTACCAGACGGCGGCGAGGAAGAAGAACGCATATTTGAGGATGTTGAGTTCGGCGAAGGTCAGATCCGCAGTGCCGGACAACCGCTGGAACCCGGCTATGGAAAGCCCCATGGCGACGACGATCGCCATATGGCGGACCGGAGCGAGCAGCTTGGCCAGACAGCGGAACAACACCAGCGCCCAGAGAAACCACAGATGGGTGATCAGGTCCGAAACCGTGTAGATCGAGGTGAGGATCTGCGACCAGGGCGCGCTCTCCTTGGTCAGGAGGTACAACGAGTTCCAGACCAGGAACAGCCAGGCCGTCGGCAGCAGGTACCGGTTTGCATATTGCCGCCAGGGAAGCGCGAGACGGGAAGAGATCAGCAATGCCGACATGGTGAAGAAAAGCGGCATCCGCACGAGTTGCATCGGCCCGTTCAGCTTGTCGTAGACCGAGGCGAAGGGCAGCCCGTGGAGCTCGAAGAGCATGATGACATGGTAGAAGACGACCAGGACGATCGACACGCCCCGTCCGACATCCAGCCAGGCCGTTCTCTCCCCTCGACCATCCGCCACCTGTTCCTGCAAAATCACCCTCGGCATCTACATCCGCCCAAGCACAATCAGAACCATGCCTGCACTATAGCCCGGCCTCCACGAAAATCTCGCAGCTGCAGAAAATAAATGCTGCAACTGAACAGTCCTAAGACCGGCGGTCCCTAGCCCGGCAGCCCGCGCTGGCCCGCAAGCTTCGCGCCAAGAACCCTCGCCAGCTCCGACCAATTGCGCCGATCCTTGCCCAGCCAAAGACGCAGCCGCCCCCATTCGCGCCGCCGCAGCACCGTCCAGCCATAGCGGCGGTTGGCCTGCAGCGCCCCCGCCACCCGCGCATCGAGCAGCGCCGACAGCTCGGCGTCCATCTCTCCCTGCGCCGCCAGCGCCGCGCGCAGCCGCTCGGCCTCGGCCGCCACCGCCCGGTAGTCGACATCCGTGACCGAGCCCGGCGAGCGCGCGCCCGACACCGCCCCGATCCGGGTCGAGAACACGTAATGCGCCTCTTCGAGCAGGCCGAAGGCGGCCCCCGCGCGGGTCATCGCCACATACATCGCGCAATCCTCGCCATGGCGCAGCCCGGCGGGGTATTCCAGAAGCCCCTGCGCCTTCAGCCGGGCATGGAACACCGGCTTCAGCAGCCCGAGGTCGAGCCCGGTCGCCGCATCCCGCCCGAGGAAGTCGCGAAACCCGAGCCGCCGCAGCCCCCCCGCGGCCGGATGCTGCAGGCTGTCGGGCGCGGGACAGCCGGCGGCGAGGTCATAGAGCAACGGCAGGTCGGCGATGGCATCGAGCCCCGAGGCCTCGGCCTGCGCAACCAGCCGGGCCAGCCGCCCCGGCGCATAGGCATCGTCGGCATCGAGCACCGCGATCCAGCTTCCCCGCGCCCGGGACAGCGCGGTGTTGCGCGCCCCCGCCGGGCCCTGGTTCGCCCCGCCCAGCACCGCGACGATGCCCGGATCGGCGGCCGCCAGACGCGCGATCACCGCCGCGGTCGCATCGGTCGAGCCGTCGTCGACGATCACGATCTCGACCTCCCCGGGTGCGACCCCCTGTTGCGCGCGCACCGAGGCCACGGCCCGTTCGAGAAAGCCCGCCGCATTCCAGGCGGGCAGGATCACCGAGATCCGCGGAACGGGGCCGGACGCCCCGGTCGACGGGGTCGGGAACAGGAGGGGCTCGGCAGGGGACAAGCGGTGGCATCCTTTCGCAGCGGGACCCGGAAGCCGGCCCCGCCTGCATGATGGCCCGCGCCGGTCCGCCGTCAACCGTGACGGTGACAGACGCCGACCGGACGGCAAGGCGCTGGACCTTCCCGGCCAAATCCCCAAGATCGCCCTGCTGCCGCCTCCCCGGCCCTCTCGACAGGACGTCCCATGCCCACATCGCCGCCCCGCCTCGCCGTGGTCACCCGTAGCCTCGGCATTCCGTCCGAAGTCTGGATGGAGCGTCAGGCGCTGGCGCTGGACGGCTTCGCGACCACGCTTCTGGGCTGGGAGCGTCACCCCGAGGCCGCGCCGCCGCCGCCGGGCCTTGCCACGGCGGCGATCGAGGGGCCCTTCCCCGCCCCGCGCGGCCTGCTGGCGCGTGGGCTGCGCAAGGCGGGCCGGGCCGGCGCCTACCGGATCTCGGGCGCCGAGCGTGCCGCGATCGTCCGCGCCCTGGACCGGGCGCGTCCCGACATCGTGCTGGCGCAGTTCGGCTGGTCGGCGATCCCGCTGGCTCAGGCGCTGCCGCCGGACCTGCCGCTGGTGATCCATGTCCATGGTCGCGACGCCTCGGCGCTGATGGCGGAGCCGGCCTATCGCGCCGCCCTGAAACAGGCTCTGGCCCGGGCGCAGGGTCTGGTCGCGGTCGGCGCCCACCAGCTCGAGCGGCTGGCCCCGCTCGGCCTGCCGCCCCGGGTCGAGGTGATTCCCTGCGGCGCGCCGCTCGCGCTGTTCGCCGCCGGGCCGCTGCCCGCCCAGCCGCCGGCGACCGCCGCGACCCCGGTGCGCTTCGTCTCCGTCGGGCGACTGTCGGAGGAGAAGGGCATGCGCGAGAGCCTCGAGGCCTTCGCCCGGATCCTGCCCGACTGCCCGGAAGCCGAGCTGGTGCTGATCGGTTTCGGTCCGCTCTTCGACCCTCTCTCGGCCGAAATCCGCGCGCGCGGGCTCCAGGGGCGGGTGCGTCTGACCGGGCGGCTCGCGCCCAAGGCGATCGCGGCCGAGCTGGCGCAGGCCCACGTCTACCTGCAGCATTCGCGCCGCCACCGCGGCTGGGTCGAGGGCTTCGGCGTCACCCTGACCGAGGCGGGCGCGGCGGGTCTTCCGCTGCTGGCGTCGGCCTCGGGGGGGCTCGTCGACCAGATGGTCGAGGGCGAGAACGGTCATCTCTTCGCCGAGGGCGATGTGGCGGGGCAGGCGGCGCGGATGCTGGCGCTGGCGCGCGACCCGGCGGCGCGGGCGCGGATGGGCGCGCGGGCGCGGGCGCTGGCCGCCCGCTTCGACAGCGCGGCGATGGCCGCGCGGCTGGAAGCGATGCTGCGCGAACTCGCTGACAGTGCACGCACCGGCCCTGTCTCGCAAGCGTGACGACCGATCGGGCTGCCCGCTTCTGGCCTTTCCGCCGCCTTCGGGGTTATGGTTCTGCACGCGCGAGAAATTTGAGGGTCCGCGACCGGACCCACGAAGCCTTTGCCGCCGTTAACGACATGCCCGCCGCTCTCAAGGCCTTCAGAAGGACCCCGCCCGCCGCATGACCTCTCTTGGCACCCTCGCCACCGGGCGCGACAACAACCTCAATCTGATAAGGGCGATCGCAGCCACTGCGGTGCTGGTCTCCCATGCCTGGCCCATCGCGCTCGGTGCGGGATCGACCGAACCGCTGAAGCAAAGTGTCGGCCATCCGCTGGGCTTCCTCGCGGTGGTCGTGTTCTTCGCGGTCTCGGGCTTTCTCATCACCGCGAGCTTCGAGCGCTCGTCGAGCCATGCCAGCTTCCTGCTTGCCCGCGCATTGCGCCTGTTTCCCGGGTTGATCGTCAACCTCGCGCTGGTCGCCTTCCTGCTGGGGCCGGTCGTGACCGAACTCTGGGCCAGCGACTATCTGACCCTGCCCGAAACCTATCTGTTCTTCCTGCGCAACCTCGTGCTCTACAAGCCGGTCTTCACGCTGCCAGGGGTCTTCGAACACCAGCCGTTCCATAGCATCGTCGGTTCGATCTGGACGCTGCGCCACGAGGTGACCTGCTACATGGGCGTCTTCGCCGCCGGTCTCCTCGGCCTATGGGCCAGCCGGATGCGGGCAACGGCGCTGCTGGCAGCTTATGGCGTGGCTTGGGTCCTGCTGAGCTACGCTGTCCGGCTGCCGCAACCGCTGCCCGAATTCCTGCAACTGTCGCTTCCCTTCGCTCTGGGCGCGGGATTCCACGTCTGGCGGGACCGGCTGCCGATGTCGATCGTCGGCGTCGCGCTGACCGCGGGCCTGGCCTGGGCCACGCGAGACAGCGCAGTCTATTATCCCGCCCTCATCCTTGCGGTCAGCTACGCCACCTTCTGGGCAGGGTATGTCCCGCGGGGCGTGCTGCGCGTCTACAACCGCGTCGGAGACTATTCCTACGGCATCTATCTCTATGCCTTCCCGCTGCAGGGATGGGCCGTCTGGGCTTTCGGGGCGCAAACGCCGCTGGAGAATGTCCTCTACTCCCTGCCGCCGACACTGCTCTGCGCCATCCTGTCCTGGCACATCCTCGAACGGCCTGCGCTCGACGCCAAGAGCCGGATTCTTGCCCGGCTCGGGCGTGTCGGCGCCAGACCAGCGATCGGCAGTCGGCCCCGAGGCTGATCGGAATGCTCGGACCGTCCGGCGCCGTGGCCCGTCGACTGACACGCCTCGCCGCGGCGCTCGCGCTGGCAGGTGCGACCAGTCCGCTTTGGCCGGACGGCGCGGTGCTTGGAACCTTCGGGCGGATGCTAGACTCGCTTGCGCCGCACATGCTCGGACTGGCGGCCCTGCTGGCAGCCGCAGCGCTGGCCATACGCCCCGGGCGCAGCACTCTGGCACTGGGGCTGGCAGCCCTGATCACGGCGTCCGGAGGCGCGGCAGGCCTGATGATCGGTCAGCAGCTGCAGGCAGCGAACGCCGCGCCCCCCCTCCGTCCGGAAGCGGCCTCCACCCGTCTCTCCACCGGTCTCGACGTGATCTGGCTCAACCTCTTCATGGACAATCCCACCCCCCCCTCGCAGCTCGCCGCGGCAATCGAGGAAAGCGGGGCCGACCTCGTGATCCTGGCAGAAGCCAGCCCGCTGCGCCCCGAACTCGCCCGGCTCGCGCGGGGATATCCCGCAAGGATCGGCTGCGACCACCACCGGATCTGCGAGGTCGTAGCCCTGTCGCGGCACGCCTTCTTGCCAGGCTCGGTACAGCGGTTGCCCAGCTCACGCCCCGGGCGGCTGCTGCGCTTCGCGCTGCGCCCCGAGGGCGCGCCAGAGCACAGCCCGCCCTTGACGGTGATTGCCGCGCATATCGCCAAGCCCTGGTTCTACGGCTATCTCGAGGACGATCGCTGGTACGTGATCGACCGCACCCGGCAGGCGCCGGGCCCGGTGCTGGTGACCGGCGATTTCAACAGCGCCGACTGGAGCCGCCCGATGCGCGCCCTCATGACCGAGGCCAAGCTTGCTGCACCGGCTTGGCCGGTGGCAACATGGCCGGCCTGGGCCGGGCGTTTCGGTGTGCCGATCGACCACATGCTCGTGGCGGGCGGCGCCCGGCTGGAAGGGCTGCGTCCCTGGGGAGAGGATCTCGGCTCGAACCACCGCGGGCTGCGGGCCCGGGTGGTTTGGGATGCCGCGCCCGAGCGGATCAGCCGCCGATGATGCGCTGCGAGACGACCCGGGCCGGAGCGCCGACCGCGACCGCCATCGCCGGGATCTCGCCCCGCACCACCGCATGGGCCCCGATGATCGCACCATCGCCGATCCGCGCCCCGGGCAGGATCACCGCACGGGTTCCAAGCCAGACATCGTTGCCGATCACCACATCGGCTTCGTCCATCGCCTGATCCGTGACCGGATGTCCGTCGTCGAAGCGGTAGTTGGCAGCCGTGATCATCACTCCCGGTCCGAACAACACGTCCTCCCCGATCACCAGCCGGCCGCGGCCCGGCCCCGCCCAGAGCATGCAGTCCGACCCGATGCGCACCCGCGCCCCGATCTCGATCCTTTCGGGATTCGCGAAGAGAGCCGTCGGACTGATGTTCGCTCCGGGGCCGAGCCGGATCTTTCGCAGCGGCTGGACGTGGGAATAGTTGTAGTAATTGACGATCTTCACCGCATGGGCCCAGGCCCGGGGGTCGCAGGTCGACTTCAGCAAGCGCAGCAACCGCGCCGCCTTCGAGGGACGCGCCTTGTGAGCAGGGTCTTGCGCGCTCATGCACGGTACCCCGCCAGCCAGTCGCGGCGTCCGGCCCAGATCAGGCGCCACTTCTCCAGCGCCGCCCCGCGCCCGGCAAGCGCCAGGGCCAGCGCCGCGGCAACCCGCGTGCCGGCCCAGAGCCACATCAGCCCGACCCCGAGCGGCACCAAAGCCGCGGGCCAGTGATCGCGGATCAGCGTCACCCGGCTCTTGGCGACCATCATCACCTTGTTGGCGACCTTGCCCGACGAAGCCCCCACCAGATGCATGATCTGCGCCTCGGGGGTGATCATCGGCCGGTAGCCTTTCGCCCGGGCGCGCAGGCAGAGGTCTGCCTCTTCGCCATACATGAAGTAGCGCAGATCGAAGCCGCCGAGTTCGTTCCAGAGGCTGCGGCGGATCATCAGGAAGCAGCCGACCACGATGTCGACCTCGCGCACCGTGTCGCGCTGCCAGCTGCCCATTCCCTCGGGATTGAACAGGGCCGAGCCGCGGAAGACCGTCGTGAGACCGGTCGCCATGCAGAATGCCGACCAGGGCGTGATGCGCATCCAGCAGGAGGCGATGTTCAGCGAGCCGTCAGGAAACACCGTGCGGCCGCCTGTGATGCCTGCCTCGGGGTGAGCCATCGAAAAGGCCATCAGCGCATCGATCGCCCCCGGATGCACTTCGGTGTCCGGGTTCAGAAGCAGCAGCCATTCGGTATCGGCGCCTTCCGCGACGACATTGTTGGCCCGCGCAAAACCGAGATTGTCCCGAGACGCCACAACATCCACCTGAGGGAATGCCGCCGCCACCGCCGTTGCCGAACCATCCTCTGAATCGTTGTCCCAGAGCACGCAGCGGAAGGGCACTGCGGTGTTGGAATAAAGCGTCTCGAGACATTTCAGGGTCAGCGCGCGGGTGTTGTAGCTGACGACAATGACCGTGAGGTCGGGGCCGCGGGGCGATGGCGAGGGGCGTCCGGCGGCCGTCGTTGCTGCGGGAAGCGGCATCCCGCCGCTCGCTGCGGTCCAAGTCCCGGGTTCCAGATCCGTCGTCGTCATCTTGCCGCCTGTTCCTACTAGTCGTACCAGTCTGAATGTCCCCGCCCCGGAGCGCAATCGCCGCGGCGCGGAATAGGTTCCGTGCATCGCCATCGGCATGTCGTTCTTGCGATCATCGTGGACAAGGCAGGGACAATCCGTTGCCCGAACAGGGGCGCTGGCCCCTTTTGCCGCGCTGCGGCGTTTGCCGCCGGGACGGCGTTGCAAGCGGCCGCTTTGCACCGCAGTCTGGCGCCATCAGAGCATGAAGACGAGAGACGGAGCGGACAGGGTGACGAAACGGATATTGGCGATCGCCTCGGGCGGTGGACACTGGCAGCAGCTGATGCTGATGCGCCCGGCCTTCGAGGGCCATGACGTGACCTTCGCCACCACCCTGCCCGGCCTGCCCGAGCAGTTCGACGCCCGGCCCTATCACCTGATCCCCGACTGCAACCGCGACGAGAAGGCGGCGGCGCTGGCCTGCACGCTGCGGCTGGCCGGACTGATCCTGCGGCTGCGCCCGCAGGTGATCCTCTCTACCGGGGCGCTGCCCGGGGTGATCGCGCTGGCGATCGGCCGGGCCATGGGGGCGCGCACCATCTGGGTCGACAGCGTCGCCAATGCCGAGGAGATGTCCTCCTCGGGCCGGCTCGCCCGGCGCTTCGCGCATCTGTGGATGTCGCAATGGGAGCATGTCGCGGCCGAGGCCGGCGCGGATTACGCGGGGGCGGTGCTGTGATCTTCGCCACCGTCGGCACCCAGCTGCCCTTCCCCCGCCTGATCGAGGCGCTCGTCGCCCTCGTCCCGACCCTTGGCGAAGAGATCGTGATCCAGACCGGGACCGAGCCCGCGCCGGGCTGGACCGGAGCCGGCCCCTCTCCCGGACTTTCGCTGCACCGGACCCTGACGCCCGCCGAGTTCGAGACGCATTTCACCGCCGCCCGCGTGGTGGTGGGCCATGCCGGGATCGGCACGATCCTGTCGGCGCGGCGCTGGGGCAAGCCCTTGGTGGTGCTGCCGCGCCGCCATGCGATGGGCGAGCACCGCAACGACCACCAGCTGGCCACCGCCCGCCAGGTCGAGGCGCTGCCAGGCGTGCATGTCGCTTGGGAGGTGGCGGATCTGGGCCCGCTGCTGGCCCGCCCCGACCTCGCGCCGCCGCCGCCGGCGACCGAGATGGGCCCCTCGCATGCCGCGCTGGTGGCCCGGCTGCGCAGCTTCATCGCCGGCTGAAACCTTTCGCGCGCGAAAGGTTTTCGAACCCGACACAGGTCGCGGGACCGGATCCGAAGAGGGTGTCCAGAGCCGGGCGCGCGCGGGCTGGGCCGGCGGCTGCCGCGCAGAGGGACCGCCGAAACCTTTCGCGCGCGAAAGGTTTTCGAGCCCCGGGCAGGGCCCCGAGAGAGTCTTTTCGCCCGAAACAGGGTCTTTTGACGATCTGCCCTGGTGCGGATCGGGCCCGAATGCGGATCAGGCCATGAAGCTGACGGGCCCGCGGTCGCGGGACTGCGCCAAAAACCTTTCGCACGCGAAAGGTTTCGACCGGGACCGGCGTTGTTGCACTTATCGGTGAGGCGGATTCAGGTCGTAAGTCCTGAGTGTTAGCCTCGGGCCATGCCGAAGCCTTCTTCCCCGCGCTACCGCACGACGAACTGGTCCGACTACAATGCAGCGCTGCGACGCCGCGGATCTCTCTCGATCTGGTTCGACCCGACGATGACTTGGCACGCGGCCAAGACGGGCAAGCGCGGTCACCCAGAGACCTTCTCGGAGGCCGCGATCCAAACTTGCCTCACGCTGAAGGTATTGCTCGGCCTGCCGCTACGGCAGACGGCTGGGCTGGTCGCCAGCCTGATCGAGATGGCGGGGCTGGACTGGCCCGGGCCGGATTATTCCACGCTGTGCCGACGTCAGGCACGGATTGCGGTGCAGATCCCCTATCGCCGCCCGCACGGCCCCGTGACCTTGCTGGTGGACAGCACTGGCATCAAGTTCCGCGGTGATGGCGAGTGGCAGGCACGCAAGCATGGTAGGTCGCGCCGCAGGCAATGGCGCAAGGTCCATATCGGCATGGACGCGCAGACCGGCGATGTCCGAGCCGTCGAATTCACGTCCAGTCGGCAGGGCGACAGCCCGATGCTGCCAGATCTTCTGGCGCAACTTCCCGAGCATGAAGAGATCTGTTCGGTCGCGGCTGACGGCGCCTATGACACCAGGCGATGCCATGGGGCGATCGTCGCACGGGGAGCCAAAGCGCTCATACCGATCCGCAGGAATGGCCGTCCCTGGAAAGAGGATTGCCCGGCCGCCCGCGCCCGAAACAACATCCTGCACGAGACGCGACGCCTGGGACGAGCCAACTGGAAACGTTCGGTCGGCTACCACGTCCGAAGTCGGGTCGAGGCACGTATGAATTGCCTGAAAGCCTTCGGCGAACGCATCGCCTCGCGCGACCCCGACCGGCAGACCGCAGAGATCCAGATCCGCATCGCCATCATGAACAGATACAACACCCTCGGCACCGCCGAGATCATTGCCGTGGGCTGAAGACAGAGCGGGAA
>NZ_JBAWKD010000009.1:0-134945 GCF_037095735.1 Frigidibacter sp. MR17.14 | reverse complement strand
CGTCGTGCGATAGCGAGGGGAAGAGGGCTTCGGCATGGCCCGAAGCTAACGTATAGGATTCACGACGTGAATCCGCCTCACTGATAAGTGCAACAACGCCCCCTCGTGCCCCCGGTCCCATTGGATCGGCGGCGGGTTGTACGCGTGGGGTGACGGTTTTGACGCCACTTGTTTTCGAACGGAAATTCTCGGTCGCCATCATCGACGACCACCCGATCTTTCGCCGCGGACGCGCGGCGGTGCTGCGCGATGAACCCGATGTCGGTGCCATTTACGAAGAGGACAGCGCCGATCGCGCGGTCGAGCTTGCGGCAGAGCGGACACCCGACATCATGATCCTCGATCTGGTGATGCCGGGGGGCGGCGGCCTTTCGGCGCTGTCGCGGATCGCCGGTGCCCATCCCGAGGTGCGCTGCGTGCTGCTGACGGTCAACGACTGTCCCGACACCGCGATCGAGGCGCTGAACGGCGGCGCGCGCGGCTACATTCTCAAGGGCGTCCCGGCGGGCGAGCTGATCTCGGCCCTGCGCTCGATCATGCGCGGCGACACCTTCGTCTCGCCGGCCTTCGCCACCCGCCTGCTCAGCGCCGCGCAGGAAAGCCGGGCCCGCCGCGATCCCGCCGCGGGCAGCCTGACCTTCCGCGAGGAACAGGTCCTGCGCGAGCTGAAGTCGGGCCGCAGCAACCGCGAGATCGCCGAGATCCTCTCGATCAGCGAGAAGACGGTGAAGGTCCACATGTCCAGCATCATGCAGAAGCTGGGCGCCAAGAACCGGGTCGAGGCGCTGGTCGTCTACCAGCGCACCCGGGGGGCGCCTCCGGGCGGGCACGGCACCCTGCGCAGCCACTGACCCGCGCCCCGCCCCGCTTCGTCCCTCCGCGCAGCGCCGCCGGGCGCCAGCGGCCTTGCATCCCCGCGCGCCAGCCGCGACGGTGGCCGCCTCCGCACTGACCCCGGAACCGGAAGCGCCCATGACCGACCGCAGCACCCCGAAGATCCTCGTCGTCGACCCGGTCGGCCTTGCCCTTGGCGCCGATGGCCAGCCCGACACCGCGGCGGTCCGCGCCCATGTCGCCGCCCGCGGCGGGCACTTCCACGACGGCTCGGCCCGCGGCCGCGACGACCTCGCGCCCGGCTGCGCGCATTTCTTCTACCTCCCGCATCTCTCCACCGCCGAGGACCTGCGCGCCGAGGCCGGCGACGGCCTTTATGACGCGGTGATCGCCGCGGCCACCTTCCTGCCCGCCGATCTGCCGTTCCCGATGGGCGGCGTGCGCATCGGCGCGGGCACCGGCAACATGGGCTGCACGGTCTGGGGCGGCGGCGACGGCACCGGCGGCAGCGCGCCCTTGATGAACACCCCCGGCATCAACGCGGTCGCTACCGCGCAGATGGTGTTCAAGGCGCTGCTCGCCGTCCGCCCGGACCTGCCCGTCGCCCTCCTGCACGAGCTGGTCGCCGAGGGCGCCTTCGACACCGGCCGCGACCTCGCGCGCTTCCCCACCGCCGGACTGCAGGGGCGCTGCCTCGCGGTGATCGGCTACGGCAGCATCGGGCGCGAGGTCGCCAAGCTGGGCCGCGCCTTCGGCATGCGGGTCCGCGTCCATGCCCGCCCGCGCCACCGCGACTGGATCGAGGCCGAGGGGTTCGAGCATGCCGAGACGCCGCTGGCCGCCGCGACCGGCGCCGACGTGCTGTCGGTGCATGTCGGGCTGGGGCCGAAGACCGCGGCGGGCTTCGCCAATGCCGGGCTGATCGGGGATGAAGTCTTGTCGGCGCTGGCGCCGGGGGCGGTGCTGATCAACTACGACCGGGGCGAGCTGGTCGATACCGACGCCCTCGCCGCGGCGCTCGACAGCGGCCGGCTCGGCCATGCCGCGATCGACGCCGACCTGTTCCGCGACGCCGCGACCGGGGCGCTGTCGGGGCCGATGCTGCCCTACCTGCCGCTCGCCGCCCGCTTCGGCGACCGGCTGTCGCTTCTGCCCCATGCCGCCGCCGACACCGATCACCCCACCCGTGTCGCCGGCGCCTGTCAGGCGGTGGACCAGATCCTCGACGCGATCCGCGAGGGGCGCGTGCGCAATGCCAAGGGCGAGGTGCCCGCGGGCTGGACCGCGGCCGGCGGCAGCCGCCCGCGCGGCGTCGGCGGGATCGACGCGGGCCTGCTGGCCGCGCTCGCCGCGGACCCGCAGCGGCTCGCGGCCCTGCAGGCGGCGACCGCGACCCTGTCCGAGGAACTCGCCCGCCTTGCCGCCCCGCCGCGAGAGGGGGACGGGGCCGCCATAGACCCGGCCGACGGGGCGCGGCTGGCGCTGGCCGCGAACCGCCTGCGCAGCGGCCTCGATGCCGCGGGTCTGGCCGGCCCCTGGCTCGGGGCCTGAGCCGACAGCAGCCCGTTCGAGAGAACACGGCCGTTCCGAAAGGCCGCGCTCGCGCCGCCCCTCAGACGTGGGGCGGCACGTCCGGACGGTGGCCGATGTCCCACCACAGCCCCGCCATCGCGGTCACCGCCTGGCGCAAGAGCGGCGCCAGCGCATGCTCGTCGGGCCCGTGCTGGCGACAGCCGGCATAGCTGTGCGGCATCCAGACCGTCGGCAGGCCCAGCGTCTCGGCAAAGCAGCCGTTGGGCAGCGAGCCCCCCAGATTGGGCAGCACATGCGGCGCAAGCCCGGTGCTCGCTTCAAGCGAGGCGGCGGCGAAGCGCACCCAGGGGTGGTCGGGGTCCAGCCGCGTGGCCCCGAAGGCGCCCTCGTCCCGCTCGGTCACCTGCACGGCTGACAGGCCCGCCGCGTCCAGATGCCGGCGCAGCGCCGGCACGATCGCCTCGCGGTCTGTGCCCACCACGTAGCGCAGCTGGCAGGTGGCGCGCGCCCGGCCCGCGATGGCGTTCTGCGGCGCGTCGGGCAGGCCAGAGGTCATCGCCAGCACCGCGAAGCTGTTCCAGCCGAAGACGCGCTCCTGCGGGCTCAGGCCCGGCTCGCCCCAGCCCTCGGACAGCGGAAAGCCCGCCTCGACCGGGGGCAGGGCGGAGATCACCTCGCGGATCCGCGGCGTCAGGCTGTCGGGGCGCCACTCGGGGATCCTCAGCGCGCCGCGGGCATCGGTGATCGAGGCGATCGCCTGCGCCAGCAGGATCGCCGGATCGGAAAGCAGCCCGCCGAAATTGCCGGAATGATGCGCGCCGTCGCGCAGGTCGACCGTCAGCTCGAAGCTCTTGGCGCCGCGCGCCCCGGTGAAGATCGTGGGCCTCTCCGGCGACAGCCGCGGCCCGTCCGAGGCGATCAGCACATCCGCCGCCAGCGCCGCGCGCTCCTCGGCGCAGAACAGGTCGAGCCCGGGCGAGCCGGTCTCCTCGGCCATCTCGATCAGCAGCTTGACGTTGAAGCCAAGCCGCCCCTCGACCGCCAGCACCGCCTTCAGCGCCGCGATGTTGATCAGGTGCTGCCCCTTGTTGTCGGCGGTGCCGCGACCATAGAGCCGCTCGCCCGTCCGGGTCAGCGTGAAGGGATCCATGCCCCCGGACCACAGCCCCGCCTGCCCGCGCACGGTGTCGCCATGGCCATAGACCAGCACCGTCGGCAGGTCCGGGTCCTCGATCCGCGTCGCAAGCAGGATCGGCGGGGCCGTCGGCACCGGGTTGCGGTGGATGCGGGTCGCGAAGCCCATCGTCTCCAGCATCGGCACCAGCAGCCCGGCCAGATAGGCCTGCAGATCCGCGCCGGCATCGTCGCGCTGGCTTTCGCTGGGCTGGGCCACGAGACGCGAAAGATCGGCCAGCAGGCTGCCGTCGTCGAAGCGGGCGGCGGCCTCGGCCAAGGTGGCGGCGCGCCGCTCTGTGCTGGCGGGGTCGGTCATGGCAGGGCCTTTCGAAACCTCCGCTACTTGCGGCGGCGATGTTCCTCGAGCCGGGGGAAGATCTCGACGAAGTTGCAGGGACGGTGGCGGTAGTCGAGCTGCTTGACCAAGATCTCGTCCCAGGCGTCGCGGCAGGCGCCGGGCGAGCCGGGCAGGGCAAACAGGTAGGTGCCGCCCGCCACGCCGCCGGTGGCGCGGCTCTGCACCGCCGAGGTGCCGATCTTCTGCATCGAGACCACGGTGAAGACGGTGCCGAAGGCCTCGATCTCCTTCTCGTAGACGTCGCGATGCGCCTCGACCGTCACGTCGCGGCCCGTCAGGCCGGTGCCTCCGGTGGTCAGGATCACGTCCACGCCCGGGTCCGCGATCCATTCGCGCAGGCGCTGGGCGATGGCGGCGCGGTCGTCGGGCAGGATGCCGCGGGCGGCCAGGACATGGCCCGCCGTGGTCAGCCGTTCGACCAGCGTGTCGCCCGAACGGTCGTCGGCCTCGGTCCGCGTGTCCGAGACGGTGAGCACGGCGATGCGCACCGGCAGGAACTCGCGGCTCTCGTCGATGCGGCTCATCTGCGGCCCAGCCTTTCCTTGAGGGACAGAAGACCGGCCCAGGCCTCGCGCTTGGCGGCGGGGGTGCGCAGCAGGTCGGCGGGCGGGTCCATCGGCAGGACCGGCCGGCCGAAGGCCTCGGTCCAGACGCCGCGGGCCGCGCGGCCCCCCTGCCGCCCGCAGGCGGCGCGGAAGGCGGTCTCGCCGAAGACAACCAGCACGTCGGGATCGGCCAGCCGCACATGCGCCTCGACGAAGGGACGCATCATCGCGATGTCGCCCGGCGCCGGGAGCTTGTGCGGGCTTTGCAGCCGCCAGGGCAGGACATTGGCGACATAAATCGCGGCCTCGGCATCGGGGGCGCTGCGCGACAGGCCGATGGCGGCGAACATCCGGTCCAGAAGCTGGCCGGCCGCGCCGATGAACAGCTGGTTCTGCTGGTCTTCCTCGCGGCTCGGCGCCTCGCCCAGCACCATGACCCGCGCCCCGGCGCGGCCGTCGCTGAAGACGAAATTGCGCGCGCCGCGCTTCAGTTCGCAATGCTCGAAGGCTTCGAGCGCTACGGCCAGCGCCTCGAGCGTCGTGACCCCGGCCACGGCGGCGGCGGCCTCTGCGGCGGGGTCGATCTCGACCGGTTTCGGGGGGGGCGGCGGCCGGCGCTTGCCCGGCTGCACGGCGTCGAGGCCACTGGCAGCGCCGGGCCCTGCCGTCGCCGCCGCGGCCTCGGCGCGCCTCGCGGCCAGCGCCTCGGCATGGGCATAGCGGTCGACGGGGGCCTCGCCGATCGCCTCGGTCACGCCCATGTCGCGCTGCCAGGTCAGCAGGGCGGCGAGGGCGTGGGAATCGAGGGCGTCGAGGTCGAACATGGCCGCCACCCTAGGCCGGATGGCGGCGGGGTGAAAGCGGGCTCAGCCCTTCGACATGTAGCCCATCAGCGCCTCGACCTCTTCGGACGAGCCGAAGATCAGCGGGCAGTGGCCATGCGGCTCGGTCGGCAGGATGTCGAGGATCGCGGTGGTGCCGTCGGTCGCCCGGCCGCCGGCCTGCTCGACGATATAGGCCATCGGGAAGGCCTCGTAGAGCAGCCGCAGCCGGCCCTTCTCGTAGCCCTTGCGCGCGTCGGCCGGGTAGAGGAACAGCCCGCCCTGCAGCAGGATCCGGTGCATGTCGCCGACCGCCGCGCCCAGCCAGCGCATGTTGAAGTCGCGCCCGCGCGGGCCGTCCTTGCCGCGTTCGATGTCGGTGATGTAGTCGCGGATCCCCGCGCCCCAGTGCCGCGCGTTCGAGGCGTTGTAGGCGATGGTCGAGGTCTTCGGCTTCAGCGTCACGCCCGGGGCATGGACGCGGAAGGCGCCGGCGGTGGCATCGAAGGTGGCGATGTCGAGGCCCTGGCCGAAGGAGAAGCCCAAGTCGACCGAATGGCCGAACGAGACATAGCCCGCGGCGATGACCGAGCGGCCGGTGCGCAGGAAGCCCTCGGGCGCGGCGGGGAAGACGCAGAACAGCAGGCCCAGCGGCGCGCCGATCCCGATCGAGCCCGAACCGTCGATCGGGTCCATCGCGATGTCATAGGCCGCGTCGGGATCGAGGGTCGCGATCTCTTCGGCCTCTTCCGACAGCACGAGGCGGACCGGGGCGGCGCGCAGCGCGGCCATCACATGCTCATGCGCGCCGACGTCCAGCGCCTTCTGCTTGTCGCCGCTGTCGTTGGTGCCGACGATGCGGGCCGGGTCGCCCGGCAGCAGCCCCGCGGCCAGCCGTGCGCCGAGCGCCGGCACGGCGCCGGCGATGGCGGTCAGGATCGCCGTCAGCCCCTCGGGCACGTCCTTCAGCCCGGCGAGGTAATCGGCCAGCAGCGGGGCGGCGGGGGCTTCGTCGCCCGGCAGGGTCAGGGTCGGCAGGTCGCGCATCGGGGTCTCCGTCATGTCGGTTCGGTGCCGGGCACCGGCGGGATAGGGTCAGGCGCTCGTCGTCCCGGGGGTGGCAGGCCCGGGACCCAGGCGACGCGTGAGGTCGCGCAGCAGGTACAAGGCATAAAGGAACAGCGGCAGGACGAACAGCGCCGGCATGAGCTGCGCGACCAGCGGCAGGTCTGCCACCTGACCGGGGTCGATGTCGCCCTGCGCCAGCGTCGCCATGAAGGCCGCGAAGTTCCACAAGGCGTGCAGCGCGATGCAAAGGATCAGCGAGCCGGTGCGCACCCGGAGCGCGATGAACAAGAGCCCCGACAGCCCGGCCGCGGCGGCCTGCATCACCGCCCCGGTCAGGCTGCCGGTGATGAAGGCGTTCAGGATGTGGACCGAACCGAAGAGCAGCGTCACCGCGACCACCGCGGGCCAGGGGGAAAAGCGCCGCCGGAAGCCCGCGAAGAGCACGCCGCGGAACATCAGCTCTTCCGAGATCCCGACCAGCACGCAGTTGGCCAGCACGAAGAGCACCTGCCGCCCGGTCGGCAGGCCGAGCGCCACCGCGAAGGCGAAGATCGCGGCCACGTAAAGCAGCGGCAGCCACAGCAGCCGCAGGTGCCGCAGCGCCGGGGCGCGCAGGCCGAGGTCGCCGAAGTCGATGACCCGCGTGACCAGGATGAGGAACAGCGGCGCGAGCAGGAGCTGCAGCGCGATGCCCTCGGTCACCATCGCCGAGATCGGCACCGGCTCGCCGGGGTTCGGCCCCGCGAGCAGCATCACCAGGAGCCACGCGAGGAAGGTGGCAAAGGCGCTGACGGGGCCGCCCCGCAGCCGCCTCATGCGCGGCAGTCCTGGGGAGGGGCGGAGAGGGGGGAGGTGAAGGTCATGGCTGCCGCGGGCTGAGAGGGTCCGGTCTGACAAGGCACGAAACGGCGGGTGGTTCCCCTTGGCGCCTGGCAGGCCGGGCGGGGGCGCTGCCCCCGTCGCGGCGGGGCCGCGACTCCCCCGGGATATTTGGGCCAGTGCGAAAGCCGTGAAGGGAAGAGGGGGCTCTGCCCCCCGCCCGTTCCGGGCGCCCCCCCGGAGTATTTCGTCCAAGCCGAAAGGGGGGCGCGCCCTGAGGTCAGCCGATGTCGGCGAGGCGGGCGAGGGCGGCGCGGATCCGGGCGGCCTCTTCGTCGCCCTGGGCGAGCTTCTCGCGGGTTTCCTCGATCACGTCCTCGGCGGCGTTGGCGACGAACTTCGGGTTGTTCAGCCGGTTGCGCAGGCCGTTCAGGTCCTTGTCGAGCTTGTCCACCGCCTTGGTCAGCCGCGCCTTTTCGGCGGCCACGTCGATCACGCCCTCGAGCGGCAGCGCGAAGGTCGCGCCCTCGCAGGCGATGGTGATCGAGCCCTTCGGCATCGCGGCCTCGGTCAGGCTGTCGATACGGGCAAGGCGCAGGATCAGCGGCGCGTTCGTGGCCCAGGCGGTGCGGGCCTCGGGCGTGGCCTCGACCAGCACCATCGGCAGCTTCAGGCCCACCGGCACGCCCATCTCGGCCCGGGCCGAGCGGACCTGTTCGATGAGCTGGATCACCCAGTTCATCTCGCGGTCCGCGGCCTGGTCGAGCAGCCCGGCCGTGCCGTAGGTCGGCCAGTCGGCATGGACGAGCGGCTTTTCGCGGCTGCCGGTCATCGCCCAGAGCTCTTCGGTGATGAACGGCATCACCGGGTGGCAGAGCAGGTAGCACTGGTCCAGCACCCAGGCCATCGTGGCCCGCGTCTCCTCGGCCTCGGCCCCGTCGAAGAGCGGCTTGGCGAATTCGACGTACCAGTCGCAGACCTTGCCCCAGACGAAGGCGTAGAGCGCGTTCGCGGCATCGTTGAAGCGGTAGGCGGTCAGCGCCTCGTCCACCGTCTCGCGGATGCGGGCGGTCTCGCCGATGATCCAGCGGTTCACGGTGTGGGTGGGCTGCGGGATGCCCGCAGGCCGCGCGGCCTCGAACACGCCGTTCATCTCGGCGAAGCGGGTGGCGTTCCAGATCTTCGTGGTAAAGTTGCGATAGCCCGCGATGCGGTCCTTCGACAGCTTCAGGTCGCGCCCCATCGCCGCCATCGCGGTCAGGGTGAAGCGCACCGCATCCGCGCCGTAATCGTCGATCAGGTCGAGCGGGTCGAGCACGTTGCCGAGCGATTTCGACATCTTCTTGCCCTTCTCGTCGCGGACGAGGGCATGGACATAGACGGTGTGGAACGGCACCTGATCGACCACGGCCAGCTGCATCATCATCATCCGGGCGACCCAGAAGAAGATGATGTCGAAGCCGGTGACCAGCACGTCGGTCGGGAAGTATTTCGACAGTTCCGGCGTCTGTTCCGGCCAGCCCAGCGTGCCGATCGGCCAGAGGCCGGACGAGAACCAGGTGTCGAGCACGTCGGGATCGCGCCAGACCGGGAAGACGAGCGTCGTCGGGTCCTGGGTGACGTTGTATTGCGCGAGGCTCGCCGCCAGCGCCGCGATCGCGGCGGGCTTGTCGGCGACCTCGACGATGCGGGCATGGCTGAGCGGCGCGGGCACATCGGCGATGGAATCGCGGAAGGCCTCGGTCACCGCCTCAAAGCTGGCCGCGCAGCGCGCGATCTCGCCCCGGTGCAGCATCCCGCCCGCGTTCAGCAGGCGGCCGAGTTCGACCTCGTCGAGATCGCCGTCGCCCTCATCGTCGCGGAACGCCTCGTCGCCGAGGTCGAGCCCGTACCAGACCGGGATCTGGTGGCCCCACCAGAGCTGGCGCGAGATGCACCACGGCTCGATGTTCTCGAGCCAGTGGAAATAGGTCTTGGCGTCACGCTCGGGGAGGATGCGGGTGTAACCGGCGGCGGGGTCGAAGGTTCCGGCTTCCTGCGCGGCCATCCCTTGGCGGACCGCGTCGAGCGCCGGGCCCACGATCTTCTGGGTGTCGACGAACCACTGGTCGGTCAGCATCGGCTCGATCACGACCTTCGAACGGTCGCCGAAGGGCTGCATGATCTTCTTGCTCTCGACCAGTGCCACCGTTTCGGTGACCGTCTCGCCGGTCTCCTTGTCGGTGCGGGTGATCTCGTGCGTGACCGCCAGACCCTCGGCGGTGATCTGCTCGACCACCAGCTTGCGGGCCTCCATCCGGTCGAGCCCGCGCAGCTCTTCCGGCACCAGGTTCAGCGTGTCGACCTCGGCCCCGTCGAAGGCGGCGCCGTTGGCGATCTCCTGCGCGCGGGCTGCGGCCTCGGCATAGGGGGCGCCGTCGGCGCGCATCGCGGCCTTGGTGTCCATCAGCCGGTACATCGGGATGCCGCCACGCGCGGCGACGCCGTAGTCGTTGAAGTCATGCGCGCCGGTGATCTTCACCGCGCCCGAGCCGAAGGTTGGATCGGGGTATTCGTCGGTGATGATCGGGATCAGGCGGCGGTGCTCTTTCGGACCCACCGGGATCTCGCAGAGCTTGCCCACGATCGGGGCATAGCGTTCGTCCGAGGGATGCACCGCGACTGCGCCGTCGCCCAGCATCGTCTCGGGCCGCGTGGTCGCGATCGAGATGTAGTCGCGGGTCTCGCGCAGCGTGACGTTGCCGTCCTCGTCCTTCTCGACATATTCGTAGGTCTGGCCCCCCGCGAGCGGGTATTTGAAGTGCCACATATGGCCGTCGACCTCGAGGTTCTCGACCTCGAGATCCGAGATCGCGGTCTCGAAATGCGGGTCCCAGTTCACCAGCCGCTTGCCGCGGTAGATCAGGCCCTTGTTGTGCAGCTCGACGAAGACCTTGATCACCGCGTCATGGAAATTGCCGTCCTCGCCCGCCGGCGCGCCCGGGGCGCCCGACATGGTGAAGGCATTGCGCTCCCAGTCGCACGAGGCGCCGAGGCGCTTCAGCTGTTCGATGATGCGGTTGCCGGACTGGGTCTTCCACTCCCAGACCTTGCCGAGGAAGGCCTCGCGGCCCAGTTCGCGCCGGCCCGGCTGCTGGCTTTTCGCCAGCTCGCGCTCGACCACCATCTGGGTGGCGATGCCGGCATGGTCCTGGCCGGGCTGCCAGAGCGTGTCGAAGCCGCGCATCCGGTGCCAGCGCACGAGGATGTCCTGCAGCGTGTTGTTGAACGCATGGCCCATGTGCAGCGAACCGGTGACGTTCGGCGGCGGGATCATGATGCAGAAGGTCTCGGGCTTCGAGGCATTGGCCCCGGCCCGGAACGCGCCCGCCTGTTCCCAGCTGGCATAGAGCCGCGGCTCGGCCTCGGCGGCGTTGAACGTCTTTTCCATCGGCATCGGCGCTGATCCCCGCAATGTTCCGCGAGGCTATCTAACGACCGAAGCGCCGAAGGAAAAGCCGCAACGGCGGCACGCCACGCCAGCGGCCGGTCTCGGGCCGGCCCTGTCGCGCTTGGGGCAACCCACCGCCGAACGGGACCCAGGCGCCTGCCGGGCCGGGGCAAGGGATCAGCAGGCCGGGGCCCGGCGTGGCATCGGGATTCGCGTGGCGACCCGCGGCGGTGGCCTCTGCCGCCCGAACGCACTGCGCGCGGACGGCGGACTCGCGCGCAACGCAGGGCCTGTGACGTGCTGTGAGACGCGCAGGGCCAGAAATGCTCCGGCCCGCGGCGCGCGGCGTGAGGGGGCAGCATCAGGGCGAACTCGCCCGACCCCGGAACGACCCGTCCGAACCATGTCCGGCAGTCCGCGGCCCCGGCCGCGCCGGCGCCACGGAAGACGGCGCTACGGAAGACGGGCTAGGGAAGGATGACGCTCAGAAATACCAGCGTCCAGATCGCCGCGCCGATGACGAGACCCGGCACGATCCAGCCGCCGGTGAGCACCACCGGATCGCCGGGGGCGGGCAGCTTCCACCCGGACGTCCATCCGGCCGCCCGAGACCAGGTCTGGGGGGCAACCCGATGGGAAAGATGACGCGGACCGAACGCGGGGCCCGCAGCCGCAAGGCTGACGTTCTCCATTTTATCCTCCTCTCCGGAAGGGGCTCCTCTCCCCTGCCGCGATGTGGCGGTCAGTCTGTCGTAGTAGGATTAAAGATAGGTGTTACACGGTCTGTTTCAATAACGTAACAATTCGTGGGTCGGTTCCGGCCGATCCCTGCCGATCCCGTTCGTCCGCGGCCGGGCCCGCGAGTCCGGCGGTTTCCGGCTCAGACCGCGCGATCGAGCTTCGTCGTCAGGTGGATCAGGCTTTCCGAGGCGCGCACGCCGGCCATCTCGCCCAACTGGTCCAGCACCGCGTCCAGCGCCATGGTCGAGCCCGCGGTCACCTGCAGCAGCAGGTCGACCCGGCCGCTGGTGGTGTGGATGCGCTCGACCTCGGGGATCGCCTTCAGCCGGGCGAGGATCGCGCCCTGCGACCGCGGCTCGATCGTCAGCAGCACCGTCGCCCGGATCCGTCCCTGCCGCGCGGCCTCGCCCAGCTTCACCGTGTAGCCGGCGATGGTGCCGTTGGCCTCCAGCCGCTCCAGCCGCGCCTGCACGGTCGAGCGCGCGACCTTCAGCCGCCGCGCCAGCACCGCCAGCGACACCCGCGCATCGGCAGAGAGTTGCGCAACCAGCGCGCGGTCGAGCTCGTCCATTCGCCCACCTGTCGAAATGACCGGAAGTTTCGTCATTCTAACGGGGCTGTGATCCATTTCCACCCTTTCCGTCGGTGGGTTTGTGCCCCATATCGCCCCCACTTCGTTTTCAGGAAAAGGGCGGCTCATACGCACCTGGCCTGGTTCTGGAAACGCGTAAGCGTCCCGGGCCTGATACAGGTGACCGGGGGGGCTGCGCTCTGTTGGCAGGAAGGATGCGCCGATGGGGCTCTCGAAAACGATCTGGTCGTCGCCGACCGAACTTCTGCGCACGCAGACCCCGGACAACCCGGTGATGTTCTTCGCGCCGACCGTGCTGCAGGCCACCGCGCGCCGCTTCATCGCGGGCTTTCCCGGCATGGTCACCTATGCGGTGAAGTCGAACCCGGACGAGATGGTGGTGCAGAACCTCGTCGCCGCCGGCATCCGCGGCTTCGATGTCGCCTCGCCGGCCGAGATCGAGATGATCCGCCGCCTCGCCCCCACCGCGGCGCTGCATTACAACAACCCGGTCCGCGGGCGGGCCGAGATCGCCGCCGCCGTCGCGGCCGAGGTGCGCAGCTGGTCCGTCGACAGCGCCTCCGAACTCGCCAAGCTGGTCGCGATGGTGCCCGTGGCCTTCGACGCCGGCCCGGTCGAGATCTCGGTGCGCTACAAGCTGCCGGTGCCCGGCGCGGCCTACAACTTCGGCGCCAAGTTCGGCGCGGTGCCCGAGCGCGCGGCCGAGCTTCTGGCCCAGGTCGCCGCCGCGGGCTTCCTGCCCTCGCTCACCTTCCACCCCGGCACGCAATGCACCGATGCCGCGGCATGGCAGGCCTATGTCCAGGCCGGCGCCGACATCTGCCGCGCCGCGGGCGTGCGCGCGCACCGCCTGAACGTCGGCGGCGGCTTCCCCTCGCACCGCCGGGCCGACATCGCGCCGCCTCTGGAACAGATCTTCGCCCGCATCGACGCGGCGGTGAGCGACGCCTTCGGAGCGGACCGCCCCGAACTGGTCTGCGAGCCGGGTCGCGGCCTCGTCGCCGATGCCTTCAGCCTTGCCGCGCGGGTGAAGGCGGTGCGCGACGACGCCTGCGTCTTCCTCAACGACGGGCTCTACGGCAACCTGGCAGAGCTTCCCGACGTGGGCCCGATCGACCGGATCGAGGTGATCGCGCCCGACGGCCAGCGCCGCACCGGCGCGCCGCGCGCCCGCACGGTCTTCGGCCCGACCTGCGACTCGGTCGACCGTCTGCCCGGAGACCTCGCGCTGCCGGGAGACCTCGACGAGGGCGACTACCTGCTGATCCACGGCATGGGTGCCTATTCCACCGCCACCAACACCCGTTTCAACGGTTTCGGCGACGTCACCCACGCGACCACGCTGTCGCTGCGCTGAAGGCGCTTCCCTTCCCCCGTGTTCGCCCTAGTCTCGACCGGGCAACCACGGGGGAGCCGGGACGTGCAGCACAAGTTCGGAAAAAGCCAGAGCCTGAAACGCCTTGAGGATGTGCGCTTCCTGACCGGGGCCGGGCGCTATCTCGACGACATCGCCCCCGCCACCGCGCTGCACGCGGCCTTCCTGCGCGCCCCCGCCGCCCATGCCGAGATCCGCAGCCTGCACCTCGACGACGCCCGCGCGATGCCAGGCGTGGTGCTGGTGCTGGGCGCTGCGGATCTTGCCGCGAACGGCGTCGCCACCGACCAGCCCTACGACACCTTCGAGGGCGCCCCGCAGCCGCCGCGCCCGCTTCTGGCCCGCGACCGCGTCCGCTTCGTGGGCGAGGCGATGGCGCTGGTGGTCGCCGAAACCGCCGCCGCCGCCCGCGACGCGGTCGAGGCGATCGGCTTCGATCTGGCCGAACTCCCCGTCCACATTCAGCTTGCCCCCGGCGGCGCCCCGATCCACCCCGAGGCGCCCGACAACCTCGCCTTCACCTGGGACACGGGCGACGCCGTCGCGACCGAGGCCGCCTTCGCCCGTGCGGCCCATGTCGTGCGCCAGCGGGTCGTGCACAACCGGGTGATCGTGAACTCGGTCGAGCCGCGCGCCGCCACCGCCGAATGGATCGACGGCCGGCTGCATTTCCACGTCAACGGGCAGGGCGTCTGGGACCAGAAGGCCGAATTCGCCGCAGCCTTCGGGATCGACCCCGCGCAGGTCCGCGTCACCACCCCCGATGTCGGCGGCGGCTTCGGGATGAAATCCACCGGCTACCCGGAATTCACCCCCCTCGCGCTGGCCGCGAAGCTGACCGGCCGCCCGGTGCGCTGGATCTCGGAACGGACCGAGGCGATGCTGACCGACAACGGCGGGCGCGATCTGGTGACCGAAGCCGCGCTGGCCTTCGACGCCGACCTCAAGATCATCGGCTACCGCGTCGATCTCGACTGCGCGATGGGCGCCTACAACGCCCCCTTCGGCGCCTACATCCAGTCCGAGCTTTTCGCCAAGGTCCTCACCGGCGCCTATGACATCCCGGCCGCGCATCTGCGGGTCCGCGGCATCTACACCAACACCACCCAGACCGACGCCTATCGCGGCGCCGGCCGCCCCGAGGCGATCACCACGCTGGAACGCGTCGTCGACCGCGCCGCCCGCGTCCTCGGGATCGACCCGTGGGAGCTGCGCGCGAAAAGCTACGTCACCAGCTTCCCCTACCGCACCGCCACCGGCGAGCTGTACGACGTGGGCGACTTCCCCCGCGTCGCCGCCCGCGCCCGGGCCGAGGCCGACGAGGCGGGCTTCGAAGCCCGCCGCGCCGCCTCGGAAGCCGAGGGCCTGCTGCGCGGCCTCGGCACCTGCTTCTACATCGAATCGATCCTCGGCTCACCGACCGAGGCGGCCGAGGTCGAATTCCGCGATGACGGCACCGTGAACCTCTACGTCGGCACCCAGTCGAACGGGCAGGGGCACGAAACCGTCTATGCCGCCTTCCTGTCGGAACGCACCGGCATCCCGGTCGAGGCGATCCGCGTCGTGCAGGGCGACAGTGACCGCATCGCCTCGGGCGGCGGCACCGGCGGATCGCGCTCGGTCACCACCCAGACCAACGCCACCCTCGCCACCGTCGACACGATGGTCGCGGCCTTCCGCCCCTTCGTCGCGGCCGAGCTGGGGGTCGAGACCGTCGACTGGGCCGACCTCGGCTTCCGCGCCCCGGGCTCGAACCTCGTCCTGACGCTGGCCGAGGCGGCGGACCGCGCCCGTCGCGCCGGGCGCGAGGATCTGCTGAAACACCGCGCCGAGGCGACGCTGCCCGGCCGCAGCTATCCCAACGGCGCGCATCTCTGCGAGGTCGAGATCGACCCCGAAACCGGGCTGATCCGGCTCGACCGCTATTCGGTGACCGACGATTTCGGCAACCTGATCCACCCGATGCTGGTCGAGGGGCAGGTGCATGGCGGCATCGCGCAGGGCATGGGGCAGGCGATGATGGAGGGTGCGGTCTGGGACGAGACCGGCCAGCTTCTCTCGGCCACCTTCATGGATTACGCGATGCCCCGCGCCGCCGACATGCCCTTCGTGAAATTCACGACCGAGCCCGTGCCCTCGACCGCGAACCTGCTGGGGATGAAGGGCTGCGGCGAGGCCGGCACCGTCGCCTCGATCGCGGCGGTGTCGAACGCGGTGCTGGATGCACTGGCGCCCCTGGGCATCGAAGAGGTCGAAATGCCGTTCCGCCCGGCAAAGATCTGGACGCAGATCGAGGCCGCGCGCCTGAGCTGACCCTGTCCGCGCTGACCGCGCGCCCCAGACTTTGGGGCCCGCGTGTCCACTCTGGCGTGTCAGACCCCGCGCGCCGCCGCCCGCGGCAGCAGCGCGGCCAGCACCCCGGTCGCCGGCAGGAACGAGCAGACGATATAGACCGCGCGGATCCCGTGGCTGTCGGCCAGCAGGCCCAGCACCGCCGCAGCGATGCCGCCGAAGCCGAAGCTCAGCCCGAAGAAGATCCCCGCGACCATGCCGACCCGGCCCGGCAGCAGTTCCTGCGCGCAGACCACGATCGCCGGGAAGGCCGAGGCGAGGATCAGCCCGATCGGGATCGACAGCACCCCCGACCAGAACAGGTTGGCATGGGGCAGCAGCAGCGTGAACGGCAGCACGCCAAGGATCGACACCCAGATCACCGTCACCCGGCCGATCCGGTCGCCGATCGGTCCGCCGATCACCGTGCCCGCCGCCACCGCGCCCAGGAACAGGAACAGCATCACCTGGCTGTGCTGGGTGGTCACGCCGAAGGTCTCGATCAGGTAGAAGGTGTAATAGCTGGAAATCGACGCCAGATAGATGTTCTTCGAGAACATCAGCAGCGCCAGCACCACCAGCGCCGCGATCACCCGGCCCCGCGACAGCGGCAGCGTCCGGTCGCCCCCCGCCCGGCGGCTTGCGGTGATCGCCGCGCCGTACCAGCGCCCGACCCAGCTCAGCACCGCCATGCCGGTCAGCGCGATCAGGCAGAAGGCCGCGACGCTCGGCCGGCCCAGCGGCACCACGATGAAGGCCGCCAGCAGCGGCCCGATCGCATGGCCAAGGTTGCCGCCGACCTGGAACACCGACTGCGCCAGCCCGAAGCGCCCGCCCGAGGCCAGCCGCGCGACCCGGCTCGCCTCGGGGTGGAAGATGGCCGAGCCGATGCCGATCAGGCTCGCCCCCGCCAGCAGCATCCCGTAGCTCGGCGCGAAGGCCAGCAGGATCAGACCGAGGAAGGTCGAGCCCATCCCGAAGGGCAGCGACATCGGCAGCGGCTTGCGGTCGGTGAACATCCCGATCGCCGGCTGCAGCAACGAGGCCGTGCACTGGAAGGCCATCGTCATCAGCCCGATCTGCCAGTAGTCCAGCGCGAAGTCGGCCTTCAGCAGCGGATAGATCGCCGACAGCAGGCTCTGCATCGTGTCGTTCATCAGATGGCTGAGGCTGATCGCGATCAGGATCGGGAAGACGGTGGCCGAGGCGGCACGGGTCGTCGGGCTGGCGATGGTCATGGAAGGGCTCGCGCGCGGGGAACGGCCCATGCCTACGCCTGTCGGCGCGGGGCGTCATCCGCGAAATTGTACCCCTGAGGGTCGTCTTTTGCCGCCTGCCGCACCTGATCCCGTCCTGCGAAAAGCTTAACGACAGGCCGCCAGAGCGTTGCGGGGCCGCGCGCCGAGGGTGTACGGGGGGTGCACGCGGGCTGCACGGATGTCACCCCCCGCAAGTCCTTACCCCCGCTGCAGTTTCACCGGTTCCGTCCGCCCCAGCCGCAGCACGTGCGCCATCCACGGTTTTTCCGCATCCTCGCTGCGGATCGCCGCATACAGCCGCTTGGTCAGCCCGGCCTCGGTCACCTTGCGCGTGACGTAATCCGGCTGATAGCGCACCTCGCGCAGCACCCAGTCCGGCAGCACCGCCACGCCCCGGTTCGAGGCGACCAGCATCAGGATGACAGCCGTCAACTCGACCTGCCGCACCGCCTCGGGCTCGACCTTCGCGGGCGTCAGCAGCTCGCTGAAGATGTCCAGCCGCGGTCGGTCGACCGGATAGGTGATCAGCACCTGATCGCGAAAATCCTCAGCCGTGACAAAGGGTTTCGCCGCCAGCGGGTTCTGGGCGGAGGCGATGAAGGTGGGCGCGTAGTCGAACAGCGGCTGGAAGGTGATGCCCGGCAGGTCCTCGGGATCGGACGAGATCACCAGATCGACTTCCTCCCGCGCCAGCGCCTGCAGGGCACCGAACGCCAGCCCGGGCCGGATGTCGACATCGACCTCGGGCCAGGCGCGGCGGAACTGCTCCAGCACCGGGAACAGCCAGTCGAAACAGGCGTGGCACTCGATCGCGATATGCAGCCGGCCCGACCGCCCCTGCCGCAGCGCGCGGAATTCCTCTTCCAGCGCCGCGATCTCCGGCAGGATCCGCTCGGCCGCGCGCAGCATCCGCAACCCCGCCGCCGACAGGCGCAAGGGCTTGGAACGCCTTGCAAAAAGCTCGACTCCCGCCTGGTCCTCAATCGTCTTCACCTGATGGCTCAGCGCCGATTGGGTGATGTTGAGCACCTCCGCCGCCCGCGCGAGACCGCCGCAATCATGGATCGCCTTGATGCTTTTCAGATGGCGCAGATCGACATGCACGGCGTGACCTCCCCTTGATAAACATGGCGCCCGGCTCATGTTGATCTTGAATATTATGAATTTGTCTCACCTAACCGGGCGTGTCACAAGAGTCGCATCCAAGAGGACAGCACCATGACCCTGACCACGACGAAAGCGCCGCGCGTTTCCTTCGAATTCTTCCCGCCGCAGACGCTCGACGCGTCCTTCCGGCTGTGGGAGACGGTTCAGGTGCTCGCCCCGATGCAACCCACTTTCGTTTCCGTGACTTACGGCGCCGGCGGCACCACCCGCAAGCTGACGCACGAGGCGGTGACGACCATCGGCAAGAACTACGGCCTGAACGTCGCGGCGCATCTGACCTGCGTCGATGCCACCCGCGCCGAGACGATGGAGATCGTCAACGCCTATGCCGAGGCCGGCGTGACCGAGATCGTGGCCCTGCGTGGCGACCCGCCGAAAGGCTCGAACGGCTTCGTGGCGCATCCCGAAGGCTTCGCCTCGGCGGTCGAGCTGATCGAAGCCATTGCCGAGACTGGAAAATTCAAGATCCGCGTCGGCGCCTACCCGGAAAAGCACCCCGAATCGGCCGATGCCGCCGCCGACATCGCCTGGCTGAAGCGCAAGATCGACGCCGGCGCGACCTCGGCGATCACCCAGTTCTTCTTCGAGACCGAAACCTTCCTGCGCTTCCGCGATGCCTGCGCCAAGGCCGGCATCGCCGCGCCGATCATCCCCGGCATCCTGCCGATCGAGAACTGGGACGGCACCAAGCGCTTCGCGGCCCGCTGCGGCACCGCCGTGCCGGCCTGGCTCGATGACGCCTTCACCGCCGCCAAGCGCGACGGCCGCGAGGCGCTCTATGCCACCGCGCTCTGCACCGAGCTGTGCGACACCCTGCGCGCCGAGGGCGTGGAAGACTTCCACTTCTACACCCTGAACCGCCCGGCCCTGACCCGCGACGTCTGCCATGCCCTTGGCGTCGTCCCGGACACGGTGCTGGAAGCGGTGGCCTGAGGCGCGGCTTCACCCCCGCGCCGCACTGCGGCAGTCTCTCGGCACGATCCGGGCCCGGACCATACCGAGAGATTCCATGACCCAGCAGCGCGCCGCCACCAGCCGCGACGAGATCAATCCACGCTCGCTGATGGCCGAGGTCTCGGGCCTCGAATTCCTGCAGGGTCTCGCCTCGGGCCGCTACCCGGGTGCCGCGATGCAGGCCACCGCCAACATCCGCCTCGACGAGATCTCGCAGGGCCGGGTGACCTTCGCCGGCCACCCGGTCTTCGCCCATGCCAATCCCTTCGGCGCCACGCATGGCGGCTGGTACGGGGTGGTGCTCGACTCGGCGATGGGCTGCGCGGTGATGAGCACGCTGAACCGCGGCACTTGGTACACGACCCTCGATTACCACGTGAACATCCTGCGCCCGCTGCCCGAGGGGATGGAGATGGTGGCCGAGGGGCTGATCCAGCACTCCGGCCGCTCGACCGCCGTGGCGCGGGGCGAGATCCGGGGCCGCGCGGACGGCAGGCTCTACGCCACCGGCAGCACCACCTGCATCGTCTTCCCGGTGTGACACCGTCAACGCTGTCTCGCCCGCGCCCTTTCCTTTTCGCACCCGCTCGTGTATCGGCGCAGGCTGTTCCCCGAAGGAGACCGCCATGCAGGGCAGCGCCAATCTCAACGTGATGATCAAGGCCGCGCGCAAGGCCGGCCGCAGCCTCGTGAAGGACTTCCGCGAAGTCGAGAACCTGCAGGTCTCGTCCAAGGGCCCCGGCGACTTCGTCACCAAGGCCGACCGCGAGGCCGAGCGCATCATCAAGGAAGAGCTGCGCACCGCCCGCCCGTCCTATGGCTGGCTGGGCGAAGAGACCGGCGCCGAGGCCGGCGAGGATCCGACCCGCCGCTGGATCGTCGACCCGCTCGACGGCACCACCAACTTCCTGCACGGCATGCCGCATTGGGCGATCTCCATCGCGTTGGAACACAAGGGTGAAATCACCTCGGCCGTGGTCTTCGACCCCGCCAAGGACGAGATGTTCTGGGCCGAGAAGGGCGCGGGCGCCTGGATGAACGAAAGCCGGATCCGCGTCTCGGGCCGCCGCTCGATGATCGAGGCGGTCTTCGCCACCGGCGTGCCCTTCGGCGGCCGCTCGACCCTGCCGGCGACGCTGCAGGACCTGGCGCGCCTGATGCCGGTCTGCGCCGGCGTGCGCCGCTGGGGCGCGGCCTCGCTCGACCTCGCCTGGGTCGCGGCCGGCCGCTTCGACGGCTACTGGGAACGCGGGCTGAATGCCTGGGACATGGCCGCGGGCCTGCTCATGGTGAAAGAGGCCGGCGGCTTCGTGGGCCCGGTCCGCGAGGGCCGCGACCCGCTCGAATCGGGGTCGCTGATCGCCGCCAACGGCGAGCTTTACGACCCGCTCTGCAAGATCCTGCGCGAAGCCGCCTGATCGGACGCGCGCCGCCGGTGCGGCGCGCGATCCCCCGCGCAGCCCCCCGGGCCGCGCACGCATGCCGGCGCCAGGGCCCCGCCCGGCACCTGTCTGGCGGCTGTCTGGCGCCGATCCGGCGGCCATCGCCGGGCTCCGTACCCTGCGCTGGCGACGGGCGGCCCGGCCCCGGCCCGCGTCCGGACTGTCCTTTAGGCCCTCCCTTCAGACCTGCGCATAAAGCGGCAGCGCGTCCGGTGCGATGCGGTGCCAGAAGCGCGGCTCGCCCGCGCCGCTGCGCTGCAGGGTCGCCGTCGCGCCATCCGGGGCCTCGTCGACGACGATCATCGTCTCGATCGAGCAGATTTCCTCGACCATCAGCCCGATCCGGCCGCCGTCCTGACGCAGCACCACGATTGCCGCCCGCGCCAGCCGCCCGTCGGCCGGGTGCCCGTGCAGCGCCGCCAGCGAGAACACCGGCAGCAGCGTGCGGTCGCGCGCGGCGATGGTGCCCAGGTAGTCGTCGAAGCCCAGATCGCGCTGCAGGTCCGCGGGCAGCGAGATGATCTCTTCGATCTGGCCCAGCGTGATCGCACAGGCGATCCCGGCGCGCAGCAGCAGCGCCGTCTCGCGCCGCGTCTCGCCGGTTGCGGTCGCGGCGGCCGTCGTGCCGCCGCCCTGCGACAGCCGCGCCAGTTCCCCCAGATCGGCATCTTCCAGCAGCGCCGCCCCGTCGAGGACGATCATCTGCCGTCCGGCGCCGTCGATATGGGCCCCCGCGATCAGCTCGGGCCGCCGGCACAGCATCGCGGGCATCGGCCCCAGCTGCGCGGCGGTCAGGCTGCGGATGTCGATGACCCGGTCGGCCCGCAGCGCCAGCGAGCTGCCGTCGGGAAACGGCAGCACGATGGCGGCGGCGCGATCGGGGCGGGCGCGCGCGGTCGCGGTGCCCAGCAGCGGCGGCAGGTTGACCAGCGCCCGCTCGATCCCGTGGTGGGTGACGCTGCCGTCGCAGGGGCCGGACCGCAGCACCGTTCCGTCCACGGCACTTTCCGGGATCGTCGCCTGAATGCGGGCCAGCGACAGGCAGAAGGCCGCGCCCTCCACCTCGAAGACCAAGTAATGGTCGGCGGCGTCGCGGCTGCGGGTGCGGGCCCGCTGGCCGCGCGACAGCGGCACGCCCATCGCCGGCAGGGCCTCGGCATCGAGGATCGAGACTACGCGCTCGCCGATCAGCACCGTCTCGGTCAGCAGCAGGTCGCAGGGCGCCTGTCCGCCGCTGCGGATCGCCTGCCGCGCGATCTCGCGCGGGGCGACGATCTGGCGGGCGGCACGGGCGAGGATGCCATAGACCTCTTCGCCCGCGCCGACGATCACCACGACACCCTGAATGTCGGAGGGGTAGAGTGGCGGCAACCCGATCAGCGGCGCAAGGTCGACGACCGGGATCACCTGGCCGCGCAGCGCGACGCAGCCGACGACGCCGGTGCCGGAGGACACGAAGGGCTGCAGCACCTGCGGCGCGACCATCACCTCGCGCAGGACCCGCACCTCGATCCCGAGAGTCATCGCGCCGAAGTCGATGAGGGCGAGCGGCGAGGGCGCGGCCTCGGCGGTGGGTAAGGCTGCAGCGCCTGGCCCTGCATCGGCAACGGGGGGCGCGCCGGTGGCCGCTGTCCCGCCCGCTATCCGCCCGTCGTCCGCGATGCCATGCCCCCCGGTGTCCGTCGAATGGGCGGGGGCGTTCCCCGGCGAGGCGACCTGCGGGGCTGGCGTATCGAAGGCATCTGACGACGCGTTTGGTGGTCCGCGCTTGTCGCATGCCCCGTCCGCGCCGGCCTCGGGGGGGGCGTCCTCCGAACCGCCCGTGCCAGAAGCGCCGACAGCAGCCGAGGTCGCAGGATCTGCGGCCCCGCCTCCCGCCGCGCCGGCTGCGTTCTGCGCCGGGCCCTGCCTGCTGCGGATGTCCAGGTCGTGTGCGGGCCTGCCGCCGGGATCGGTCCAGTCCCCGGACGCCGGAAGGGCATCGGTCGCGGGGGCGGCCAGCGCGGCTTCCCAGAGGTCGTCATCCGCCGCCTCGCGTTCGCGCAAGGCAGAGACCGGATCGGCGGGCGGTCGCGGCCCCGGCATGGGTCAGTGGTCCTGGGTGACGCGGGCCAGCGTCGAGATCAGGTCGACCACCTCGCGCGAGACGTCCTTCTGCTTCTCGACCGAGCCGGAGATCGCATCGACCGCCCCGCCGGTCTCGTGCACGCATTCCACGATCCGCTCGAAGGCCAGCCGGGCCGAGTTCGACCGGCCCTTGCCGAGATCGACCTGCGCGGCGCTTTCCGTCACCAGCCGGGTGATCTCGAGCGCGGCATTGGACGAGCGTTCCGCCAGCTTGCGCACCTCGTCGGCGACGACCGAGAAGCCCACGCCGAATTCGCCCGCCCGCGCCGCCTCGATCGCGGCGTTGAAGGCCAGCAGGTTGGTCTGGTTGGCGATGTCGCTGATCACCTTCGCCATCTCGGTCACGTTGGTCGAGCCCTTGGCGATCAGGTCGATGACCTCGATCGCGCGGTTCAGCTCGTCGAACCCGCCCGAGGCGGCGCTGCGCGTCTCGCGCGAGGCCTTCACGGTCGAGCTGGTCGCGGCGTCGATCTGCCCGATCGAGGTCTGCAGCTGCGCGATCATCTCGCGCATCGCGATCGCCTTCTCGCGGATCAGGTTCTCCAGCAGCACCTGCTCGGTCACGTCATGGGCGTATTTGATCACCCCGATCGGCTCGCCCTTGATGCCCAGCAGCGGCGCGTAGGTCGCCTGGATCCAGAAGTCGCGGTCGAACTTGGCGACGCGGTGGAAGCGGCCCTGCTGGCCCTCGCCTTTCGACAGGGCGATCCAGAAATCGCGGTATTCCAGCGTCTTCACATGATCGGGCGAACACAGCATCGAATGGTGCTGCCCCTTCAGCTCGCGCGCGGAATAGCCCGAGACGCGCAGGAAGTTCTCGTTGGCAGAGATGATGTTGCCCTCGAGGTCGAATTCGATCACCGCCTGCGCGCGGTCGATGGCGTGGAACTTGCATTCGAAGGCGGCATTGCGCTTGCGCTGGGCGGTGATGTCGGTGGCGAATTTCACCACCTTCACCGGG
Organism: Frigidibacter sp. MR17.14; assembly: GCF_037095735.1. Lineage (NCBI taxonomy): Bacteria > Pseudomonadati > Pseudomonadota > Alphaproteobacteria > Rhodobacterales > Paracoccaceae > Frigidibacter > Frigidibacter sp. MR17.14. Next base: position 111,412 of record NZ_JBAWKD010000009.1, on the reverse strand, counting down.
CGGCCGTCGCTGTCCATGATCGGGTTGTAGCTGGCCTGCATGATCACTTCCGACCCGTCGCGGGCCAGACGCTCGAACTCGCCGGTGACGAACTCGCCGCGGCGCAGCGTCTCCCAGAAGCTGCGATAGGCCTCCGACGCGGCATGGGCGGGCGAGCAGAAGATCCGGTGATGCTCGCCCACCAGCTGCTCGGCCCGGTAGCCGGTCAGGCTCAGGAAATTCTCGTTCGCGGCAAGGATGCGCCCCTCCATGTCGAATTCGATCACCGACTGCGCCCGGCTGATCGCCAGCAGCGTGCTTTCATGCTCGGCCGCGCGGGCGCGCTCTTCCGACATGTCGCGGCCCAGTTCCAGGATCCGGGTGATCTTGCCGTCGAGGTCGGTGATCGGCGTGAAGATCGAGCCGATGTGGAAATCCCGCCCGCGCAGCCCGAAGCGCCGCCAGCTGCCCTGCCGCGATTCGCCCGCGGCCAGCGCGTTGAAGAAGCGGATGTAGTCGCGCGTCTCCTCGGCCTCGCGGTTCCACATCATCGCGCCGGGCTTGCCGCGGACATCCTCGATCTCGTAGCCGGTCAGCTCGAGATACTTGTCGTTCATGTCGAGGATCACCCCGTCCGGCGCGTATTCCGCCACCAGCTGCGCGCGCCGCACGGCCTCCATCCGGCCCTGGATCTCGTTCGCGGCATTGCGTTCGAAGGTCACGTCCAGCGCGGCCTTCACCACCTTCAGCACCCGCCCGTCCGGCCCCTTCACCGGGTTGTAGCTGGCCCGGATCCAGACCCAGTCGCCGGCCTTGGTGCGCCGCTTGAACTCGCCCGAGAGGGCCTGACCCTCGCGCAGCGCGCGCCAGAAGGCGGGATAGTCGTCCGAGCGCACATAGGCGTCGTCGCAGAAGGCCGAATGATGGATGCCCACGATCTCGTCGGCCTCGTAGCCCATCAGCGCGAGGAAGGTGTGGTTGGCGGCGATCACCCGGCCCTCGAGGTCGAACTCGATCATCGCCATCGCCTCGCCGACCGCGGCGATCTTGCTGTCGGCCTCGGCCCGGTCCAGCTTCATCCGCGTCACGTCCATCGCGAACTTGATCACCCGCACAACGCTGCCGTCGGGGCCCAGCACCGGGTTGTAATTCGCGCGGATCCAGATCGGCTCGCCGTCGCGGCCGAGCCGCTCGAACTCGCCATCCACCACCTCGCCGCGCGAGAGCCGCTCCCACATCTTCTGGTAGTCGGCCGATTCGGCGAACTCGCGGCGGCAGAGGATCTTGTGGTTCTTGCCGACCAGCGCCTCGCGCTTGTAGCCGGTCAGATCGAGGAAATTGCCGTTCGCGGCCAGGATCGTGCCGTCACGTCCGAACTCGATCACCGCCTGCGTGCGCTGCACGGCGTCCAGCTTCGACTGCGTTTCCGTGTCGAAGGGCACGGTGCGCCCGTCGACGATCACCGAGGTGCCGCCGCCCGGCGCCTGCGAGGCGACGCCGAAGAAGGTGACCACCGCCCCCTCGTCGGCCATATGGACGTGAAACTGCACCGGGTCTTCGCTGTCCGCCGCCTGTTCGAGGCATTTCTGCACATAGGCGGATTCACGGAACAGCTCGGTGAACTTCCGTCCGATCGGCGTCTGGTTGCCCCCGCCGACCAGCTGCGCGGCCGCGCGGTTGGCGGCCTCGATCTTGTAGCCGTTCAGCCCGACGCGCATCAGCATGCTGGCCTTCACGGTCAGCTTGCGCAGCGCCTCGAGATCGACATCGCTCATATCCGCGCCCATGGGGGCAGCTCTCCGTTCAGCCTCGCCCCTGTCTGATAAGCTTGTCCCTTTAAGGAACACCTAAGCCAGATCGGCCCGCCGCGGCTTGACCCACCGCGGCATCGCCGTTACCGCAGGGGCGCATCCGCGCCGGCCCGCACCGTTCGGAAGGGCGCCCGGCCCCAGACGTTATGGAGGACATCTTGGCCAATCCCTCGCTTCTCATTCTCGCCGGCGACGGCATCGGCCCCGAGGTCATGGCCGAGGTCAAGAAGGTCATCGGCTGGTTCGGCACGCAGGGCCTGACCTTCGACGTCTCGGAAGACCTGGTGGGCGGCTGCGCCTATGACGCGCATGGCACGCCGCTGACCGACGCCACCATGGCGAAGGCGCAAGAGGTCGACGCCGTGCTGCTCGGCGCCGTCGGCGGGCCGAAATACGACGTGCTCGACTTCTCGGTGAAGCCGGAACGCGGCCTGCTGCGCCTGCGCAAGGAGATGGACCTTTACGCGAACCTGCGCCCCGCGCAGTGCTTCGACGCGCTGGCCGACTTCTCGTCGCTGAAGAAAGAAGTCGTCGCCGGGCTCGACATCATGATCGTGCGCGAACTGACCTCGGGCGTCTATTTCGGCGAGCCGCGCGGTATCTTCACCGAAGGCAACGAGCGCGTGGGCATCAACACCCAGCGCTACACGGAATCCGAGATCGCCCGCGTCGCCCGCTCGGCCTTCGAGCTGGCGAAGAAACGCGGCAACAAGGTCTGCTCGATGGAGAAGGCCAACGTGATGGAATCGGGGATCCTGTGGCGCGAGGTCGTCCAGAAGATCCACGACGAGGAATATCCCGAGGTCGAGCTGTCGCACATGTATGCCGATGCCGGCGCCATGCAGCTGACCCGCTGGCCCAAGCAGTTCGACGTCATCGTCACCGACAACCTGTTCGGAGACCTGCTGTCGGACCTCGCGGCGATGCTGACCGGCTCGCTCGGCATGCTGCCCTCGGCCTCGCTCGGCGCGCCGATGGCCAACGGCCGCCCGAAGGCGCTCTATGAACCCGTGCACGGCTCGGCGCCGGACATCGCGGGGCAGGGCAAGGCGAACCCGATCGCCTGCATCCTCTCGTTCGCGATGGCGCTGCGCTACTCGTTCGGCCTGATCGCCGAGGCCGACAAGCTGGAAGCCGCGGTCGCCAAGGTGCTGGCCGACGGCGTGCGCACCGCCGATCTGATGGGCCCCGAGGGCGGCGCGCCGGTCTCGACCTCGCAGATGGGCGACCTGATCGTCGCCGCGCTGGCCGCCGCCTGAGCGCGCCGCACCCGACACCGACCCGGGCGGCGCGGGCCGCCCGGCTCTCGCCCCCGCTCCTCTCGCCGGCACCCGGAGGCGCCACGCCATGAGACAGCTGACCCGGGCGGCCTCTGCCCTTTCGATCCTGCTGGCGCTGGCGGTGGTCGCAGTGCTGCTGGCGCATTACGCCCCGCAGCTCGGCAAGCCGGGGATGAACCAGTATGACGAGTATCACACGCTCGACCGCACGCTGGCGGCGGCGCGGGACGGGCACTGGTCTTCGGTCTATGCCAACCACGGGCCCAGCTTCCGCAAGCCGCCGCTGCAATACTGGCTGGGGGCGCTTCTCGTCCGCGCCGGGCTCGAGCCGCTTCTGGCGATGCGGACCGTGGCGATGGGCTTCGGGCTGGGCCTGCTGGCACTGACCGGGGTGCTGGCCGCGCGGCTGTCGCCCCGCAACGGCCCCACCGCCGCCGCGACCGCGGTGCTGCTGCTGGCGGCCTCGCCGATGCTGTGGTCGCAGGCCACGGCGGCGATGCTCGACGCGGGGGCGGCGCTCTTCACGCTGGTGACCATCCTCGGCCTTGTGCTGGCGCTGCGCGAGCCGCGGCTGATCTGGATCGCGGTGGCCGGCGTCTGGCTGGGGGCGCTGCAGAAGGCCCCCGTGGGCATCGCCGCCATGGCCGCGGCCGCGATCGCGCTGCGCTACTGGCGGGTCGAGCCGGGCCTGCCGCTGGCCGCGCCCGAGGCCAAGCCCCTGCGCCGCCGCGCCTTCCGGGTGGCGGTGCTGCTGATCCTGGCCTGGCCGGTGTTCCAGGCGCTGCAGCACGGCTACGGCGCCTTCAAGACCAGCCTCCTGACCGAGATGGCCGAGCGTTTCGTGCCGACGATCGACGACGACACCGCGGGCAATTGGACCTCGTGGATCAACTGGATGATCGACGACAGCGCGCTGCTGTGGCCGGCGGCGCTGGCGGCGACCCTCAGCCTGCCGCTCTGGCGGCGACGGGGCGAGTCGGTGGTGGTCTCAGCCTGGGCGCTGATCTTCATCCTCGGGATGACCTTCGCCGACGGCGACACCTATTCGCGCTACCTGCTGGTGCTGCTGCCGGTGCTGGCGGCGGGGCTGGCCACCGCGCTGGTCGCGGCGCTGCGCCTGCCGCTGCTGCCCGCGGTGCTGGCCGCCGCCGCCGTCTTCACCACCGGCGCCGCCCGGATGGATGTGAACACCCCCGATCCCGACGACGCCGCCCGCGACGCGCTGATCCGCGGCCTCGCCGCGCGGGTCCGCCCCGAGGACACGCTGATCTTCTGCCGCTACTACGGCGGCTCGACGACGATGAACGCCTCGGCGGTCTCGGCCTGGGCCAGCGCCGGGCAGCCGGTCGTCTCGATCACCGATGCCGACAGCCTTGAGCGCGCCCGCGCGAACGGGCTGATCGGCGCGCCGCTGATCGGCTTCTGCTCGGCCGAGGCGCTGGCCGAGCTTGCCCCGCATTTCGACGGGCTCGAGATCGTCGGCACCTCGGGCGACTGGCGCGCCTTCACCGCGACCGACCTGCACTGATCCGCCGCCGCCCCGCCCCACGGGCGCGGCGCCTCTGGACGTCGCCCCGCCGCCCGCTACTCTGAGGGCCAGGGACGAGACGCCCAGCCCTCCCGGCGGAGCATCCGATGGAAGACACAGGCAGGAACAACGTGCAGGGCGCGCTTTACGCGCTTGCGGCGATGGGCGTCTACGCGACGCATGACGTGATCATCAAGACGCTGGGCGCGCATTACACCGCCTTCCAGATCGTGTTCTTCGCGGCGCTGCTCAGCTTCCCGCTGGTCACCCTGATCCTCGTGCGCGACCGCTCGGGCGGGAACCTGCGCCCGGTGCATCCGTGGTGGACGGCGCTGCGCACCGCCTGCGCGGTGATCACCGGCACCTCGGCCTTCTACGCGTTCTCGGTCCTGCCGCTGGCGCAGACCTATGCGCTGCTCTTCGCCACGCCGCTGCTGGTCACCGTCTTCTCGGTCCCGATCCTGGGCGAAAAGGTCCATGCCCGGCGCTGGGCCGCGGTCGTGGTCGGCCTGATCGGCGTGCTGATCGTGCTGCGCCCCGGCGGCGACACGCAGCTGGGCCTCGGCCATGCCGCGGGGATGGTCTCGGCGCTCACCGCCTCGCTCGCCGCGGTCACCGTTCGCAAGATCGCCCGGGACGAGCGCCCGGTGGTGCTGATGCTGTTCCCGCTGCTGGGCAACTTTCTCGCCATGGCCTGAGTCATGCCCTTCGTCTACGTCCCGGTGCCGATCGGCCATCTCGGGCTCTGGGCGATCGTCGCCTGCCTCGGGCTCTGCGGCGCCTTCCTGCAGATCCGCGCCTATTCCAGCGGCGAGGCGGTGATCGTCGCCCCCATGCAATATTCGCAGATCCTCTGGGCCACCGCCTATGGCATGCTGCTGTTCGGCGAGACGCCGGACCGCACCACGCTGCTGGGCGCGGCGGTGATCATCGGCTCGGGCATCTACATCGTCCTGCGCGAGCGCGGAAAGCCCGGCTCGCTGCAGCCGGTGCTGACCACCGAGGGCAAGGCCCAGACCCTCGCGCCGCGTCCACCGGTGCTGCGCCGGATCCTGAACTGGCATTAACCGTACGGCAGGCGGGAATCGCCCCTTGCCAAGCCCGAGGGGAATCGGTAATCCCCCGCCACACGGTCGGAGCGTAGCGCAGCCTGGTAGCGCACCTGCTTCGGGAGCAGGGGGTCGGAGGTTCGAATCCTCTCGCTCCGACCAGTATCTCCCGCATCCCTTCACAGACGGAACCCCGTTCGGCCCCGCCGCGCGGCAGCCGCGTCACGTGGGGATTTGCCTGTCCTGCCGCAGTCTTGGGCAGGGACGGGCAGAACCGCACCGCTGCCGCGAAAAAGTTCCCTCCGACGTGAAATGTGATCGGACCTTCGCCGATGCCTCGGCTAATGTCTGCCGGCGCGGAGCGGTCGTGCCCCGGCCCGGCCGGAGCCGGCCGAGGGGAGCCGCGGCCAGAACCCACCACCAAGCCTGTCGACGGGGACCGACCGAATGAAGATCCGCCTGAAGAAGCCCGAGCTTAAGAAGCCCGTGAAACTTCCGCCCCGCCTGGTGGCGCTGGCCTCGGCCGGCAGCCAGACCAAGGCGATCCTGACCATGTACGCGATTTCGGCCGCGCTCGTGGTCTCGATGCTGCCGGCGCTGTCCGACATGCACATGTGGCCTGATTTCGCCAAGCTCGAGATGGTCGGCGCCGCCGCCCTGACGACGCTGGTGCTGGGCCTCGCCACCGACTTCGTGCTGCACCTGCGCCGCAAGCGCTGAGCGCGGCCCGGGCCCGGACCGGCCATCCCGATCCGGTCCGATCTGCCCGGCTGGCCCCGGACCGACGGCGCCCGCCGGGGCTACCCGGCGCGGCGACAGCGCCCGCCCGGCCCCGGCCGCCCGATCCCGGCCGCCTGGCCTTGGCCACTTGACCCCAGTCCTTGGGCACCGCCCGCGTAACCCATACAATTCGCGCCCTTGCGCGTGCCCCCGCGGCACCGCAGGGTCCCTCCGCGCGGTCCCCGCATCGGCCGCGTGAAAGGGGGGAGAGATGCGCACGGGACTGACGTTCCTGGTCGCGGCCTATATGCTGAGCCAGTTCTACCGCGCGTTCCTCGCGGTGCTGGCCCCGGTCCTGACATCCGAACTTGGCGTCGCTTCGGGCGATCTCGCGACCTCGTCGTCGCTGTGGTTCCTGGCCTTCGCGGCGATGCAGCTGCCGATCGGCGGCGCGCTCGACCGCTTCGGCCCGCGCCGGACCGCGGCGATCCTGCTGGCGCTGGGCGGCGGCGGCGGCTCGATCGCCTTCGCCACCGCGACCGGCCCCGGCTCGATCCACCTCGCGATGACGCTGATCGGCATCGGCTGCGCGCCTGTACTGATGGCCTCCTACTACATCTTCGCCCGCCAGTTCCCGCCCGCGGCCTTCGGCGGCCTTGCCGGGCTGATCATCGCCGCGGGCTCGCTCGGCAACATCGCCGGCGCAGCACCGCTGGCCTGGACGGTCGAGGCGCTGGGCTGGCGCGAGACGCTCTGGGGCATGGTCGCGATCACGCTCGCGGTGGCGGCGGGCATCGCGGTCTTCGTCACCGACCCGCCGCCGGCGCGGGCCGAGGGCGGGCAGGGCGGATCGGTGCTCGACCTGCTGCGGGTGCCGCGGCTCTGGGCGATCCTGGTGATGATGCTGGTGGCCTATGGCCCGGCGGCCTCGATCCGCGGGCTCTGGGCCGGGCCCTGGCTGCGCCAGCTCGACGGGGCGGGGATCGGCACCGTGGGCACGGTGACGCTGGCGATGGCGCTGGCGATGGTGGCGGGCAATCTGGTCTATGGTCCGGCGGGGCGGATCTGCCGGTCGTGGAAAGGGCCGATCCTGATCGGCAACACGCTGATGGCACTCTGCCTCGCGGCGCTGTGGCTGCTGCCGCCGCCCGGGATCTGGGGCGCGGCGGCGCTGCTGGCCGCGCTCGGCTTCTTCGGCCAGTCCTTCCCCGCGATCATGTCGCATGGCCGCGCCTTCTTCCCCGCCCATCTCGTCGGCCGCGGCGTCACCTTCGTGAACATGTTCGGCATCGCCGGCGCCGGGGCGATGCAATTCGCCTCGGGCCGGCTCTACGCCTGGCGCCTGGCCGAGACGGGCGAGCCCGCGCAGGCCTTCGCCGCGATCTGGCTGTTCTTCCTGGTGCCGGTGGTGGCGGGCCTCGGCCTTTACCTTTTCAGCCGCGACGCGAGGGGGTAGGGGAGGGCAGACCGGAAAGGCCCGCCATGCTCGTCTACCCCCGTGAATATGCCCGCAAGAAAGACACGGCCTTCGCCTCGGTGGCCAGGGCCGCCGGCGGCGGTCGCGCGCTGCCGGCGATCGGCCTGTCGTTCCGCGACCACCCGGAAACCGCCGCGCGGGTGGCCGAGGCGCTGGCCCGCGCCAAGAAGCAGCCCACCGGCCTCGCGCTCACCGCCAAGCGGGCGCTGATCCGGGCGCAGTACAACTGGTCGCGCACCCATTTCACCGCGCGCCCCGGCGACGTGGCGATGTGCTGGAACGGCCTCACCGGCAGCCGCTGGGCCTTCATGCAGGGCGCGCGCGACGCCGGCGCGCGCCGGCTCTATCTCGAACTCGCGCCCTTCCCGGGCCGCATCACCCTCGACCCCGAAGGGGTGAATGCCGAAGGCTCGGTCCCGCAGGATCGCGCCTTCTACGACGCCTGGTCGGCTGGGAACCCCGACCGCTCGGGCGAGGGCTGGCGCGGGCTGGGCCAGGGCCTCGTGGCCCGCGGCTCGCGCCGGGCGGATGTGGGGCAGGGCGCGGCGGGCGATCTCACGCAGCCCTTCGTCTTCGTGCCGCTGCAGGTGCCCGACGACAGCCAGATGCGGCTCTTCGCGGGCTGGGCCGGCGGGCTCGAGGGCTTCATCGCCGCCCTCGGCCGCACCGCCGCGGCCCTGCCCGAGGGCTGGGTGCTGCGGGTGAAGGAACACCCCTCGGCGAAGCAGTCCATGGCCGGCCCTCTCGCCGCCGCTCAGGCCGCCGCCCCGGGCCGGATCGTGATCGACAACGCCACCGACAGTTTCGCGCTGGTCGCGGCCGCGGCGGCGGTGCTGACGATCAATTCCTCGATGGGCCTGCAGGCCTTCTTCCGCGATCGCCCGGTGATCGCCACCGGCCGCGCCTTCTGGAACCAGCCCGGCCTGACCAGCCCCGCCGACTCCGAGCCCGCCCTCGCCGCAGCCCTCGCCGCCGCCCCGACGCTGGGCTTCGACCCGCTCTTCCGCGCCCGCTTCCTGAACTGGCTCGACCGCGTCTACTACCCGCGGATCGAGGTCGCCCCCGACGGCGCCTGGGCACTCGACCCCGCAGAGGTCCGCGCCCGCCTCGCGTCCTGATTTTCGCATTGGTCCAAATATCCCCGGGAGGGGTCCGGGGAGGGCAGGCGGCCCTCCCCGGCCTGCCGCGGGCTCAAGCGCGCGGCACCTGCGGGATGCACGGGGGGTGTACAGGGGGTGCACGCCCGTCCCCCCCGGTTTCAGGCCCTTTCCCTTGGGTCGCGCATCGGCTAAGGGGCGGTCGATTTGTCAATCGGGAGGTCCTCTCATGGGCTACAAGGTCGTCGTTGCCGGCGCCACGGGGAACGTGGGTCGCGAGATGCTGAACATCCTCGCCGAGCGGGAATTCCCGGTGGACGAGATCGCGGTGCTGGCCTCGCGCCGCTCGATGGGGACCGAGGTCTCGTTCGGCGAGCGCACGCTGAAGATCCAGGACATCGCCAGCTTCGACTTCGCTGGCTGGGACATGGCGCTGTTCGCGATCGGCTCGGACGCGACCAAGACCTATGCTCCCAAGGCCGCCGCCGCGGGCTGCGTCGTGATCGACAACTCCTCGCTCTACCGCTACGATCCGCAGATCCCGCTGGTCGTTCCGGAAGTGAACCCCGAGGCGGTGGACCAGTACACCAACAAGATGATCATCGCGAACCCCAACTGCTCGACCGCGCAGATGGTGGTGGCGCTGAAGCCGCTGCATGACCGCGCGAAGATCAAGCGGGTGGTGGTCTCGACCTACCAGTCGGTGTCCGGCGCCGGCAAAGAGGGCATGGACGAGCTTTGGGACCAGACCAAGGCGATCTACAACCCGGTTCAGGAAGTGCCGCCGAAGAAGTTCTCGAAGCAGATCGCCTTCAACGTGATCCCGCATATCGACGTCTTCCTCGATGACGGCTCGACCAAGGAAGAGTGGAAGATGGTCGCCGAGACCAAGAAGATCCTCGACACCTCGATCAAGGTCACCGCGACCTGCGTGCGCGTTCCGGTCTTCGTCGGCCATTCGGAATCGATCAACATCGAGACCGAGGAGTTTCTCGACTGGGAAGAGGCCACCGATATCCTGCGCGAGGCGCCCGGCATCATGGTCGTCGACAAGCGCGAGCCCGGCGGCTACGTGACGCCGATCGAATGCGTGGGCGAATACGCGACCTACATCAGCCGCATCCGCCAGGACTCGACCATCGACAACGGCCTGAACTTCTGGTGCGTCTCGGACAACCTGCGCAAGGGCGCGGCCCTGAACGCGGTCCAGATTGCCGAGACCCTGGGCCGGCGCTGCCTGAAGAAGGGCTGAACCCCGCGCGACCGGACGCAGGAAGGGCCGCCCCTCGGGGCGGCCCTTTCGCGTTGTCCCGGTCGCGCGCGGGTTGCGGGCGTGGATCGAGTATTTGGGCCAAGCCGAAAGCGCATGTTCGGCTTGGTGGAAACACTCCGGGGGGGGGAATGTGCCGTCAGGCACAGAGGGGGCAGCGCCCCCCTCGCCTCCCTCAACCCGCGTAAGACACGGCCCCGGCGCGGCCCAGCGTCGGTTTCAGCGCGAAGGCGCCGTTGCCGAGCCCGGCCAGCACGACCAGCGACAGGGTCCAGAAGGCGGGATATTCCCAGCCGCCGTTCGGGTTGGTGAACCAGAAGCCGGCCGGCCCGTGGACGGTGAAGATCGTGCCCAGCATCACCGGCACCAGCGCCAGCGCCGCCAGCCGCGGCAGGATGCCGAGGATCAGCGCGGCGGCGCCGAGCAGTTCCCACAGAATGGTGACATAGGCGAGCCCGCCCGGCAGGCCGAGCGAGGCGAAGAATTGCGCGGTGCCGGCGGGGGTGAAGACGAAGATCTTCAGCCCGGCATGGGCGAGGAACAGCGCGCCCAGCGCGAGGCGCAGGGCGAAGATGGCATAGGGGGCGGTGCGGGTATCGATCATGGTCCTGTCTCCGGTGCGGGCGGGTCACCCCGCGCGGCTTGGGTTGCAGGACCGATGTACGCGCCTTCCGCCCGGGCGATAATCCGGGCGGAAGGCTGAACACTTCTTCCGTTCGGGAAGATGTCAGACGGCTTCGAAGCTGCTGCTGGCCGGGTCGTACTGCATCAGCGTGCCCTCGCCGAGGTGGTGCCAGAGGCCGTGCAGCGACAGCTCGCCCGCCTCGACCCGCTCGCGCACGAAGGGGAAGGTCATCAGGTTCTCGAGGCTGACCATCACCGCCTGATGCTCGAGCGCGCGGACCTGCGCCTCGGCGGCAAGGCCGGTCACGCGGTCGTAGCCGGGGCGCAGGATGTCCATCCAGCGCCCGACGAACGAGGTCTTCTCTTCCAGCTGCGGGGCGTGGCCCGAGCACATGTCGTGGCAGCCCTGCACGCCACCGCAGCCCGAATGGCCCATGACGATGACATGCGCGACCTTCAGGGCCGTCGTGGCGTATTCCACCGCGGCCGAGGTGCCGTGCTGGTTGCCGTCGGGCTCGTAGGGCGGCACGAGGTTGGCGATGTTGCGGTGGATGAAGAACTCGCCCGAATCCGCCCCGAACAGCGAGCCGACATGCACCCGGCTGTCGCAGCACGAGATGATCATGGCGCGCGGCCGCTGGCCATCGTCGGCCAGGCGCTTGTACCAGGCGCGGTTTTCGGTGAACGAGGTGGCTTTCCAGCCCTGATAGCGATGAACGAGGTAACTCGGCAGGGGTTTGGCGTTCTGCATGTCGTCTCCAACTCGGTCTCGGCTCGGTCTTGCGGCCTCGCGTGGCGTCCCGACCAGGGCCTCGCGGGCGACATAGCCCGCCGCTCGGCGGCATTCGAGCGGAAATGCAGCGGTGCGGCAACGGTTTCTTGACGTCTTGCGACCAAGGTGGCCTCGGCGTGGGGGCGCCTGTTCTGAAGGGGTGACGGGTGACACCACATGGGGGACGGACGGGCGCGGCAGCGTCCGCCCAGCCGTCGGCGCGGGCTGGCAGCGTTACGCTGCTCGTCCCGCGGCGCGAGACGGCGGGCATCGACCGCGCGGTCATGGTGGCCTTGTACGAGGTGCTGGGCGAGCTGGAGGCCGAGCGGCGGATCGCCGCCTCGGTCGAGATCATCGCGCTGCGGCTGATCGACCTGCGCGAGCTGGTCGCCTCGGGGCGCGTGGCCGGCATCGTGCCGATGGCGCTGAGCGTCGCGGAAGAGGCGGCGGGCCTTGGCCTGTCGGCGCTGGCAGGGGCGGGACGCGCGCTCGCGCTCTGCGCGGCGGGGCGGGACAGCACGGCGACGCTGGCGGTGTTGGCGCGGACCCTGCGGCTGGGCGAGCAGGCGCTGGGCGACATTCTGGGCGGCGCGTCCCGGGGATGAGCGGCCTGTCCGCGCCCGCGCGCGGGCCGGCTCGGTCGCCGGTGCCCGCGCGCTGCAAGACCGAGTGCGCCGCGCCGTTGCCCTGCTGGGACCGGACAGCGCGGCGCGCTCTTGCAGTTCCGGGGCGATCTGCCGTTACGGGCGCTCTGCCGGGGTTGGCCGCGAGGGTCGCGACGGAGCGTTCGGGCCGCTGGACTCGCGACGCGCCGTCCCGGTCGGTCGGAGGGCGCGATTCTGTGGTCTCGGGTCTGCTGGCGGATGCCGCGCCGGGGGCGCGGATCGGGTGGCATGGGCCGGGGGAAAGCGTGATCGATGCGGGCACCCCGGCCCCTTGCCGCGACGGCGGCTGCGCGCGGTCGGCCTTGCGGGGCGGGGGCAAAGGTCTAGGCTGGCGGGGCGCGCGGGCCCCGTTCCGCGCCCGACGCAATGACCGTGAGGACCCATGCCCTTCGCCTTCTCCGCCCCCGACGCCCCGTCGCTGCCCCTGCACCTCGTCAGCCCCGCCGGGCTTGCCGCGCTGAAGGACCGCCTGCCGGGCGCCGCCCCATGGATCGAGGCCACCGGCTTCGCCGCGGGCGCGGGCGAATGCTGCCTGCTGCCGGGCGCGGACGGCCGTCCCGCCGGCGCGGTGGCGGGTCTTGGCGAGCCGGCGGCGCGGGGACGCGGCCGTTTCGCGCTGGCCCGCGCCGCGGCCGAGCTGCCGGCCGGCGACTGGCATCTGGAACCGGGCGACGAGCGGCTGCCGCCCGAGGCGCTGGCCGAGGCGGCGCTGGGCTGGCTGCTGGCCGGCTACCGCTTCACCCGCTACCGCGCCGGCAAGGCCCCCGCGGCCCGGCTGAAGGCGCCCGCGGGTGTCGATGCGGCACGGATCCTCGCCATCGCCGACAGCGAGGCGCTGACCCGCGACCTGATCAACACGCCGGCCTCGGACATGGGGCCGGACGAGCTCGAGGCCGCGATCTTCGCGCTGGCGGCCGAGTTCGGGGCCGAGGCCTCGGCGATCCGCGGCGACGAGCTGCTGGCGCGGAACTTCCCGATGATCCACGCCGTGGGCCGCGCCTCGCCCCGCGCGCCGCGGCTGGTCGAGATGACCTGGGGCGACAGCGGCCCGGCGGTGACGCTGGTCGGCAAGGGGGTGTGCTTCGACACCGGCGGGCTCGACCTGAAGCCCGCCTCGAGCATGGGGCTGATGAAGAAGGACATGGGTGGTGCCGCGACGACGATCGGGCTCGCGCGGATGATCATGGCCACGAAGATGAAGGTGCGGCTCAGGCTGCTGGTCCCTGCGGTCGAGAATGCGGTCGCGGGCAATGCCTTCCGCCCGCAGGACATCCTGACCTCTCGCAAGGGGCTGACGGTCGAGATCAACAACACCGATGCCGAGGGACGGCTGGTGCTGGGCGACGCGCTGGCGCTGGCCGACGAGGGCAGGCCCGACCTGATCGTGTCGATGGCGACGCTGACCGGCGCGGCGCGGGTGGCGCTGGGCCCGGACATCCCGCCCTTCTTCACCGATGACGAGGCCTTCGCCGCGGCGATTGCCCGCGGCGCCGCCACCGCCCGCGACCCGCTGTGGCGGATGCCGTTCTGGCAGCCCTACGAGACGCTGATCGAGCCCGGGATCGCCGATCTCGACAATGCGCCCTCGGGCGGGATGGCGGGGGCGATCACCGCCGCGCTGTTCCTGCGCCGTTTCGTGACCGACACGCCGCGCTATGCGCATTTCGACATCTACGGCTGGCAGCCCACGGCCCAGCCCGCGCGGCCGAAGGGCGGCGTGGGGCAGGGGGCGCGCGCGCTGCTCGAGGCCCTTCCGGAGGTTCTGGGGCTATGACCAAGCGCGACCGCCGCCGCACCCCCGCCACGCCGCGGGTGGCCCATGCCTCGCTGAAGGGCGAGATCGAGGCGAAGCATTTCACGGAAGGCGAGCCCGCGCGGGTCACCGCGCCGCTGGCCGACCTGCTGGCCGCGCCGGGCGGGGCGCGCGACCGGCAGGTGCTGTTCGGCGACCGGCTGACGGTGGTCGAGCGGCATCAGGGCTGGGCCTTCGTGATGGCGGCCAAGGATGGCTATTGCGGCTGGCTGGCCGAGGCGGCGCTGGGGCCCGATGCGGTGCCCACGCACCGCATCTCGGGCCGGGCCACGCATTGCTACCCCGAACCCTCGCTGAAATCGCGCGCGGTCGGTCCGCTGAGCTATGGCGCGACGCTGACCGTCACCGGCGAGAGCGGCAAGTTCGTGCAGACCGCCGAGGGCTGGTATGTGCCCCGCGCCCATGTCGCGCCGGTGGCGCAGCTGGAGACCGACCCGGTGGCGGTGGCCGAGCTGTTTCTGGGCGCGCCCTATCTCTGGGGTGGCAATTCGCACGAGGGGATCGACTGTTCGGGCCTCGTGCAGGCGGCGCTTCTGGCCTGCGGGCAGCCCTGCCCCGGCGACAGCGACCAGCAACGCGCCGAGGTCGGGCACGAGGTCGACAAGGCCGGGCCCTGGCAGCGGGGCGACCTGTTCTTCTGGCCGGGCCATGTCGCGATGGCGGTGGACGAGACCTGCCTGATCCACGCGAACGGCTTCCGCGCCGCGGTCACGCACGAAGGGATCGAGATGTGCCTCGCGCGGATCGACGCCGCGGGCGAGGGGCCGCTGCTGGCGGTGAAGCGGCTTTAATCCGGATCGACGGGGCGGATCAGCTTGCGTTCCAGCACCCGCAGCACCGTGGGCAGCTCGTGCCCGCGGCGCAGCACCTGTCCGTCCATGCCGATCACCGCGTACATTCCCTGCCGGGCGCGCAGCTTCGGTCGCTTCTCGATGGCATAAAGCGGGTTTTCCGCGGTGCGCCGGAAGACCGAGAACACCGCCGCCTCGCGCAGGAAGCTCATCCCGTAGTCGCGCCATTCGCCGGCGGCGACCATCCGGCCGTACAGCGACAGCAGCGCCGACAGCTCGGCACGGTCGAAGGTGACCCGGTCGGGGACGGGGGCGGCGGGGAAGGGTGTGGGCGGAAGCACCGACATGACGGCAGGATGACAAGAGCCGGCCGCCAAATCAAGGGCCGGGGTCCGATCTTGGCGCTGGCTCCGGGGCTTTGCCGCCGGGGCTTTGACCCCCGGGCTTTGACCCTCGTCGCGCGCCTTGCTACCTGTGGGGGCGAGGACCGCAGAGGGAGACGGGCATGAAACTGGTGCGCTACGGGGACAAGGGCAGCGAGAAGCCCGGGATGCTGGATGCGGCGGGCCGCGTGCGCGACCTGTCGGCGGTGATCCCGGATCTGGCCGGCGAGTCGCTGTCGCCCGGCAGCCTGCGCCGTCTGGCCGCGCTCGACCCCGAGACGCTGCCGCTGGTCGAGGGCGCGCCGCAGGCCGGCCTGCGGCTCGGGTCCTGCGTGGCGCGGCCGCCGAAGTTCATCGCCATCGGGCTGAACTTCGCCGACCATGCCGCGGAAACCGGCGCGCCGGTGCCGAAAGAGCCGATCGTCTTCTCGAAATGGACCTCGTGCCTGGCAGGGCCGGACGACACGGTGGTCCTGCCGCGCGACTCGGTGAAGACCGACTGGGAGGTCGAGCTGGGCGTCGTGATCGGCACCGGCGGCAGCTATATCCCCGAGGCCCGGGCGCTGGACCATGTCGCGGGCTATTGCCTGGTTAACGACATCTCGGAACGCGAATGGCAGGCCGAGCGCGGCGGGACCTGGGACAAGGGCAAGGGCTTCGACGGCTTCGGCCCGGTCGGCCCCTGGCTGGTGACGCCGGACGAGGCGGGCGACGTGGCCGATCTGCGGATGTGGTGCGAGGTCTCGGGCGAGATGATGCAGGACGGCAGCTCGAAGACGATGATCTTCAAGGTTCCCGAGATCATCACCTATGTCAGCCGCTTCCTGACGCTGGAACCGGGCGACATCATCACCACCGGCACCCCGCCGGGCGTGGGGCTGGGCAAGACGCCGCCGCGCTTCCTGCGCGCGGGCGACGTGATGCGGCTGGGGATCGACGGGCTGGGCACGCAGACGCAGAAGGTCGTCGCGGCGGGCTGATCCCGCGGTATCCAAAGGGGCGCGCGCAGTTCTCGCGCGTGCAGCGCTTGCGCGACGGCGGCGGCCCGGGCTGTCACTCGTGCCGGCGCCGCGTGGCCCGGAATCTCCAATCCTGCTGGGGGCTGTGCCGACGATGGTCCGTGGTGCAGGTGGGCGGGGCACAGCCCCGGCGCAGGAATGGCCGTCCGGGTCAGGCGCGGCCGGCGGTCGAGGACAGGCCCGAGGGATCGACGCCGAGGCTGCGCAGCGCCTCTTCCCATTTCGCGCCGTCCGCCTCGCTGAACACGAGGTCGGGCGAGGCCTCTGCCGTGAGCCAGCCGTTCTGCAGGATCTCGGATTCGAGCTGCCCCGGACCCCAGCCGGCATAGCCGAGCGCCATCAGCGACTGCCGCGGCCCGTGGCCCTGCGCCAGCGCGGTCAGGATGTCCATCGTCGCGGTCATCGCGAAACGCTCGTCGACCTGCAGCGTCGCCTCGCTGCCCGGGTAGTCGCCCGAATGCAGCACGAAGCCGCGGCCATGCTCGACCGGTCCGCCGACATGCACGCGGATGTCGCGCCCGCCCGGGCGGCGTTCGACGCCCAGCTGGTCGAGCAGCTGCGGAAAGCTGATCTCGCGCGCAGGCTTGTTGACGATCAGCCCCATCGCCCCCTCGGGCGAGTGGACGCAAAGGAAGATGACGCTCCGCTCGAAGCGGGGGTCGCCCATGCCCGGCATTGCGACGAGCAGCTTTCCGGTCAGATCGAGATCGCGGTCCATGACCATGACCTTTGCACGTCGATCCCTGCCGTCAAGTTCAAGCCGGTGTCGCCGGTGCAACGCTTCGCGGGAACTGGCGCAGATGTGACTTCCGCTGCGCGCCCCGCTGCGCGAACTTGCGCCGCATGATCGCCTGGCCCCCCATCTCCCGCCCGCTGCCCGCCCTTCGCCGGCTGGTGTCCGCCGTCATGCTGTCGGCGGGTGCCGTCCTGTCGGGGGCCACGGCGATGCCGGCGCTGGCCGGCCCGCAAGTGTCCGACATGGTGCAGGCCAGCCTGCTGCCCGGCTGGCAGACCGCCAGCGGCACGCGGATGACCGCGCTGAAGCTTGAACTGGCCGACGGCTGGAAGACCTACTGGCGGTCGCCGGGCGATGCGGGCATCCCGCCCGAGTTCAACTGGTCGGGGTCGCAGAACCTTGGGTCGGTGTCGATCCGCTGGCCGGTGCCCGAGGTGTTCGAGCTGAACGGCATGCGCTCGATCGGCTACAAGCACGCGCTGGTGCTGCCGATCGAGATCACGCCCAAGGACCCCTCGCAGCCTGTCCATCTGAACGCCGGAATCGACATCGGGGTCTGCCGCGACATCTGCGTGCCGGTCAGCCTGCGCACCGCGCTGGACCTGACGGGCGAGGGCGCGCCCGACCCGGCGATCCGCGCCGCGCTGAGCCATCAGCCGTTGCGCGGCGCCGATGCCGGCGTCTCGCGCGTGTCCTGCACGGTGGCGCCGACCGCCGACGGGCTGCGGGTCACCGCGACCCTGACCCTGCCCGCGCCGCGCGGCACCGCGCAGCTGGCGGGCCCCGGCGGGGCCGGCGCGGCCGAGATCGCGGTCTTCGAGCCCTCGGACCCGACGCTGTGGGTTTCGGACAGCGAGACCGAGCGGCAGGGCGACCGGCTGGTCGCCTCGTCCGATCTCGTGCCCTCGACCCCGGGACCGGTGATGCTGGACCGCTCGCGGCTGCGCATCACCGTGCTGAGCCCGGGCCGCGCGGTCGAGATCGCGGGCTGCGACGGCTGAACCCGCCGCGCGCCCGGCCTCAGTAGCCGCGCGCCGGGTCGACCAGCCCCTGCGGATCCTCGCCGGCCAGATGCCGGCGGATGTTCGCCACGGTCGCGACCGCCCCGCTTTCGGCCCGCGAGCGTGCGCCGACATGCGGCGTCAGGATCACCCGCGGATGCCGCCAGAGCGGGTGGTCGGCCGGCAGCGGCTCGGGCTCGGTCACGTCGATCACCACGCCGCCCAGCTGACCTTCGTCGAGCGCGGCCAAGATCGCCTCCTGGTCGGAATGCCCGCCCCGCCCCATGTGGATGAGCCCCGCGCCGCGCGGCAGCTTTGCGAACAGCGCGGCGTTCAGGATGCCGCGGGTCTCGTCGGTCAGCGGCAGCAGGCAGATCAGGATGTCGGAGGCCGCCAGCACGGCATCGAGCCCCTCGGGCCCGTGGTGGCAGGCGACGCCGGGGATGTCCTTGGGGCTGCGGCTCCAGCCCGACAGCGGGAAACCGAAGGGGCGCAGCGCGTCGAGCACCGCCTGCCCCAGCTCGCCCAGACCCAGCACCCCGATCCGGCGCTCGTCGGCATAGGTGAAGGACAGCGCCTGCCAGGTGCCGCTGCGCTGCTGCGCGATGTAGCCCGGCAGGTCGCGGTGCAGCGCCATCACCGCCATCACGGCGTATTCGCGGATCAGCGAAGTGATGCCGGCCTCGACCATCCGCACCAGCCGTGCCTTCGGCGGCAGCGGCGCCTTTACCACCTGGTCGATCCCGGCCCCGGTCGAGAACACCAGTTCCAGGTTCGGATAGCGCGTCGCCAGATCCTCGGGGAACGTCCAGGCCATCAGGTAGCGGACATCGGCGGGGTCGACCGCATCGGGGTCGGTGGCGAAGGCGACTTCGGGGAGGTCTGCGGCGAAGTGGCGGCGGAAGGTCTCGACGCGTTCGGGAAGCGACTGGATCAGGAAGGTCATTGTCAGGCTCGTGAGGGGAGGGATCAGCGTTGGGCGCGCGCCAGCGCGAGGCGGTCCTGCACCCGGTAGAGCGAGATCAGGGGCGGCATGAAATACGGTTTGCCGGCGTAGAAGGGGATGAAGGCCGGCGGCCGGAAGTCGAAGGCCGAGCGCTGTGCCGTGTCGCCCATCAGGCGCTGCGCGGCGCGGGTGCCGAACCAGGGCGCCCAGACCACGCCCGACCCGCAGAAGCCGGTGGCATAGGTGATGCCGTCATGCTCGAAGATCCGGGGCATCATGTCGCGGTTCATCGCGACATTGCCGAACCAGGTGTGGCTGAGCCCGGTGCCGGCCAGTTCGGGGAAGATGCGCAGCATGTTCTGGCGCAGCATCTCGATCGGCCACTGCGCGTCGCCCGACTGCGAGGCATCGCGCCCGCCCAGCAGGATCCGGGTGCCGTCCGGCGTCGGCCGGTAGTAGCAGCCGAGGATCATGCCCTCGCTGTACATCATCCTGCGCGGCATCAGGCTCTGCATGAGCTCGGGGGGCAGCGGCTCGGTCACGATGATGCGGCTGCGGATCGGGACCAGCCGGCGGCGCAGCCAGGGGTCAGAACCGTCGGTATGGCCATTGGTGCAGACCAGCACCTGCCGGGCCGAGATCGTGCCGGCAGAGGTGGTGACCGTGAACCCCGCGCCGTCGCGCGCGACCGAGGTGACGGCGGTGCCGGAGTGCAGGCTGACGCCCGCGGCCAGCGCCAGCCGCAGGATGCCGGCGTGGTATTTCGCCGGGTGCAGGCCGCCGATGTCCATCCGGACCGAGCCGCCGCGGTAGAAGTCGCTGCCGATATAGGCGCGCTGTTCGGCCTGCGGCACCGCGTAGGATTCGATGCCCAGCGACTTCGCCAGCTTCTCGGCGCTGCGGGCGCCGGCCTCGTATTGCGCGCGACCGATCACGCCCGAGAAGCGGCCGGTCATCTGCAGGTCGCAGTCGATGCCCTCGCTGCGGATGAAGTCGTAGGTGAAGGCGCGGGCCTCCTTGCCCTCGGCCTCGATCGCCAGCGCGCGCGTCTCGCCGTACTTGCGGGTCAGCTCGTCGAAGCCGGGACGGATGTTGCCGCTGGTGATGCCGCCATTGCGGGTCGAGGCGCCCTCGCCGGGCAGCATCTTGTCGAGGATGGTCACCGCGCGCCCGGCCCGGGCCAGCGTCATCCCCGCGGTCAGCCCGGTGTAGCCCGCGCCGACGATCACGACATCGGCCGTGCGGGCGAGGGGCTGGGCGGGCAGGGGGGCGGGGGGTGCCTCCTCCCACCAGAAGGGGGTGGTCTTCCCGGCGGGTCTGGCATCGGGCATGGGCGCGGTCCGTTCAGGCGAGGGGCTTCGGTCGGTCGTCGCGGTGGCGCGACAGGCCGGATCAAGAGCACATCCCCCCGCCGACCGCCACCCGTTCGCCGGTGCTTCCGCCTGCCGACTCGGCCCCGCGCCCCGCCGGGCCGCGGAGGCGCGTCCGGATGCCCGCCTGTCAGGCGATCGCGACAGCACCTGCCCATGATTTGGGCAATGCGACGTTGCAGGACGCGTGAGGCAAGACGGGACTTGACGCGGTGCCTGCTTTGGTTTCACGAAAAAGCAACGTTGCTTTCACGAGAAATCATGTCGGATCGTCCCGTTTCCATGCAGCAGATCGCCGATGCGCTGGGCGTGTCGCGGGTCACCGTGGCCAATGCGCTGGGCGGGCGGGGCCGCGTCTCGGCCGCGATGGCCGAGCGGGTGCGGCAGATGGCGGCAGAGCTGAACTTCGTGCCCTCGCATGCCGGCCGGGCGCTGCGGCTGGGCCGCTCGACGATCATCGGGCTGGTGGTGCCGGATTTCACGATGCCTCTGTTCGGGGTCTTCGTGCAGGCCTTCGAACGCGCCGCCAAGGCCCGCGGGCTTGCGCTGCTGATCGGCGACAGCATGGGTTCTGCCCAGACGCAGGACGAGCAGCTGCGCGATTTCGCCGCCCGTGGCGCCGATGCGCTGATCTTGATCCCGCTGCGCGGCGGCCGGTTCGACCCTGCGACCCTGCCGGTGCCGGTGGCGGTGATCGACGCCGCCGCCAATCCGCTGAACACCGCCTCGTCCGACCACCGCGAAGGCGGGCGGCTGGTCGCGCGCCACCTCGTGGCGCTGGGCCACCGCCATGTCGAGCTGCTGCTGGCCAGCCTGCAGTCGAACGTCTCGGACGAGCGCGGCGCGGGGATGCTCGAAGTCTTCGCCGAGGCCGGCGTGCAGACCCGGATCAGCCGCATCGCCCCCGATCTCGACAGCGCCCGCGCCTTTGCCGCGCAATGGCAGCCCGAGGGCGCGACCGCGATCTGCGCGGCTTATGATGCGCTGGGCGTTGGCGTGATCTCGGGCCTGGCCGAGCGCGGCCTGCGGGTGCCCGAGGATGTCTCGGTCACCGGCTTCGACGACGTGATCTGGGGCCGCATCGTCAGCCCCGCCCTGACCACCGTGCGCCAGGACCTTGCCGCCATCGCCGAGCACGCGCTCGACGTGGTGACGGGCGAGGCGCAGGGCCCCCGCCTTACCCCGGTCGCGCTTGTCGTCCGGGCCTCGACCTGCCCGCCCCCTTCCTCAACAAAGGATCGCCCATGACCCGCCTCTCGCTTGCCGCCAGCCTTCTGGCCCTTGCCGCCGCCAGCCCCGCCCTCGCGCAGGACAAGACCCTGACGATCTCGGTCTACGGGATCGCTCAGGACGCCTATGACGTGGCGCTCTACAAGCCCTTCGAGGCGAAATGCGGCTGCAAGCTGGTGATCGAGACCGGCAACAGCTCGGAGCGTCTGGCCAAGCTCGAGGCGAATGCCGCGGCGCCGGTCGTGGACGTGATCGCCTTCTCGGACGCGAATGCGCTCGATGCGGCGAAGAAGGGCCTTCTCGCCCCGCTCGACCCGGCGGCGATCCCGAGCCTGGGCCAGATCTACGACTTCGCCAAGGACCCGGTCGGCGACAACATGGCAGTGGGCTACACCTTCTACGGCACCTCGATCGTCTACCGCTCTGACGTGGTGAAGATCGAAAGCTGGCTCGACCTCTTCAAGCCGGAACTGGCGGGGCAGGTCGCGCTGCCGAACATCACCACCACGCAGGGGCCGATCACGCTGTTCATGCTGGAAAAGGCGCTGGGCAAGGACGACCCGGACTTCGCCGACGCCATCGACCTGGTGGCCGAGCACAAGGGCGACATCGTCACCTTCTACGAGCGCGGCTCGCAGATCCCGCAGCTGCTGCAGCAGGAAGAGATCATGGCCGCCGTCGTCGGCCGGTTCGGCTGGGCCAACATCGCCAAGCTCGGCCTGCCGGTGGAATGGGCCAAGCCCAAGGAAGGCCAGACCGGCGGCATGAACGTGCTGGCGATGGTCAAGGGCGCCAAGGACCCGGCACTGGCGCAGGAGTTCATCGACTACTGGCTGTCGGCCGAGGTGCAGCAGAAGCTGGCCGAGGGGCTGGTGGACAGCCCGGTGAACACCTCGGTCAAGGTCGATGACGTGATCGCCGAGGGCCTGACCTACGGCGCCGACACCGCCGCCGCGATCCACTTCCTGCCGGCCGAGCAGCAGCTGACCAACCGCGAGGCCTGGCTGGCCGGCTGGAACGCCAAGGTCGCCCAGTAACCAACCCTTGCGGGCGGCGGTGCGCCGCCGCCCCACCCGGAGTTCCGATGTTCCAGAACCGCCGTCTCGGCCTTCTTCTTCTTGCCCCCGCGACCATCTTCGTCGCGCTGGGCTTCATCGTGCCGGTCCTGATCCTGCTGTCGGGCGCCTTCCGCGCCGAGGGCGGCTGGACGCTGGGCCACTACCTCGAGTTCTTCGCCCAGCCGCTGAACCGCGAGGTGTTCCTGCGCACCTTCCGGCTGGGGCTGATCGTCACCGCCGTCTCGGCGGTCGTCGGCTATGGCGTGGCGATGGCGGTGGTCGAGGCGGGGCCGAAGTCGAAGGGGCGGCTGGTGGCGCTGCTGGTGCTGCCGCTGATGATCTCGCCGGTGGCGCGGACCTATGCCTGGCTGGTGATCCTCGGGCGCACCGGCTTCGTGAACGTGTTCCTGACCGACATCGGCCTGATCGACAGCCCGCTGCGGCTGCTGTTCACCGAAACCGCGGTCTTCATCGGGCTGATCCAGCTGTTCTTCCCGCTGATGGTGCTGCCGCTGATCTCGTCGCTGGAGAACCTGCCGCGCGACGTGATCCCGGCCGCGCGCGTGCTGGGGGCAAGCTGGCCTGCAGTCTTCTTCAAGGTGGTGCTGCCCCTGACCAAGGAAGGCCTCGTCGTCGGCGGCACGCTGGTCTTCGTGGGCTCGCTGACCGCTTACGTCACCCCCGCGATCCTCGGCGGCTCGAAGGTGCTGATGCTTGAAACGCTGCTTTACCAGCGGGTCTCGGTCGCCAATGACTTCGCCTCCGCGGCGGTGATCGCCGTCATCCTCATCGTCATGTCGGTCGCAACCAACGTGCTTCTGAAACGGCTGGCCTCGGTCCGGCGCAGCAAGGCGGAGGCGAAGTGATGCGCAGCGCGGGTCATCTGCTTCTGGCGCTGGTGCTGGTCTTCCTGATCGGTCCCTTCGTCATCATCTGCATCGCCGGCCTCTCGGGCGGCGAGACGCTGGCCTTCCCGCCCGAGGGCCTGTCCCTGCGCTGGGTCGCGAAGGTCTTCACCGTCGACAGCTTCCGCGCGGCCTTCTGGCTGTCGATCACGCTGGCGCTGGGCTCGACCGCGGTGGCGCTGGCTCTGGGCATCCCGGCGGCCTATGCGCTGGAACGCTACAATCCGCCCGGGGCCGAGGTGGTGCGCAACATCGTCACCGCGCCGATCGTGGTGCCGGGGATCATCGTCGGCCTCGCGCTCTTGCGTCATCTGGTGATCCCGCTCGGCATCCCGGTGCCGGTCGCGCTCGTCATTGGCCATACCGCGCTGCTGATCCCCTACGCGGTCCGCGTCGTGTCGGGCAGCCTCGTGAACCTGCGCCCCGATATCGAGGAGGCGGCGGTGATGCTGGGCGCGAGCCGTCTGCAGGCCTTCTTCAAGGTCGTGCTGCCCAACATCCGCGCCGGCATCATGGCTGCCTTCATCATCGGCTTCATCACCTCGTTCAATCAGGTGCCGGTGTCGCTGTTCCTGACCGGGCCGGGCGTCACCACCCTGCCGATCGACATGATGTTCTACATGGAATTCAACTACGACCCCTCGGTCGCCGCGCTGTCGGGCCTGCTGGCCCTGATGTCGCTGGGCGTCGTGATGGTGGCCGAGAAACTGCTGGGGCTGTCCCGCTATGTCTGACTTTCTGACCCTCGACAAACTCACCCTCGGCTATGGCGCCACCATCGCCGTCGACAGCCTCGACTTCGCGATGAAGCCGGGCGAGCTAGTGGCGCTGCTTGGCCCCTCGGGCTGCGGCAAGACCACCACCATGCGCGCCATCGCCGGGTTGATGACGCCGGTTTCGGGCCGGATCGTGCTGGACGGGCGCGACGTGACGCGGGTGCCTGCCAACAAGCGCGGGGTGGGGCTGGTCTTCCAGTCCTACGCGCTCTTCCCGCATCTGACGGTGTTCGAGAACGTGGCCTTCGGGCTGCGGCTGGCCAAGGTGCCGGCCCAGCAGGTGAAGGCGCGGGTCGATGCGGCGCTGGCCTCGGTCGGGCTGTCGCATCTGGCCGACCGCCAGCCCAAGGCGCTGTCGGGCGGCCAGCAGCAGCGGGTGGCGCTGGCGCGCTCGATCGTGGTCGAGCCGAAGCTCTTGCTGCTGGACGAGCCGCTGTCGAACCTCGACGCCCGGCTGCGGCTGGAAATGCGCTCGGAACTGTCGCGGCTGCAACGCGAGCTGGGCATCGCGATGATCTACGTCACCCATGACCAGGCCGAGGCGCTGGCGCTGGCCGACCGGATCATCGTCATGCGCGAGGGGAGGATCGAGCAGGCGGGAACGCCGGAAGAGATCTACGAGCGTCCCGTCTCGGCCTTCGTGGCGAATTTCATCGGCTTCGAAAACTGCTTCGCGCTGAAGGACGGCAAGCTGAAGGGCGTGGCCGCCCCGGGCTTCGACACCGGCACGGCGAAGGGGCTGGCCTGGCGGCCGAACGCGGTGCGGCTGGGAACCGGCGCGCATCGCGGCACCGTCGCCGGGGCCAGCTATCTGGGGCAGGTGGTCGAATACCTGCTGGCGACGCCGCTTGGCGACATCAAGGCCGAGGCGCCGGCCGCCGATCCGCGCCACGCCATCGGGGCCGAGATCGCCTTCGACCTGCCGCAAGCTGGCGCGGTGGTGCTGCATCGTGACTGACCTCGATTTCGTGACCGACCTCGGCCCGGTCTGGATCGACACCGACATGGGCTTCGACGACCTCGCCGCGATCCTGATGGTGCTGGCGCATCGCGAGGTCGCGGGCCTGTCGCTGGTCGCGGGCAACACGCCCCTGCCGCAGGTCGCCCGCAACGCCTGCGCCGCCGCCGAGTGCTTCGGCTGGACGATGCCGATCCACACCGGCGCCGCGGTGCCGCTGTCGGGCGAGCTGGTGACGGCCGATTACGTGCTGGGCGCCGATGGGATGCCCGGCACCGGGCGCAAGCTGCCCGAGCCGACGACGCGCGCGGAATCCGGCGGGGTCGAGGCGCTGATCGCCTTCCTCGACGCCGGCGGGCAAGAGGTTCTGGCGCTGGGCCCGCTGACCAACCTTGCCCGCGCGATCGAGGCGCGCCCCGATCATGCCGGGCTGCGGCTGGTGTGGATGGGCGGCTCGGCGGGGGCGGGCAATCACACCACCGCGGCCGAGTTCAACGCCGCCGTCGATCCCGAGGCGCTGGCGCTGCTGATCGCCGCCGGGGTCGAGGTCGAGATGGTCGATCTGGTCTGCTGCCGGCAGGTCACGGTGACGCTCGACGACGTCACGCCCCTGCGCGCGATCCCGGGCGAGCGGGCCGCGATCCTTGCCGATCTGCTGGAAGGCTATGTGCGCATCGCCGACGATGGCCAGCGGCCGATGGCGCTTTACGACCCTGTCGCGGCGGCGGTTCTGGCGGCCCCGGGTTCGGTGACCTTCACCCCTGCGCGGCTGGACATGGAGCTGAAGGGCAGCCTCACCCGCGGCATGACCCTTGTCGAATGGCGCGCGCGCAAGGCCGCCCCGAATGCGCTGGTTTCGACCGGGGCCGACGCGCCGCGCATCCGCGCGCTGATGACCGAGGCGCTGATCCGCGCCGCCCAAGGATGAAGATCATGGCAGAACCGCAGGACCTGAACGCGCCCGAGCTGCGCGACCGCGCCGTCGCCGCCGCACTGGGCCGCGCGCCCTTCGACGTGCTGCTGACCGGCGGGCGGGTCATCGACACCGCCACCAGCGAGATCCGCGAGGCCGACGTGGGCCTTGTCGGCCCGCTGATCGCCTCGGTCCATCCGCGCGGCAGCCGCTCGGACGCGGGGCAGGTGATCGCGCTCGAGGGCGCGCTGGTCGCGCCGGGGCTGATCGACATGCACATGCACATCGAAAGCTCGATGACCACGCCGCGCCGCTATGCCGAGGTGGTGGTGCCGCAGGGCACGACGACCGTGGTCTGGGACCCGCACGAGGTGGGCAATGTCGCGGGCCTGCCGGGCGTGGAATGGGCGATCGCGGCCGCGAAGGACCTGCCGCTGCGCGTTCTGACCCTTGCGCCCTCCTGCGTTCCTTCCGCCCCGGGGATCGAGACCGCGGGGGCCGAGTTCAACGCCCCCGAGATGGCCGAGATGCTAGCCTGGGACGGCATCCACGGCGTGGCCGAGGTCATGGACATGCGCGGCGTGCTGAACCGGTCCGAAAAGATGCGCGGCATCGTCGATGCGGGGCTGGCCTCGGGCAAGCTGGTCTGCGGCCACGGACGCGGGCTGGAAGGGGCAGAGGTGCAGGGCTTCGCCGCCGCGGGCATCGGCTCGGACCACGAGATCACCTCTGGCGAGGACCTGCTGGAAAAGCTGCGCGCGGGTTTCACGATCGAGCTGCGCGGCTCGCACGACTATGTCCTGCCGGGCGCGGTCGCGGCGATCTCGGGCCTGCCGCACATGCCGCAGACGCTGACGCTGTGCACCGATGACGTCTTCCCGGACGATCTGGTGACCGAGGGCGGGATGATCGACGTGATCCGCCGTCTGGTCCGCTACGGTCTGCCGCCGGTCGACGCGATCCGGGCCGCGACGCTGAATGCGGCGATGCGGCTGGGGCGCGAGGATCTGGGCCGCGTCGCGCCCGGGCGCCGCGCCGACCTGATCGTGCTGGGCGATTTCGAGCGGTTCGCGGTCGAGCATGTCTTCGTCTCGGGCCGCGAGGTCGCGCGCAGCGGTCACCTGCTGGGCGGCGAGCCCGGCCAGCCCGCCGCGGCCTTCACCGACACGGTGAAGCTTGCGCCGCTGTCGCCCGAGGATTTCCTGCTGCGCGCGCCCGATGCCACGGTCGAACGGGTCGAGATCAACACCGTCTTCCGCCCGCGCTTCACCGAGTGGCGCCGGCTCGAGGTGGCGGTGCGCGAGGGGCTGCTGGACCTGCCCGAGGACAAGCTGATCATGGCGGTGATCCACCGCCACGGCCGCCGCGATGCCCGCCCGAGCCTTGGCGTGCTGGACGACTGGGGCAGCTGGACCGGGGCGATCGCCACTACCATCGCCCATGACAGTCACAACCTTTGCGTCTTCGGCCGCGACCCCGCCGACATGGCGGCCGCGGCCAATGCGCTGATCGGCTGCGGCGGTGGCATGGCGGTGGCGCGCGGGGCCAAGGTGACGGCGCTGCTGCCGCTGCCGGTCTGCGGCCTGCTGTCGGACGAGCCCGCGACCGAGACCGCGCTGGCGCTGGCCCGGCTGCGCGATGCCGCGGCAGAGGTCGCCGACTGGCTGCCGCCGCTCCGCAGCTTCAAGGCGCTGACCGGGGCGAGCCTTGCCTGCAACCCCGGCCCGCGGGTGACGGACATGGGGCTGGGCGACGGCGCGACGGGCGAGCTGCGCGGGGTGTTCGACCTGCGCCCGGCGTAGGCCTCAGCGCTCGGGCAGCAGATGCCCGGGCGCCAGCGCGCGGATCTCGGCGGTGATCCAGTCCATCACCGCCCGCTCGCGCGGGATCGGGCGCACGTCGCGGTGGCAGGTCATCCAGTAGCTGCGGCGGATCTCCAGCTCTTCCGGCAGGACCGCCACCAGTTCCGGGTGCCGCGCGGCGATGAAATGCGGCAGCACGCAAAGCCCTTCGCCCAGCCGCGTCGCCGCCAGCTGGTTGAAGATCGACGAGCTTTTCACCTCGGCCCGCAGGCCCGAATGCAGCTCGCCCAGATAGTCGAGCCCGGGTGCGAAGATCAGCTCTTCGATATAGCCGATGAAGCGGTGCGACGGCAGGTCGGCGCGGCCCGTCACCGGCGGGTGGCTGTCGAGATAGCCCCGCGTGCCATAGACCTGCAGCGTGTAGTCGCTGATCTTCTCCGAGACATAGGGCGTGGCCTTCGGCGGATCGAGCGTCACCGTCAGATCCGCCTCGCGCCGCGACAGCGACATCACCTGCGGCAGGGTGATGAGTTCCAGCAGGATGTTCGGAAAACGCCGCCCGAAGGCGGGCAGCAGCCGGTTGCAGAAAAGGCTCGCGAATCCCTCGGGCGCGGCCAGCCGCAGCACGCCGCGGGTGCCGGTCGCGGTGCCCGACAGCTCGGCCTGCATGCGTTCCGCCTCGACCTCCATCCGCTCGGCGGTCGCGACCAGCCGTCGGCCATGGGCCGTCAGCGCGTAGCCGCGGGGGTTGCGCTCGAAGAGCCGCAGCGACAGCGCCGCTTCCAGCCGGTCGACACGTCGCGAGACGGTCACATGGCTGGTGCGCAGCTGGCGCGCGGCGCGGCTGAGCTGCCCGGTGCGGGCCAGTGCCAGGAAATACTGCAGGTCGTCCCAGTCCAGCCGCACCGTTTCCTCACACGTCCTGTTCAAAATCGTTCAGATCTGGCCGCGAAATAACGTTACGGACCGGGTTGTGTCAAAGCGGGAATCCGGTGATCGTTCTGTCATCTCGGCGGGAAGAGGAGCCCGTCTGGACGTTTTTGAACAACAGACGGCGCGCGCCCGGAATTTTCCGGGTCGGTTCCGCATGCCCGCGCGGCCGTCGGGGAGGGAGGATTTCATGCGCAAGTTCCTGATGTCCGCGACCGCGCTGGCGGCGCTGGCGACGCCCGCGCTGGCCGATCTGAGCGATGGCAAGGTGAAGATCGGCATCCTGAATGACCAGTCCGGGGTCTATGCCGACTTCGGCGGCAAGTATTCCTACGAGGCCGCGAAGATGGCGGTCGAGGATTTCGGCGGCACGGTGCTGGGCCAGCCGGTCGAGGTCGTGACCGCCGACCACCAGAACAAGGCCGACATCGCCTCGAACATCGCGCGCCAGTGGTACGATACCGAGCAGGTCGACACGATCATGGAGCTGACCTCGTCCTCGGTCGGCCTTGCCGTGCAGGCGCTGTCGAAGGACGCCAAGAAGATCACCATCAACACCGGCGCCGCGACCACGGAACTGACCGGCAAGCAATGCTCGCCCTACGGCTTCCACTGGGCCTATGACACCCATGCCCTCGCCGTCGGGACCGGTGGCGCGCTGGTGAAGGAAGGCGGTGACAGCTGGTACTTCCTGACCGCCGACTACGCCTTCGGCTATTCGCTGGAAGAGAACACCGGCAATGTCGTGAAAGAGAACGGTGGCACCGTGGTCGGCTCGGTCCGCCACCCGCTGGCGACCACCGACTTCTCGTCCTTCCTGCTGCAGGCCCAGGCCTCGGGCGCCAAGGTCGTCGGCCTCGCGAACGCCGGCATGGACACCCAGAACGCGATCAAGCAGGCCGCCGAGTTCGGCATCACCCAGGGCGGGCAGAGCCTTGCCGCGCTGCTGTTCACGCTGGCCGAGGTGCATGGCATCGGGCTCGAAGCCGCGCAGGGCCTGACCCTGACCGAAAGCTTCTACTGGAACCGCACGCCCGAGACCGCCGAGTTCGGCCGCCGCTTCAAGGAGCGGACCGGGGCGATGCCGAACATGATCCATGCCGGAACCTATTCGGCGGTGCTGTCCTACCTGAAGGCGGTCGAGGCCGCGGGCACCGACGACTCCGATGCCGTCGCCGCCAAGCTGCACGAGCTGCCGGTGAAGGACGTCTTCGCGGAAGACGCCCATGTCGGCGCCAACGGCCGCCTGATCAAGGACGTCTACCTGATGCGGGTGAAGAAGCCGGCCGACAGCAAGGAGGACTACGACTATTACGACGTCCTCGCGACGATCCCGGGCGACCAGGCCTTCATGGACCCGGCCAAGTCCGGCTGTCCGCTGGTCAGCCAGTAAGGCGCGCGGATGCTGGATCTGGGCCATGGCTCGGCCGAGCCGCGGGTGGTGTTGTCCGCCCGCGGCCTCGGCAAGGATTTCGCCGGCTTCACCGCCGTGAATGGCGTCGATCTCGACGTGGCCCATGCCCGGATCCACGCGCTGATCGGGCCGAACGGGGCGGGCAAGACCACCGTCTTCAACCTGCTCACCAAGTTCCTGCAGCCCAGCCGCGGCACGATCACGCTGAAGGGCGAGGACATCACCCGGATGCGCCCCGACAAGGTGGCGCGGATGGGGCTGGTCCGCAGCTTCCAGATCTCGGCCGTGTTCCCGCATCTGACGGTGCTGGAAAACGTCCGGGTCGCACTGCAACGGCCGTCGGGGCTGGCCACGCAGTTCTGGCGCCCGCTGTCGGCGCTGGACCGGCTGAACCCGCGGGCCGATGCGCTGATCGCGCAACTGGGCCTGAAACGCTATCGCGACACCCGCGCCGCGGATCTGAGCTATGGCCGCAAGCGCGTGCTGGAGATCGCGACGACGCTCGCGCTCGAGCCCGACGTGCTGCTGCTGGACGAACCGATGGCGGGCATGGGGCAGGAGGACGTGGCGATGGTCGCCGACATCATCCGCGACGTCGCCACCACCCGCGCGGTGCTGATGGTCGAGCACAACCTGCACGTCGTCTCGGACATCGCGCACGAGGTCACGGTGCTGCAGCGGGGCGAGATCCTGGCCCGCGGCGACTATGCCACCGTGTCGAACGATCCGCAGGTGCGCACCGCCTACATGGGAAGCGAGGCATGAGGGACATGACCACCACCGCGCTCCTGTCGGTCGAGGGCCTGCACGGCTGGTACGGCGAAAGCCACGTGCTGCACGGGGTCGACCTGCAGGTGAACGAGGGCGAGACGATCTGCATCCTCGGCCGCAACGGCATGGGCAAGACCACGACCCTGCGCGCGATCATGGGCATCCTGAAGCGCCGCGAGGGCACGATCCGCTTTGCAGGGCAGAGCATGATCGGCCTGCCGCTGCACCGCTCGGCCCGCGCGGGGCTGGGCTTCGTGCCCGAGGAACGCGGCATCTTCTCGTCTCTGTCGGTCGAAGAAAATCTGATGCTGCCGCCGAAGGTCGCCGAGGGCGGCATGTCGGTGGCCGAGATCTACGACCTGTTTCCGAACCTTGCGGAACGCCGCAATTCGCAGGGCACCAAGCTGTCGGGGGGCGAGCAGCAGATGCTGGCCATGGCGCGGATCCTGCGCACCGGCGCGCGCTGCCTGCTGCTGGACGAGCCGACCGAGGGCCTTGCCCCGGTGATCATCCAGCGCATCGGCGAGGTGCTGGCGGAACTGAAGAAACGCGGCATGACCGTGGTGCTGGTCGAGCAGAACTTCCGCTTCGCCGCCCGCGTCGCCGACCGTTTCTACCTGATGGACCATGGCCGCATGACCGCCGAGTTCCCGGTGGCCCAGCTGCCGGACCGGATGGAGATGCTCAACCGAGAACTGGGGGTCTGAGATGACCATGATCTTCGGCATCCCGATGGTCGCGCTGATGGGCCAGTTGCTGGTCGGGCTGATCAACGGCTCGTTCTACGCGCTGCTGTCGCTGGGCCTAGCGGTGATCTTCGGCCTTCTGCGCGTCATCAACTTCGCGCATGGCGCGCAATACATGGTCGGCGCCTTCGCAGCACTTCTGCTGCTGAAGATGGGCGGCGTCGGCTACTGGTGGGCGGTGATCCTTGCCCCGGTGATCGTCGGGCTGCTGTCGGCGGTGGTCGAGCGCACGATGCTGCGCCGCCTTTACGACCTAGACCCGCTCTACGGGCTTCTCTTCACCTTCGGCCTCGCGCTGACGGTCGAGGGGATCTTCCGCTACTACTTCGGCGCCTCGGGCCAGCCCTATTCGCCGCCGAAGGAACTGGCGGGGGCGGTGAACCTCGGCTTCATGTTCCTGCCGATCTACCGCGGCTGGGTGGTGATCGCCTCGCTCGTCGTCTGCCTGGCCGTCTGGTTCCTGATCGAGAAGACCAAGCTCGGCGCCTATCTGCGCGCCGCGACCGAGAATCCGATCCTGGTGCAAAGTTTCGGCGTCAACGTGCCCCTGCTGCTCACCGGGACCTATGCGCTTGGCGCGGGGCTTGCGGCCTTCGCGGGGGTGCTGGCGGCGCCGGTCTACCAGGTCTCGCCGCTGATGGGCTCGAACCTGATCATCATCGTCTTCGCGGTGGTGGTGGTGGGCGGCATGGGCTCGATCATGGGGGCGATCGTCACCGGCTATCTCCTGGGCATCGCCGAGGGCCTGACCAAGGTCTTCTACCCCGAGGCCTCGAACATCGTGATCTTCGTCATCATGGCGGTGGTGCTGATCCTGCGGCCCGCGGGCCTCTTCGGCAAGGAGGCGTGAGATGAGCGCGAAATCCGAAAGCCACGCCGCGCCCGCTGAACCCACGCTGCCGCAGGCCGCCACCATCCGCGCCGCGGCGCTGGTGGCGATCCTCGCCTTCCTGATGGTCGCGCCGTTCCTGTTCTATCCGATCTTCCTGATGAAGCTGCTGTGCTTCGCGCTCTTCGCCTCGGCCTTCAACCTGCTTCTGGGCTACACCGGGTTCCTGAGCTTCGGCCATGCGGCCTTCTTCGGGGGCGCCGCCTATGTCTCGGCCCATGCGGTCAAGGAATGGGGCGTCACCCCGGAAGTCGGCATCCTGCTGGGCGTGGCCTTCGCCGCGGCGCTGGGGCTGGTCATGGGCCTGATCGCGATCCGCCGCACCGGCATCTACTTCGCGATGATCACCTTGGCCCTCAGCCAGATGTTCTTCTTCTTCTGCCTTCAGGCGCCATTCACCCACGGCGAGGACGGCTTGCAGGGCGTGCCGCGCGGCCATCTCTTCGGGGTGATCGACCTGTCGTCGCAGACCAACATGTATTTCTTCGTGCTGGCGGTGTTCCTGCTGGGCGTCGGCATCGTGTGGCGCTTCGTGAATTCGCCCTTCGGGATGATCCTGAAGTCGATCCGCGAGAACGAGGCGCGGGCGGTCTCGCTGGGCTATTCGGTGGCCGGCTACAAGCTGGGTGCCTTCGTGATGTCGGCGGCGCTGGCGGGGCTGGCCGGCGGCACCAAGGCGCTGGTCTTCCAGTTCGCCACGCTCACCGATGTCGCCTGGCAGATGTCGGGCGAGGTGATCCTGATGACGCTGCTGGGCGGCATCGGCACGCTGATCGGCCCGGTGGTCGGCGCGGGGCTGGTGGTCACGCTGCAGAACTATCTGGCCACCTCGGACTTTCCGGTGACGATCATCACCGGCGTTGTGTTCATGGTCTGCGTGCTGCTGTTCCGTCGCGGCCTGATCGGGGAGTTCTACGCCTCGCGCCTTGGCCGGCGGCTGGGCTTCCGACCCGAGCGCTGAGCCTTCCTGCGATCAGGGAACGCGCCGCCTCCCGGCGCGTTTTCCCTGCAGGCGCGGCCCGCATGTCAACCGGGCGCGACGGTATGGAGAACAGGGCGGTTTTCCCGGTTTCCCGCCTTGGCCGACGAAATGGCAGCCGAGCTCCTTCCCCGTCTGCGGCCCCGCCCCGCCCCGTCTGCGGCCCGGCCTCGGCGCTCAGGCCTTGCGCCGGCGCGGCGACAGGAAACTTTCGCCCTCGTCGGTGACATACTCGCCGCTGCCGCCGCGCGCGATCACCCGCAGCGACACCAGATCGGTGATCGCCTCGGCGTAATCGGCGCTGCGGATGCCGGTGCCGATGAAATGCTCCATGGCATCGATCGACTCCTCGGCCGAGCGGGCTCCACGCGCGATCAGATAGCGCACGATCTCCAGCCGCAATCTCTTCCGTTCAGGCAACGTGCCGCCTCCTGCGCGGGCAGGGCGCACCGCATGACTGGTAAATCTTGGACCAAATGCTCAATTTTCGCAACCCGAGGCTGTCGCACGCCGCGAATTGCGATAGCTGCGCGAGCGGAGTTGCCGCAGCTAACGGGCGGAAAATATGAAAAGAAGCGGTGACTTTGCCGCAAAGTGCTACAATCTGTTTGCGGCAGCGCGCCAGGTGCGCCTTTCTCCGGCTGCCGGAACCGAAGGGGACAGTCATGATTAAGGAATTCCGTGCCTTTATTTCGCGCGGCAACGTTCTCGACCTCGCGGTCGGGATCATCATCGGCGCGGCCTTCACCGCGATCGTGAACTCGATGGTGCAGGATCTGATCAATCCGATCATCGGCCTGATCATCGGCGGGATCGACTTCACCAACCTCTATGTCGTGCTTTCAGGCAACGTGCCGGAGGGTGCCGGCCTGCAGACGGCCAAGGATTCGGGCGCGGCGGTCTTCGCCTATGGCTCGTTCATCATGGCGGTCATCAACTTCCTGATCATCGCCTTCGTGGTCTTCATGCTGGTCAAGGCGGTGAACAAGGCCAAAGAGATGGCGGTCGAGAAGGGCGAGGCGCCGGCGGAATCCGCGCCCAAGGGCCCGACGCAGGAACAGCTGCTGGCCGAGATCCGCGACCTGCTGAAGACCCGTCCGACGGTCTGACGGCGAAATCCGCTGGCGTCGGGGGCACGACTGGCGCATATCTTCGAGCCTGTTCGCCATTTCTCGAAGAAGCTTGCGCCATCATGGATCTCGACGCCACGGATCGCCGCATCCTCACCGTCCTGCAACGTCAGGGACGGATCACCAATGCCGAGCTGGCCGAACAGGTGAACCTTTCGGCCTCGGCCTGCCATCGCCGCGTGCAGCGGCTCGAGGCGGAGGGCTATATCGACGCCTATGTCGCGCTGCTGAACGCGCGCAGGCTCGACCGGCCGACGACGGTCTTCGTCGAGATCACCCTGTCGGGGCAGGCGGACGAGGTGCTCGAAGCGTTCGAGCGCGAGGTGCGCCGGGTGCCGGACGTGCTGGAATGCCACCTGATGGCGGGCTCGGCCGATTACCTGTTGAAGGTGGTCGCCCGCGACACCGAGGATTTCGCCCGCATCCACCGCCAGCAGCTGGCCCGGCTGCCGGGGGTGGCGCAGATGCATTCGTCCTTCTCGCTGCGCACGGTGCAGCAGACGACCGCGATCCCGGTCTGACCTACAGTCCCAGCAGCGCCGGCAGCTCGTCCATCCGGTCAAAGACCCGCGCGCCCTCGGCCGTCAGGCGCCGCGCGGCGCCGGCATGGCCAGCGGCATGCCCGAAGCAGTCCATCTGCGCCGCCGCGGCCGCCCGGGCCCCAGTCGCGCTGTCCTCGACCACCGCGGCACGGTCCGGGCTGACCCCCAGCGCGGCCGCCGCGTGCAGGTAAAGATCGGGCGCGGGCTTCGGCGCGCCCAGCTCCTGCCCGGAATAGACATGCGCCCCGAAGCGCGCGCGCAGGGCCGGGTGCTGGCCCAGCGTGATCTCCATCTTGCGCAGCGACCCGTTCGAGCCGATGGCGTAGCGGATCCCGGCCGCATCCAGCCGGTCGAGCAACGCCTCGACCCCCGCCACCAGCGCCGTGCCCTCGGCCAGCCGCGCATAGAGCCGGGCGTAGAAGTCGTCGGGCCAGCCGTCGGGCAGCGGCACGCCCATGCCGCGGGCGCGCTCGAAGACGCCGGGAATGGTGCCGCCGATGAACGTCTCTTCGATCTCTTCGTCCGAGAGCGTCACGCCATGGGCGCGGAAATCGGCGATCAGCAGCTCGAAGGCGGCCGGTTCGCTGTCGACGATCACGCCGTCGCAGTCGAAAAGCACCGCGTCATATCTGGGCATCAGGTCCGGTCCGGGGCAGAGAGAAGGGTCACGACGGTATCGCCGTACTTGCGTTGGTCGAGAAGGTCAAAGCCTTCGGGTGGGGCAGGGGGGGCGCCTTCCTCCCAGACGACCAGCGCGCCGGGGGCCAGCCAGCCGCCCTCGATGCACGAGGCCAGCGCCCGCTCTCCCAGCCCCTTGCCATAAGGCGGGTCGAGGAACACCAGCCCATAGGCCGGGCCGCGGTTCGGCCCCATCCGGGTCGCGTCGCGACGCCAGACATCGGTGGTGCCCATCGCGCGCATCAGCTCGATGTTGCGGCGCAGAAGCGCGCGCGCGGCGGTGCCGTCATCGACGAAGGCCACCCGCGCCGCGCCGCGCGACAGCGCCTCGAGCCCCAGCGCCCCGGTGCCCGCGAAGAGGTCGAGCACCCGCGCCCCGGTGATCGGATCGCCGTAGCCGCCGTTGACGACGAGGTTGAAGATCGACTCGCGCACCCGGTCTGTCGTCGGGCGCAGATGTGCCGCCGGATCGCCCGCGCCCACCTCGGCCAGCTTCAGGCCCCGCCGCTCGCCGCCGATGATCCTCACAGCAGTCCTTTCAGGT
Organism: Frigidibacter sp. MR17.14; assembly: GCF_037095735.1. NCBI lineage: Bacteria > Pseudomonadati > Pseudomonadota > Alphaproteobacteria > Rhodobacterales > Paracoccaceae > Frigidibacter > Frigidibacter sp. MR17.14. The sequence continues at coordinate 74,816 of NZ_JBAWKD010000009.1, read as the reverse complement.
CGAAGGCCGGATCGGCGACCTGCGCGGGGTCGGCGCTGCGGCCGGCCTCGATCAGGCGCTTGCCGACCATGTAGGCGCGCGGCTCGTTGGCGGCATCGACCGCGATCAGGCGCCCGTCCGCGTAATACCAGAACGAGACGCCCGCGGCGCCCGGCCGCGTCACCACCCGGTCGTGGCCGGTGTTGAGCCCCGCGATCTGCAGCTTCACGTCATACTGGTCCGACCAGAACCAGGGCTTCGGCAGATAGGGCTGCGGCGCGCCGATCATGTTCGCCGCGACCTGCTCGGCCATGTCGATGGCATTGCCGACGCTTTCCAGCCTGATCCGCGCGCCACCGGCAAGGAAACTCGCGCAGTCGCCCGCCGCCCAGATCGCCGGGTCCGAGGTCTGCCCGGTTTCGTCGCAGGCGATGCCGTTGTCGATCGCCAGCCCCGCGGCCTCGGCCAGGGTCACGTCCGGCGCGATCCCGATCCCGAGGATCACCAGATCGGCCGCGATCTCCGTCCCGTCCGCCAGCCGCACGCCGGTCACCTCGGTCTCGCCCAGAAGCCGCTCGATCGGTGTCGCCTCGCGGATCTCGACCCCGTGGCGGACATGCAGGTCGCGGAACCAGGCCGCGGTCTCGGCGCTGGCGACCCGGCCGAGGATCCGCGGCGCGGCCTCGATCAGCGTCACCCGCAGCCCCAGCTTCGCAGCCACCGCGGCCGCCTCCAGCCCGATGTAGCCGCCGCCGACGATCACCACCCGCGCCCCCGACCGCATCGCCGGGGCCATCGCATCGACATCGGCCAGCGTGCGCACCGTGAAGACCTTGCCCAGCGCGCCGCCGATCGCCGCAGGCAGTCCCCGGGCCCGCGCCCCGGTCGCGATCAGCAACCTGTCATAGGGCACGCCTTCTGCGCCGATCCGCACGCAGCGCGCCGCCCGGTCGATCGCGGTGGCCGGCTGGCCCAGCCGCAGGGTGATGTCGTTCTCGGCCCAGAATGCCTCGGCGCGCAGGGTCAGCCGCTCCAGCGGCATCTCGCCCAGCAGATAGGCCTTGGACAGCGGCGGGCGCTGATAGGGGGCGACGGGCTCGTCGCCGATCAGCGTCAGCGGGCCGCGGTGGCCCAGCGCGCGCAGTTTCGCCGCGGCCGAGGCTGCGGCCTGTCCGGCCCCGAGGATGACGATCGACGCGTCCATCATGCTGTCCTTCCTTGGCCATCCATGCAGGCTGGCCACGATCCCGGCCGGAGCCTATAACCGCCCTGACGTCGAAGACAACGCGAAGGGAGCGCCAGATGACGATTTCCGTGGGCAGCAAGCTGCCGGGGGCCACGCTGCTGAAAGTCGGGGAAAAAGGGGTCGAAACGGTCGACCTCGGCGCGCTGCTGGCGGGCCGCAAGGTGGTGATCTTCGCACTGCCCGGGGCCTACACCGATGTCTGCACCACCGCCCATGTCCCCAGCTTCATCCGCACCAAGGCGGGCTTCGAGGCCAAGGGCGTCGACGCGATCGTCTGCCTTTCGGTCAACGACCCCTTCGTGCTGAAGGCCTGGACCGACGCGACCGGCGCAGGTGCCGCGGGGATCGAGACGCTGGCCGATGCCGAGGGCGCCTTCACCCGCGCCGTGGGCATGGAATTCACCGCGCCGCCGGTGGGGCTGATCGGCCGCTCGAAGCGCTACGCGATGCTGGTCGAGGACGGCGTGGTCAAGGTTCTGCATGCCGAGGACAGCCCCGGCACCTGCGAGATCTCGGGCGGCGAAGCGCTTCTGGCCGAAATCTGATCTCCGCGCCCTCCCCGCCTGTGCGGGGAGGGCGGACCTTTCACGAGACGCGCGGCGTCTCGACCGCCCCGTCGGGCTCGCGTTCGTAGAACACGGTCTGGCTGGGGAACGGGATCTCGATGCCGTTGGCGTCGAACTCCTCCTTGATCCGCTGGATCATGTCGCACTGCATGCCCCACCAGTCCGCCCGGTTCGCCCAGACCCGATAGGCGAAATCGACCGAGCTGTCGTTGAGCGCCTTCACCTTGATGAAGGGGGCCGGTTCCTTCAGCGCCCGCGGATCGGACTCGGCGATCCCCTCGAGGATGCGCTGCGCCGCGCGAAGGTCGGACCGGTACGAGATGCCGACGGTCAGGTCGGTCATCCGCGTCGGGTTCGACGAGAAGTTCTTGATCGGCTTCGACCAGACGTCGCTGTTCGGGATGATGATCTGCAGACCGTCGAAAGTCGCGAGCTCGGTGTAGAACAGGGCGATCTCGCGCACGGTGCCGGACTGGCCGCCTGCCTCGATGAAGTCGCCGACGCGGAACGGGCGGAACATCACGATCATCACCCCCGCGGCCAGGTTCGACAGCGTCCCCTGCAGCGCGAGCCCGACGGCGAGGCCGGCGGCACCGATCAGCGCGACCAGCGAGGTGGTCTGGATCCCGAACCGGTTCAGCACGAAGATCGCGGCCATCGCCAGGATCATGTATTTGAGCAGGTTTCCGAGGAAGCCGAACAGCGTGGCATCGACGCGCGGATACCGGCGGGCGATGGCCGCGACCCGACCCTTGGCCCAGCCCGACACGATCATCGCGACGATGATGATGACGAAGGCGTAGACGACGTTGAGCGCGAGGGCGATCAGTGTCGCGATACGATCGTCTGTGACGAAGTTGTGCCAGTTCCAGTTGGTCAGATCCATCATCTCTCCTTTCCGGCCTGTGGGGGCGCGCTGGATGTCCATCCTCCTGCCTTGGGCCTAGCACGCGTACCGACGAGTTCAACCCGCACCGCCCGGCGTCGGCCGGTGCCTGCCGGTGCCCCGAGGGCGTCGCGTGCGAGGGGGCGCGGTGGAGCGCCCCTTGGCGCCTTGAGGCGACCTTGTCGCTTAGCGGTGTCACTGCAGTGCCTGCAGTCTGCAACCGGGGGGCGTCAGCGGTGGCGATATGTGGCGACTGAGAGATGCCCCGTTGCGGGTGGCGTAACGCGGCATCGATTTCAGCGCGTCAGGACGAAGACCGAGGGAAAGGGTCCCGCGCGGGTTGCATCTGTCGGGGATGATCGGCTGGTGATCGTGGCGAGGCGCGTGCGTCCACGGTCCGATGTGGCGCGGTGCATGTCCGAAGCGTCGGCGGTTCGCCATGGCAAGCAGGCGCGCGGGAGGCCGTTCCACAGGCTGCGGCAATCTTGCCGGTTCCTGCCGTAGTGGCCCGCGCAGAGCTTGCCGGCCCGCGCGGTGATCTCGGCTCAGTTCACGATGAACTCTGCGTGAAGCGCGCCGGCGGCGTGGATGGTCTTGAGAATGTCGATCATGTCGCGCGGGCTGACGCCAAGCGCATTCAGCCCGGCGACGACATCGGTCAGTGAACTGGACCCGGCGATCTCGGCCATGCGGATGCCGGGCTCCTCGGTGAGGTCGGCGCCGCTGCGGGGCACGACGACGGTTTCCCCTTGCGAGAACGGATTCGGCTGGACCACGATCGGGGCTTCCTCGACGCGGAGGGTAAGATTGCCCTGGCTGACCGCGACGCGGCTGACCCGGACATCCGCGCCCATCACGATCGTCCCCGACCGCTGGTCGATGACGACGCGCGCGCGGGTCTCGGGTTCGATCTGCAAGGCCTCGATCCGCGACAGCACCTGCGCCGGGCTGCCAGAGCGCGCGGCCGCGATGTTCATGGCCACCGTCCCCGGATCTGTCATCTCGGCCACGCCGCGCCCGAATTCGCGGTTGATGATGGCGGCGATCCGGTCGGCGGTGGTGAAGTCGGGGTCGCGCAGGGCAAGGCGGACCGCGGACAGGCTCGAGAGTTCGAAGGAGACCTCGCGCTCGACCCGCGCCCCGGCAGGGATGGTCCCCGAGGTCGGGACCCCCTGCACCACGGAGGCGGCGGCACCTTGCGCCGCGGCGCCTCCGGCAAGGACCGTGCCCTGGGCGACGGCATAGATCTGGCCGTCCGCGGCGTTCAGCGGCGTCATGATCAGTGTGCCGCCCAGCAGGCTGGTCGCGTCGCCGATGGCCGAGACGGTGACGTCGATCCGTCCCCCGGCCCGGGCAAAGGGCGGCAGGGCGGCGGTGACCATCACTGCCGCCACGTTCCGCGGCCGAAACTGCTCTCCGGCGATGTTCACCCCCAGCCGTTCCAGAATGCTGGCCATGATCTCTTCGGTGAAGGGCGCGTTGCGGATGCCGTCGCCGGTTCCGTTCAGGCCGACAATCAGGCCGTAGCCGACAAGGTCGTTGCCGCGGACGCCGTCGATCTCGACGAGGTCCTTGATCCGGATCGGTGCCGCCAAGGCGAGCGACGGCAGCAGCAGCGCCAGCATCACGAGAAGACCGACGGCGGATCTCACAGGTAGTTCACCAGCTTCATCTGCGTGACCCGGGCCGTCAGCGTGTAGAGCGCTTCGAGCTGGCCCTGCACGGCGACCACCTCGGTCGCGGCATCGGCAGTGTCGACGCCGATCAGCTTCTCGCGTGCCAGTGACATGGCGGTGGTATTGGCGCGGGTCCGCGTCGCCACGTCCTCGATCGTTTGTTCGCTGCGACCCAACTGGCTGCGCAGGGCCGCGATGCTGTCCGTCGTCCCGATCAGTCGGGTCGAGGCCTGATGGAGCATGTCCGCCGCCTGCACCGTCGGCTCCAGGCTGTCGTCGCCGGCCAGGCTGGCGATCGCCAGGCCGGCGAGCACGCTGCGGAAGGCATCGTTGGTCGCGGTCATCCCGAAGCTGACCGACTCGTTCTCCGACAGGCGATGGGTCGTGACCGGGCCGGCATCGCCCTGATAGAAGTCGACAAAGCCGCCATCCCCGGCCGGGGCCGCAAACCAGTCGTCGACCGCCGCGGCGACATCGCCGGCCGTGGTCAGGCCGCTGGTTGCGGCGCGCAGTGCCGAAAGCATCGCGTCGGCGCCGGGCAGGGGCTTCTGGTCGCTGCGCTGACCCGAAAGCAGGTAGCCTTCGCCGACGCGAACATTCAGGGCCGCGATCGCCGTGTCGAGCCCCTGCCGCGCGACGATGCTCTGGGTCTTGACCGCGCTCGGCATGGCGAGTTCGGCGGTGCCCGCAAGATCGGTGCCGAGGGCCGTCGTGAAGTCCGACAGCACGCCGAGGCTGGACTGCAGCGCGTCGCCTTCGGCCGCCGCGACGTCTGAGGCGCGAAGGTAAACCTGCGACCGCCGCTCGTTGCGCTCGATGCCGGCGAGAAGCGTCAGGTTGCCGCCCAGTCGCGCAGAGATGTCGTGGGACCGTCCCGTCGACATCTCGGTCGAACTCTGGGCCAGACGCTGGCGCAGCTGCGCATTGTTCGTGCGGAATTGCAGGGCTTTGGCGAGGTCGCCGATCGACGCGAAGCTCATCTCAGATCTCCATCAGGCGGGTCAGCAGGTCGTCCAGCGTCTGGATCACCTTGGCATTGGCGGCATAGGCCTGCTGGACGACCAGCAGCGTCTGGATTTCCTGATCGGTATCGACCCCGTCGCGCGCCAGCGTCTGCTGTGCGGCGGTCAGGCGGGCCGTGCTCGCCGCGCTGCGATCCTCGGCCGCAAGCCGGTCCTGCGCGATCTGCGATAGCAGGTCGGCAGCCAGGCCCTGTGTCGACTTCTGCGCCCCGAGATAGCTTCCGGACACCGGCACCCGTGCCTCGCGCAAGCGGTCGCTCATCGCTTCCAGAAGCGTGCTGTTGCCCGGTGCGCCGGCACTGATCGCCCCGAGCCCGTCACGCAGATGCCAGGCCTGGCCACCGGCCGCCAGGTCCACTGCAGCGTTCAGCCGCATCCGGCCGGCGAGGCCGACTTCGTTGGCGGGATCGAAGGCGGCCCCGCCGTCGGTGAACAGGCCCGCGTCACCCGTCGACAGCGTCGTGTCGAGCGTGGGGTCCTGGAAACGCTCGACCAGATCACGGGCCAATGCATCGATCTGGCGCTGCATGGCGGGGGCGGTCTCGTCCCGCAGTTGGAACAACGCCTGCAGCGAGCCGCCGGCAAAGGCCTCGTCGGCCTGGGCGGAATAGGACCGGTCGCCGATCGTCAGTCCGGACAGGGCTCCGCCCGCGACACTGCTTTCGGGATCTATCACCCCGACCGGTGAGAACTCGATCTTGACCGGCTTTCCCTCGAGCAGCATCGCGCCGCCCTCGGTGTAAAGCGCGATGGTGCCGCCCTGCCGGTCCAACTCGCGCACCGGCACGATGGCCGAAATGCGGTCGACCAGCACCTGGCGCTGGTCGATCAGGCCCGAGACGTCGTCGCTGCGCAGCCGCAGCTTCACGATCTCGCGGTTGAGCGCGTCGATGCTGGCCAGAGAATCGTTGAGCACGCGCACCTGCGACGCGATCTGGTTGTCCGCGGCAAGGCGTTCGGACTGGATCGCATCCGAGATTTCGTTGAACCGGTCCGACACGGCCGCGGCACTATCCGAGAGCGCCCGCAGATAGGCGTCGCTCGACGGCTCGTTCATCGCCGCGACCAGCGCCGCATCGAACCCGTCGAGCCGCCCCGACAGCGAATCCGCCGCATCCGGCAGGCCGAAGACCTGTTCCATCCGCAGCCCGAAGCTGCTGATCAGTGTGTCACGGGCCGAGGCGGAACTGGCGGTGCGGCTGGTCGACAGCGCGACCTTGTCCTGCACCCGGACCACGCCGTCGATCTTCACCCCCGCGGCGGCGCCGCTGATCAGCCGCGACGAGATCATCAGCTCGCGCTTGGCGTAACCGGGCGTCAGCGCGTTCGAGACGTTGTTCGACACGACCTCGGCGGCGCGCGCCGTCGCCGTCAGGCCGGAGACCGCGTTGGAAAGGGCAGTGCCGAGGCTCATGGTTCACTCCGCTCAGCGCTTGATGTTGGTGGTTTCCTGCAGCATCTCGTCGACGGTCTGGATGACCTTGGCATTCGACGAATAGGCGCGCTGCGTCTGGATCAGCGAGGTCAGTTCAGCCGCCACGTCGGTGGTCGAGCCTTCGCGCGCGTAGCCGACGACATCGCCGGTCGGGCCGTCGCCGGCATCCCAGAGCGTGAACGAGCCGCTGTCCGGCGAGACCTGGAAGGTCTGGTTGTTCAGCGCCTTCAACCCGTTGGGATTGGGCACGTCGACCAGCGGCACCTGATAGATCCGCCGGGTGAAGCCGGTATCATAGGTTGCGGTGATGAAGCCGTTCTCGTCGATCTCGACATCGGTCAGGTTGCCGACGGGCGAGCCGTCCTTGGTGATCGAGGTCGGCGTGAAACTGTCCGACAGCTGGGTCAGGCCGTTGGTGTCGCCGATCTTGCCGATCGTCATCGCCAGCGGCCCGCCGGCCACCGCCAGGTCGAGGATCCCGGTGCTGGCATCATAGGCGCCGCCCGAGACCACGGTCACGCTCGCCAGCGTCCCCCCCGCGCCGCGGCTGTCGTCGAAGACCAGCACATATTCCCCTATCAACGCCCCGCCCGAGGCAGAATCGTAAATCCGCATCGTCCATTCATTCGACTCGCCGGACAGCGGCACCGTCGGTTCGAATTCAACATCCAGCGATTCCGAGGTGCCGAGGTTGCCGAAATATTCCGTCGACATCACCCGCACCTCGCCGCTTTCGCCGGCGCGGGTCTCGGTCGCCGGCAGGTTCACTGCCAGCGTCATCTGCGTCGTCGGATCGCCTGCGGTCTGGTTGGTGTTGATCACGATCGGCACCAGCCCGGTCTGGGTGCCGCGCGGATAGACCGGGATCGAACCGTCGGCATTCGCCGCCCATCCCAGAAGGACAAGACCCGAATCCGTGCGCAGAACGCCGGAGGCATCGGTGTGGAACGAGCCCGTCGTCGTCATCTTCATCGGTTCGCTCGAGACCGAGCTGAGCGCGCTGTAGGTCGTCACCGGCAGCATCCCGCGCCCCGAGATCGCGATGTCGAGCGCGTTCGAGGTCGCCACCAGCGCGCCGCGGGCATCGATCGCGCGGCTGGTCAGCGGCCGCGTGCCGCCGGCGAAATAGACCCCGGCGCCGCTGTTCCCGCTGAGCACCAGCGCGTTGAACTCGGTTTCGGCCCGCTTGTAGCCATAGGTCCCGGAGTTCGCGATGTTGTCGGAGATCGTCGCCAGCTTGGTCGCGTTCGCGGCCAGGCCAGAGACGGCGGAATTCAGCGAGGAGGAGATCGACATGCGCTGCGGCCTTCTGTTGCGGACCGGGGCAGACTGCGGCAGGCGAGGTTAGCAAGCTCCTAACCCCGCCGCGGCAAACAGATCGAATTGTGCGGGTCAGGTCCCGGGCGAGCGCAGCAGGATCAGCTCGATGCGGTTGTTGCGCAGCGCCATCGGGTTGGCGTCGTCGGACGGCCGGCGGTCCGCGAAGCCCGAGATCCGCTGGAACCGCGCCTCGTCAAGCCCGGCCGTGCCCACGATCTCGCGCATCACCTGCGCATGGGCGGTCGAGAGATCCCAGCTGGGGTTGTGGCGCAGCACCTCGGGCGGGGCCGCGGTGAAGCCCTGGACGGCAACCTGATTGCCGACCAGCGAGAAGACCTTGGCCGCGACGCCGGCGAGGGCGCGGGTGATCGCGGTCGGTTCCGTGCCCTCGAACAGCGGCTCGCCGGGGGTGTCGAAGAACTCTACGATCAGCCCCTCGTCGGTGACGCGGGTCAGGATGTGGCGCGAGAGCGTCTCGCTCACCATCGACTCGCCGCCGCGGGCGGTCATCTTCTCGGCCAACTCGGCGAAGGCGCGGGTTTCCGCCTCTTGCGCGGCGCTGCCCGAGGCCTTGTCGGCCAGCGTCGGGCTCATCTGCGCGGCGCCGGTGCCGGAATGGGCGAGCGCGTCCTGGGTGAAGATGTTGTCGCCGCCCATCGCGCCCTCGCCGCCGCCCGAGATCCGGTTGACGGGGATCGTCGGGTTGAAGAAGTCGGCGATGCCCTTGCGCTGCTGCTCGGTGGTGGCGTTCAGCAGCCACATCAGCAGGAAGAACGCCATCATCGCGGTGACGAAATCGGCATAGGCGACCTTCCAGGCGCCGCCGTGGTGGCCGCCGCCGCCAGAGACCTTCTTGCGCTTGATGATGATCGGCTGGACTGCGTTCGCGCTCGACATGGACGACCCCCGGGTTGCTCTGCCCCTTGGCGGTAGCAGTCGCAGGGTTCCCGAGATCTTACCAAAGCCTGACCTCGGCCAAACGCCCAGATTCGGCCATGAATCCGCCGGCAGCCGGCCGCGCGCGGCGCCCGGCTGCCGCAACTTCGCCTAGGGTCTCAACACCGTCGAGCCGGTCGTCGCCCGCCCTTCGAGCGCGTCATGCGCCTGCGCCACGTCGGACAGCGCGAATTCCTGTCCGATGCGAATCCGGATGCGGCCGCTGCGGATCATCTCGAACAGCTCTGCGCTGGCCGACAGCAGCCACTCGCGCCGCGCCGCGTGGTGGAACAGCGTCGGGCGCGTCACCCGCAGCGAGCCGCGGGCGAGATGCGAGATCCGGAACTGGTCCGGCGCGCCCGAGGACTGGCCGAACATCACCAGCGTCCCGAACTGCGCAAGACAGTCGAGCGAGCCCAGCACCGTGTCGTGGCCGATGCTGTCATAGACCGCCTGGACCCCGGCACCGCCGGTCAGCCGCTTCACCTCGGCGACGAAATCGCCGGCGCGATAGTCGATGGTCTCGGCATAGCCGTGCTCGGCGGCCAGCGCGCATTTCTCGGCCCCGCCCGCGGTGCCGATCGCGCGCACGCCCCGCGCCGCGAGCCACTGGCCGGCGATCAGGCCGACGCTACCGGCGGCGGCATGGAACAGCACCGTCTCGCCGGGCTGCGCGGGATAGGAGTGGTGGATGAGGTAATGCGCGGTCAGGCCCTTCAGCATCACCGCCGCCGCGATCTCGTCCGGGATGTCGTCGGGCAGCGGGACCACCATCGCGGCGGCGATCACCCGGTGCGTGGCATAGGCGCCGTTCGGCTTCGTGTAGGCCACGCGCTGGCCGGGGGCGAACTCGGTCACGCCGGGGCCCACCGCCTCGATCACGCCCGCCCCTTCCGAGCCGGTGATCAGCGTATCGCCCTCGGGCCAGGGATAGGCGCCGGTCCGGAAGTAGACGTCGATGAAGTTGATCCCGATCGCGGTGTGCCGGATCAGCACCTCGCCCGGGCCGGGCTCCGGTCGGTCGATCGCCACCTGCCGCAGAACCTCCGAGCCGCCGGGCCGGTCGGCGCGCATCGCATAGACTTCGGTCATCTCTACCTCCTCCTGTCGCGGCCCGGAGCCTCGCAGCTTGTCCCGCGAGGTCAAGGGGCTGTGACGCGACCTCGGGGTTCCGCTGCGGCGGGTCCGCGACGAGAGGGTCGCGAGGGGGCCCCGCCTTCTCTGGCCGGTGCGCCTGGCCTGCCACGCGGCGTCCTACCCGGACCCCGCCCTGTCCCCGGCGTCCCGCGGCTGTTCTGCCGCGGCGGCGGGATAACCCGGATCGGACCGTCGGCCGCGAAGCCCTGCAAGCCTTGACGTGGAGTGGGGCAGGAGCAGACCGCGGTCGCGCCGCCCTGACCCAAGGGCGTGCGCCCTTCGGGATGGCCGGGCAGCGGGCGGGAAGATCCCGCACCGCACACACGCTTCGGTGCCATCCGCGATAGTCGGCTGCGGTTCGCTGTCGCCAGTCTGCGCGTCTCGGCTGCGCCCGTCCTCGACGGTGTAAGTCCCCGACCGTGTCCGTCTCCCACCGCGTCCCGGCCGGATTGACCGCCTCGCCCGCCGAGCGCGTTCCGGACTGCGCCGCCGGCGTCGTGGATCTCGGAAGGTGCGGCCGTCGAGGTGCGACAGCCTCTCGGGACAAGTCAGGTGCAGGCCGCCCGCCAGCGGATAACCGTCCGGCCGACCGGTGCGCCGGCGGCCCGGCGGCCACCCGCGCCAGCCACGGTCGACACGCTTGGGGTCAGGAATAGCTGCGCACCAGCGCGCTGGCGACCAGGGTCCAGCCGTCCGCAACCACGAAAAAGGCGAGCTTGAAGGGCAGCGAGACCACCGCGGGCGGCACCATCATCATCCCCATCGACATCAGCAGCGCCGAGACCACCAGATCGATGATCAGGAACGGCAGCAGCAGAAGGAAGCCGATCTCGAAGGCGCGCTGGACTTCCGACAGCATGAAGGCCGGGACCAGAATGGACAAAGGGGGCGGACTGTCGGCGGGCGGCGGGATAGGGCGCAGCGCCGAGAGCGCGGCCACCTCGTCTGCGCTCACGCGGTGCTCCATGAACCCGCGAAACGGCACGATCGCGGCGGCCAGGGCCTCGGCCGGAGAGATTTGTTCAGCCAACAGCGGCTGAACGGCCGTCGTCCAGGTCTGGTCGAGCACCGGGTCCATGATGAACCAGGTGAGGAAAAGCGCGAGCGAGACGATCAGCATGTTCGGCGGGGACTGGGGCAGGCCGATGCCTTGGCGCAAGATGCTGAGCACGGTCACGATCAGCGGGAAGCAGCTGAGCATGATCAGCAACCCGGGCGCGACACCGAGCAGGCCGAACATCACCACCATCAGGGTGACGCGGTCCGACAGCAGCCCATGCAGCGTCTGACCGAGGTCCGCCGGCATGCCGGGGCCCAGTTCCTGCGCCGCCGCCGCCCCCGCCAGCAGCCAGATGAGCGTCACGATTCCGAACAGGGTCTGCAGCGCAGCCTGCAGGGGGCCGGTCGGCAACCCATCCCGAACCCGTTTTCGCCGCGTCAGAACGGCTGCGGGCCGAGGACGTCGCCCGCTCACCTGCGGCACCGTGGGTCACACAGGCAGTGCTCGCAGACAGGCCGATGAATTGCCCGGGGCCGCGCAGTGCTGCGGGTCGCAGCCGGTTGCAACAGGCGCGGGACGCGGCGCCGGCAAACGTCCGCGTCCCCCGGATGCGGTTTCCGCTTCGAACACGAACGCGACGTTTCCGCCCGCGCAATGGCCGTCACCGCCAGAGGCCGCGGCGCCCCGGAGCGTTCCGGGGAACACTCATCGAGACCAATGCCTGCTGGGCCGGACGGAAGACCAGGGCTCTTGGACGCCCTGCGTGTCCTCAGGCACCGAGTCGGCTGTCCGGACGGTCGGGCTGCAGGGGCCGCGATGGCGGCAGCGTCGTGACGGGCCCGCCTCATATGCCGTCCTGCAGATCGACGACCTCGGTCAGTCGTACCGCCAACTGCCCGGCCCGGTCCCCCTCGAGTTCCGTCAACTCGCCGCGGGCGATCAGTCGATCCCCGACATAAAGTTCGACCGGGTCCTCGACGCGGCGGTCGAGTGCCAGCACCGCATCCGGCTGCAGGCGCAACAGGTCGCGCAGTAGCGGGCGTGCCCGGCCGACGGAGATGACGATCTCGATGGGGATCTGGGTCAGGGGGCTGCCCGCCACGCCGCTCATCTCGGTCATTCCGAAGCCTCCCTTCTGTCAGGACGGAAGAAGGCGCTGACTGCCGCGCCGATGGCGGCGACCGTGCCGTCGAGGTCGATCTGCCGCTCGGTCGACCCAAGCCGCAGGAAGGCCTGGCCCTCGCCCAGCGTCGGTTCCTCGAGGATCCGGAACGGCGGCGCCTCCGAGCGGTCCAGCAGGCTTTCGACCGCCGGTCTGGCCGAGGGGTTCAGAGTGATTTCCACGGGCGCCGCCGACAGCGCTTCCGCCATCGGGCGCAGCGTCTCGATCACCATCGGCCCCAGCGCCTCCTGGGCGAGCCGGGGCAAGACCTTGGCCACCATGTCGACCAGCAGCGGCTCGAGCGACTGCAGAACATGGCTGCGCGCCTGCTGATAGCTGAAAGACAGCTCGCGCAGGTTGCGCCCCAGGTCCCCGCGCAGGGCCTCGAGATCGCGGTCCTGCGCGGCGACGGCATCCTCCCAGCCGGCGGCATAGCCCTGCTCGTAGCCCGCCAGCCGCGCCTCCTCGACCTCCAGCGCGGAAGCCTCTGCGGGGGGCGGGGGCGGCGTGACGCTGGGTTCGAAGGATTGCAGCTCCAGCCTGCGTGTCATCCTACCTTCTCCTCGTCACGCTCTTCCATCCATCCGCGCAGGATCTGCGCGGCCTCGACCCGGCGTTCGCCGATCAGGCGGCGCAGGCGGTCGACGGGCTCTTCGTCCTGCGGGGCCTCGAAGCCGCCGAAGCCCATCGCGAAACCGTCGCCGCCGAGCCCCGACACCAGCGTCATGTCGGGCATCGCGCCGCCCTCCTCGGTGATCTCGCCGGTCAGGGCATCGCCGGTCTCGGCCGTCGCTGCCGCACGCGGCGGGCCGAGCAGGAGCGGGCGCAGCACGAACAGCCCCAGTGCCAGCGCCACCGCCGCCACCAGCGTGGCCATGATCAGCTGGGTGATGTCGAGCTGGCCGAGAAGGCCGCCTCCCTCGGCAAGGGTGCCGCTTTCGGGGATAGGTTCGAAGGCAAGGGTCTGCAGCGTGATCACGTCGCCGCGCTGCTGGTCGAAGCCGACGGCCGACGACACGAGGTCGCGCAGCTGGGCGATCTCCGCCTCGGGGCGCGGCTGCCAGCTTCGGCTGCCATCCGCGGCGACCGTCGTGATCCCGTCGACAAGCACCGCCACCGTCATCCGCCGGATGGCGCCCGGGCTGCGCAGCAGCTCGCGCGTCGTCTCCGACACCTCGTAATTCGTCCGCTCCCGCGTCTCGCTGCCGTTGCTCTGCGAGGTTCCGCCATTCTGCGCCTGGCCCGCCGGCAGGTTCGAGGCGACCGTGGTGGCCGCGGGAGCGGTGTTGTTGGACGAATCGCTGCGCTCCTGCGTCTCGGTCGAGATCGGCACGCGGCCTTGGGGATCGAGCTTGCGTTCGGTGATCGCCTCGCGCTCGGTTTCGGCCTCGATGGCGATCTCGACGCGGGCCCGGCCGGCGCCGACCCGCGCTTCGAGCAGCCGCAGAACCGACTGGCGCAAGTCCGCCGCGCGGTCGGTGACCGCCCGCGGCGTGCCCTCGTCGCCCTCCTCGAGCACCCGGCCCGATGCCGCATCGATCACCGAGACGTCGCGCGGGCTCATGCCGGTGACGGCGGCGCCCACCAGGTGGCGCAGCGCGCGGGCCTGCTCGGGCGTGACCGCGGGGCCGGCCGGGGTCACGGTGACCGCGGCCGTCGGGTGGTCGGCCGTGCGGAAGGCCTGGCCCGGAGGCACCGCGATATGGACGCGCGCCGCGGTGAAGCTGCGCCCGGCGACGATGGTCCGCGCCAGTTCCCCCTCCTTCGCGCGCCAGTAGGCGGCGTCGAACATCTGCGCGGTGGTCCCGAAGCCGGTCAGCCCGTCCAGCAGCTCGTAGCCAACGCCGCCACTGGCCGGCAGCCCCTCGCCGGCAAGCTCGAGCCGCAGCGAATCGCGCTGGTCGCGCGGCACCCAGATCGCATCGCCGCGCACCTCGTAGGCGATCCCGCGCTGGTCCAGCGCCGACAGCAGACCGCCGGACGCCTGCGGATCGAGCCCGGCATAGAGCAGGCCAAGCGCGGCGGGCGCCGTTGCGATCCGCAGCAGCACTACCAGCGCGATCGCCAGGATCAGCGCGGCGCCGACCAGCGTTCCGCGGCGACGGCCGTCCAGTTCTTCCCAGACCGCGACGATGTTCTGCAAGGCGCGACTCCTCAGGGGCTTCTGCCCATCTCTCGTCCCGATGACTCGCGGATTGCGCTTAAGAATCGGTTAGTGACAAACGGCTAGACCGGCGGCAGCGACGATGGAGGTCCTGCCATGGCCGACGCCAAGCCCGCCCCGGAAGAGGGCGCCGGGGAACCGAAGAAGAAATCGAAGCTGCCGCTGCTGCTGGGGGCGGTTCTTGCCGTCGTGCTGGGCGGCGGCAGCTTCTTCGCGGTCTGGTCGGGCATGATCCTCGCGCCGTCCGCCGGCGGCGAGCATGCCGCCGCAGAGCCCGAGGTCGAACCGATGGCCGAGACCGAATTCGTGGCCCTGACGCCGATGGTGCTCTCGGTGGGGGCCGAAAGCCGGCGCCACCTGCGCTTCACCGCCTCGGTCGAGGTCGGGGCCGCGCGGCGCGAGGAGGTCGAGCATCTGATGCCGCGCATCCTCGATGTGCTGAACAGCTATCTGCGCGCGGTCGATGCCCGCGATCTCGAGGATCCGACCGCCTTGGTGCGGCTGCGCTCGCAGATGCTGCGCCGCGTCCAGGTCGTCACCGGCGAGGGGCGGGTGCGCGACCTGCTCATCACCGAATTCGTGCTCTCATAGGAGACGGGAATGCAGCTGATCGCCGATTTCCTGCTCGCCGCCGGGGCGCTGTCCGCAGGGATCTACTGCCTGATCCTGTCGCGCCGGCTCGCGAGCTTCTCGAAGCTTGAAAGCGGCATGGGCGGCGCGATCGCGGTGCTCTCGGTGCAGGTCGACGAGATGACGCGCGCGCTCGAGCGGGCGCGCGGCGCCGCCGGCGAATCGGCCGCGGCGCTCGAGGGCCGCACCCGTCGGGCCGAGGAGGTCGCCGAGCGGCTCGATCTGATCCTTGCCTCGATGCACGACCTGCCGGAGCCGGGCGGACCGCGACGTCGGCTGCGCCGGCAGCCCCGCAACCGCTCGGAAGAGGAGCTCGACGCATGACCCGACAGGACAGCGCGGCCGGGCGGATCCCGGCGGGCCGGCCGATCCGGGCGAAGCGTGGTCCGCGCACGGCGGGAGCGCCCCCGCGCCGCCGCCGCCCCTCGCTGCTCGCCGCGATCGCGACGATGCTGATCCTTGGCGGCGGCTGGCGGCTGGCGGACGGCGGCATGATGCTGGCCCGCGCCGCCGGCGAGGCCGCGCCGGTGACCGAGCCCGCACCGGCCGCCGCGCCGGCCGCATCGACCGAGGATGCGGCCGCGCTTCTGGCAGAACTGAAGGCACGGGAAGCGCGCCTCGCCGCGCGCGAGGCCGAGCAGGCGGCCCGTCAGAAGGTGCTCGACGAGGCCGGCGGGCAGATCGACGCCCGCCTGGCAGAGCTTTCAGCCGCCGAGGACCGGCTGTCGAAGACCATCGCGCAGGCCGATGCCGGCGCCGAGGGCGACGTCGGCCACCTGACCTCGATGTACGAGGCGATGAAGCCGAAGGACGCCGCGCATCTTTTCGAAGAGATGACCCCGGATTTCGCCGCGGGCTTCCTCGGAAGGATGCAGCCGGCCGCCGCCGGCGCAGTGCTCGCGGCGATGGAGCCGAAGAAGGCCTACTCGGTCAGCGTCGTGCTGGCCGGGCGCAATGCCGGGGCCCCGCAGCAATGACCGTTTCCGTCTCAGTGGAGTGCGCCGCATGATCGGCATCATCGGCGTCGTGGTGATCTTCGTCACTGTTTTCGGCGGCTACCTTATTGCCGGCGGCAAGATGGAGCCGATCCTCCATGCCGCCCCGCACGAGCTGATCACCATTCTCGGGGCGGCGGTGGGGGCCTTCCTGCTGTCGAACGACATGGGCGGGGTCAAGCAGACCGGCAAGGACGTCGGCAAGGTCTTCAAGGGGCCGAGCTGGAAGCCCTCGGACTACCGCGACCTGCTGTGTCTGCTGTTCGAACTGTTGCGCCTCGCCCGGCAGAACCCGGTCGCGATCGAAGAGCATATCGAAGCGCCGCACGGGTCGACGATCTTCGGCAAGTATCCGAAGATCCTGCATGATCACGAGGCGATCGACCTGATCTGCGACACGATGCGCTCGGCCTCGATGAACTACGACGACCCGCACCAGGTGGAAGAGGTTCTCGACAAGCGGATGGAGCAGAACCTGCACCATGCGCTGCATTCGAGCCATGCGCTGCAGTCGATGGCCGACGGGCTGCCGGCGCTGGGCATCGTCGCGGCGGTGCTGGGGGTGATCAAGACCATGGGTTCGATCGACCAGCCGCCCGAGGTTCTGGGCGGCATGATCGGCGGCGCGCTGGTCGGCACCTTCCTCGGCGTGTTCATCGCCTATGGCTTCGTCGGTCCGATGGCCGGGCGCGTGAAGGCCGTGGTCGAGGAGGATGCCCATTTCTACCAGTTGATCCGCGAGGTGCTGGTGGCGAACCTGCACAACCACGCAACCAACATCTGCATCGAGGTCGGGCGCCAGAACACGCCCCATCACATCCGGCCCGGCTTCTCGGATCTCGAGGAAGCGCTGAAGGCCGTGAAGGACGCGGCATGATCCGTTCGTTCGTGCTGCTGCTGCTGCTCGCCGGCCCGGCCGCGGCGCAAGAACGGATCCGGGTGATCTCGGGCGAACATCCGGGTTTCTCGCGCCTCGTGCTGACGCCGCCGCGGGCCCTCGACTGGCGCATCGACCCGGAAGAGGGCGGCTACCGGCTGGTTCTGGACGGGCGTGTCGGCTTCGATCTGTCCGAGATCTTTCGCCGCATCCCGCGCGCGCGCCTGCTGGCGGTCGAGCCCGCGGGGCCGGGGGCGCTGCGGCTGCGCACGGCGCCCGATGTCCCGGCCGACGGCTTCATCGCCGAGGATCGGCGCTCGATCGTCATCGACCTCGGGGATCCGACGCCGGGCAGCCTCCCGGCCCCGGTCTCCGTCTCGGCGACAGCGGCGGAAGGGGCGCGGCTCTATCGGCCTTTGCTGCCGCCGCTGGCCGATGTCGGCATCTTCTGGCGCGACCGTCCCCTGCCGGCGCCTGCCGCCGCCGCGGACACAGAGGGGGGCGGAGGCGGCCAGCGCTCTGCCGCGTCGGGCCCTGCGCCCGAAGCGATCGTGGTGTCGCCCGCCTCGGCGGCGGACCAGACGCCCCGGGCGCGCCCGGAAGAGCGCGCGCAGGCGGTCGAGAAGGAATTGCTCGATCAGCTGGCCCGCGCCGCCGTCCAGGGCCTGATCACCATCGACCCCTCGGCGCTGCCGAAGCTGCCCGGGGCCGAGCCGTTGCCTGCGGTCCTGCCCGACGTGACCTCGGCGCTCGACGCGCGCGCGGCCCCGGTCGCGGCCGAGACCAGCATGGACCGCGCCCTCGGGCGGCCGGCGCGGCCGGAAGTCTCGCCGCAGGCTCATGCCTGCCTTGCCGACGATGCGATCGATGTCGCCGCCTGGTCGGACGATCGCCCCTATGTCGAGCAGCTGGCCGATCACCGGACCGAGGTCATGGCGGATCTCGACGCCGTCGATCCCGCCAAGATCCTCGCGATGGCGCGCTTCCAGATCGCGCAGGGCTTCGGGGCCGAGGCGCGGGCCCTGCTCGCGGGCTATCCGCAGGCCGGGACGCCGCTCGTGCGCGGGCTGCTCGAGCAGATGGCGCGCATCGTCGACGGGGCTGCTCCGGCGGAGGGCCCGCTGTCGGACCAGGCGGGCTGCGCGGGCCTCGTCGCGCCCTGGGCCGCGCTGGCGGGGCAGGGCGATCCGCGCGACCTCGCCCCGCGCGGGGCGATCCTGCGCGGCCTCTCCGGCCTGCCGCTGGGCCTGCGCCGGCAGATCGCGCCGGGACTGGCCGAGCGCTTCCTGAGCTCCGGCGATGCCGAGGCCGCGCGGATCATCCGTGACGCGCTTTACCGTGCGCCGGGCACCGCCGGCGCCGCGGCCGAGATGCTCGCCGCGCGGGTCGAGGCCGGAGACGGCGAGCAGGCGGCGGCGGAGGGGCGTCTCGCCACGCTCAGTCGCGGCGAAGAGCCGCTGTCCGGTGCCGCTCTGGTGGCCTTGATCGACCAGCGCCTTTCCGCGGGCGAACCGGTTGCGCCGGGCGATATTGCGCTGGCGCAGGCCCGGGCCTTCGCGGCGCGGGGCACGGCGGATGGCATCGCGCTCCGGCAGGCGGCGCTGCGGGCGCTGGTTGCGGGCGGGCGGATCGACGAGGCCTTCGCGGAACGCGACATTGCCCGGGACGAGGCACCGCCCGCTTCGTGGTCCACGCTTGATCACGGCCTTGTCGCGGCGATCGCGGCGCAGCCGGACGAGGTCGCCTTCCTGACGGCGGCCTTCCGCGCGCTGCCGCAGATCGAGGCGCTGCCTGCGTCGGACCCGCTGCGTCCCGCGATTGCCGAGCGGCTGCGCGCCGCGGGCTTTCCCGACCGCGCGACGGCAATCGAAGGCCCGGCAGCCGCTGAAGCCGCCGCGCCTCCACCCGTCGCGGCAGACGCGGCACCGGATGCCCCGGCCTCTGCAGCGCCGCCCGCCGCCCTGCCCCCCGCCGCCGCGCCGAGCCTGCGCGAGGGGCGCGATGCCCTCGCGGCCAGTCGCAGCACGCGCGAGGCGATTGCGGCCGCCCTCGGCCAGACCGCGGCGCAGGCGGGCGGCGTTCAGCAAACGGCAACCAACTCTCCCTAGGCTCGCACCTGTCCCAGAAGGGCTGACCCCGTGCCGCATCTCCGACCCGTCCTGCCGCCTTCGCTGCCGCTTTCGCTGGCGCTGATCCTGATGACCCTGCTGACGGCGGGCGCGCTGCGGGCCAGCCCGACCGACGCGGCCAATACCGCAGCGCTCTGCGACCGCGCGGCGATGACCGCGGCGCAGGAAAGCGGCGTTCCGATCGAGGTGCTGCGCGCCATCGCGCTGACCGAAACCGGCCGAACCTCGGAAGGCACGATGCGTCCCTGGCCCTGGACCGTGAACATGGAGGGCGCCGGCCACTGGTTCCAGACCCGCTCCGCCGCGCTCGATTACGTCACGCGGGAGCAGGCGCGGGGCGCGCGCAGCTTCGACATCGGCTGCTTCCAGATCAACCATCTCTGGCATGGCACCGCCTTCCGCTCGGTCGAGGCGATGTTCGACCCGCTGACCAACGCGCGCTACGCGGCCGACTTCCTGACCCGCCTGCGGTCAGAGACCGGCGACTGGACCGCGGCCGCCGGTGCCTATCATTCGCGCACGCCCGAGCGGGCCCGGGCCTATGCCGCGCGGTTCGAAGGTTTTCGCCGGCGTCTTGCCGGCGCGCCGCTGCCGGATCGTCTGCCAGAGCGGTTGCCAGACCTGCTGGCCCCCGGCGGCGATCCAGCGCGGCGCGGCATCGGGCCCGCCCGTCCGCTCTTCCTGGCCGAGGCCGCCGCGGGCGGCGCCTCGCTGGTGCCGCTCCCACAGTCGCAGATGCAGACGGTCACGCCCTTCCTCGACTTCACCGCTAGGCCAGCGCTGTGACGCCGCTGTTCGCCCGCCTGTTCCAGCCCACCATCCTGCTCGCCCTGGCGATGATGGCGGTGATCGTGATGATGATCCTGCCGGTGCCGGCGGTGGTGCTCGACATCGGGCTGACCCTGTCCTTCGCGCTGGCGATCCTGATGTTCACCGTCACCCTGTTCATCGAGCGGCCGCTGGACTTCTCGGCCTTCCCCACCGCGCTGCTCGCCTCGCTGATGCTGCGCCTCTCGCTCAACGTGTCCTCGACGAAACTGATCGTCGGCGAGGGGCACACCGGCACTGCCGCCGCGGGCCATGTCATCCAGGCCTTTGCCGATTTCATCATGGGCGGCTCGCTGACCATCGGCCTCGTGGTCTTCTGCGTGATCATGATCGTGAACTTCGTGGTGATCACCAAGGGTGCCGGCCGCATGGCCGAGGTGGGCGCCCGCTTCGCGCTGGATGCGATGCCCGGCAAGCAGCTGGCGATCGATGCCGACCTTGCCGCCGGGGCCATCGACCATGCCGAGGCCAAGGCCCGGCGCGAGCGCGAACAGGCCGAGACGACCTTCTTCGGCTCGCTCGACGGGGCGTCGAAATTCGTCAAGGGCGACGCGGTGGCGGGCCTGCTGATCACCGCGATCAACATGCTGATGGGCCTGACGGTCGGCACGCTGATCCACGGGATGGAGCTTGGCCGCGCGGTCGAGACCTATGCGATCCTCACCGTCGGCGACGGGCTGGTCAGCCAGATCCCGGCGGTGATCATCTCGATCGCGGCGGCGATCCTGCTGTCGCGCGGCGGCACCAAGGGCGCGGCGGATGTCGAGTTCTTCCGCCAGCTCGGCGCGCATCCGGGCGCGCTCGGGACGGTCGCGGCGCTGCTGCTGGGCTTCGCGCTGCTGCCCGGCCTGCCGTTCCTGCCCTTCCTCGGCGCCGCGGTGGCGCTGGCCGGCTTCGCGCTGATGACCCGCAGGGCGCAGCTGCGCGCCCGCGTCGCGCAGGCCGCACCGCCGCCGCCCGAGGCGCCGCGGACGGCGCTGGGCGACCTGCTCGAACTCGACGAGATCCACGTCGAATTCTCGCGCAGCCTGATCCCCATGGTGCTAGAGCCCGCCACCGGCCTCGACATCCGGGTGGCCAACATGCGCAACCACGTCGCGCGCACCTTCGGCCTGCTGTTGCCGGAGATGCGGCTGACCGACGATCCGCTGCTCGAGCCCGACCACTACCGGATCCGCGTGCAGGGGGTCGAGCAGGCGCAGGACCGGCTGCGCCCGGGGGCGGTGCTGGCGCTGATCGCCTCCAATGCCGAGATCCTGCCCGGCGGCGAGGACATCCGCGAGCCGGTCTTCGGCGCCCCGGCGCGCTGGATCCCGGCGGATCAGCAGGAGGACGCGGTGCTGGTCGGCTCGACCGTCGTCACGCCGATCGAGGTGCTGGCAACCCATCTGCTCGAAACGATCCGGCGCAATCTTGGCCGGCTGATGACGCTGAAGGCGCTGCGCCGGCTGCTGGACGAGCTGACCCGCGTCTCGGATCCCGCCCGGGCCGAGGCGAACCGGCGCCTCTTCGACGAGCTGATCCCCGACCGGGTGCCGATCGACCTGCTGCTGGCGGTGCTGCGGCTGCTGCTCGAAGAGGGCGTGTCGATCCGCAACCTGCCGATGATCCTCGAGGCGATCGCCGAGGGGCGCGGGCTCGGCGCGCCCGAGGCGGTCTGCGAGCATGTCCGCCGCCGTCTCGGCTTCCAGCTGGTGGCAGAGCTGCGCCGGGCCGATGGCACGCTGCCGCTGCTGCAGCTGGCGCCGGAATGGGAAGAGACCTTCCTGCGCTACCAGGTCGAAGGCGAGCGCGGCCAGCAAGACATCGCGCTGCCGCCCGAGCTTTTCAACAAGCTGGCCGGCAATGTCGCCGACCGGCTCGCGCGGGCGGGCGAGCAGGGGAACTTCCCGGCCGTCGTCACCTCGGCCCGGCGCCGGCGGTTCCTCAAGACCGTGCTCGGGGCGCGCGGGGTCGCGGCGCCGGTGCTCTGCTTCGACGAGATCGGGCTCGACGCGCGGCCCGCGCTTCTGGGCATGGTGCCGGCATGACCGCGGCCGAGCTTGCCCAGCTCTGGCAGGCCCCGCTGGCCGAGGCGGGCGTCGTCTTCCTGCGCATCGGCGCGGTGATTGCGCTTTTGCCGGGCCTTGGCGACCTGCGGGTGCCGGCGCGGGTGCGGCTGGGACTGGCGCTGGCGCTGACCGCGCTGCTCGTGCCGCTTCTGGCCGGGGAGGCTCCCGCCGCCGGGCCGCGCCTGTTCCTGACCGAGCCGGTGATCGGGCTGATGATCGGCCTCTTCCTGCGGCTGCTGTTCATCGCGCTCGACCTTGCCAGCGCGATCATGGCCCAGGCGATCTCGCTGGCGCAGCTGTTTCCCGCCGCGGTCCCCGATCCGCTGCCCGCCAATGGCCAGATCCTCTACGCCGCGGCGCTTGCGCTGCTGATGCAGACCGGGGTCACCGAACGGCTGGTCGAACTTTTGCTGCTGTCCTACCGCCTGCTGCCGCCCGGCCAGCTGCCCGCCGCGGGCGAATCGCTGGGCTGGGCCGTCGCGCAGGTCGCCCGCGCGACGGCGCTGGGCTTCAGCCTCGCCGCGCCCTTCCTCGTCACCGGCATGGTGCTGAACCTCGCGCTTGGCCTGATGAACCGGGCGATGCCGCAGCTGATGGTGATGCTGATCGGCGCGCCGGCGCTGGCGGGTGTGGCGCTGCTGCTGCTGGCCCTGGCCGCGCCGCTGGTGCTCCAGGTCTGGCAGGCGGCGCTGGCCGGGGCGCTGGCCGATCCCTTCGGCCTGCCGAAGTGACCCCGCATGGCCGAAGATGCGGAACGCGATCTTCCCCCGACCGAGAAGCGGCTGGCCGATGCCAGGCGGCGCGGCGACACGCTCCGCTCGCCAGAGCTTGCGGGGGCGGTCGCGCTGTTCGGCATGGCGGCCGCGATCGCGACGATCGGGGCCGGGGCGGCGCGCCGGGCCGGCACCGCGCTGATGGGGCTGCTGAGCCTGCCGGGCAGCGCCGGCCCCAACCCGCTGACCGGCGGTGCCACCGGGCTTGGCCAAGCGCTGGTCGGGGTCGCGGGCGCGGTGCTGCCGCTGCTGCTCGTCACGCTGGTCTGCGGGGTCGCGGCGGGGCTGGCCACCGGCGGGCTGGTCTTTGCCCCGGCCCGGATCGCGCCGAAACTGTCGCGGATCTCGCCGCTGGCCAATGCCGGGCAGCGCTTCGGACGCTCGGGGCTGGTCGAGTTCCTGCGCTCGCTGGTCAAGATGGGGCTGGTCGGCTGGCTGGCCTGGGCGCTGATGAACGGGCGCGTCGACGGCTTCATCGCCGCGGCCGCCGCTAGCCCGGGGCAGGTCGTGGCCCTGCTCGCGACCGAAATCCGCGACCTGCTGCTCTATGCCGCGATCCTCGCGCTGGCGATCGGCGGCGCCGATGTCTTCTGGCAATGGGTCGAACGCCGCCGGCGGCTTGCGATGAGCCGGCAGGAGATGCTGGACGAGATGAAGGAGTCCGAGGGCGATCCCCATGTCCGCGCCCGCCGCCAGGCCCGTGGCCGCGAGATCGCCACCAACCGCATGCTGGCCGATGTGGCCCGCGCCGACGTGGTGATCGTCAACCCCGAGCATTACGCCGTCGCCCTGCGCTGGCGGCGCGGCACCGGCCGGGCGCCGGAATGCGTGGCCAAGGGCACCGACGCCGTCGCCCTGCGGATCCGCGCCCGCGCGGCCGAGGCCGGGGTGCCGATCCACCGCGACCCGCCCACCGCCCGCGCGCTGCATGCCACGGTCGAGATCGGCCGCCAGATCCATCCCGACCACTACCGCGCCGTCGCCGCCGCGATCCGCTTCGCCGAGGCGATGCGCCGCAAGGCCCGGCAACGGGGCGCGCGATGAGCCGCGGGGGGCGCGGCTACGCCGAGCTTGCGGCGCTGGCCGGCATGATCCGCGAGGCGCGGCTGGCAGAGCTGGCCCGGGCCCGCGCCGATCTCGCCGCGATCGAGGCAGAGGTCGCCGCCCTGGACGCCGCCGCGGCCGCGGCCCGCGCCGCCGCGCTGGGGGAGGGCGCGGACCCGCGGGCGCTGGACCGTCACGAGGCCTGGCTGACCGGGCAGCGCCGCGCGCTGATGATCCGCCTCGCCGCGGCTCGCGTCGCCTGCGAGGCGGCCTTGGCCCGCGCCGCCCCCGCCGTCGGACGCGCCGATGTGCTGCGCACGTTGTCGCGCCCGCGTTGAGGCAGGATGCCCGGCCCGCCGCGCCGGACCGCGGCGGCGGCCGCCGGAGCCGCCCGAGGACGGCCGGTCCGAACTCCTGACAGCATCGCCATTCCGCAGGGCCCGCCCGCGCTGGCCGTCATGACCCCGGGATCAGAGCGGCTCGCTCTCGAAACAGGCCGCGCGGCCGTCGCTTTCGATGGTGCGGGCGCCATCGGCGATGGCGCGCGCCCGCCGGTCGAGCCATTGCGTGGGCTTCGCCGGATCGCGTCCCTTCGGATCGGGCAGGGCGGCCGCCAGCCGCGCCGCCTGGCGTGCGGTCAGATCCGCCGCGCCGACCCCGAAGTAATGCCGCGCTGCCGCCTCGACCCCGAAGACGCCCTCGCCCATCTCGGCCACGTTCAGATAGACCTCGAGGATCCGCCGCTTCGGCCAGGCTGCCTCGACCAGCGGCGTCATCAGCCCTTCGAGCGCCTTGCGCGGCCAGCTGCGCCCCTGCCAGAGGAAGACGTTCTTGGTGGTCTGCTGGCTCAGCGTCGAGGCGCCGCGCTGCGCGCCGCGATCGAGCGCGGAGCGGATCGCGGCCATGTCGAAGCCCCAGTGCAGGCAGAAATTGGCATCTTCCGCCGCCACCACCGAACGGGCCATGACCGGCGCGATCCCCGAGATCGGCACCCAATCCTGCTCCATCCGGCCCAGCCGCAGCCGTTCCGCGAACATGTAGGGCGTCCAGGGCGGGTTCACGAAGCGCAGCACCGCCAGCGCCACCGCCAGCACCAGCGCCAGCCGCAGCAGCCAGCGCCGTGCCAGCCGCTTCCAGCCGCCCTTCGGCGCGGGCAGCGCCACCGGGGCCGCCGCGGCCCTGCCCGCCGCGCCCGTCCCGGACCGTCGCGATCCGCCGCCCTTGCCCTTGCCACCCTGTCGTGCCGCCATGCCGCTGAGTGTCACGCCGGCGCCGCCCCGGTCAAGCCTCGCGCGGGACCACCCCGGCCCGAGACGACCGCCAGAGACGACCGCCAGAGACGACCGCCCGAGACGCCAGCCCGCGACGCGCACCCGACGCAGGCCCGGGCCGGGGGAGTCCCTGAAGGCCCCCGGGGGCATTCCCTTGAATGCGCGGGCCGGCGCTGGCATGTAGGACGCACCCGATCCCCGGCCCCAGGAGCACTCCCATGGCGCAAAGGCTTCACCTCGTCTTCGGCGGCGAGCTTGTCTCTCCCAACAAGAACGTCTTCAAGGATGTGGCCAAGATCCACATGGTCGGCATCTTCCCCGACTATGCCTCTGCCCATTCGGCCTGGAAGGCCGAGGCGCAGCGCACCGTCGACGATGCCCATACCCGCTACTTCATCGCGCACCTGCACCGCCTGCGTGACGAAGAGACGCCGGCCGGCCCGACCGAGGAACTCGGGGCCTGAGGCCCCGGGCAGCGGCTGACGGCGGCACCGATGGCGAAATCGCTCGCGCTCTGGCTGGCCCTGGTCCGGGCACGCGGACCCGCGGTGCCGACCGATCTGCCGCCGCCGCCCGAGGGGCAGGGGGCGCTGGTCTGGCTGCGCCCCGGCCCCGGTGCGGGCCCCGCGGGGCTTGCGCTGCTGGCCGCGAAGCTGCGCCGCGCCCGCCCCGACCTGCGGCTGATGGTGACCGCCGATCCCGCGCTCGATCCCGGGCAGATGGAGGGCGTCGACTTCCCGCCCGGCACTCTGCTGCTGCCGGCCCCGCCCGAGCGCACCGGCCCCGTCGCGGCCTTCCTCGACCGCTACCGCCCGGCGCTCATGGTCTTCACCGGCACCGCGCTGCCGGTGGCGACGCTGGCGGCGCTGCATGACCGCTCGACCCCGGTCGTCTATGCCGATGCGGTGATGACGATGGACCACTGGCGGCGCTGGCGCTGGCATTCCAGCCTGGCCGCGGCGCTGCTCGACCGTTGCGCGGTGATCCTCGTGCAGGATGCCGACAGCGCCCGCCGCCTGCGCCGCCTTGCCGGATACGCCCTGCCGATCGAGGTCACCGGCGCCATCGAAAGCGCGCTGGACCCGCTGCCCGCCAACGAGGCCGAGCGCGAGGCGCTGGCACTGCTGCTGCGCGCCCGGCCGGTCTGGTTCGCCGCCGGCACCACCGCCGAGGATGAAGAGGCGATCCTTGCCGCCCACGCCCGCGCCAGCCAGTATGCGCACCGGATGCTGCTGATCCTCGCCCCTGCCGATCCCGCCCGCGGCCCCGAGATCGCCGCCGCCGCCGCCGCCCGCGACTGGCAGGTGGCGCTGCGCTCGCGCGACGAAGAGCCCGAGCCAGAGGTGCAGGTGTTCGTGGCCGACGCCGAGGGCGAGACCGGCCTGTGGTATCGCCTCGCCCCGGTCAGCTTCATGGCCGGCACCTTCGGCGCGGGCACGCCCGCCGCGCGCAGCCCGCTCGAACCCGCGGCGCTGGGTTCGGCGATCCTGCACGGGCCGGCGCACGGCGCCCATTCCGCGCTCTATGCCCGGCTGGCGGCGGCGGGCGCGGCGCGGCAGGTCGCCGCCGAGGAGGCGCTGGCCGAGGCGCTGGTCGACCTGATCGCCGCCGACCGCGCCGCGCTTCTGGCCCATGCCGCCTGGTCGGTCTCGTCCGGGGGCGCCGGCGCGGCCGAGGATGTGCTGCACGCGGTGCTCGCCCGGCTGCCCGCGCCGGCCGGAGCCGACCTGAAGGGGGCCGCCTGATGCACACGCCCGGGTTCTGGAACCGGCCCGCCGGCTGGCAGGCGCATCTGCTGGCGCCGCTCGGCCGGCTCTACGCGGCGGGGACCGCGCGCCGGCTGGCGGGGCGCGAGGGCGTCCGTCCCGGCCCGCCGGTGATCTGCGTGGGCAACCTGACCGCCGGCGGCACCGGCAAGACCCCGACCGTCACCGCGCTGGTGCAGCGCCTGCTGGCCCGCGGCCGGGCGCCGATGATCCTGAGCCGCGGCCATGGCGGCAGCCTGGCCGGGCCCGTCCAGGTCGACGCCCGCCGCCACACCGCGGCCGAGGTCGGGGACGAGCCGCTGCTCCTGTCGGCCTTCGCCCCCGCCTGGATCAGCCGCGACCGCGCCGCGGGCGCCCGCGCGATGGCCGGGGCCGGGGCGGAGGTCATCGTCATGGACGACGGCTTCCAGAATCCCGACCTGCACAAGGACCTGTCGATCGTCGTCGTCGATGCCGCGCGCGGCTTCGGCAACGGCCACTGCATCCCGGCGGGACCGCTGCGCGAGCCGGTGGCGGTGGGCCTTGCCCGTGCCGATCTGGTGCTGAGCATCGGCGACGCCGCCGCGCAGGCCGCCCTCGCGATCACCGCCCCCGTGCCGCGGCTGAAGGGCGCGCTGGTGCCGCTGCCGACCGGCATGGACTGGCGCGGGCTGCGCGTGCTGGCCGTCGCGGGCATCGGCCATCCGCAGAAATTCTTCGACACGTTGCGCGGGCTGGGGGCCGAAATCGCGCGCGCCGAACCGCTCGAGGATCACCAGCCCTACACGCCGCAGCTGCTGACCCGGCTTTCCGCCGAGGCGAAGCTGCTGGGCGCGCAGATCGTCACCACCGAGAAGGATGCGGCGCGGATGCCGGCCGGCTTCCGGCCGCAGGTGTTGGCGCTGCCGGTGCGGCTGGAGCTGGACGACTGGGGGCCGCTCGATGCGGCTCTGGACACGCTCGGGCTTTGAGGGGCAGGGCCGGGGCTCTGCCCCGGACCCCGGGATATTTTCACCAGCAAGAAAGCGCGATCAGCCCTCGACCGTCGTGTCGAGCCCGGCCCAGATCCGGGCATTGTCCGCCCCGAGCTTCGGCGAGGCGGCGTCGAGCGCCAGTTCGCCCCCGGCGAAGCGGATCGGGCTGCGCACGCCGGGCACCCCCTCGGGCGCGATCCGCATCGCGCGGGCGAGGATCTGCGGATCGGCGAAGACCTCGGCCATGTCATTGATCGGGCCCGCGGGCACGCCCTCGGCCTCGCAGGCGGCCAGGAGGTCGGCCTTGGTCCGGCCGCGGGTCGCGGCCGAAAGGGTGGCGATCAGCACCTCGCGGTTGGCGATGCGGTCGGCATTGGTGCGGTAGTCCGGCGCCTCGGCCAGGCCGGGCAGGCCCAGCAGGCCGCACAGCCGGCGGTACTGGCCGTCATTGCCGGTGGCGATGATCAGGAAGCCGTCGGCGCAGTCGAAGACCTGGTAGGGCACCAGGTTCGGATGGGCGTTGCCCAGCCGCTCGGGCGCGGTGCCGGTCGCCAGGTAGTTCATCGCCTGGTTGGCCATGATCGCCGTCGCCACGTCGAACAGCGACATGTCGATCCGGTCGCCGCGTCCGGTGCGGGTGCGCGCCTGCAGCGCCGCCAGCACCGCGGTCGCGGCATAGATCCCGGTGAAGACGTCGATCACCGCGACGCCCACCTTCTGCGGCTGGGCGTCCGGCTCGCCGGTCACGCTCATCAGCCCGGACATGCCCTGGATGATGTAGTCGTAGCCCGCGCGATGCGCATAGGGCCCGTCCTGCCCGAAGCCGGTGACCGAGCAATAGACCAGCCGCGGATGCGCCGCCGTCAGGCTTTCGCCATCCAGCCCGAACTTCGCGAGCCCGCCCACCTTGAAGTTCTCGATCACCACGTCGGCGGTGGCGATCAGCGCCTTCACCCGGGCAAGGTCGCCCGGGTCGCGGAAATCGGCGGTGACCGAGGCCTTGCCCCGGTTCGTCGCGTGGAAATAGGCCGCGGATCGGTCGCCCTCGCGCTCGATGAACGGCGGGCCCCAGCGGCGGGTGTCGTCGCCCTCGGGCGCCTCGACCTTGACGACCTCGGCGCCGAGGTCGGCCAGAAGCTGGCCGCACCAGGGACCGGCGAGGATGCGGGCCAGTTCGACGACCCGCAGACCTTCCAGCGGCCGCATCGGATCAGCCGAGCGCTTCGTCGAGGACCTTGGCGAATTCCTCGTAATCCATGTTCGAATGCTTGGTGCCGTTCACGAAGAAGGTCGGCGTCGCGTCGACCCCGTCGGCGGTGGCGTTCTTCTGGTAGGTCGCCACCATCGACTGCGCCAGCGCCTTGTCGTTCAGGCAGGCGTCGATCTGGTCCTTCGACAGGCCGGCCTTGGCGCCGATCTTGCGCAGGTTGTCGGCGATCTCGGTCGGCTGGCCCGAGCCGATCCATTCCTTCTGCTGGTCGTAGATCATGTCGACCATGCCGTAATAGCGCATCTCGCCGCCGCATTGCGCGACCATGCCTGCCCAGAGCCCGAACTTGTCGAAATAGACCTCGCGCAGGATGAACTTCACCTTGCCGGTGTCGATGTAGTTCTTCTTGAACTCGGGCCAGACGGTCTCGTGCCAGTGCTGGCAGTGCGGGCAGGTGAACGAGGCATATTCGATCACCGTCACCGGGGCGTCGGCCTTGCCCATGACCATGTCCTCGCGGATCGGCGCATCGGCGGCGTCCTGCGCGAAGGCGGCGCCGGCCGGGATCTGCGTCTGGCCAAGCCCGAGGCCGCGGGCGATCCACGATCCGCCGCCGACCAGGGCGGTGGTCAGAAGCGCGAGGGTGAAGGTACGGCGCTGCATGAAAAGACCTTTCGTTGTAAGCCCGTCAGCCCCTCGGGCCGCGGGAGAGCACATTCTGCGCCAGCCGCTCGAGCGCGGCATGGAGCGTGGGATCGCTGACGCCCTCGGCCACCTCGCGCGCGCGGGCGCAGGCCTCGGGCGAGGGGGAGGGGCGGGGCTTCGGGGCCACGGGCAGCGGCCCGAAACCCTCGGGCGCGGTCTGGGTCAGCCGCACCCGGGCGATGGCGTTGTAGCCGTAGCAGGCGTTCACCTTCTCGCGGATCCGCGGCAGCTCCATCTGCACGCGCGGTGCGGCGGGGCCGGTGACCAGCAGCGTCAGCGTCGCGCCGAAGCCGTCTTTGGCGGCGTAGCCGATCTTTACCGGCCGGGCGATCTGCGCCAGATCCGGGCCCACGATCTCGGCCCAGTCGGTCAGAAGCCGCGCCACCGCGAAGCCGCGCGCCTCGCCCGCGACGCGGATGCGGTCGGCGAGCAGGCCCGAGGCCGCCTCGAACCCGCGCATCCGCCGGGCCGCGGCGCCCTTCGGGGCGCCACGTTTGGCCTTCGGCGTGCTGTCGGGGTCTTGTGGCATCTGGCCTCGCGCAATCTCGCCGCTATTCTTGGTCAAACCGCCGCGCCGATGCCAGCCAAATGCGCGCACGGACCCTGTGCAGACCATAAAGAATGCGTGACGCGAGGATCGCCGCAGAATGACCCCAGACGCCGGTTCCGGCCCCGATGCCTCGCAGGTCGCGACGCGCCTGCTCGACTGGTACGACCGGCATCACCGCACCATGCCCTGGCGGGTGCCGCCGGCCGAGCGCGCCGCCGGGGTGCGCCCCGATCCCTACCGCGTCTGGCTGTCAGAGGTGATGCTGCAGCAGACCACCGTTGCCGCGGTGCGCGGCTATTTCGAGCGCTTCACCGCCCGCTGGCCCACGGTGCAGGACCTTGCCGCGGCCGAGGATGCCGCGGTGATGGCCGAGTGGGCGGGGCTCGGTTACTACGCCCGCGCCCGCAACCTGCTGAAATGCGCCCGTGCCGTCGCCGCGCGCGGCGGCTTCCCCGACACCCGCGACGCGCTGCTGGCCCTGCCGGGCATCGGCCCCTATACCGCCGCCGCCGTCGCCGCCATCGCTTATGACGAGCCGGTGGCGGTGGTCGACGGCAATGTCGAGCGGGTGACCGCGCGGCTCTTCGCGGTCGAGGCGCCGCTGCCCGGCGCCAGGCCCTGGCTCGCCGCGCTGGCCGTCACCCTCACGCCCGAGGCGCGTCCGGGCGATTTCGCGCAGGCGATGATGGACCTCGGCGCCACGATCTGCACGCCGCGCAAGCCCGCCTGCGCGCTCTGCCCGCTGACCGAGGGCTGCCTCGCCCGCGCGGGCGGGATTGCGGCCGAGCTGCCGCGCAAGAGCCCGAAGCCCGAAAAGCCCACCCGCCGCGGTTTCGCCTATGTCGCGACCGACCCCTCGGGCGCGGTGCTGGTCGAGACGCGGCCGGCGAAGGGGCTTCTGGGCGGCATGCTGGGTTTCCCGGGCTCGGACTGGTCCGCCAGCCCCGAGCCCGCGCCGCCGCTGTCGGCCGACTGGCAGGCCCGGCCCGACACCGTGCGCCACACCTTCACGCATTTCCATCTGGAGCTGACGGTCCTGACCGCCACCGCCGCCGCCGGCACGAACCCCGAACGCGGTGCCTTCGTGGCCCGAACGGCCTTCGACCCCGGCGCGTTGCCCACGGTGATGCGCAAGGTCTGGGACGCCGCCTCCTGACCCTTTGCCCCGCCGCGTCCCGGCGTTACTGTGGCCCGACGCCAGGCCACCGCCAGGCCACCGCCGAGCCGCCCCTCCGCCCGCGAGAGCCCGCCCTTGACCGCCACAGACCCCAGACCGCCCGGATCCGCGCTGCCCTTCTGGCTGTCGCTGGGGATGATCCCGCTCGCCCTCGCCGGTGGCTGGTCGGGCGGCTGGGCCACCGCCGCGCTGCCGCTTTATGGCTGGGTGATGATCTCGGTCCTCGACGCGCTCCTGGGCGACAATGACGAAAACCCCGATCCCGCCACGCCCGAGCACCGCCTGGTCTGGCACCGCGCCATCACCCTGATCTGGTTCCCGGTGCAGGCGGTGACGCTGTTCGGGATGATCTGGTGGGTCACCCATACCGGCCACCTCGGGATGGGCGAGAAGATCGCGCTTTTCTTCGGGATGGGCGTGATCTCGGGCACGATCGGCATCGTCTATGCCCATGAACTGCTGCACCAGCGCAACCGGCTGGAACGCTGGCTCGCGGATCTGCTCTTGGCCTCGGTGCTCTATTCGCATTTCCGCTCGGAACACCTGCTGGTCCACCACCTCTGGGTCGGCACCCCGCGCGACGCGGTCACCGCGCGCTACAACGAGGGGTTCCACCGCTATTTCGCCCGCGTGCTGCGCCACTGCCCGGGCTCGGCCTGGGCGGCCGAAACCCGGCTTCTCGCCCGCGCCGGTCGCCGGCCGCTCGACCGGCGCAACCCGTTCTGGCGCTACGCGGCGCTGCAACTGGTCATGCTGGGCGCAGCCCTCGCCCTCGGCGGCTGGCAGGGCCTCGCGCTTTTCTTCTGGCAGGCCTTCGTCGCGGTCTGGCAGCTCGAACTGACCAATTACGTCGAACACTACGGCCTGACCCGCAAACACCTCGGCGACGGGCGCTACGAGCACGTCCTGCCGCGTCATTCCTGGAACTCGGCCGAGACCGCCTCGAACTGGCTGCTGATCAACCTGCAGCGCCATTCCGACCACCATTACAAGCCCGACCGCCGCTTCCCGCTGCTGCAGACCTATTCCGAGGACGAAGCCCCGCAGCTGCCCCGCGGCTATCCGGCGATGACCGCGATGGCGATGGTGCCACCGGTCTGGCGGCGGAGGATGAACCCGCGGGTGCGTGCCTGGCGGCGGAAATACTACCCCGAGGTCGAGGACTGGAAGCCCTACAACCGCGGCGAAACCCCGATGCCGCGCGGCTCGATCTAGGCCACTGCCTAAGCCTCTGCGGGCGCCAGCACCGCCACCAGCTGATCCAGCACCAGCGCGCCATAGGCGGCATTGGCATGCAGGAAGTCGTCGCCGTCATGCGCGGCCTTCATCTCGCGCGTCAGCCGGACCGAGCCCTGCGAGAACACCGGCCGGGTGAAGACCGGCCCGCGCAGCGTCTCGGGCGGCTGCGGCAGCAGCACCGCCGGGGCCAGTGCCCGCCCGGCGGCGGTGCGGAAGATCCGCGCGATCTCCTCGGCATAGCCCAGCTGCCGCGCGCGCAGGAAGGCCGCAACCGGCGCCGCGCCCTCGCCCAGCCAGCAGGGGTTCGGCTGCTGCGTCACCACGATCGGCGCATCGGTCCCGCCCGCGATCAGCCGCGCCAGCCGCGCCCCCAGCGCCGCCTGCAACGAGGCGGTGACCGCCTCTTCGACCAGTGCCCGGCTGACCAGCACCTGCCCCTTGCGCACTGGCGCCTCGGGCGGGGCCACGGCGCCCGGCCAGATCACGCCGCGCAGCACCGACAGCGCGCGGAACATCGAGATCTCGCAGCCCGCGATCACCACCGCGTCATAGCCCGCCAGCGGCACCACCGCGCGGCCGTTCAGCCGCTCGAACACCTCGGCCGCGCCCGCGACCAGCGCGCCGTCCTGCAGCGTCAGGCTGTCCAGCGCCCCGCCCGGCGCGCCAAGGAAATCGACCTCGACGGGCCAGCGACCGGGCTCGGCCGCATGGGCCGACTTCAACGCCGCGACATGGGAATTGCCAAGGATCAGCAGCCGGGTCATTTGCGGAACGCGTCCAGAAGCAGGTCCTCGCAGATCACCGCGTCGCCGTCCTCTTCGACCTCGACCCTGGCCACGGCCCGCGGCGCGGGGGCCTCGCCCGCGACCAGCCCATGCGCGGCCAGAAACACCGCCATCACCGCCGCTACCCCCTCGGGTCGCACCTCGCGCGCGCCCTCCGCGAAGAAGGCGCCGCGCGCGGCCGGGTTGGTGACGATCTCGAAGCTGGGGAAATAGTCCACCACGCCCGGATGCGCCGCCGCGAAGCCGCCCGCCGCCGCCCGCAGCACCGCCTTCGACGCCGTCGTCGCCGTCAGCACATGCCCACCCGAAGCCGTGGCCGACAGCGACACCGGCGAGACGGTGACGATCATCCGCATCGCCGGGTTGAACGCGCGCAGCAGCGCGAGGATCGCCTCCAGATCCGCGCGCACCTCGGCCACCCGGAAGTTCACGAAACCATGCGAAGCCGGGTCATAGGCCCCCGCGATCACCCCCGGCGCCGTCGGATAGACAAGCCCCGTCGCGCGGTTCGCCCAGGCCTCGGTCAGGCCCAGCGTGAAGACGAAGACATCCGTCTCCAGCAGCATCCGCCCCACCGCCAGCAGATGCGCCTCGCGCAGCGCCAGCATCTCGGCCTCGGTCTCCAGCCCCTCGGGCTCGACATTCGGGCGCAGCGCATCGAAGACCCGCAGCCCGCGGCTCCAGGCTTCCGTCCGCGGCGTGCCCTCGGCGATCTCCTGCAGAAGCTGCAGCATCTGCCGCGCGGTGTAGATGTTGCCATAGCGCCCGGAATAGAGCCCGTAGCCCCAGGCCCGCAGCCTCTCCTCGCTCAGGGCCACCGGCAGGGCAGGGGGCGGCTCGGCATCCTGCACCGCGACGCCCGCGCGGGCCAGCGCCCGACCGATGTGCTGGGCGAAGCACGACCCCGCCGTCGTGATCCGGGTCTCGCCGGTCACCGCCACCTGCGGCGCGAAGATGCCATGCAGCGCCGCCGGGGCCGCCGCGGCGGTGCCGGTGCTCCAGAAGGCCCCGGCGGGGAGGGAGGCATAAGGGTGATCCATGGCGCGATCCTAGCAAGCCGGGCGCGCTGCGGCCAAGCGGCTTCGCGGGGCCAAGGGTAGACGAAGGCTCAAGAAATCGCCCGCAGGGGGTGTACGGGGGGTGTACGGCGGGTGCACGGATGTCACCCCCCCTCATCCCGTTGGCCAAAAACGAAAAATCCCCGCCGTGCGAAGACGGCGGGGCAAGTGAGTGTCGCAGGCGCAGGGCGCCCGCCGACACCGGCGGTTCGCTCTCCGGCAGGGGCCGGGAATGTCGGGAAATCAGTGCGCGGGGCGGGCGTCGGCCTCGATCTCGGCGCGGATCTGCTGGCGCAGGATGTCGATCGGGATCAGCTTCCCGTCGCGCTTGAAGTGCCAGTAGGTCCAGCCGTTGCAGCTGGGCGCGCCTTCCAGATGGGCGCCGACCTGGTGGATCGAGCCCTTGACGTCCAGCCCGATCAGCGTGCCGTCGGCGCGGACCTTGGCCACGCCGCCGCGGGGGCTGAACAGCTCTTCGCCCGGGCGCAGCATGCCGCGCTCGACCACGGTGCCGAAGGGCACGCGCGGCTCGGCGCGCTTGGAAGTGGTTGTTTCAAGGGCGGATTTGTCGAACTTGCGCACGCGGGCGATGCGCTCTTCGGCCACGCGGCGATAGTCGGCCTCGCGCTCGATCCCGATGAAGTCGCGGCCCAGCATCTTCGCCACCGCGCCGGTGGTGCCGGTGCCGAAGAACGGGTCCAGCACCACGTCGCCGGGGTTGGTCGTGCCGACCAGCACCCGGTGCAGCAGCGCCTCGGGCTTCTGCGTCGGATGCGCCTTGTCGCCGTTCGCGTCCTTCAGGCGTTCCGACCCGGTGCACAGCGGGATCATCCAGTCCGACCGCATCTGCACACCTTCGTTAAGGGCTTTCAGCGCCTCATAGTTGAAGGTGTATTTCCCGGCCTCGGATTTCGAGGCCCAGATCAGGGTCTCGTGCGCATTGGTGAAGCGCTTGCCGCGGAAGTTCGGCATCGGGTTCGACTTGCGCCAGACCACGTCGTTGAGGATCCAGAACCCCTGGTTCTGCAGCTCGGCGCCCATGCGGAAGACGTTGTGATAGGACCCGATGACCCAAAGCGCCCCGTTCGGCTTCAGGATCCGCCGCGCCGCGGCCAGCCAGTCGCGGGTGAAGCGGTCGTAGGCCTCGAAGCTGGAGAACTGGTCCCAGTGGTCGTCGACGGCATCGACGCGGGAATTGTCGGGGCGGTGCAGGTCGCCGCGCAGTTGCAGGTTGTAGGGCGGGTCGGCGAAGATCAGGTCGACCGAGGCCTCGGGAAGGCCGCGCATCACCTCGATGCAATCTCCGTCAATGATCGTGTTGAGCGGCAAGGCCTTCGGGGCCGCCGCGGTCATCGTCTTCGCCATGTCTGCTCCTGCATCCGGCTTTATTTTGTGCCGGTTTGTGTCCACAGGATGAGTCAGCGCCGATTCGCCGTCAAATTCTTTTTTGAATCAAGGGGTTATAGAAACCTCTTGATACAAGATATTGTGGACGGGCTTAAAGGACCTTCTATGGTGAGGGGTGGCCCCCAAATCTAGAAGCGCCTGCAGATGCTCGCGTGTCGGGTATCCGGCGTTGTGGTCCCAGCCGTATCCCGGATGCTGTTGCGCAAGGTCCACCATGACCCGGTCGCGGTGCTCCTTGGCGATGATCGAGGCCGCCGCGATCGAGAGCGAGCGGGTGTCGCCCTTCACCAGCGGCAGGCCGGCGGCGGGGAAGCCGCGCGGGATCATGTTGCCGTCGATCAGCACCAGGTCCGGGCGCCGCAGCAGCCCCGAAACCGCCCGGCACATCGCCAGATGCGCGGCGCGCAGGATGTTGATCTCGTCGATCTCCTCGACCGTGGCCAGGCCCACCGCCCAGACCGCGGTCTCCATGATCTGCGCTTCCAGCACGCGCCGCCGTCCGGCCGACAGCTTCTTGCTGTCGTTCAGCCCCGGCGGAATCCGGTCGGGATCGAGGATCACCGCCGCGGCCACCACCGGCCCGCACAGCGGCCCGCGCCCGACCTCGTCGCAGCCCGCGACGAAGCGCGCGCCAGAGGCCATCGCCTCGGTCTCGTGCAGGAAATCGGGGCCCGCGGGCTTTTCGCCGGTGGGGGCGGCAGGCTTCGGGCGGCGGGGGCTGGGCACATCGGACATGGGCCCAGAAAGCGCCGGATGCGCCAGTCGTCAAGGCGCATCCGGCCGTGTCGCGGCGCTCAGCGCCGGGTGTCGTAGCCCAGCCGGCCCAGGCAGTTCAGCCCGTAGGCCTCCTTCTTGCCGTGGCGGGTGCGCACGTCCACGGCGCAGTCGTTCGGGAAGCCGCGGCCCGAGACGCCGCGGTAGCAGTCCTCGTTCACGACATTGGCCATGCGGCCGCCGACGCGGCCGGTGCCGATGCAGCGCGAGGGGATCAGCTGGCGCCCGTTGTCGCTGCGCAGGTCGCGGCGCTGGTCATGGCGCCAGTCGTCGCGGCGGTCATGCCCGCGGGCATAGCCGCGGTCGTATCCCCAGCCATTGCCGCGCGGCTGGTCGTAGCCATAGGCCGGCGGCGCACCATAGCGGTAATAGCGCGGATCGTCATAGCCGCGGCGGAACCGCGGCTGTTCGGCCTGATAGCCGTAGTTGCGGCCCTGATAGCCGTAGCCGCGGTCGGCCTGATAGACGGTGACGCCCCCGCGGCTGTTCTGGGTCTGGTTCAGCAGGATGCCGGCCGCGGCGAGCCCGCCGAGGATGGTGAGCATCTCGCGATCGCGGTTCTCGGCCTGCACGGGGGTGGCGACCGTTCCGAACGCGAGCGCCGCGGCGGTCAGCGTCGCGGCAAGGGTCTTCAGTCGGGGCAGACGGATGTCCATCGGTTTCTCCTCAAGAGGACAGCACGAGCGCCGGCGGGCCGGTGTCGCGGATGGCAGCAGATGTGACGAGTGAACGCGGAAGGGCAATATCGGGGACCGGTTATCCGATAACACGGGCAGAAATGTGCCCCGGCGATTGCATAGCGGCGGCGTCTTGCGCAGGATCGCCGGCATGAAAGCGTCCCTCGCCCTTCCCGTCCTGCTTGCGCTGGCCCTCGGTACCGGTGCCGGTGCCGCCCGGGCCGACTGCTATGCCGACTACAAGGCCAAGCGCGAGGGCGGGGCCCTGCAGCTGCATTACGGCGTGGCCCAGATCCCCGAAGGCGCCTGCGGCTCGCGCGGGGCGGCGGCCGATGCGCTGGCGCCGCGTCTGGCACGTGACGGCTGGACGCTGCTGAGTATCATGTCGATCTTCGGACCCGAAGGACTCGACTCAAGGAAAGCCAGTGCAGGACGATACTTCCTCCGCTACTGAGCAGCTGCGCCACTCGCACCGCGTGCTTCTGGTGGGGATCGCCGCCATCGTCGCGATCCTTGCGATCACGGCGGCGATGCTGTTCGCCAACCTTCCCGACGCCAATGCCTTCAACGAACGGGTCGAGCGGATCTTCGTCGACAACGACGCGCTGGTCGCCCCGGCCGAGATCCGGCTGCTCGAGGTTCTGGCCCAGTCCGGCACGGCGTTTTCAGAGGTTCTTAACTCGTATCGGATGATCATCTTCGTGCTGCTGGCCTTTTCCACCGCGCTTCTGGTGGCGGCGCTGGTCTTCCTGGTGGTGATCCTCGGGCTGAACCGGCGGATGGGAACCATCCAGCGCCAGGGGATCGAGGTGGTGTCGCTGGTCATCAGCCGGGCTGAAAACGCCGTGGCGCTGAACGACCTGACCTTCAAGCTGACCCCCGCGGCGATCGAGACGCTGGCGGTGCTGGCAGAGGCGCGGATGGACGGAGAGGTGCTGACCGGCGCGCAGATCGAGGCCGTGATCTCGGGCCGCGACGCCGCCGATTGCGACGAGGCGGCCGGGGCCACCCGGATCAAGCGTCTGCGCGATGCGCTGGGCAACCAGCTGGTGACCGAGCTTCTGGTGAAGAACATCGCCCGC
The DNA here is from genome assembly GCF_037095735.1 of Frigidibacter sp. MR17.14. Taxonomy (NCBI): domain Bacteria; kingdom Pseudomonadati; phylum Pseudomonadota; class Alphaproteobacteria; order Rhodobacterales; family Paracoccaceae; genus Frigidibacter; species Frigidibacter sp. MR17.14. The sequence continues at coordinate 36,306 of NZ_JBAWKD010000009.1, read as the reverse complement.
AAGGGCTACGTGCTGTCGGTCGAGAAGGGTTCGATCCGGATGATCTGAGGATTCTTTCGCGCCGGGGCCCCGGACCGCGAAACAAATCCCGCCTCGGCGTGTTGCGGCAGGGTTGGAGCAGGAGCCCGCGATGCCCGCAGATGCGCAGACGAACGTCGACGATCCCCTCCAGCAGCCGAAGGTCAGGCTTGGTCCGCGCTGGGCGGTGATAGGGCTTTTCCTGATCGCGGCCTTCGGCTCGATCGCCCATGCCCGCGATTTCCTGATGCCGCTGTCGATGTCGGTGCTGCTGTTCTTCGTCTTCGCCCCCCTGCGCCGCAAGGCCGAACGGTTGGGCATCCCCTCGGCCGCCACGGCGACGCTGGTGATCGCGGGGCTGGTCGCGATCCTCGTGATGATCGCGGTGGCGCTGTCGGGTCCGGCCAGCAACATGGCCAGCGGCGCGCCGCAGATCGCCGAGCGGCTCGAGGTGAAGTTCCAAGGCCTCTCGAAGCAGCTCGAGAAGTTCCGCGACATGCAGGAGAAGATCGACAACGCCGCCAAGGGCGAGGCGCCGCCGCCGCCGCCGGATGTCGCCTCGTCCCTGCCCGCCGAGGCCAAGGGCGAGCCCGCCCCGGCGCCCGACGCCAAGGCCGGCGAAGAGCCGCCGCCCGACGAGCGCTCGGCCCGCGAAAGGCGCGCGGACAATGCCAAGCAGACGATGAACGACCTCGTGCCGGTGGACAGCACCAACATCCTGCTGATGGTGCTCAGCTCGACCCCGGCGCTGGCCGGGCAGCTGATGTTCGTGCTGCTCCTGCTGTTCTTCCTGCTGGCCTCGGGCGATCTTCTCTACCTCAAGATCGTGCAGAGCTTCGACATGATGGGCGAGAAGCGCCGCGCCTATTCGGCGCTGCGCGAGATCGAGGCGAGCCTGGGCAGCTATCTTGGCACCATCACCATCATCAACGCAGGCCTTGGCGTGGCGATCGGCACCGCGATGTGGCTCTGGGGGATGCCTGCACCGATCGTGATCGGTATCGCGGCCTTCCTGCTGAACTATATCCCCTACATCGGCCTTGGCGCCGGGGCGGTGGTCGCGACGATCATCGCGCTGGTCTCGATGCCGGGCTTCGTGACGCCGCTGATGGTGGGCGGGACCTACGTGCTGCTCTCGTCGATCGAGGGGCAGCTGGTAACGCCCTACTTCGTCTCGCGCCGGCTCGAGATGAACACGGTGGTGGTCTTCATCACCATCGCGCTCTGGGCCTGGCTGTGGTCGGTGGCGGGGATGATCGTCGCGGTGCCGATGCTGGTGGTGATGCGGGTGCTGTGCGACCACATTCCGGGGCTCGAGCGCCTGGGCAACTTCCTGGGTGGCGAGAAGCCCGCGCCCCTGGGCCCTGAAGGGGACGAGGTGCGCGGTGACGACGGCCAGCGCGAGACCGGCGACGAAAAGGCCCCGAACGGCCGGCTTGCCGTCTGAACGGGACAGGGGCGGATTGGAGAAGGGGCGGTGGCCCCACTCCACCGCCCCCCCTTGCCCGGTCCCCTCGGGCGTGCCGTAGACCGGTCGTCGATCCGGTCAGACCGTATGTCCGCGCGCGATGCGCAGGAACTCTTTCATCCGACGCGTGCCGCCGGCGACCAGCTTCGGCTCGCGCAGCTTCGTCATCACGGCCGGGTGGGACCCTTCAGGTCCGCTGCGCCGCTCGGCGGCGACGAAATGTTTCATGCGCCCGCCATCGCTGGGGCTGCGCTTGTCCACGAGATGTCGGCTCATCAGGGCCTCCTTCGGGTTGCACCCGCGTCCAGGGCGGGCTCCCTCAGGATAGGGTCAGGGCGACCCGCTGACCACCGGGTCGCCCTGCGCCGCGGCATTGCGCCTGCGGCATCACACCAGTCTGGTCACCACCGGGATGTTTCCCTTGGTGGCGTGCGTATAAGGGCAGACGGCGTGGGTTCTGAAGAACAGGTCCTCGGCATCCTCGGCGCTGACACCCGGCAGGAACACGCCGAGTTCGACCGACAGCTGGAAGCCGCCGTCCTCGCGCTTGCCGATCGTGGTCGAGACGTCGATCGCGGTTTCGGGCGGCAGGGGGATCTTCTGCTGGCCGGCGACCAGCTTCAGCGCGCTGAGGAAGCAGGCGGCGTAACCGACCCCGAACAGCTGCTCGGGATTGGTGCCCTCGCCCGAGCCACCGAGTTCCCGCGGCGGGGTCAAACGCACGGAAAGCCTGCCGTCCGAGGTGACGCCGCGCCCGTCGCGACCGCCGGTGACATGGGCCTTGGTGGTGTAGAGGGGCGCGGTGGTCATGGCAGGCTTCCTTGATCGCTTGCGATTAGATCGTGTGCGACTGAATAGCCGACTCGTCGGGAGAATGTCAATCTCTTGCGATTAGATCGCGCGCGATTTATCTTGGCCTCATGGAAGAAGACTATTCGAACTATGTGCCACCGCTGGACGGAATGCTGTGCTTCGCACTTTATTCCGCCGCGCATGCCGTTCAGCACCTCTACAAGCCGGTGCTGGACGAGATGGGGCTGACCTATCCGCAGTTCCTTGTGCTGACCGCGCTGTGGGAGCGCGACGGGCGCACGGTGTCGGACCTGGGCCAGGCGATGCGGCTTGAATCGAACACGTTGACGCCGCTCCTGAAGCGGATGGAGGCGGCGGGGCTTCTGACCCGCGCCCGCGACCCCGAGGACGAGCGGCAGGTGCGGATCACGCTCAGCGACAAGGGCCGGGCGCTCTATCACAAGGCGGGGGCGATGGCGCGCTGCGTGCTCGAGCAGTCGCAGATGCCGCCTGCGGACCTGCTGGCGCTGAAGGACGGGGTGCAGGCCTTCGACGCGGCGATCCGCAAGAAGGGCTAGGGCAGGCGCGCCAGCGCCCAGGCGGCGGCCTCTGCCACCGTCTCGTCCGGGTCGGCGGTCAGGGCCTCGGCTGCGGGGCGCAAGCCGCGCAGGCCGGAATTCCCGATCGCGTACAGCACGTTGCGCACCATCCGGTCGCGCCCGATCCGCTTGATCGGGCTGCCGGCAAAACGCGCGCGGAACCCCGCGTCGTCCAGCGCCGCAAGCTCTGCCAGCAGCGGCGCCTCGGGCACGCGCGGGGCATAGCCGATCTCGCGCGCCTCTTGCGCGAACTTGTTCCAGGGACAGACCGCCAGGCAATCGTCGCAGCCATAGATCCGGTTGCCCATCAGCGGCCGCAGGTCAGGGTCCACCGGCCCGCGATGCTCGATCGTCAGATACGAGATGCAGCGCCGCGCATCGAGCTGGAAGGGCGCCGGAAACGCCTTGGTCGGGCAGGCGTCGAGGCAGGCGGTACAGCTGCCGCAGCGCTCGGGCTCGGGCGCGTCCTTCGGCAGGTCGAGCGTGGTGAAGATCGCGCCAAGGAACACCCAGTTGCCGATGCCGCGGCCCAGCAGGTTGGTGTGCTTGCCCTGCCAGCCCAGCCCCGCGGCCTGCGCGAGCGGCTTTTCCATCACCGGGGCGGTGTCGACGAAGACCTTGATCTGCGTCTCGGGCCCCGCGGCGTCGATCAGCCAGCGCCCCAGCCGCTTCAGCCGCTTCTTGACGAGGTCGTGGTAATCCTTGCCCTGCGCATAGACGCTGACCGCCCCCGCCTCGGGCCGTGACAGCACCGCCAGCGGGTCATGCCCCGGCGTATAGGCCTCGGCCAGCATGATCACCGTGCGCGCCTCGGGCCAGAGCGCGGTCGGATCGCCGCGCCATTCCATCCGCTCGGCCATCCAGCCCATCTGCCCGTGCCGGCCCTCGGCCACGAAGGCGGCCAACCGCGCGGCGGCGCCGGGGATCGCGCCCGGATCGCACAGGCCGATGGCGGTGAAGCCCTCCTCGACCGCGCGGGCGGCGAGGCGGTCGCGCAGATCAGAAGTCGAGATCGGCATAATGCGCGGGCGGCGGGAAGCCCGGCACCTGGTCGGCCAGCAGCGAGCGGAACGAGGGCCGCGACTTTATCTTCGCATACCAGTCGCGCACCGCGGGCTGGCGGTTCCAGTCGACGTCCGAGATGTAGTCGAGGCAGCTCAGATGCGCGGCCGCGGCGAAATCGGCCAGGGTCATGTCGTTGCCGGCAAGCCAGCGACGGGTTTCCAGCAGCCAGGCCATGTAGTCGATGTGGTACTTGATCCGGGTCGCGCCGAACTTGACGTTCTTCGAATCCGGATAGCCGAGGCCCATCACCTTCTTGTTCACCCGCTCGTAGAGCAGCTTCGAGGTGACATCCTCGTGGAACTTGTCGTCGAACCAGGCGCAGAGCCTGCGGACCTCGAACCGCTGGTCGGGGTCGCGGGGCAGCAGCTGCGGCGCGCCCTGGGTCTCGTCCAGCCATTCGCAGATCGCCTGGCTTTCCGACATCACCCGGCTGTCCCAGCGCAGCACCGGCACCTTGCCGGCCGGGTTGCGGCGCAGGAAGTCGTTGCTCGGCTCCCAGTAGCGTTCCTCGATCAGCTCCACCTCGATGCGCTTCTCGGCAAGGGTCAGGCGCACCTTGCGGCAGAAGGGCGAAAGCGGGAAGTGGTAGAGGCGGACAGCCATGCGGGACCCTATCGTCAGTCTTCCGGGCACGGCCGCAGCAGGCGGCGCCCCCTCACGGGTTTAAGCGCGCCCCTGCGGCGGTTCAATCCCGGAACCCCCAGGACGGGGGTCCGCCGGCGGGTTCCCTCTACTGCACGATCCGGAAGTAGTCGGCCTCGAAATTGTCCTCCATGCCAGAGCCGCAATAGCCCATGGTCATGTTCGAGGTGCCGTCGATGCCGTCGCGGCTGACGATCGAGGCGCCCTCGATCCCGTCGGCATTCGCCGCGAACTCGACGGTGCCCAGCGCGAGGATCTGGCTGCCGTACATCTGCATGGCGGCGGCGAAGTTGACCCCGCCCATGGTCACCAGCTGGGCGCCGCCACCCGCGGCGCAGCCGTCGTCCTTGCCCAGCCGCACGCCCGAAGGGGCGTTGAAGGACTTGGCGTCGGTCGAAGTGTTGGTGAAAACGACATCTTCCAGCGCCACGCCCTGCGCGAAAGTGACGGGGCAGGAGGCCATGATCACCACCTTGCTCACCGTGGTCGCGGCGCCGTTCGTCGAGATCGTCACCTTGTTGCCCGAGCAGGCGAGCCGGTACATCTTGCCGGCGACGAAATCGGTCACCGTCGGCGATTTCGAGGTGAGGGTGACCACGGTCGTGTTGGTGATGTAGTCGGGCAGGTAGTCTGCCGACAGATTGGCGATGCCGTCGATGATCCCGCCGACCCGCGACAGGATGCGGATGTTGTAGAAGCTTTCGCGCAGCGCCTCTTCCAGACCGTCGTTCTTCTCCATCCCCGAGTTCGGGACGTCGAGATCGTCGAGATGCGGCATCGAGACGATGGTCCCGGCCTCGAAGGTGTTGTTCTGGTTCAGCGACACATAGGTGTTCGAGTGCATGCAGAACCCGTTCACGAAGGTGTTGTTCGACTGGATGTCGACGACGCCCTCGGCGACGAAGCCCTCGCGCAGGCAGGTCGGGCGGTAGGTCTCGGCCACGGTCGAGGCCGAGACGTTCCAGATGTCGACGCCCGCCAGCCGCAGCATGAAGGTCGACACCGGGTTCTCGCGCTCTTCGGTGCGGCCGGCGGACACGCGGACGGCACTGCGCGAGGCGCTGTTGGCGGTGAAGGTGCGGGTGGTCTCGTCCCAGGTGCCGAAGGTGACATCGGCCGAGGTCAGCGTCGGGTCGAGATCGTCCTCGACCGCCATCGTGTCGTGGGCGATCGCCACCGCCTTCGAGGTGGCGTCGCTCTGGGTGCTGGTCTCGCGGATGTAGATCGCGGCATGGGCGGCCACGTCGGTGGCGACCTGAAGCTGGGTGCGCTGGCGATAGGCGTTGCCGGCATCGACGGCGATGCCCAGCATCATGCACAGGCAGACCACGGTGAAGATCGCGAAGGCGGTGATGGCACCGTCCTCGTGGCGGGCGAAGGCGGCCAGCGGGGCGGGGCGACGATCAGAGCTCTGCATACTGGTAGCTCCTCACCGTGATGGCGGCATTGCCGATCCAGCCGTCGAGAGAGTGGAAGGTGATCACCGCGCTCACCGGCAGCGAGGCGATGGTTTCGATGATGCCGTTGCTCACCGTCGTCTCGACCGTCAGCTCGTCCGCGAAGTCGGGCAGCATGTCGCGCACCGTCTGCTCGGCTTCGCTGGCCGAGGCGATGCGCCCGACCGACATCGAGCGGTTCACGTCCTGCAGGACGCGCATCATCTGGCTGTGCGCGAAGAACGCCAGACAGGCGTTCGCGGCCAGCATGAACAGGAAGAGCAGGATCGGCATCCACAGGACGGCCTCGATCGTTGCACTTCCCTCCTCGTCGCGCGCCTGCGCCGCGATCTGTCGACCCGTGATCTTTCGGGATTTGCTCATAACTCTTCCCCGACAACTCGAACTGTTTGCTTGGTCCCTCCGGACAGCTACAAGTTGTTAAGAAAATTATGGCCGGTTTGCGGCGGACTTGCGCCGGAGTCCGGGCGGTCACAGGGAATCCGCCCGGACGCCGCAAATTCTCCGCTTTTAAAGTCCTTTTGATTTGTATGATTTCGCAATCCGGTCGATCGCGACAACATAGGCGGCCATGCGCAGGTCGGTGATTTCGGGCCGGTCGTGCCACAGCACGCGCATCTGCTGGTAGGCCCCACGCATCGTGTCATCGAGGCCGGATCGCACCAGTTCTAGCTCGTCGGCGCCCTTCAGATAGCGGTGCTTGAAGCGGGGCGACAGCGTCCAGCCCAGGTCCTGATCGGCCGACAGACGTTCCAGCTCGTCGATCAGCAGCTTGTGCCGGGCCTCTTCCTGGCGCCGTTCCATCCGCCCGAAGCCGATGTGGCCGAGGTTCTTGACCCACTCGAAATACGAGACCGTGACCCCGCCGGCATTGGCGAACATGTCGGGAATCACCACCACGCCCTTTTCGCGCAGCGCCTCGTCGGCCCCGGCGGTGATCGGCCCGTTCGCCGCCTCGAGAATCAGCGGCGCCTTCAGCCGGGCCGCGTTGCCAAGGTTGATGACCCCCTCCATCGCCGCGGGGATCAGGATGTCGCAGTCGGTCTCCAGCATCCCCGGCCCGTCGGCCGAGAAGGTCGCGCCGGGGAAGCCCTTCACGCCCCCGTTCAGCCGGATCCAGTCGCGCACCGCCTCTACGTCCAGCCCCTCGGCCGAGAAGATCGCCCCGTCGCGCTCGATGATCGCGAGCAACCGGACGCCGTCCTCTTCGGTCAGGAACTTCGCGGTGTGATAGCCGACGTTGCCCAGGCCCTGCACGATCGCGCGCTTGCCCTCGAGCCCGCCCGAAAGGCCCGCGCGGGCCACGTCCTCGGGATGGCGGAAGAACTCGCGCAGCGCGTATTGCAGCCCGCGGCCCGTCGCCTCGACCCGGCCGGCGATGCCGCCCTGGTGCAGCGGCTTGCCGGTGACGCAGGCCAGCGCGTTGATGTCGGTGGTGTTCATCCGCTGGTACTGGTCGACGATCCAGGCCATCTCGCGCTCGGACGTGCCCATGTCGGGGGCGGGGACGTTCTGGCTGGGATTGATCAGGTCGCGCTTGATCAGCTCGTAGGCGAAGCGGCGGGTGATGCGTTCCAGCTCGTCCTCCTCCCATTTCGAGGGGTCGATGCGCAGCCCGCCCTTCGAGCCGCCGAAGGGCGTCTCGACCAGCGCGCATTTGTAGGTCATCAGCGCCGCCAGCGCCTCGACCTCGTCCTGGTTCACGCTCATCGCGTAGCGGATGCCGCCCTTCACCGGCTCCGCATGTTCGGAATGCACCGCGCGATAGCCGGTGAAAGTGTGGATGTCGCCGCGCAGCCGCACGCCGAAGCGCACGGTGTAGCACGAGTTGCAGACGCGGATCTTCTCCTCGAGCCCCGGCGACAGGCCCATGACCCTGACCGCGCGGTTGAACATCAGGTCGACGGATTCGCGGAAGCTCGGTTCTCCGGCAAGGCTCATCAGGTTCCTCCCTCCCTGGATGATGGGCTCAGGCTAGCCCCGCGCGCGTTTCGCCGCCAGCCGGACCGCGCAGGGCCCATGTCGGCGGCCGCTGCGGCAACCTTGGGATGCACCTGCCGCCGCCTGCCGCGAGGCGGTCCGCCAAAGGCGCGGCGAGCGTCGCGGAGACGCCATAAATCCGCCCCCATCCCGCTGTTTATGGCGCTGTCGGGCCGCAAGGCGCGCAGAACGGCGGAGATGAGTCGATGAGCATGAAACCCGGTGGTCGCGGCGTGATGTCGATGCGGACGAAGCGCGCCGCCGTGCGCCTGCGCCGGTTCCGCCGCGACGAGAGCGGCTCGATCCTGATCTTCGGGATCATCATGCTGACCATGGTGATCCTGCTGTGCGGGCTGGCGCTCGACGTGATCCATTTCGAGGCCGAGCGCACCACCGCGGTGGCGACGCTCGACCGCGCGGTCCTCGCTGCGGCCGACCTCAGCAACACCACCAAGCCGCAGGACGTGCTCAACGACTATTTCGCCAAGGCCGGCATCTCGCGCTTCAAGCCTGTCGCGGCGGCCAGCTACGGCACGCTGAACGAATGGAAAAAGGTCTCGGGCACGGTCGACGTGAAGACCGACACCTGGTTCCTGCGCCATACCGGGGTCTACTCGCTCGAAGCGCCGAGCAGCGCGGTCGCGCAGGAATCGATCGGCAACGTCGAGATCTCGATGGTGCTGGACGTCTCTGGCTCGATGGCGAACGACAGCATGAAGGTCTACGACAGCGCCAGCGGCAAATACGTCTACAAGCTGACCCTGCTGAAGCCGGCCGCGGTGCAGTTCGTGAAGACGATGTTCACCAACGTCTCGGGCGCCGGCGGCACCGGAGGCAACCTGATGATCTCGATCGTGCCCTATGCCGAGCAGGTGAACATCAGCTCTGCCCTTGCCGCCAAGATGACGCTGACGACCGAGCACACGATGTCGAACTGCGTCGATTTTATCGGTTCGGACTTCAATAGCGTCGCGATCACGCCGACCGAGACCTTGGCGCGCACCGCCTATGCCGACGTGCGCCCCGCGGCCTACCACCCCTCGAGCTACGCAGCGCCCTACCTGCGTGAATGCTTCGGCTACGACACGACCCCGATCTCGCCGGTGCTGGCCTTCTCGCAGAACCAGCAGACCCTGATCGACAAGATCAATGCCCTGACCGCCGAGGGCGACACCGCGATCGAGATCGGTGCGAAATGGGGGCTGGCGCTGCTGGATCCCGCAATCCGCCCGGCGCTGAACAAAATGGTCACCGCCGGCACCGTCGACAAGTCGCTCACGGACCATCCGACCGCCTACAAGAGCAACGACACGCTCAAGATCATGGTTCTGATGACCGACGGCGAGAACACCTACACCTTCCGGCTGAAGAACTACCGTTCGGGCAACTCGAACATGGTCTACAACCAGACCACCAGCAAGGGCGTCACCACGACCAACTATTACTGGTACGACTCCAGCCGCAGTTCGAACAAGTACTACGATTTCGCGAACTCGAAGTGGACCAGCGTCAGCAACTCCGTGACGATGACCTGGCCGCAGGTCTGGCAGAACTGGAACGTCGACTACTTCGCCAAGACCTACGCCGCAAAGGCCTCGGGGATGACGGCGGCTGCCTTCATGTCCGCCGCGGTCGACTCGTCCGACAACGCCGCCAAGGACTCGCGGCTCAGCTCGGTCTGCACCAAGGCCAAGGACGCCGGCACCAAGATCTTCGCGATCGCCTTCGGGGCCGGCCCCGCCGGGCAGGCCGCGCTGAAGGACTGCGTCTCGGCGCCGGCCTATTATTACGAAAGCTCGGGCACCGACATCGCCACCGCCTTCGCCGGCATCGCCAACTCGATCCGCATGCTGAGGCTGACGCAATGATCCGACGTCTTCTGCGTGGCTTGCGCGCGCGGCTGCGCGACGAGGCCGGCACCGCCACCGTCGAGTTCTGCATCGTCTTCCCGGTGTTCATGCTGGTGCTCTGCTCGATGGCCGAAACCGGCACGCTGATGATGCGCCAGGTGATGCTCGATCGCGGCGTCGACATCGCGGTGCGCGACCTCAGGATCAACACCTGGCCGACAGTGACGCAGGACCTGCTGCGCACGCGCATCTGCAACTCGGTCATCGCGCTGTCAGATTGCAACACGTCTCTGGTCGTCGAAATGACCCAGATCGCCAAGGGCGCGAGCCTGCCTTCGGCGGCGGCGCCCTGCGTGGACCGCGCGGCCTCAGTCACGCCCTCTGTCACCTTCGTGCAGGGCAAGGAGAACCAGATGATGCTGGTGCGCGCCTGCGCGACCTTCCGCCCGATCCTGCCGGGTGTCGGGCTGGGACTCGACCTCGCGAAGGACCGCAACGGCTATTACGCGCTGACCGCGGTCTCGGCCTTCGTGGTCGAGCCGCAGGGCTGAGGACCGAGCATGACCCACCGCCGCCCGTCGCTTCTGCGCCGCCTCTACCGCTTCCGTCGTGACGAGTCCGGCTCGATGACTGTCGAGGCCTGCCTGATCCTGCCCGTCTGGCTCTGGGTCTGGATCATGTGCGTCCAGTTCTTCGACGCCTTCCGCACCCATACCGTGAACCTGCGCGCCACCTACACCGTCGCCGACATGATCTCGCGCGAGACCTCGAGCGTGGGCCCCAAGTACATCGCCAACATGAAGTCGCTCTTCGACTACGTGTCGCGCGCGACGCGGCCGACGACGCTGCGCGTCACCTCGGTCTATTACGACAGCACGAAGAAGGCCTACCGGGTGAACTGGTCCTATGCCGTCGGCGGCACCACCACCGTGCAGACCGACACGAGCATCGCCAAGGAGGCCGCGCGGATCCCCAACCTGCTGGAGGGCGAGACGCTGGTGCTGGTCGAGACCCACATGGACTACGACCCGACCTTCAACATCGGCATCAACGACATCGACTACGACTACTTCATTACCACCGCGCCCCGCTTCGCCTCGCAGGTCAGCTACAGCGCGTCGAGCTGACGCGCGACCGGGCGGCGCCCCCTTGGCGACGGAGCCTGCCTTGCCGCCCCCTGCGGCGGAGCCTATGCTGCGCCGGCTGTCCGACCGGGGGATCCGATGACCGTCCTGCGCTTTTCCGCCCTTGCCCTCGGCCTGCTGGCGCTTGCCGCCTGCGGGCCGCCGGCGGCCTCGCAGCGCGGTGCGCCGAAGGTCGCGGGCACCGACTGGCCGGATCTCGTGCCACTGGGCCCGATCCTGAAGGACACCGCCACGCTGAAAGCCGCCGAGGACCCGACCGAGGCCGAACTGTCGCGCGCCGACGACCTGCGCAAACGGGCCGAGGCGATCCGGGCACTGGATGCGCAAAGCGGGCTCTGACCGCGCGCGGGTTTCGACCGTGCCGCGCGTTGCGCGGGCTCTCCGAACAGGCTAACAGACCGGCGAACGACCAGACCTTCAGGAGCTTTCCATGACCGATCCCCTGCGCCTCGGCATTGCCGGCCTTGGCACCGTAGGCATCGGCGTGGTCAAGATCGTCCAGCGCCATGCCGATCTGATCGCCAAGCGCGCCGGCCGCCCCGTCGAGATCACCGCCGTCTCGGCCCGCGATCCGAACAAGGACCGCGGCGTCGACCTTTCGGCCTATGCCTGGGAAACCGATCCGGTGGCGCTGGCCCGCCGCGGCGACATCGACGTTTTCATCGAGGTGATGGGCGGCCATGACGGCCCGGCCAAGGCCGCGACCGAGGCCGCGATCGCCGCGGGCCATGACGTGGTCAGCGCCAACAAGGCGCTGCTCGCCCATTCCGGCCAGGCGCTGGCCGAGGCCGCCGAGGCCGCGGGCGCGGTGATCCGCTTCGAGGCCGCGGTCGCCGGCGGCATCCCGGTGATCAAGGCGCTGACCGAAGGTCTGGCCGCCAACCGGATCACCCGGGTGATGGGCGTGATGAACGGCACCTGCAACTACATCCTGACCCGGATGGAAAGCGCGGGCCTGCCCTATGAGACGGTCTTCGAGGAAGCCCGGGCGCTGGGCTATCTGGAAGCCGACCCGACGCTGGACATCGGCGGCATCGACGCCGGCCACAAGCTGAGCCTTCTGGCCGCGATCGCCTTCGGCACCAAGGTCAGCTTCGACGCGGTGGCGCTGGAAGGCATCGACCGGATCTCGATCGACGACATCCGCCGCGCCGGCGACATGGGCTATCGCATCAAGCTTCTGGGCGTGGCGCAGCAGACCGGCCGCGGGCTGGAACAGCGCATGTCGCCCTGCCTCGTGCCGGCCGACAGCCCGCTGGGCCAGCTTCAGGGCGGCACCAACATGGTCGTGCTGGAAGGCGACAGCGTCGGCCAGATCGTGCTGCGCGGCGCCGGCGCGGGCGAGGGGCCGACGGCCTCGGCCGTCATGGCCGACGTGATCGAGATCGCCCGCGGCTCGCGGATGTCGACCTTCGGCCAGCCGGCGACCAGCCTTTCGCAGCCGGTGGCGGCCAATGCCTCGGGCGCGGCGGCCTATTACCTGCGGCTCGAACTGATCGACAAGCCGGGCGCGCTGGCGAAGATCGCTTCGGTGCTGGGCGATGCCGGCGTCTCGATCAGCCGCATGCGCCAGTATGGCCACGAGGACACCACCGCCCCGGTGCTGATCGTGACCCACAAGACCACCCCCGACGCGATCGCCACCGCCTGCGAGGGCGTGATGGGCACCGGGGTCGTCACCGGCAAGCCGGTCGCGCTGCGCATCGAGCAGGTCTGAGCGGGGAGAGCGCCGGGGTTGATCAGCCACGTCACCCTCGGCACCAACGACCTCGACCGCGCCGCGCGCTTCTGGGATCCGGTGATGGCGCTGCTGGGCCACCGGCTGCGCCCGGCCGATCCGGCGGCGGGCTGGCGGATCTGGCAGCCCGCGGCGGGCGGGCGACCGCTCCTGATCCTGATGGCCCCCTTCGACGGCGCCGAAGCCGCGCCCGGCAACGGCGGGATGCTGGGCCTTCTGGCCCCCGACCGCCCGACGGTCGACCGCGCCCATGCCGCGGGCCTTGCCGCCGGGGGCCGCGACGAGGGCGCGCCGGGCCTGCGCCGGCAGTATCATCCCGACTACTACGGCGCCTACCTGCGCGACCCGGACGGCAACAAGCTTTGCATCGTCTGCCACGATCCGGCCTGAACGCCCGTCCAGCCTGTCTCTCGTCCTGCCAGCCCGGTCCCCGCAGCCCGGTCCCCTCAGCCTTGTGCCTGTTACCAAGCTGGGCTTAGGCTGGACCCAAGGCAAATTCCCGGGTGCCGCCATGGCAAAGACGATCGATTTCAATGACCGGATGCTGTCGCTGGGCCTTGCCCGCGTGTCCGAGGCCGCGGCCCAGGCGTCGGCCGCGCTGATCGGCCGGGGCGACGAGAAGGCCGCCGATCTTGCCGCCGCGGGCGCCATGCGCGAACAGCTGAACATGCTCGACATCCGCGGCGTGGTGGTGATCGGCGAGGGCGAGCGCGACGAGGCGCCGATCCTGTGCATCGGCGAAGAGGTCGGGACCGGCTCGGGGCCCGAGGTCGACATCGCGCTCGATCCGCTGGAGGGCGCCACGCTGACCGCCAAGGACATGCCGAACGCGCTGTCGGTGATCGCCATGGCGCCGCGCGGCACGCTGCTGCACGCCCCCGACGTCTACATGGAGAAGCTGGCGATCGGCCCGGGCTATCCCGAGGGTCTCGTCAGCCTCGAGATGAGCCCGACCGAGCGGGTCGCGGCGCTGGCGAAAGCCAAGGGCGTCCGGCCCTGCGACGTAACGGTCTGCGTGCTCGAACGCCCGCGCCACGAGGAGATGATCGCCGAGTTGCGCGCGACCGGCGCCGCGATCCGGCTGATCACCGATGGCGACGTGGCGGGCGTCATCCATTGCGCCGAAGCGGCGGTGACCGGCATCGACATCTACATGGGTTCGGGCGGGGCGCCCGAGGGGGTGCTGGCGGCCTCGGCGCTGAAATGCATGGGCGGGCAGATCTGGGGACGCCTGATCTTCCGCAACGATGCCGAGCGGGCGCGGGCGAAGCAGGCCGGGCTGCGCGACCTGAACCGGGTCTATGCCCGCGACGACCTCGTGACCTCGGACGTGATCTTCGCGGCGACCGGGGTCACCACCGGCTCGATCGTGCAGGGCGTGAAGCGCGAGCCGGGGTTCCTGACTACCGAGACGATCCTGATGCGCTCGAAGACCGGGTCGGTGCGGCGGATGATCTACCGCAACCCGATCCGATGATCCTGCGCCCCGAGGCCCCCGCCGATGCCGCGGCGATCCGCAGCGTGACCGCGGCCGCCTTTGCGGGGGCGCCCCATGCCTCGGGCACCGAGGCCGCCATTCCCGATGCCCTGCGCGACGCGGGGGCGCTGACCCTGTCGCTGGTCGCCGAAGAGGCCGGGCAGGTGCTGTGCCATGTCGCCTTCTCGCCGGTGCTCATCAACGGGCAGGACCTTGGTTGGCTGGGCCTTGGCCCGCTGTCGGTCGCGCCGGAGCATCAGCGCCGCGGCATCGGCGGGCGGCTGGTCGCGGCGGGGCTGGAACGCCTCCGCGCCGGCGGCGCCGCGGGCTGCGTGGTGCTGGGCGACCCCGACTATTACACCCGCTTCGGCTTTCTGGCGGACCCGCGGTTGCGCTACCCCGCCGCGCCGGCCCGCTACTTCTTGCACATCGCCTTTGCCGGGCCGGTCCCGCAGGGTGTGGTCGCCTATCACCCGGCCTTCGGCGCCTGAGACCGCCCGTCCCGCTTGCACCGCGCGCGGGGGCAGGGCAGAGGTGGGGCATGGCTGATTTCCTCAACGTCTCCTCCTCCGCCACCGGTCGCCGCTGGGTCGGCCCCGCGCCCGAGATCGAACGCCAGGCCGAGGCGCTGGTGCAGGAGACGCAGGTGCCGATGCCGCTGGCGCGGATCCTCGCCGGGCGCGGCGTCTCGGCCGCCGAGGTGCCTGTGTTTCTCGAGCCGCGGCTGAAGGACCTGCTGCCCGACCCGATGGGGCTGCGCGACATGGGCCCGGCGGTGGGGCGGTTCCTGAAGGCGCTGCGCGACCGCGAGCGGATCGCGGTCTTTGCCGATTACGACGTGGACGGGGGGGCCTCGGGCGCGCTGCTGCTGGTCTGGCTGCGGGCGATGGGCCATGACGCGACGCTGTATATCCCCGACCGCATCGACGAGGGCTATGGCCCGAACGTGCCGGCGATGACCAAGCTTGCGCAGGGCCACCGGCTGATCGTCTGCGTCGACTGCGGCACGCTTTCGCACGAGCCGCTGGCGGCGGCGGCGGCGGAGGGGGCGGATGTGGTCGTGCTCGACCATCACCTCGGCGGCGAGACGCTGCCGCAGGCGGTGGCGGTGGTGAACCCGAACCGGCAGGACGAAGGCGGCGAGCTGGGCCATCTCTGCGCGGCCTCGGTCGTGTTCCTCATGCTGGTCGAGGCGAACCGCCAGCTGCGGGCCGACGGCATCGCCGGGCCCGACCTGATGGCGCTTCTCGATCTGGTCGCGCTGGCGACGGTAGCGGACGTGGCGCCGCTGACCGGGGTCAACCGGGCGCTGGTGCGGCAGGGGCTGAAGGTGATGGCGCGGCGCGAGCGGCCCGGCATCACCGCGCTGTCGGACGTGGCGCGGATGGACAGCGAACCCACCGCCTATCATCTGGGGTTCCTGTTGGGGCCGCGGATCAACGCCGGCGGGCGCATCGGCATGGCCGATCTGGGCGCGCGGCTTCTGGCGACGCAGGACCCGCACGAGGCCGCGGCGCTGGCCGAGCGGCTGGACAAGCTGAACACCGAGCGGCGCGAGATCGAGAACCGGGTGCGCGAGGCGGCGCTGGCGCAGGCCGAGGCGCGGGGGCTCGACGCGCCCCTGGTCTGGGCCGCGGCCGAGGGCTGGCACCCGGGCGTCGTCGGCATCGTCGCGGCGCGTTTGAAAGAGGCCACGAACCGCCCGGCGGTGGTGATCGGCCTCGACGGGGCCGAGGGCAAGGGCTCGGGCCGGTCGGTGGCGGGGGTCGATCTGGGCGCCTCGATCCACCGCGTCGCCTCCGAGGGGCTGCTGATCCGCGGCGGCGGGCACCGGATGGCCGCGGGCCTGACCGTCGCGACCGAGCGGCTGGACCCGGCGATGGAGCGTCTGGCCGAGCTTCTGGCCAAGCAGGGCGCGGGGCAGGGCGGCGCGGCCGACCTGCGGGTGGACGGGCTGCTGATGCCCGGGGCCTGCACGCTCGAGCTGCTGGCCGATCTGGAACGCGCCGGCCCCTTCGGGCAGGGCGCGCCGGCGCCACGCTTCGCCTTCTCGACGATGGCGATCCGCTCGGTCCGCAAGATGGGCGAGAACCACCTGCGCGTCGGCTTCGGCGAGGCGACGGGCCCCACGGTCGAGGCGGTCTGCTTCGGCGCCTTTGGCACGCCTCTGGGCCCGCTGCTGTCCGAACACGGCGGGATGCGCTTCCATCTGGCGGGGCGGCTGGAGATTAACCGCTGGCAGGGACGCTCGCGCGTGCAGATGCGGCTCGAGGATGCTGCAAGGGCATGATTTCCGGCGCGTTTAGGCTGACGCAAAGGAAAGGTGACGAAAGATGAAAAAGTCTCTTGCGAGTCGCGGCGGGCTCGCCTAAACACCGCCCCACGCCAGCGACGCGGTCAGCGAAACGCCGGCGGAACAGTGAAAGTGGCCCGTTCGTCTATCGGTTAGGACACCAGGTTTTCAACCTGGGAAGAGGGGTTCGACTCCCCTACGGGCTGCCACTACTCTGCTTTCAGGGCCGCGGTCATCGCACCGGCGGCCCTTCGTGTTTCCGGGCGCAGGCCCCGCGCCGCGCTGCCGCAGCATTCTCCCGAATTTATCCAGCAATCGCCAAAGGGTTGTCTCAATTGGCGCGCTCTATGGCCCCAGACAGCTGCGTGGGAGGCTGGTGATGCGTGTTGTGCTCTTCTTCTTCACGGGTCCGGTCTGGGCCCGTCTCGTCTCGGTCGCCGCGCTGGGCTGGTTTGGCATGGCCATGGTGCAGAGCCGCGCCCCGCACGAGGGCATCGCCTGGCAGAGCAGCGCCGAAAAGATGCTCTCGCCAGAATTGCGCGACATCGCCCAGCGGGTGCTTGCCGCGCTGATCGAAGAGCAGAAGGCGGTGATGGTCGTCCTCGCGCTGCTGGTCGCGGTGGTCTGCGGACTGCGGCTGATGAGCCGGCGCAGCCTGCCCAAGGCCGAGTTCGACGTTCGCAAGCATGACGAGGAGATGCCCGCGGTCACCCTGCTGGTCGAAAGCCGGGGTGCGGCGCTGGCCCGGCGCACCGCCGCCCAGGCAGAGGCGCGGGCGCTGGTCTCGGTCGAGAAGCTGGCGCTGGTCGCGGCCTGCGTGCTGTCGCTGGCGATTGCGGTCATCACGTACTTCCTCCGCCCCGAGCAGATGCCGCTGGCGATCGCGGTGGCGGTGCTGCTGGTGCTGCCGCTGGCCCTGCCGAGCCTGCGCGAGGCGCTGGCCGCACGGCTGGCACGGGTGCTGCGGCTGCGTCAGGCCCCGCCCG
The DNA here is from genome assembly GCF_037095735.1 of Frigidibacter sp. MR17.14. Lineage (NCBI taxonomy): Bacteria > Pseudomonadati > Pseudomonadota > Alphaproteobacteria > Rhodobacterales > Paracoccaceae > Frigidibacter > Frigidibacter sp. MR17.14. Next base: position 18,796 of record NZ_JBAWKD010000009.1, on the reverse strand, counting down.
ACGACCTTCCCGATCCCTTCGACCGCATCCTTGCGGAACGGGTCCGGCGTTCGGCGCCGGTGTCGCACCGCTATCGAACTTGAAATCCCGCGCCCGACCAAGTATCGGCAGCCGGTGCATGGGGCCTTGCGGCCCCGTCGTGCGGAGAGTGAGGACCAAATGGCGAATCCGTTCCAGTTCATTCAGCAGGTGCGTACCGAGGTCGGCAAGATCGCCTGGCCCACGCGCCGCGAAGTCGGCCTGACCACGGTCATGGTACTGGTGATGGCGTCGCTGGCGTCGGTCTTCTTCTTCCTCGTCGATCTGGCGATCCGCTCGGGCCTGACCGCGGTGCTCGGCCTCTTCGGCTGAACCCCAAGGCCGCGGTGGCGGGACGGGGTGGCGGGCTTGCAATGGCAGGTCCCCGACGCTAAGACGCGCAAACCTTTCCGGTCCGGCGCGCATCGATTCGCGAGATGCGTGCCGTTTTGCTTTGTGACCGGGCAGGCGACGTGGCCGGGAACCAGCCCGGAAAGACTGTAAGAGCCGGCCGCATCAGGGTCGGAAAGACGGGGTAAGGCGGAATGGCGAAGCGTTGGTATTCGGTGAGCGTCCTCTCGAACTTCGAGAAGAAGGTCGCCGAGGCGATCCGGTCCGCCGTCGCCGAAAAGAATCTCGGTGACGAGATCGAGGAAGTCCTGGTGCCGACGGAAGAGGTCATCGAGATCCGCCGCGGCAAGAAGGTCACCTCGGAACGTCGCTTCATGCCGGGCTACGTGCTCGTGCGGATGGACATGACCGACCGTGCCTATCACGCGATCGTCTCGATCAACCGCGTCACCGGCTTCCTGGGCCCCCAGGGCAAGCCGATGCCGATGCGCGATGCCGAGGTGAACGCGATCCTGAACCGGGTCGAGGAAGGCGAGGCGCAGCCGCGCAACCTGATCCGCTTCGAGATCGGCGAGCAGGTCAAGGTTGCCGACGGCCCGTTCGAGGGCTTCACCGGCATGGTGGAAGAGGTCGACGAGTCCTCGAACCGCCTGAAGGTGACGGTGTCGATCTTCGGCCGGCCGACGCCGGTCGAGCTGGAATTCACCCAGGTGTCCAAGGGCGCCTGAGGTGTGAGCCGCGGGAGGCGAGGGGGCTTTCGGGCCGCCGGACCGGACCGCTAAACCAAGCCTGGCCGGACCTTCGGGCCGGCGGGCCGGTGACAAAGGAGAGGCCACATGGCCAAGAAAGTCGTTGGGCAGCTGAAGCTGCAAGTCAAGGCGGGGCAAGCCAACCCCTCCCCGCCGATCGGTCCTGCGCTGGGTCAGCGCGGCATCAACATCATGGCCTTCTGCAAAGAGTTCAACGCTCGCACGCAGGAGATGGAGCAGGGTGCGCCGGTCCCGACCGTCATCACCTACTATGCCGACAAGTCCTTCACCTTCGAGATGAAGACCTCGCCGGCCTCCTACTTCCTGAAAAAGGCCGCCGGTCTGAAGCCGGTCGGCAAGCGCAACCGCCCGAAAGGGTCGGTCAAGCCGGGTCGTGAAGTCGCGGGCACCGTGACCGCCGCCCAGGTGCGTCAGATCGCCGAAGCGAAGATGAAAGATCTCTCGGCGAACGACATCGAAGCCGCGATGCAGATCATCCTCGGCTCGGCGAAGTCGATCGGTATCGAGGTGAAGGGTTAATCATGGCCAAGCACGGTAAACGTACCACGGCTGCCCGCGCCCAGTTCGAGGGCAAGGCGAACCTCACCGTCGAGGATGCCGTCAAGCTGATCAAGACCGCCGCCACCGCGAAATTCGACGAGACCGTCGAGATCGCGATGAACCTCGGCGTCGATCCGCGTCACGCCGACCAGATGGTCCGCGGCGTCGTCACCCTGCCGAACGGCACGGGCAAGACCGTCCGCGTCGCCGTCTTCGCCCGCGGTGCCAAGGCTGACGAAGCCAAGGCCGCCGGTGCCGACATCGTCGGCGCGGAAGACCTGCTGGAAACCATCCAGGGCGGCAAGATCGAGTTCGATCGCTGCATCGCCACCCCGGACATGATGCCGCTGGTCGGCCGTCTGGGTAAGATCCTCGGCCCGCGCAACCTGATGCCGAACCCGAAGGTCGGCACTGTGACCATGGACGTGGCGCAAGCCGTGGGCAACGCCAAGGGCGGCGAAGTCCAGTTCAAGGTCGAGAAGGCCGGCGTGATCCACGGCGGCGTCGGCAAGGTCTCGTTCGACGATGCCAAGCTCGCCGAGAACATCCGCGCCTTCGTGGAAGCCGTGACCCGCGCCAAGCCGGCCGGGGCCAAGGGCACCTACGTCAAGAAGGTCTCGGTCTCGTCGACCATGGGCCCGGGCGTGTCGCTCGACCTGGCGTCGACCGCCAACGCCTGAGGCGCAGTCCTCGTGAATGGGAAACGGGCAGGCGCGAGCCTGCCCGTTTTCGTTTTGCCCTCCCCCGTCACACTCGCCGCCGCGCCGCACATCGCTACCGGTGCTCCGATGCCGAGCTGAGGGTGACAGGTCCCGCGCGACCCCGCCGCGCCCTTCGGCGGTCGAACCTGCGTGTTGCCGTGTCCCGCCGGGCGGGCAGGGGGCAACCCTTCCGGCCGCCGCGACCGTTGCGGGACGTTCCGATGCAGGGCAGGGTCGACCGACAGGCCGACCACGGCTTGCTTGCCGGCTGCGAGCGTTGTGGAGTTATGCGGGCAAGGTTTCTGCCGCGATCCGTGTCGCGGGGGCTTCCCTTTCCCGGCCAAACCACTTAATCAACCGCCGGTCTGCCACCCGCGACTGGTTGCGGGAGGTCAGGCGATTCGTCCGAGACGGCTGGTGGGGATCGCAACGTCCCGGAAATCCGGCCTGAGACGGGAAATGAACATTCTCTCCGTTCCGCAAGGTTCCAGGGGGCGAATTGGGAAGGACCCGTAAGGACCCCTTCGTCGGGGCGATAGTCCCGATGCAATTGAGCCGGGGGGAAACCCCCAACCTTGGAGAAAACTGTGGATAGAGCCCAGAAAGAGAAAGTGGTCGAGGAACTCGGCCAGATCTTCGAAAGCTCTGGCGTCGTGGTGGTTGCCCACTACGAAGGCATGACAGTTGCTCAGATGCAGGACCTTCGCGCAGAGATGCGTGCCGTTGGCGGGTCCGTGCGCGTCGCCAAGAACAAGCTCGCCAAGATCGCCCTTGAAGGAAAGCCCGGCGAAAGCATGGGCGACCTCCTGAAGGGCATGACCGTGTTCGCCTATTCCGAAGACCCCGTCGCTGCGGCGAAGGTCTCGGATGCCTATGCCAAGAAGAACGAGAAATTCGTCATTCTGGGCGGCACCATGGGTGGCACGGCGCTTGACCCGGCCGGTGTGAAGGTCGTGGCCCAGATGCCGTCGCGTGAGGAGCTCATTGCTTCGATCGTCGGCTGCATCGGCGCCCCTGCCTCGAACATCGCCGGTGCGATCGGCGCGCCTGCTTCGAACATCGCCGGCATTCTCTCGACCCTCGAGGAACGCGAAGCCGCGTGAGCAACCGATTGTCTGCGTAGGGTTGATCCCCGAACGTCGGACCCCATCTTAACGAACGGAAAACCAAATGGCTGATCTGAAAGCACTCGCCGAGCAAATCGTCAACCTGACCCTGCTCCAGGCGCAAGAACTGAAAACCATCCTGAAAGACGAATACGGCATCGAGCCGGCCGCTGGCGGCGCCGTCATGATGGCTGGTCCGGCTGCCGCTGCTGGCCCGGCTGAAGAAGAAAAGACCGACTTCGACGTCGTTCTGGTCGAAGCTGGCGCCAACAAGATCAACGTGATCAAGGAAGTCCGCGCGATCACCGGTCTGGGCCTGAAAGAAGCCAAGGATCTGGTCGAAGCCGGTGGCAAGGTCAAGGAAGGCGCTCCGAAGACCGAAGCCGAAGAGATCAAGAAGAAACTCGAAGAAGCCGGCGCGAAAGTCGAGCTCAAGTAATCGAGCCGGATGCGCTTGCATCCGATCTTCTGAGAAAAGGCTGGGTCCGGGATTTCCCGGGCCCGGCCAAAGCCGTTCCAACAAGGGGAACGCTTCTTGGCAAGGATCCGGTGGGTCTTTCCCAAGGCGCGGAACAGGGTTCGGGTGCGGTCCGGTGGGACGGATCGCGGGAATTGGACCCTCCCCCCTTCATTCGGCGACAGGACCGTGGCCCCGACGGACTGGCGCGACAGAGAATGACGAAAGGTGACGACGAGCATGGCTCAGAGCTACGTTGGCCAAAAGCGCATCCGCAGGTATTTCGGCAAGATCCGGGAAGTCCTGGACATGCCGAACCTCATCGAGGTCCAGAAGTCGTCCTACGACCTGTTCCTGAAGTCCGGTGACGGCCCGATCGCCGCCGATGGCGAAGGCATCAAGGGCGTCTTCCAGTCGGTCTTCCCGATCAAGGACTTCAACGAGAACGCGATCCTCGAATTCGTGAAATACGAGCTCGAGAAGCCGAAATACGACGTGGAAGAGTGCCAGGCCCGCGACATGACCTACAGCGCCCCGCTGAAGGTCACGCTCCGCCTGATCGTCTTCGATATCGACGAGGACACCGGGGCCAAGTCGGTCAAGGACATCAAGGAACAGGACGTCTACATGGGCGACATGCCCCTGATGACGCACAACGGTACGTTCATCGTGAACGGCACCGAACGGGTCATCGTGAGCCAGATGCACCGTTCGCCGGGCGTGTTCTTCGACCACGACAAGGGCAAGACCCACTCGTCGGGCAAGCTGCTGTTCGCCTGCCGCATCATTCCCTACCGCGGCTCGTGGCTGGACTTCGAGTTCGACGCCAAGGACATCGTCTTCGCGCGGATCGACCGCCGCCGGAAGCTGCCGGTCACGACCCTGCTCTACGCGCTGGGCCTGGACCAGGAAGGCATCATGGATGCCTACTACAAGACCGTGTCCTTCAAATACATGAAGAACCGCGGCTGGGTGACCAAGTTCTTCCCCGAGCGCGTGCGTGGCACCCGCCCGACCTATGACCTCGTGGATGCCGCCACCGGCGAGATCATCTGCAAGGCCGGCGACAAGATGACGCCGCGCATGGTCAAGAAGCTGATCGACGAGGCCAAGGTCACCGAACTGCTGGTGCCCTTCGAGCACATCCTCGGCCGCTATGTCGCCAAGGACATCATCAACGAGGACACCGGCGCGATCTATGTCGAGGCCGGCGACGAGCTGACCGCGACCTACGACCGCGACGGCGAGATGAACGGCGGCACCGTCAAGGTCCTGCTGGACAACGGCGTGACCGACATCCCGGTGCTCGACATCGACAACGTCAACGTCGGTCCCTACATCCGCAACACGATGGCCGCGGACAAGAACATGGGCCGCGACGGCGCGCTCATGGACATCTACCGCGTCATGCGCCCGGGCGAGCCGCCGACCGTCGAAGCCGCGACCACGCTGTTCAACTCGCTGTTCTTCGACAGCGAGCGCTATGACCTGTCCGCCGTGGGCCGGGTCAAGATGAACATGCGCCTTGACCTCGACGCGCCAGACACCCAGCGCACCCTGCGTCACGCCGACATCATCAGCTGCATCAAGGCGCTGGTCGAACTGCGCGACGGCAAGGGCGAGATCGACGACATCGACCACCTCGGCAACCGCCGGGTGCGCTCGGTCGGCGAGCTGATGGAGAACCAGTACCGCGTCGGCCTGCTCCGCATGGAGCGCGCGATCAAGGAACGCATGTCCTCGGTCGAGATCGACACGGTCATGCCGCAGGATCTGATCAACGCGAAACCGGCCGCCGCTGCCGTTCGTGAATTCTTCGGCTCGTCGCAGCTGTCGCAGTTCATGGACCAGACCAACCCGCTGTCGGAAGTGACCCACAAGCGCCGTCTCTCGGCGCTTGGCCCGGGCGGTCTGACCCGCGAGCGTGCGGGCTTCGAGGTTCGCGACGTCCACCCGACCCACTACGGCCGGATGTGCCCGATCGAAACGCCGGAAGGCCCGAACATCGGTCTGATCAACTCGCTGGCAACCTTCGCCCGCGTGAACAAGTACGGCTTCATCGAGACCCCCTACCGGAAGGTCATCGACGGCAAGGTCACCGACGACGTGCAATACATGTCGGCGACCGAAGAGATGCGCCACACGGTCGCCCAGGCGAACGCGACGCTCGACGCCGAAGGCCGCTTCACCAGCGACCTGATCTCGTCGCGCCAGGCTGGCGAATTCATGCTGAACCCGCCGGACGCGGTCGACCTGATCGACGTCTCGCCGAAGCAGCTGGTGTCGGTCGCGGCCTCGCTCATTCCGTTCCTGGAAAACGACGACGCCAACCGCGCGCTGATGGGCTCGAACATGCAGCGTCAGGCGGTTCCGCTGCTGCAGGCCGACGCGCCCTATGTCGGAACCGGAATCGAGGCGATCGTCGCCCGTGACTCGGGTGCGGCGATCATGGCGCGCCGTGGCGGCATCATCGACCAGGTGGACGCCACCCGGATCGTTATCCGCGCGACCGAAGACCTGGAAATCGGCGATGCCGGCGTGGACATCTACCGTCTGCGCAAGTTCCAGCGCTCGAACCAGAACACCTGCATCAACCAGAAGCCTCTGGTGAAGGTGGGTGACAAGATCGGCAAGGGCGAGGTGATCGCCGACGGTCCGTCGACCGACATGGGGGAACTGGCGCTCGGCAAGAACGTCTGCGTCGCCTTCATGCCGTGGAACGGCTACAACTACGAGGACTCGATCCTGATCTCGGAACGCATCGTCAAGGACGACGTGTTCACCTCGATCCACATCGAGGAATACGAGGTCTCGGCCCGCGACACCAAGCTGGGTCCGGAAGAGATCACCCGCGACATCCCGAACGTCGGCGAGGAAGCCCTGCGCAACCTCGACGAGGCCGGCATCGTCTACATCGGTGCGGAAGTGGGTCCGGGCGACATCCTCGTCGGCAAGATCACCCCGAAGGGCGAAAGCCCGATGACGCCGGAAGAAAAGCTTCTGCGCGCCATCTTCGGTGAAAAGGCCTCGGACGTGCGCGACACCTCGCTGCGTCTGCCCCCGGGCGACTACGGCACGGTCGTGGAAGTGCGGGTCTTCAACCGTCACGGCGTCGACAAGGACGAGCGTGCGCTGCAGATCGAGCGCGAGGAAGTCGAACGTCTGGCCCGTGACCGGGACGACGAGCTGACGATCCTCGAGCGCAACATCTACGCGCGTCTGAAGGGCATGATCCTCGGCAAGACCGCGGTGAAGGGTCCCAAGGGCATCAAGGCCGGCACCGAGATCACCGAAGAGCTGCTGGAGACGCTGTCGCGTGGCCAGTGGTGGCAGCTGGCGCTTGGCGAAGAGCTGGACGCGCAGCAGGTCGAGGCCCTGAACGGCCAGTTCGAGGTGCAGAAGCGCGCCCTCGATCACCGGTTCGAGGACAAGGTCGAGAAGGTCCGCCGCGGCGACGATCTGCCTCCGGGCGTGATGAAGTCGGTCAAGGTGTTCGTCGCGGTGAAGCGCAAGCTGCAGCCGGGCGACAAGATGGCCGGCCGTCACGGCAACAAGGGCGTCGTCTCGCGCGTGGTCCCCGTGGAAGACATGCCGTTCCTCGCGGACGGCACCACGGTCGACATGTGCCTCAACCCGCTGGGCGTGCCGTCGCGGATGAACGTCGGCCAGATCCTCGAGACCCACATGGGCTGGGCCGCGCGCGGCCTTGGCATCAAGATCGACGAGGCCCTCGAAGGCTACAAGCGCAACGGCGACATGACCCCGGTCAAGGAAGCCCTGCGCCACGGCTATGGCGAGGACGTCTATCAGGAAGCCTTCGCCGAGATGGGTGACGACGACATGCTCGAGCGCGCGGCGGCCGTGCGCAAGGGCGTGCCGATCGCGACCCCGGTCTTCGACGGCGCCAAGGAGCCCGACGTGAACGACGCGCTGCGCCGCGCCGGCTTCGACGAGAGCGGCCAGTCCGTTCTGTTCGACGGCCGCACCGGCGAGCAGTTCGCGCGGAAGGTGACGGTGGGGATGAAGTACCTGCTGAAGCTGCACCACCTTGTCGACGACAAGATCCACGCGCGTTCGACGGGCCCGTACAGCCTCGTCACCCAGCAGCCGCTGGGCGGCAAGGCGCAGTTCGGCGGTCAGCGCTTCGGGGAGATGGAGGTCTGGGCTCTGGAAGCCTACGGCGCCGCCTACACCCTGCAGGAGATGCTGACGGTGAAGTCGGACGACGTGGCCGGCCGGACCAAGGTCTACGAGTCGATCGTGAAGGGCGAGGACAACTTCGAAGCCGGCGTGCCGGAATCGTTCAACGTTCTCGTCAAGGAAGTTCGGGGCCTCGGCCTCAACATGGAACTCCTGGATGCGGAGGGCGAGGAATAAGGCAACCCGCCCGGCCGGACCCTTCGGGGTCCGGCGGCCCGTTGCCCCTCGCCCCCTGCCAATTTCTGATTAGGAAGCTCCTATGAACCAGGAACTCACCACCAACCCGTTCAACCCGCTGGCGGCGCCGAAGCAGTTCGACGAGATCAAGATCTCGCTCGCTTCGCCCGAGCGGATCCTGTCGTGGTCCTACGGCGAGATCAAAAAGCCCGAGACGATCAACTACCGGACCTTCAAGCCCGAGCGCGACGGCCTGTTCTGCGCCCGGATCTTCGGCCCGATCAAGGACTACGAGTGCCTCTGCGGCAAGTACAAGCGCATGAAGTATCGCGGCGTCGTCTGCGAGAAATGCGGCGTGGAAGTCACGCTGCAGAAGGTGCGCCGCGAACGCATGGGCCATATCGAGCTGGCCGCGCCGGTCGCGCACATCTGGTTCCTGAAGTCGCTGCCGAGCCGCATCGGCCTGATGCTCGACATGACGCTGCGCGATCTTGAGCGCATCCTATACTTCGAACACTACGTCGTCATCGAGCCGGGCCTGACCGACCTCACCTACGGCCAGCTTCTGACCGAGGAAGAATTCCTCGACGCGCAGGACCAGTACGGCGCCGACGCCTTCACCGCCAACATCGGCGCGGAAGCGATCCGCGAGATGCTGGCCGGCATCGACCTGGAAGCCACAGCCGAACAGCTCCGCGAGGATCTGAAGGAGGCCACGGGCGAGCTGAAGCCGAAGAAGATCATCAAGCGTCTGAAGATCGTCGAGTCGTTCCTCGAGTCGGGCAACCGGCCCGAGTGGATGGTGCTGACCGTGATCCCGGTCATCCCGCCGGAACTGCGCCCGCTGGTCCCGCTGGACGGCGGCCGCTTCGCCACGTCCGACCTGAACGACCTCTATCGTCGCGTCATCAACCGCAACAACCGCCTGAAGCGCCTGATCGAGCTTCGCGCGCCCGACATCATCGTGCGCAACGAAAAGCGGATGCTGCAGGAATCGGTCGACGCGCTCTTCGACAACGGCCGTCGCGGCCGCGTCATCACCGGCGCCAACAAGCGTCCGCTGAAGTCGCTGTCGGACATGCTCAAGGGCAAACAGGGCCGCTTCCGTCAGAACCTTCTGGGCAAGCGCGTCGACTTCTCGGGCCGTTCGGTCATCGTGACCGGGCCCGAGCTGAAGCTGCACCAGTGCGGCCTGCCGAAGAAGATGGCGCTCGAGCTGTTCAAGCCCTTCATCTACTCGCGTCTCGAGGCCAAAGGGCTTTCGAGCACCGTGAAGCAGGCGAAGAAGCTGGTCGAGAAAGAGCGCCCCGAGGTCTGGGACATCCTGGATGAGGTCATCCGCGAACACCCGGTCCTGCTGAACCGCGCGCCGACGCTGCACCGTCTGGGCATCCAGGCCTTCGAGCCGACGCTGATCGAAGGCAAGGCGATCCAGCTGCACCCGCTGGTCTGCTCGGCCTTCAACGCCGACTTCGACGGCGACCAGATGGCCGTGCACGTCCCGCTGTCGCTGGAAGCGCAGCTGGAAGCCCGCGTCCTGATGATGTCGACGAACAACGTTCTGTCGCCCGCCAACGGCGCGCCGATCATCGTTCCGTCGCAGGACATGGTTCTGGGCCTCTACTACACCTCGATGCAACGCGAGGGCATGGTCGGCGAAGGCATGGCCTTCGGCTCGGTCGAGGAAGTGGAACACGCGCTGAACGCCGGCGCCGTGCATCTGCATGCCAAGATCACCTGCCGCGTGAAGCAGATCGACGGCGAGGGCAACGAGGTGGTGATCCGCTTCGACACCACGCCGGGCCGGGTCCGTCTGGGCGCGCTGCTGCCGCTGAACGCGAAAGCTCCGTTCGAGCTGGTGAACCGTCTTCTGCGGAAGAAGGACGTGCAGAACGTCATCGACACCGTCTACCGCTACTGCGGCCAGAAGGAGTCGGTCATCTTCTGCGACCAGATCATGGCTCTGGGCTTCCGCGAAGCCTTCAAGGCCGGGATCTCGTTCGGCAAGGACGACATGGTCATTCCGGACACCAAGTGGACGATCGTCAACGACGTCCGCGACCAGGTGAAGGAATTCGAACAGCAGTACATGGACGGCCTGATCACCCAGGGCGAAAAGTACAACAAGGTCGTCGACGCCTGGTCGAAATGCTCGGACGCGGTCGCGGCCGAGATGATGAAGGAGATCTCGGCGGTCCGTAAGGACGATGCCGGGGCCGAGCTCGAGCCGAACTCGGTCTACATGATGTCCCACTCGGGGGCGCGGGGTTCGCCGGCGCAGATGAAGCAGCTGGGCGGGATGCGCGGCCTCATGGCCAAGCCGTCGGGCGAGATCATCGAGACGCCGATCATCTCGAACTTCAAGGAAGGCCTGACCGTTCTCGAATACTTCAACTCGACCCACGGCGCCCGGAAGGGCCTTGCGGATACCGCGCTGAAGACCGCGAACTCGGGCTACCTCACCCGTCGTCTCGTCGACGTGGCGCAGGACTGCATCATCCGCATGCACGACTGCGGCACCGAACGCGCGATCACGGCCTCGGCCGCGGTCAACGACGGTGAAGTCGTCTCGCCGCTGTCGGAACGCATCCTCGGCCGTGTCTCGGCCGATGACGTCATGGTTCCGGGCACCGACGAGGTGCTGGTGCGCAAGAACGAGCTGATCGACGAGCGCAAGGCCGATGCGGTGGAAGCCGCCGGCGTCGCGTCCGTGCGCATCCGCTCGGCGCTGACCTGCGAAGCCGAAGAGGGTGTCTGCGCCATGTGCTATGGCCGCGACCTTGCACGCGGCACGCTGGTCAACCAGGGCGAAGCGGTGGGCATCATCGCGGCGCAGTCGATCGGTGAACCGGGCACCCAGCTGACGATGCGGACCTTCCACATCGGCGGCATCGCCCAAGGTGGCCAGCAGTCGTTCCTCGAAGCCTCGCAAGAGGGCAAGATCGAGTTCCGCAACCCGAACCTTCTGGAAGCCGCCAACGGCGACCAGATCGTCATGGGCCGGAACATGCAGGTCGTGATCGTCGACGAGGTCGGTCAGGAACGGGCGAGCCACAAGGTCGGCTACGGCACCAAGATCTTCGTCAAGGAAGGTCAGGCGGTCAAACGCGGCGCCAAGCTGTTCGAATGGGACCCCTACACCCTGCCGATCATCGCCGAGAAGGCCGGTGTGGCGAAGTTCGTGGACCTGATCTCGGGCATCGCCGTGCGCGACGAGACCGACGAAGCCACGGGCATGACCCAGAAGATCGTCATCGACTGGCGGACCGCGCCGAAGGGCAACGAGCTGAAGCCGGAAATCATCCTGATGGATCCGGAGTCGGGCGAACCGCTGCGCAACGATCAGGGCAACCCGATCTCCTACCCGATGTCGGTCGACGCCATTCTGTCGGTCGAGGACGGTCAGGACGTGAAGGCCGGCGACGTGGTGGCGCGTATCCCGCGCGAGGGTGCCCGGACCAAGGACATCACCGGGGGTCTTCCCCGCGTGGCGGAACTGTTCGAGGCCCGTCGTCCGAAGGACCACGCGATCATCGCCGAGCTGGACGGCTACGTGCGCTTCGGCAAGGACTACAAGAACAAGCGCCGGATCACGATCGAGCCGACGCAGGAGGGCGCCGAGCCCGTCGAGTACATGGTGCCGAAAGGCAAGCACATCCCGGTGCAGGAAGGCGACTTCGTGCAGAAGGGTGACTACATCATGGACGGCAACCCGGCCCCGCACGACATCCTGCGGATCATGGGCATCGAGGCGCTGGCCGACTACCTGATCGACGAAGTGCAGGACGTGTACCGACTGCAGGGCGTGAAGATCAACGACAAGCACATCGAGGTGATCGTGCGGCAGATGCTGCAGAAGATCGAGATCCTCGACTCGGGCGAGACCACGCTCCTCAAGGGCGAGCATATCGACAAGTCGGAATTCGACGAGGAGAATGCGAAGGTCGAAGCCCGCGGGGGCCGTCCGGCGTCGGGCGAGCCGGTGCTGCTCGGGATCACCAAGGCCTCGCTGCAGACGCGCTCGTTCATCTCGGCGGCGTCGTTCCAGGAGACGACCCGCGTGCTGACCGAGGCGTCGGTGCAGGGCAAGCGCGACAAGCTCGTCGGCCTGAAAGAGAACGTCATCGTCGGCCGCCTGATCCCGGCCGGTACCGGTGGCGCGACCAGCCGCGTTCGCAAGATCGCGACCGATCGCGACCAGCGCGTCATCGACCAGCGTCGCTCGGAAGCCGAGGCCGCTGCGGCGCTCGCGGCCCCGATCGAGGACTACGCGATGGACGAGGACGCCTTCGGCCTCGTCGAGACCCCGGAAAGCCGCGATTGAGCGGCTGACCGGACCGGTCGCTGAAACAGGATGGCCCCGCGCGACGCGCGGGGCCTTCTTCGTTCTTCCGGGCGCGCTTCTTGGGGGGCGCCGTCAGTTGTTCAGCAACGCGCTGGCCAGTCCGACGATCGCCACGATCTTCATCGTGTTGTCGTCGACCCGCACGACCTTGTCGTCGATGACCCGGTAGTGCTGGTGGGCCGGCGGCACCGGCAGGCGACCGTTCTTGGCGCGCTTCACCTCGCGACCGCCGCGGCCGTTGTCGCCGATCTTCGGCCCATGCGCGACCTCGGCCGCGCGGTCCGAGCGGTGCTCGACGCCCTTGCCGGGGGCCTTGCCGGGGGCCGTGTCCGCCCCGCGGCCGGGTGCGGTCTGCGCCGGTTTGCCGTTGCCGGGCTTGCCGTTGCCGGGCTTCTGGCAGGCCGGGTTTCGGCTGTCATGGGCGCAGTCCGGCTGACCGCCGGCGGCCAGCACCGGCGACGAGGCGACGGTGGCGAAGCCCAGCGTCAGGCCGACGGCAAGGGCACCGGCCAGCAGCCGGCGGGGATGGGAAAGCGGGGCAGTCATGGGGGAACTCCTGTAGGCGAACCGGTTCGGCCGGTCCTTGCAGGGTTCAACGGGGCGGGGCGGCATCTCCGTCGCGGTCCGCGGCCGTGGCGGCGGCGATTTCCTGCCGCCAGCGCGCGTCCTCTTCCGGGCGGCGCCCGGCGCGGGCGGCCAGCCGGGCGATGTAATCCGCACAGCACAGGTGATGCAGCGCCCGCACCCCGGGCAGCGCCATCGCCTGCGCATGCAGCGCATCGAAGCGCGCCGCATGGCGCAGGGCCGACAGGTCCTCGCCCTCGTTGCGGTTGTAGCGGGCATAGAACTTGTCGGTGTAGCGGTCCTTCAGCGCCGCCGGCGACAGCGTCCCGCGCTTCAGGGCGAAATTCTCGTCCGAGCGGATCATGTAGTGGTTGAGCTGCGCGCGGGCGAAAGCCTGCATCCCCTCGGCCGTGTGGCGCTGGTAGGGGCCGCCCTTGGTGAAGTTCGGCAGGCCCGCGCCGTCGCTGTTCACCCAGAACCGCTCGGACGGCAGGGCGTCACCCTTGTAGCCCTGCGGCCCATGCGCGTCGAGCGCCGCGAACAGCTCGGGCCGCCGGAAGATCGACTTCACCCAGGCCGAGGCCGGGTGCGAGCGCCAGGCGCAGCGGGTGAACTGGCGGTGCACCAGGCCGCTTTCGTGCTGCGCGCGCCCCGAGGTGCCGAAGACCCGCCAGTTGACCGCCATGCCCAGGAAGGGCGCGTCGGCGGGCAGCAGGTCGGTGATCCGCCCCTCGCCCTCGTGGATCACCAGGAACTCGTCGCAGTCGCAGACGAAGATCCAGTCCGCCCCCGTCACCAGCGGATGGCGCGCGGCACGGCGCAGCTTGGCGCGCAGCGGGATCGCGTCGGGCGGCAGCACATGCGGCAGATGCGTGACCCATCCCGCGGCGGCCAGCGCGTCGAGCAGTGCGGGCGAGCGGTCGGTGCAGTCGTTGGTGACGATCAGGATGTCGGTGAAGCCCAGCATCCGGTACCAGGTCACCCATTCGACGATGAAGGCGCCCTCGTTCATCATCGAGGCCAGGACGAGGGTTTTCACGGGCGGTCATCTCGGGCTGGCGGCGGTCTGCGCGACCCTAGCCGCGGAACGTCGCGGCGGGCAAGCCATCCGCCGAAAGGCTGAACTGGTGGTCGCATCGCGCCGCTGCTACCACGGGGCCATGACACGCGCGTCCCAGAACGGCCGGGGGATCCTCCTGATGCTGGCGGCGATGGCCTTCTTCGGGGCCAATGACGCGGTGGTGAAACTCGTGACCGAGCGGGTGCCGCTGTTCCAGGCGCTGGCGATCCGCGGTTGCTTCCTGTTCCTTCTCCTGGGCGCGATCGCGCTCTGGCGCGGGGGCATCCCGTTGCGGGTGGCGCGCGGCGACCGGCGGGTGCTGGTGCTGCGCAGCCTGGGCGAGGTTCTGGCGACGCTGCTGTTCCTGTCGGCCCTGGTGCGGATGCCTTTCGCCAATGTGGTGGCGATCATGCAGTCGCTGCCGATCACCATGACGCTGCTCGGGGCCTGGATCTTCGGCGAGTCGATCGGCTGGCGCCGCGGGCTGGCCAGCGGGGTGGGCTTCCTCGGTGTGATGCTGATCGTGCAGCCGGGGGCCGAGGGCTTCAGCGTCTGGTCGCTGGTCACCGTGGGGGCGATGCTGGCGGTGGCGCTGCGCGACCTGTCGAGCCGCGCCCTGTCAGAGGCCACGATCGGGCTGACCATCACCTTCTGGTCCGCGGTCTCGGTGATGGGGCTGGCGCTTGGCGGGATGGCCTTTGAGGGGACGGTGCCGGTCTCGGCCGGGCAGGTGGCGGCGCTCGCGGCCTCGGCGGTGTTCATCATGCTGGCCTTCCAGCTGGTCATCGCCGCCTCGCGCTGCGGCGAGATCGCGGTGGTCGCGCCGTTCCGCTACAGCGCGATGCTCTGGGGGCTGCTGCTGGGCTGGTCTGTCTTCGGCCAGCTTCCGAACGCGCTGACCCTTGCCGGGGCGGGGGTGGTGGTGGGCTCGGGCCTGTTCATGCTCTGGCGCGAACGCGCGCTGGCGGCGCGCGCGGAACGCCTGTCCGGGCTGCCCCCGGCACCGGCGGGGCAGGGGGGTGCTGTTGACAACCCCCCCGACTCCTCCTATACGGCGCCCACTCGTGGGACAGGGGTAACTCTGTCCGCGGGAATCGCTGCGGGCTCGTCCCGCCGATCTCAGATTTAGAAGTGGTCAAGATCCGGGCCTCAAAACCCCGATCCTCTGAAATTCCACCGCGTCGTCCCCGCGAAGGGGGCGGATGCGGTTTTGGTGTTTTGCGGACGCGCAAGGCGCATCGACATTACCTGCCCCCGGAAGCCGCGCGGACGCTCGCGGATGAACGGGCCGCAACGAGAAGGCGAGCTTTATGCCGACGATCCAGCAGCTGATCCGCAAACCGCGGCAGCCCAAGGTGCAGCGCTCCAAGTCGCAGCACCTTCAATCCTGCCCGCAGAAACGCGGCGTGTGCACCCGTGTGTACACCACGACCCCGAAGAAGCCGAACTCCGCTATGCGGAAGGTCGCCAAGGTCCGCCTGACCAACGGCTTCGAAGTCATCAGCTACATCCCCGGCGAAAAGCACAACCTTCAGGAACACTCGGTGGTCCTGATCCGTGGCGGCCGCGTGAAAGACCTTCCCGGTGTCCGTTACCACATCCTGCGCGGTGTGCTGGATACCCAGGGCGTCAAAGATCGTCGTCAACGCCGTTCGAAATACGGCGCGAAGCGTCCGAAGTGAGGAACTGAGAAATGTCGCGTCGTCACGCAGCAGAAAAACGCGAAGTCCTGCCGGATGCCAAGTTCGGCGATCGCGTCGTCACCAAGTTCATGAACAACCTCATGGTCGACGGCAAGAAGTCCGTCGCCGAGACCATCGTGTACTCGGCCTTCGACCGCGTTCAGTCGCGCCTCAAGCGCGAACCGATCGAGGTGTTCCACGAAGCCCTCGACAACGTGAAGCCCTCGGTCGAGGTGCGCTCGCGCCGGGTCGGCGGCGCCACCTACCAGGTGCCGGTCGAGGTTCGCATGGAGCGCCGTGAGGCGCTTGCGATCCGCTGGCTGATCACCGCCGCCAAGAACCGCAACGAGAACACGATGGAAGAGCGCCTCGCCGGCGAGCTTCTGGACGCCGTGAACTCGCGCGGTTCGGCCGTGAAGAAGCGCGAAGACACCCACAAGATGGCCGACGCGAACAAAGCGTTCAGCCATTACCGCTGGTAACCTTTCAGCCTGAGGACCCTCCCAATGGCACGCGACTACCCCCTGCAGCGTTACCGCAACTTCGGGATCATGGCCCACATCGACGCGGGCAAGACCACGACGACCGAGCGGATCCTGTATTACACCGGCAAGTCCCATAAGATCGGCGAAGTCCACGACGGCGCCGCGACCATGGACTGGATGGAGCAGGAGCAGGAGCGTGGCATCACGATCACCTCCGCTGCCACCACCACCTTCTGGCAGCGCCAGGAGGATCCGACGGCTGAAGGCACTTCGGACACCAAGTTCCGCTTCAACATCATCGACACCCCCGGACACGTGGACTTCACCATCGAAGTCGAACGTTCGCTGGCGGTGCTCGATGGTGCGGTCTGCCTTCTCGACGCCAACGCCGGCGTCGAGCCCCAGACCGAAACCGTGTGGCGTCAGGCTGACCGCTACAAGGTTCCGCGGATCGTGTTCGTCAACAAGATGGACAAGATCGGCGCCGACTTCTTCAAGTGCGTCAAGATGATCAAGGACCGCACCGGTGCGACCCCGTGCCCGATCGCCCTGCCGATCGGCGCCGAGGACAAGCTGGAAGGCATCATCGACCTCGTGAAGATGGAAGAGTGGGTGTACGAGGGCGAAGACCTCGGCGCCTCCTGGAAGCGCCAGCCGATCCGCGAAGCCCTCAAGGCGGAAGCCGACGAGTGGCGCGCGAACATGATCGAGATCGCCGTCGAGATGGACGACGACGCGATGGAGCAGTACCTCGAGGGCAACGAGCCCGACGAGGCGACCCTCCGCTCGCTGCTCCGCAAGGGCACCCTCTCGATGACCTTCGTTCCGGTCCTCGCCGGTTCGGCCTTCAAGAACAAGGGCGTGCAGCCGCTGCTGAACGCCGTCATCGACTACCTGCCCTCGCCGCTCGACGTGCCCGCCTACATGGGCTTCGCCCCGGGCGACGAGTCGGAAGAGCGCAACATCGCCCGTTCGGCCGATGACAACCAGCCCTTCGCGGGCCTGGCCTTCAAGATCATGAACGACCCCTTCGTGGGCTCGCTCACCTTCACCCGGATCTACTCGGGCATGCTCAAGAAGGGCGACCAGCTCACCAACTCGACCAAGGGTCGGAAAGAGCGCGTCGGCCGGATGATGATGATGCACGCCATCAACCGGGAAGAGATCGAGGAAGCCTTCGCGGGCGACATCATCGCGCTGGCCGGTCTGAAAGAGACCACCACCGGTGACACGCTCTGCGATCCGGCGAATGCCGTGGTTCTCGAAACCATGACCTTCCCGGAACCGGTGATCGAGATCGCCGTCGAGCCGAAGTCGAAGGCCGACCAGGAGAAGATGGGCCTCGCCCTGGCGCGCCTGGCTGCCGAAGACCCGTCGTTCCGCGTCGAGACCGACCTCGAGTCGGGCCAGACCATCATGAAGGGCATGGGCGAACTTCACCTCGACATCCTCGTCGACCGCATGCGTCGCGAGTTCAAGGTCGAGGCGAACATCGGTGCCCCGCAGGTGGCCTACCGCGAGACGATCTCGCGCGCCGCGGAAATCGACTACACGCACAAGAAGCAGACCGGTGGTACCGGCCAGTTCGCGCGCGTGAAGCTGATGATCGACCCGACCGAACCGGGCGAGGGCTACTCGTTCGAATCCAAGGTCGTCGGCGGCTCGGTGCCGAAGGAATACATCCCCGGCGTCGAGAAGGGCATCAAGTCGGTCATGGACTCGGGTCCGCTGGCAGGCTTCCCGGTCATCGACTTCAAGGTCGCGCTGATCGACGGTGCGTTCCACGACGTCGACTCGAGCGTTCTCGCCTTCGAGATCGCCTCGCGCGCCGCGATGCGTGAAGGCCTGAAGAAGGCCGGCGCGAAGCTGCTCGAGCCGATCATGAAAGTGGAAGTCGTCACTCCCGAGGAATACACCGGTTCGATCATCGGTGACCTGACCTCGCGGCGCGGCATGGTGACCGGCCAGGAAGCCCGCGGCAACGCCAACGCGATCAACGCGATGGTGCCGCTGGCCAACATGTTCGGCTACATCAACAACCTGCGTTCGATGTCCTCGGGCCGGGCGGTGTTCACGATGCTCTTCGACCACTACGATCCGGTCCCGCAGAACATCTCGGACGAGATCCAGAAGAAATACGCCTAAGCGTTGTGCGCCCCGAATAGGGGCGCACTTGCCGCATTCGGGCCCTCCCCCTGGGCGGAGCGGTCCACGACAGATACAGGAGGCTTTCATGGCGAAGGCAAAGTTCGAACGCACGAAACCGCACGTCAACATCGGCACCATCGGCCACGTTGACCACGGCAAGACCACGCTGACCGCGGCGATCACCAAGTACTT
>NZ_JBAWKD010000008.1:0-141250 GCF_037095735.1 Frigidibacter sp. MR17.14 | reverse complement strand
GATCGCCCCGATCGCGATGGAAGAGAAGCTGCGCTTCGCCATCCGTGAAGGCGGCCGCACCGTCGGCGCCGGCGTCGTCTCGAAAATCATCAAGTAAGAGCTTACCGCTCTGACGAGATGCGGCGCCCGGGGGCAACCCCGGGCGCCTTTCTTCAAATCTAGGGGAATCTTCGGCGCGCCGGTGATTCCCGCTTGATTGAGCGGGGAATGCGTCGTAGACGCGCGCGTTCCCTATCGAACGACGGTTCGACGCAGACCGGGCATGAGGCCCGGCCCGCCTCTCAACCGGGCCCTCTACAGAGGCAATCTGATGCAAGGCACCAACATCCGCATCCGGCTGAAGGCCTTCGATTACCGCGTGCTCGACGCCAGCACCCAGGAAATCGTCAACACCGCGAAGCGCACCGGCGCTGAAGTGCGTGGCCCGATCCCGCTTCCGAACAAGATCGAGAAATTCACGGTTCTCCGTGGTCCGCACATCGACAAGAAGTCGCGCGACCAGTGGGAGATCCGCACGCACAAGCGCCTGCTCGACATCGTCAATCCGACCCCCCAGACCGTGGACGCGCTGATGAAGCTCGACCTCGCCGCTGGCGTGGACGTCGAGATCAAGGTCTGAGGAGGCTCTCATGCGTTCTGGTGTTATCGCCAAGAAGCTGGGCATGACCCGGCTGTTCCTCGAGGATGGCAAGCAGGTCCCGGTGACCGTGCTGCAACTCGAAAACCTGCAGGTCGTGGCCCAGCGCACGGTCGAGCGTGACGGCTACACCGCCGTTCAGCTCGGTGCCGGCGCCGCCAAGGCCAAGCGCACCACCGCTGCCATGCGCGGCCACTTCGCGAAAGCGAACGTGGAACCGAAGCGCAAGATCGCGGAATTCCGCGTCTCGGCCGAAAACCTGATCGAAGTGGGCGAGGAAATCATCGCCGACCACTACTTCGCGGGTCAGTTCGTCGACGTCGCCGGGACCTCGATCGGTAAGGGCTTCGCCGGTGCCATGAAGCGGCACAACTTCGGCGGCCTGCGCGCCTCGCACGGTGTGTCGATCTCGCACCGTTCGCACGGTTCGACCGGTCAGTGCCAGGATCCGGGCAAAGTGTTCAAGGGCAAGAAGATGGCCGGTCACCTCGGTGCCGTCCGTGTGACCACCCAGAACATCCAGGTCGTCCGCACCGACAGCGACCGTGGCCTGATCATGGTCAAGGGCTCGGTTCCGGGCTCGAAAGGTGGCTGGGTCACCATCAAGGACGCCGTCAAGAAGGCGACGCCCGAGAACGTGATCCTGCCGGGCGCCCTGCGTTCGGCCGCCCTCGAAGCCAAGCGTCTGGCCGAAGAAGCCGCTGCCGCCGCCGCTGCCGAGGCTGAAGCCGCCGCCGCCGCCGCCGCCGAAGCGCAGGCCGCTGCCGAGGCCGCCGCGCTCGCGGAAGCCGAAGCCTCGATCGCTGCCGACAAAGACGGCGACACCGATGCTGCTCCGGAAGGGGAAGACAAATGAAACTCGACGTGATCAAGCTCGATGCCGGCAAGGCCGGCACCATCGATCTCGCGGACGAGATCTTCGGTCTGGAACCGCGCGCCGACATCCTTCACCGCGTTGTCCGCTGGCAGCGTGCGAAGGCCCAGGCTGGCACCCACTCGGTGCTCGGCAAGTCGGACGTGTCCTACTCGACCAAGAAGATCTATCGCCAGAAAGGCACCGGCGGCGCCCGCCACGGTTCCCGCAAGGCCCCGATCTTCCGCAAGGGTGGCGTCTACAAGGGTCCGACCCCGCGGTCGCACGCCCATGACCTGCCCAAGAAGTTCCGTGCCCTCGGCCTGCGCCACGCGCTGTCCGCCAAGGCCGGTTCGGGCAACCTCGTCATCCTCGACGAGGCGGTGATGGCCGAGGCCAAGACCAAGCTGCTGGCGAAGACCGCCAAGGAGCTGGGCTGGAAGCGCGTCCTGATCATCGACGGCGCCGAGGTGAACGAGAACTTCGCCAAAGCCGCGCGCAACATCGAAGGCATCGACCTGCTGCCGACGATGGGCGCGAACGTCTATGACATCCTCAAGCGTGATCTGCTCGTGATCACCAAGGCGGGTGTCGAAGCTCTGGAGGCCCGCCTGAAATGAGCGTGAAACCCGAACAGTACGACGTCATCGTCAAGCCGATCATCACCGAGAAGGCCACCATGGTCTCCGAGGCGAATGCGGTGGTCTTCCAGGTCCGCAAGGATGCCTCGAAGCCGGCGATCAAGGACGCGGTCGAGGCGCTCTTCGGCGTCAAGGTGAAGGCGGTCAACACCACCATCACCAAGGGCAAGACCAAGCGCTTCCGCGGCCGCCCCGGCGTCCGCTCGGACATCAAGAAAGCCTATGTGACCCTCGAGGAGGGGAACACTATCGACGTGGCCACCGGCCTCTGATAGAAGGCGCCGACTCGCGCGGCCCCGGTCATTCCGGGGCCGCCGATCTTTTGCAGCAGGGGCCTTGGCGCCGGGCTGCAAACTCTACGCAACCGGGTCCGCAAGGGCCCATGAAGCAGACGGAAGACAGAGAGCATGGCACTCAAGTCGTATAAACCGACGACGCCTGGCCAGCGTGGGCTGGTTCTGATCGACCGTTCGGAGCTTTGGAAAGGTCGCCCCGTCAAAGCCCTCACCGAGGGTCTGACGAAGAACGGCGGCCGGAACAACACCGGACGGATCACCGCGTTCCGCATTGGCGGCGGCGCGAAGCGTCTTTACCGGATCGTGGATTTCAAGCGTCGCAAGTTCGACGTTGCCGCGACCGTGGAGCGGATCGAGTATGACCCGAACCGCACCGCCTTCATCGCGCTGATCAAGTACGAAGACGGCGAACTCGCCTACATCCTGGCGCCGCAGCGTCTCGCCATCGGTGACAAGGTCATCGCCGGCGCGAAGACCGACGTGAAGCCCGGCAACGCGATGCCCTTCTCGGGCATGCCGATCGGCACGATCGTGCACAACGTCGAGCTGAAGCCCGGCAAGGGCGGCCAGCTGGCCCGCGCCGCCGGCACCTACGCCCAGTTCGTCGGCCGTGACGGCGGCTACGCCCAGGTCCGCCTGTCGTCGGGCGAGCTGCGCATGGTCCGCCAGGAATGCATGGCGACCATCGGTGCGGTGTCGAACGCCGACCACTCGAACCAGAACCTCGGCAAGGCCGGCCGGACCCGTCACCTGGGCAAGCGCCCGGCGGTCCGCGGCGTCGCGATGAACCCGATCGACCACCCGCACGGCGGTGGTGAAGGCCGCACCTCGGGTGGCCGTACCCCGGTTACCCCGTGGGGCAAGGACACCAAGGGCAAGCGCACCCGCACCAACAAGGCGACGGACAAGTACATCGTCCGCTCGCGTCACGCTCGTAAGAAGGGTCGCTGATAATGGCACGTTCTGTCTGGAAAGGCCCCTTCGTCGACGCTTACGTCCTCAAGAAGGCCGAGAAAGCCCGCGAGTCGGGCAAGAGCGACGTGATCAAGATCTGGTCGCGCCGGTCTACCATCCTGCCGCAGTTCGTCGGGCTGACCTTCGCCGTCTACAACGGCCAGAAGCACATCCCGGTCGCGGTCACCGAAGAGATGATCGGTCAGAAGTTCGGCGAGTACTCGCCCACGCGGACCTACTACGGTCACGCTGCCGACAAGAAAGCCAAGAGGAAGTAAGCCATGGGTAAGGAAAAGAATCCGCGCCGCGTGGCGGACAACGAAGCGCAGGCCATCGCCCGCATGCTTCGCACCTCGCCGCAGAAGCTGAACCTCGTTGCAGCGATGATCCGCGGCAAGAAGGTCGAGAAGGCCCTGGCCGACCTCACCTTCTCGAAGCGCCGCATCGCCGGTGACGTGAAGAAGTGCCTGCAGTCGGCGATCGCCAATGCCGAGAACAACCACAACCTCGACGTCGACACGCTGGTCGTCGCCGAAGCCTGGGTCGGCAAGAACCTGGTCATGAAGCGCGGTCGCCCGCGTGCCCGTGGCCGCTATGGCAAGATCATGAAGCCGTTCTCGGAACTGACGATCAAAGTGCGTCAGGTCGAAGCCGTCGGGGAGCAAGCGTAATGGGACAGAAGGTCAACCCGATCGGGATGCGCCTCCAGGTCAACCGCACCTGGGACAGCCGCTGGTACGCCGACTCGAAAGACTACGGCAACCTGCTGCTCGAAGACCTGAAGATGCGCGACTTCATCCATGAAGAGTGCAAGCAGGCCGGCGTCAGCCGCGTCGTGATCGAACGCCCCCACAAGAAGTGCCGTGTGACCATCCACACCGCGCGTCCGGGCGTCATCATCGGCAAGAAGGGTGCGGACATCGAGACGCTTCGCAAGAAGCTCGCGAACTTCACCGCCTCGGAACTGCACCTGAACATCGTCGAAGTCCGCAAGCCCGAGCTCGACTCGCAGCTGGTGGCCGAGTCGATCGCCCAGCAGCTCGAGCGCCGCGTTTCCTTCCGTCGCGCCATGAAGCGCGCCGTGCAGAACGCGATGCGCATGGGTGCCCTTGGCATCCGCGTCAACGTGTCGGGCCGTCTCGGCGGTGCCGAGATCGCGCGGATCGAATGGTACCGCGAGGGCCGCGTTCCGCTGCACACCCTGCGTGCCGACATCGACTATGCGCTGTCGGAAGCTTCGACCCCCTACGGGATCATCGGCGTCAAGGTCTGGATCTTCAAAGGCGAGATCATGGAACACGACCCGCAGGCCCGTGACCGCCGTCAGGCAGAGGCTCAGGAGGGCGCTGCCCCCCGTGGCCCGCGCCGCGAGCGCGACCGCTGAGGAGTAAAGGACCATGCTGCAACCGAAACGGACGAAGTTCCGCAAACTGCACAAGGGCCGGATCCACGGCGAGGCCAAGGGCGGCTTCCTGCTCAACTTCGGCTCCTTCGCGCTGAAGTCGACCGAGCCGGAGCGCGTCACGGCGCGTCAGATCGAAGCGGCCCGCCGCGCGATCACCCGCCACATGAAGCGTCAGGGCCGTGTCTGGATCCGGATCTTCCCGGATACCCCGGTCACCTCGAAGCCGACCGAAGTCCGGATGGGTAAAGGTAAAGGCTCCGTGGACTTCTGGGCCTGCAAGGTGAAGCCGGGCCGGATCATGTTCGAGATCGACGGCGTGTCCGAAACGATCGCCCGCGAGGCCCTGCGCCTTGGCGCGAACAAGCTTCCGGTCACGACCCGCATCGTCGCCCGCGAAGACTGGTAAGACTTCGGAACTTCGGTTCCACCTAGGGGCCCCGGCAGCGATGCCGGGGCCCTTTCGCTTGCGGGACGGGAATTGCCACCCGGACAATGCATCGCTTGCCGGCGGGGCAGGGGAGTGCTCGATGGGGCCGTTCCCTCCCGGCCGCCGAGATCCCCGATGCCCGAAACCGCCAATCTTCTTGCCTTCGCGGCCATCGCCTTCGGGCTGGTGCTGACGCCGGGGCCGAACATGATCTACCTGATCTCGCGCTCGATCGCGCAGGGGCGCGCGGCGGGGATGATCTCGCTGGCCGGCGTCGCCTGCGGTTTCG
Organism: Frigidibacter sp. MR17.14; assembly: GCF_037095735.1. NCBI lineage: Bacteria > Pseudomonadati > Pseudomonadota > Alphaproteobacteria > Rhodobacterales > Paracoccaceae > Frigidibacter > Frigidibacter sp. MR17.14. The sequence continues at coordinate 135,748 of NZ_JBAWKD010000008.1, read as the reverse complement.
TGGTCTACATGACGCTGGCGGCCTTCGGGATCACCGCCATCGTCATGGCGGTGCCCTTCGCCTATGACGCGCTGCGGCTCAGCGGGGCGCTCTACCTGCTGTGGCTCGCCTGGCAGGCGGTGCGCCCTGGCGGCCGCTCGCCGTTCGAGCTGCGGGCGCTGAAGCCCGACAGCCCGCGCCGGCTCTTCGTGATGGGGTTCCTGACGAACCTGCTGAACCCGAAGGTGGCGATGATCTACCTGTCGCTGCTGCCGCAGTTCGTGACGCCCGGCCACGGCAGCGTGCTGACCCAGTCGCTGGTGCTGGGGTCGGTCCAGATCGTTCTCAGCATCCTTGCCAACGGCTGTGCGGCCTGGGCGGCGGGCACCATCGCCGCCTTCCTCGCCGGCCGGCCGCTCTGGCTGCTCGCGCAGCGCTGGGTGATGGGCACGGTGCTGGCGGGGCTGGCCCTGCATCTGGCGACCGCGGCGCGGCGCTGACGGGGGCGGGGCAGGGGCCCGGAAAACTTGGCGCAAACCCCAAGTTTCCCTTGCCCCGCTTGGGTAACACCCCTATAGGAGCCCATCTCGCGATGCCCGGACCCCGTCCGGGGATTCGCGCGTGCATTGTCCACCAGAACGAAGGTCACCCAAACGGGCCTTCTGGTGATGTAGAAAGGAAGAGGCGGATGAACGCCAAGGATCTCGGGTCCAAGACCCCCGACCAGCTCCGTGACGAGCTGCTCGCGCTCAAGAAAGAAGCCTTCAACCTGCGCTTCCAGCAGGCGACCGGCCAGCTCGAGAACACCGCGCGGATGCGCGTGGTGCGTCGCGACGTCGCGCGCATCAAGACCGTTCTCAACCAGAAGGCCGCCGCTGCGGCCGTCGCGAACTGAGGAGCTGACCCATGCCCCGTCGTATCCTGCAAGGCACCGTCACCTCCGACAAGAACGAGCAGACGATCACCGTCCTCGTCGAGCGTCGCTTCCCGCACCCGGTCATGAAGAAGACCGTGCGCGTGTCGAAGAAGTACCGTGCCCATGACGCGCTGAACCAGTTCAAGGTCGGTGACACCGTTCGCATCATCGAATGCGCGCCGATCTCGAAGACCAAACGCTGGACCGTCGTGACCGATCAGGCGGAAGCCTGAGCCGTTCGCGGGCCGTCGTCCGACGGTCCGGTTCTAAATCGAAACCCTGGGGTGCTCATGTCTGTGAAGAGCATCTCCAAAGGTCGGGAGTAACTCCATGATCCAGATGCAGACCAATCTGGATGTCGCTGACAACTCCGGCGCTCGCCGAGTTCAGTGCATCAAGGTTCTGGGTGGTTCGCACCGCCGGTATGCCTCCGTGGGTGACATCATCGTGGTGTCGGTCAAGGAAGCCATTCCGCGTGGCCGCGTGAAGAAGGGTGACGTCCGCAAGGCCGTCGTCGTTCGCACCGCCAAGGAAGTCCGTCGCGAAGATGGCACCGCCATCCGCTTCGACCGCAACGCCGCCGTCATCCTGAACAACCAGGGCGAACCGGTCGGCACCCGTATCTTCGGGCCGGTCGTTCGCGAACTGCGCGCGAAGAACTTCATGAAGATCATCTCGCTCGCCCCGGAGGTGCTGTGATGGCTGCCAAGCTCCGCAAAGGTGACAAGGTCGTCGTCCTCACCGGCAAGGACAAGGGCAAGCAGGGCGAGATCGCCTCGGTGTCCCCCAAGGACAACAAGGCCGTCGTGGAAGGCGTGAACATCGCCATCCGCCACCAGCGCCAGACCCAGACCAACCAGGGCGGCCGCCAGCCGAAGGCGATGCCGATCGACCTGTCGAACCTGGCCCTGCTCGACGCCAACGGCAAGGCGACCCGCGTCGGCTTCCGCCTGGAAGACGGCAAGAAGGTCCGTTTCGCCAAGACCACCGGGGATGCGATCTGATGCTGGACACCGCCACCTACACCCCGCGCTTCAAGACGCTGTACAAGGACGTCATCCGCGCCGCGCTGAAGGAAGAATTCTCGTACAAGAACGAGATGATGATCCCGAAGCTCGACAAGATCGTCCTCAACATGGGCGTCGGCGAAGCCGTCAAGGATACCAAGAAGGTCAAGCAGGCCGCTGAAGAGCTGACGCTCATCGCCGGTCAGAAGGCTGTCGTCACCAAGGCCAAGAAGTCGATCGCCGGCTTCCGCGTCCGTGAAGAGATGCCGCTGGGCTGCAAGGTCACCCTCCGCGGCGACCAGATGTATGAATTCCTCGACCGCCTGATCACGATCGCCCTTCCCCGCGTCCGCGACTTCCGCGGCGTGAAAGGCACCTCGTTCGATGGCCGCGGCAACTACGCCTTCGGCCTGAAAGAGCACATCGTGTTCCCCGAGATCGACTTCGACAAGGTCGACGAAGTTCTCGGCATGGACATCATCATCTGCACCACCGCGAAAACCGACGCGGAAGCGAAGGCCCTGCTGAAGCAATTCAGCATGCCCTTCAACAGCTGATCGCGGAGAGGGAAACCAATGGCTAAAGTATCCATGGTCGAACGCGAGAAGAAGCGCGCGAAGCTGGTGAAGCGTTATGCTGCCAAGCGTGCCTCGTTGAAGGCCGTCATCGAAGACCAGTCCAAGCCGATGGAAGAGCGCTTCAAGGCGACCCTGAAGCTGGCCGAGATGCCCCGCAACTCGTCGGCTGTCCGTCTGCACAACCGCTGCCAGCTGACCGGCCGGCCGCACGCCTACTACCGCAAGCTGAAACTGTCGCGGATTATGCTGCGTGAACTGGCCTCGTTCGGCCAGATCCCGGGCATGGTCAAGTCGAGCTGGTAAGGAGATCGCACAATGCAGTTGAACGATCCGCTCGGCGATATGCTGACCCGCATCCGGAACGCGCAGCTCCGGGGCAAGTCGACCTGCCGCACCCCCGCCTCCAAGCTTCGCGCCTGGGTGCTGGACGTGCTGAAGGACGAGGGTTACATCCGCGGCTACGAGTCCGTCACCGTTGACGGCCACCCGGAGCTCGAGATCAGCCTCAAGTACTTCGAAGGCACCCCGGTGATCCGCGAACTCAAGCGCGTCTCCAAGCCCGGCCGCCGCGTCTACATGTCCGTCAAGGACCTGCCGTCGCCGCGCAACGGTCTCGGTGTCTCGATCGTCTCCACGCCGAAAGGCGTCATGTCCGATGCACACGCTCGCTCCGCCAACGTCGGTGGCGAAGTGCTGTGCACCGTGTTCTGAGGAGGGTCTCATGTCTCGTATCGGCAAGAAACCCGTCGCACTGCCCAAGGGCGTGACCGCGACGATCTCCGGCCAGACCATCGAGGTGAAGGGTCCGAAAGGCACCCGCTCGTTCACCGCGACCGACGACGTCACGCTCGCCCAGGAAGATGGCGCGATCACCGTGACGCCGCGCGGCACCTCGAAGCGCGCCCGCCAGCAATGGGGCATGGCGCGTTCGATGGTCGAGAACCTGGCCACCGGCGTCACCACCGGTTTCAAGAAAGAGCTGGAAATCCAGGGCGTCGGCTACCGTGCCGCCATGGCCGGCAACGTCCTGAAACTCTCGCTCGGCTACTCGCATGAAGTGAACTTCGACGTGCCGAAGGGCGTGACCATCACGACCCCGAAGCAGACCGAGATCGTCATCGAGGGCATCGACCAGCAGGAAGTCGGCCAGGTGGCCGCGAACATCCGCGACTGGCGCCGTCCCGAGCCCTACAAGGGCAAAGGGATCCGCTACAAGGGCGAGTTCATCTTCCGCAAGGAAGGCAAGAAGAAGTAAGGGCTGCGACAATGGCGAACACGAAACGCGATCTGTTCCTCAAGCGCCGCCTGCGCGTCCGGAACAAACTCAAGAAACTGGCCGACGGCCGCATGCGTCTCAGCGTGCACCGCTCGTCCAAGAACATCAGCGTCCAGCTGATCGACGACGTGAAGGGCGTGACCGTTGCGGCCGCCTCGTCGCTCGAGAAGGATCTGGGCGTTGTCGGCAAGAACAACGTCGAAGCCGCTGCCAAGATCGGCGCGGCGATCGCCGAGCGTGCGAAGAAGGCCGGTGTCGAAACCTGCTACTTCGACCGTGGCGGCTTCCTGTTCCACGGGAAGATCAAGGCGCTGGCCGATGCCGCCCGTGAAGGCGGCCTGAAGTTCTGATCCATCGCGCGGCGCGTCTTCGGACGGGCCGCGCTTTCCTTGCAGGGGCGCCCCCGGTTCCGCCGGTTGCGCCCCTCGATGATCCGGGACAGTGCCCCTCGGCCGTCACCTGGATTGACCCAACGGGCCCACAGTTGCCCAAGTTACGGAGGCCTCAATGGCTGAACGTGAAAACCGCCGGGAGCGTCGCGCAGAGCGTGAAGAGACCCCGGAATTCGCCGAACGTCTCGTCGCGATCAACCGCGTCTCGAAAACCGTGAAAGGCGGCAAGCGCTTCGGCTTCGCCGCTCTCGTGGTGGTCGGTGACCAGCGCGGCCGCGTCGGCTTCGGCAAGGGCAAGGCCAAGGAAGTGCCGGAAGCGATCCGCAAGGCGACCGAGCAGGCCAAGCGCTCGCTCGTGCGCGTGCCGCTGAAGGACGCCCGCACCCTGCACCACGACATGGAAGGCCGCCACGGTGCGGGCCGCGTCGTGATGCGTTCGGCGCCCGCCGGTACCGGCATCATCGCCGGTGGTCCGATGCGCGCCGTCTTCGAGATGGTCGGCATCCACGACGTGGTCGCCAAGTCGCTGGGGTCGCAGAACCCCTACAACATGATCCGCGCCACGATGGACGGCCTCAAGCTCGAGACCTCGCCCCGTCAGGTCGCGCAGCGTCGCGGCAAGAAGGTTGCGGACATCCTCCGCAAGCCCGAAGCCGAAACGGCTGAAGCGTAAGGAGAGGCAGACATGGCAACCATCGTCGTCAAGCAGATCGGCTCGCCGATCCGTCGCCCCGCCAAGCAGCTCGCGACCCTCAAGGGTCTCGGCCTGAACAAAATGCACAAGACCCGCGAACTCGAAGACACCCCCGCCGTCCGCGGCATGGTGAACTCGATCCCGCACATGGTCGTGATCATCGAAGAAAAGGCCTGAGCCTCACCGCTCCGGTTGGATAGGGAAGGGCGCCGCAACCGCGGCGCCCTTTTCCGTTCCACGCGTGGCCGCGGCTCCTTGCCTCCTTTCGACTTGGCACAAGTACTCCGGGGTCCGGGGCAGAGCCCCGGCGCCCGCCCCATCGCCGGCCGCAGGCCCTATCTTCCGCTTGATCGAGGCGCCGCCTGCCGCTATAGGCCCCCGGTGGCCCCGTGCGGGGTCATGTATCATCACATATGCCGCGTGTCCCCCTCTGTCGCTTGCGGGGGGATTTCCGGCCAAGGAGAAGCGACATGAAACTTCACGAACTCCGCGACAATCCCGGCTCCTCGCGCAAGAAGAAGCGCGTCGCCCGTGGTCCTGGCTCGGGCAAGGGCAAGACCGCCGGCCGCGGCATCAAGGGTCAGACCTCGCGTTCGGGCGTGGCGCTGGGTGGCTACGAGGGCGGCCAGATGCCGCTCTACCGTCGTCTGCCGAAGCGCGGCTTCTCGAAGCCGAACCGCAAGGAATACGCGGTCGTCAACCTCGGCCTGATCGAGAAATTCGTCGCCGCCGGCAAGCTCGACATCAAGAACGAGATCACCGAGGACCTGCTGGTCGCCGCCGGTGTGACCGGTCACAAGCGTGACGGCATCCGCGTCCTGAACAAGGGCGAAGTGACCTCGAAGCTGAACCTCACCGTGACCGGCGCCTCGGCATCGGCGGTGGAAGCGGTCGCGAAGGCCGGTGGCAAGCTCACCGTCACCGCGCCGGTCGAGGCTGCGGCGGAATAAGTCGTTGTGGGCGGGCGCTGACCCGCTTACATAGGCCGAGTGTTATTCCAGGCGCCGCCGAACCGGAACACGGTGCGGCGGCGCTCTTGCTTGAGAAGAGACCGCACATGGCATCTGCCGCAGAGCAAATGGCCGCGAACCTGAGCTGGGGCGCGCTCGGCAAGGCGACCGATCTTCGCCAACGCATCTTCTTCACGATCGGCCTGCTGATCGTGTACCGGCTGGGGACCTACATCCCGGTGCCGGGGATCGACGGCGCGGCGCTGCGCAACTTCATGGATTCCGCGGCCTCGGGCCTTGGCGGCATCCTGTCGATGTTCACCGGCGGCGCGCTGGGCCGCATGGGCATCTTCGCGCTCGGCATCATGCCCTACATCTCGGCCTCGATCATCGTCCAGCTGCTGACCTCGCTGGTGCCCTCGCTCGAGAACCTGAAGAAGGAAGGCGAGGCCGGCCGCAAGAAGATCAACCAGTACACCCGCTACGCGACCGTCGCCCTCGCGCTCTTCCAGGCCTACGGCCTCGCGAAAAGCCTCGAGGCCGGGTCGCTCGCGCATGATCCGGGCATCTTCTTCCAGGCCACCGTGGTCGTCACGCTGGTTGGCGGCACCATGTTCCTGATGTGGCTGGGCGAGCAGATCACCGCCCGCGGCATCGGCAACGGCATCTCGCTGATCATCTTCGTCGGCATCGTGGCCGAGATCCCGGCCGCGCTGGCGCAGTTCCTCAGCCAGGGCCGCTCGGGTGTCATCTCGCCCGCCGTGATCATCGGCGCGCTGGTGATGGTCGTCGTGGTGATCGCCTTCGTGGTGTTCATGGAACGCGCGCTGCGCAAGATCCACATCCAGTATCCCCGCCGCCAGGTGGGCATGAAGGTCTATGACGGCGGCTCGTCGCACCTGCCGATCAAGGTGAACCCGGCGGGCGTGATCCCGGCGATCTTCGCCTCGTCGCTGCTGCTGCTGCCGACCACGATCTCGACCTTCTCGGGCGGGGCGACCGGCCCGGTGATGTCGACGATCCTGGCCTACATGGGTCCGGGCCAGCCGCTCTACCTGCTGTTCTTCGTGCTGATGATCGTCTTCTTCGCCTATTTCTACACGGCGAACGTGGCCTTCAAGACCGACGAGGTCGCCGAGAACCTGAAGAACCAGGGCGGCTTCATCCCGGGCATCCGTCCCGGCAAGCGGACCGAGGATTACCTCGAATACGTGGTGAACCGCGTGCTCGTCCTCGGCTCGGGCTACCTGGCACTGGTCTGCCTGCTGCCCGAGATCCTGCGCCACCAGCTCTCGATTCCCTTCTACTTCGGCGGCACCTCGGTCCTGATCGTGGTCTCGGTGACGATGGACACGATCAACCAGGTCCAGTCGCACCTGCTGGCGCACCAGTACGAAGGGCTGATTGAAAAATCGCAGCTCCGCGGGCGAAAGTCGTCCAAGGGCCCGCGCAAGGCGCCCGCACGGCGCTGACATAGGACAGAACGATGCCGAACATCATCCTTCTCGGGCCTCCGGGGGCAGGCAAGGGCACCCAGGCCGCGCGTCTGGTGGCCGAGCGGGGCATGGTCCAGCTCTCGACCGGCGACATGCTGCGCGAGGCGAAAAGCTCGGGCACCGAGATGGGCAAGCGCGTCGCGGCGGTGATGGACCGGGGCGAGCTCGTCACCGACGAGATCGTCATCGGCCTGATCGAAGAGAAGATCGCCTCCGGTGCCGGCAACGGCTTCATCTTCGACGGCTTCCCCCGCACGCTGGCCCAGGCCGACGCGTTGGGTGAGCTTCTGGCCCGCACCGGCCAGCGGCTCGACGCGGTGATCCAGCTGGTCGTCGACGACGAGACGCTGATCGCGCGCATCGTCGGCCGCGCCGAAGAGGCGCGGGCGGCCGGCAAGCCGGTCCGTGCCGACGATAACCCAGAGGTCTTCGCCGACCGTCTGCGGGCCTATTACAAGAGCACCTCGCCGCTGATCGGCTACTACTATGCCCTCGGCGATCTCTTCACCGTCGACGGTCTCGCGCCGGTCGAGACCGTGGCCGGTTCGATCGCCAACGTGCTGGATCAGGCCGTCGCGGCAACCGCAACCTGAAGGCGACGCCGTGTCGCGCCCGGGCCGGGCGGCGACACGGCTTGACCTTCGGTCAGAATCCCTCTAGGTCACGGCGTCTCGCAAGAGAATCGTCTTGATTTGATGGATTTCATCAACTTCGAATCAGGTCAGACCGTTGTGGCCCGGGGCATCTCGCCCGCCGGGCCGCAGTTGTGAAAAAAGGCTCCGGTACTACGGAGCCGCAACGGAAAAGGAATTACGCGTGGCACGTATCGCTGGCGTCAACATCCCCACCGGCAAGCGCGTTCCGATCGCGCTGCAGTACATCCACGGCATCGGCCCGCATTTCGCGACGCAGATCGTCGAGGCCGTCGGCATCGACGCGACCCGTCGCGTGAACGAGCTGTCGGACGCGGAAGTGCTCTCGATCCGCGAATACATCGACGCCAACTTCACCGTCGAAGGCGACCTTCGCCGTGAAGTGTCGATGAACATCAAGCGTCTGATGGACCTCGGCTGCTACCGCGGCCTGCGTCACCGCAAGAACCTTCCGGTTCGCGGCCAGCGCACCCACACCAACGCCCGCACCCGCAAGGGCCCGGCGAAGCCGATCGCCGGCAAGAAGAAGTAAGGGGAGGGATCAGCAATGGCTCGCGATAAAACCCGCGTTAAGCGCAAGGAACGCAAGAACATCGCCGCTGGTGTGGCGCATGTGAACTCGTCGTTCAACAACACCAAGATCCTGATCTCCGACGTTCAGGGCAACGCCATCTCCTGGTCGTCGGCCGGGACCATGGGCTTCAAGGGCTCGCGCAAGTCGACCCCCTATGCCGCCCAGATGGCTGCCGAGGACGCCGGCCGCAAGGCGCAGGAACACGGCGTGAAGACGCTCGAAGTCGAAGTCCAGGGCCCGGGTTCGGGCCGCGAGTCGGCGCTGCGCGCGCTGGCCGCCGTCGGCTTCAACATCACCTCGATCCGCGACGTGACGCCGATCGCGCACAACGGCTGCCGTCCGCCGAAGCGCCGCCGCGTCTGACGCAAGACCTTTGGTCCCGGGCCGCGCGGCGACGCGGGGCCCGGGCCACATTCATTTCACACCTCGGGTGTTTCGGGCCGCCGGACATGGGCCCGGAACTGGCATGGAGGCCGACTGCATGATCCACAAGAATTGGGCCGAACTCATCAAGCCTGCGCAGCTTGAGGTCCGGGGTGGCACCGACCCGTCGCGTCAGGCGACCGTCGTGGCCGAACCGCTCGAGCGTGGCTTCGGTCTGACGCTGGGCAACGCGCTGCGTCGCGTCCTGCTCTCGTCGCTGCAAGGCGCCGCCATCACCTCCGTCCAGATCGACAACGTCCTGCACGAGTTCTCCTCGATCGCCGGCGTGCGCGAAGACGTGACCGACGTTGTGCTGAACCTCAAGGGCGTCAGCCTGAAGATGGAAGTCGAAGGTCCGAAGCGCGTCTCGATCTCGGCCAAGGGCCCGGCGGTCGTCACCGCCGGCGACATCTCGGAATCGAACGGCATCGAGGTCCTGAACAAGGACCACGTGATCTGCCACCTCGACGACGGCGCCGACCTGTTCATGGAACTCACCGTGAACACCGGCAAGGGCTATGTCTCGGCCGACAAGAACCGTCCGGAAGATGCCCCGATCGGGCTGATCCCGATCGATGCGATCTACTCGCCGGTCAAGCGCGTGTCCTACGAAGTGCAGCCCACCCGCGAGGGCCAGGTGCTGGACTACGACAAGCTGACCATGAAGGTCGAGACCGACGGCTCGCTGACCCCGGAAGATGCCGTGGCCTATGCCGCGCGCATCCTGCAGGACCAGCTGGCGATCTTCGTCAACTTCGAGGAACCCGAGTCGGCCCGTGCCGGCGAGGTCGAGGACGGGCTGGAGTTCAACCCGCTCCTGCTCAAGAAGGTCGACGAGCTGGAACTGTCGGTCCGTTCGGCGAACTGCCTCAAGAACGACAACATCGTCTACATCGGCGATCTCATCCAGAAGACCGAAGCCGAGATGCTTCGCACCCCGAACTTCGGCCGCAAGTCGCTCAACGAGATCAAGGAAGTGCTCTCGGGCATGGGCCTGCACCTCGGCATGGAAGTCGAGGACTGGCCGCCGGAGAACATCGAGGACCTCGCCAAGCGCTTCGAGGACCAGTTCTGATCCTTTACGGATCGGCTGCGTTTCGTTAACGACCCGCGCGCGGGGGGTGTACAGGGGGTGTACCGCAGGTGCACCGATGTCACCCCCCGCAAGCGACTGGCCCGAAAGGGCAAACCGACCACCCTGGGCATTCCGCCCCAACGACGCCCGCCGCACGCACGACGGGCAACACAAAGCAAAACGACGTTACGGAGATAAATCATGCGTCACGCCCGTGGCTACCGCCGCCTCAACCGCACCCACGAACACCGCAAGGCGCTGTTCGCCAACATGTGCGGCTCGCTCATCGAGCACGAACAGATCAAGACCACCCTGCCGAAGGCCAAGGAACTGCGTCCGATCATCGAGAAGCTGATCACGCTGGCCAAGCGCGGCGACCTGCACGCCCGCCGGCTCGCCGGTTCGCAGCTGAAGCAGGACAAGGACCTGATCAAGCTGTTCGACGTGCTCGGCAAGCGCTACCAGGACCGTCAGGGCGGCTACACCCGCGTTCTGAAGGCCGGCTTCCGCTATGGCGACATGGCGCCGATGGCGATCATCGAGCTGGTGGACCGCGACGTCTCGGCCAAGGGTGCCGCCGACCGCGCNTCAGGGCGGCTACACCCGCGTTCTGAAGGCCGGCTTCCGCTATGGCGACATGGCGCCGATGGCGATCATCGAGCTGGTGGACCGCGACGTCTCGGCCAAGGGTGCCGCCGACCGCGCCCGCCTCGAGGCCGAAGAAGCCGCCGAGGCCTGATCCTTCGGGTCCACGGATCCGCGCCGATTTCGGGGCTCCGCCGTCTGGCGGGGCCCTTTTTCTTTCGCGCGCGGAAGAAAGGGGGGGGGGGCTCTGCCCCCGCCGCGGCTGCGCCGCGTCTCCCCCGGGATATTTGGGCCGATGAGAAGGGGCAGGGGGGCGGCGCGGCGGATTGAACGGGCGCGGCCTGTCGCATAGGTCTGCGGGGCGCGCGGCACCGTCCGCCCGGCCCGGAGGCGTTACCATGTCCGATCTCTTCGATAGCGCCCCGCGTCAGGGCAAGGCACCGCTGGCGGCGGCGCTGCGGCCGCGCACGCTCGACGATGTCTTCGGGCAGGAGGGCATCCTCAAGCCCGGTTCGGTCCTGCGCCGCCGGATCGCGGCCGGGCGGCTGGGGAGCGTGATCCTCTACGGGCCGCCGGGGGTGGGCAAGACCTCGATCGCGCGGGCGGTGGGGGCGATGATGGGCAAGGAGTTCCGGCCCCTGCATGCCACCCGCGCCGGGGTGAAGGACCTGCGCGAGCTGGCCGACGAGGCGCGGATCCGGCCGCTGCTGATCTTCGTGGACGAGGTTCACCGCTTCAGCGCCACGCAGGCCGACGACCTGCTGTCGATCTGCGAGGAAGGCACCGCCGACTTCATGGGCGCCACCACCGGCAACCCCTATCACGCGCTGCCGCCGGCGCTGGTCTCGCGCTCGACGATCCTGAAGCTCGAGCCGCTGAGCCTTGACGAGATGGAGGGCGTGCTGGCCCGCGGCCTCGCCCATCTGCGCGACGAGGGCGCCGCGGCCACGCTGACCCCGGCGCAGATGCGGGTGATCGCCGGGCGGTCTGGCGGCGATGCGCGGCGGGCGCTGACCACGCTGGAAAGCCTCGTGGTGGGCCATGACGGGCCGGTGGCGATCACCGACGCCATGATCGACGAGGCCTATGCCGCGGCCCCGGTCAACCATGACCGCGCGGGGGATGCGCATTACGATTCGATCTCTGCCCTGATCAAGTCGATGCGCGGCTCGGACCCGGATGCGACGCTCTACTGGCTGGCGCATCTCGTTCATGCCGGCGAGGATCCGCGCTTCATCGCCCGCCGGATCATGATCCATGCCTCCGAGGACGTGGGGCTGGCCGACAACACCGCGCTGCAGACCGCGGTCGCGGCGCTGCACGCCGTCGAGAAGATCGGCTATCCCGAGGCGCAGATCGTGCTGGCCCATGCCGCGCTGCACATCGCGCTGGCGCCGAAGTCGAACTCGGCCTGCCGCGGCATCGGTCTTGCGATGCAGATGGTCACCTCCGAGGCGCCGAAACCGGTGCCGCTGCACCTGCGCGACACCCATTACGCCGGCGCCGCGAAGCTGGGCCATCAGGGCTACCGCTTCCCCCATGACGACCCCCGCGGCTGGGTCGAGCAGGACTATGCCCCCGCCCTGCGCCGCGGTGCGCTCTACCAGTCCGACGGCCGCGGCATGACCTTCGAGGCCCGCGCCGCCGAGCATTGGGAGCGGGTGACCGGCCGCCCGCCCGTCCGCCGCCACGACTGAGGCCACGACTGAGGCCCGCACGGGCGGCAAAGGCGACCGGAAGATTGACTTTCCGGCGGCCCGGCGCGAGAGAAGGCCCATGATCCAGACCCTTCTCCAGGTGGCGCTCGGCGGCGCCCTCGGCGCCTCGGCGCGCTATATGACCAATGTCGGCGTCATGCGCCTTGTGGGGCCGGGCTTTCCCTTCGCCACGCTGACGGTGAATGTCATCGGCTCGTTCCTGATGGGGGTCCTGGTCGTGGTGCTGGCGGGGCAGGGCAACCGCTATGCGCCGCTGCTGATGACCGGGGTGCTGGGCGGGTTCACCACCTTTTCGGCCTTTTCGCTCGACACCGTCACGCTCTGGAACGGCGGCCGCCCCGAGGCGGCGGCGCTGTACGTGGGCCTGTCGGTCGTCGTTTCGCTGGCGGCGCTGGTCGTCGGGCTGACCGTAGCACGGGGGATCGTCGGATGAGCGGCGTGCAGATGCTGACCGTGACCGAGGCCGAGGGCGAGGCCCGCCTCGACCGCTGGCTGAAGAAGAAGTTCCCGCAGCTGACGCAAGGCGCGGTCGAGAAGATGTGCCGCACCGGCCAGCTGCGCGTCGACGGCGCACGCGCCAAGGCCGCGACCCGCGTCGCGCCGGGGATGGAGGTGCGGGTGCCGCCGCTGCCGACCTCGGGCCCCGTGGCGCCCGTGGCGCTGCGCGAAAGCGGGCCGCGGATCCCGGAGGCGGATGCCGAGATGATCCAGCGCGCCGTCCTGTGGAAGGACGAGCACATCATCGCGCTGAACAAGCCCGCGGGCCTGCCGAGCCAAGGCGGCTCGGGCCAGTCCGACCACCGCCATGTCGACGGTCTGACGCCGGCCTTGATGTTCGGCTACAAGGACCGGCCGAAGCTGGTGCACCGGCTCGACAAGGACACCTCGGGCGTGCTGCTGCTGGCGCGCACCGACCGGGTGGCGCGGGCGCTGTCCGAGGCGTTCCGCGACCGCACCACCCGCAAGATTTACTGGGCCGTCGTCGCCGGCGTGCCGAACCCGCGCATGGGCACGATCCGCTACGGCCTCGTGAAGGCGCCGGGGCGGGGCGGTCATGGCGAGGGCGAGAAGATGATCTGCATCCATCCCTCGAAGGTCAACGACACCGAGGGCGCCAAGCGCGCCACCACCGATTACGCGGTGCTCGACGCGCTGGGAACCCGCGCCTCCTGGGTGGCGCTGGTGCCGATCACCGGGCGCACCCACCAGCTGCGCGCCCATATGGCCGAGCTTGGCCACCCGATCGCGGGCGACGGCAAATATGGCGGGTCGAGCCAAGAGAACATGGGCGACGGCTGGGGGGCGCAGATCGGCGGCGACATTTCCCGCAAGCTGCATCTGCACGCCCGCTCGATCAGCTTCGACCACCCGATCACCAAGAAGCGCATCACCCTGACCGCGCCCTTGCCCGAGCACATGAAGCGCACCTGGAAGACCATGGGCTGGTTCGAGAACGACGTGCCCGAGGACCCCTTCGCGGACGAACAATGAAGCTCGTCATCTTCGACGTAGACGGCACGCTGGTCGACAGCCAGCACCATATCGACCGCTCGATGCGCATGGCCTTCGAGGCCGCGGGCCATCTCTGCCCGCCGCGCGAGCAGGTGCTGTCGATCGTCGGACTGTCGCTGCCGCAGGCCTTCGCGCGGCTGGTCCCCGACCTGCCCGAGGCCGAGCATCTGCGCCTGATCGACGGCTACAAGGCCAGCTTCGGCACCCTTGTCGCCGACGGTCCGGCGCCGCTCTATCCCGGCGCGATGGACTGCCTGCAGGCGCTGATCGCGCGCGACGACATCCTGCTGGGCGTGGCCACGGGCAAGTCGCGGCGGGGCCTTCGGATCGTTCTCGACGGGCACGGGCTCTCGGGGCATTTCGTCACCCGCCAGACCGCCGACGACCACCCCTCGAAGCCGCATCCGGCGATGGTGCTGGCCGCCTGCGACGAGGCCGGGGTCGATCCGCGCGACGCGGTGATGATCGGCGACACCAGCTATGACATCGAGATGGGCCGCGCCGCCGGCTCGCGCACGCTGGGCGTGGCCTGGGGCTATCACCCGGTCGCGGCGCTGATGGCGGCGGGCGCCGACAGGGTGGTGGGCGACTACGCGCAGGTCATGGCGGCGATCGACACGCTGCTGGGACCGCAGGACTGAAGGGGAACGGAGATGGCCGAGTGGAAGCCGAAGCGATTCTGGACCGAGGCCCGCGCCGTGGCGCTGGACGATGGCCATTCCGTGCATCTCGACGGCCGCCCGGTGAAGACCCCGGCGAAGGCCATCTTCCGGCTTCCGACCCGCGCCATGGCCGAGGCCGCGGCCGCGGAATGGAACGCGCAGGGCGAGATGCTCGACCCCGCGACCATGCCGGTGACCCGCGCCGCCAACTCGGCCATCGACACCATCGGCCGCAACCGCGCCGAAGTGCAGGAGATGATCGCGGCCTATGGCGGGTCGGACCTGCTGTGCTACCGGGCCGAGGGGCCGGCAGAACTGGTCGCGCGCCAGGCCCGCGACTGGGATCCGCTGCTGGACTGGGCCGCGACCCGGCTCGGCGCGCCCCTTGTGGTGACCGCGGGCGTGGTCCCGGTCGCGCAGCCTGCGGACAGCCTCGCCCGGCTGGATGCGGCGCTCGACGCCGTCTCGGATTTCGAGCTTGCGGCGCTGCATGACCTCGTCGCGCTCTCTGGCTCGCTGGTGCTGGGCCTTGCCGCCGCCGGGGGCGCGGCCGCGCCCGCAGCGCTCTGGTCCGCGGCCCGGCTAGACGAGGAATTCCAGGCCGAGGTCTGGGGACGCGACGACGAGGCCGACGCGGTTTCCGCGGCGCGCGAACAGGCTTTCCACGACGCCTGGCGCTTTCTTGGGCTCTGCCGCGCCGCCGACTGAGGCGGAACCGGCAGGGGAATAGGCTGCCGCTGCGGCAGCTTGCCCAGTCTGCGGGCGGTTGCTGAACATCTGTGCAGGCTCTGGGCATCCGCCCTTGACGCATCAGTCAAATTCGCTCCAATGTTTCGGCCATTGAGGATCAACCTCAAGGCCCCGCGAGGGAGACGGCGGGAGCAACGAATTCCCCCTGTTATCAGGGTGGCAACTCAGGAAGAGGTAAGCATGAACAAAACCGTATTTCTCGGCACGCTGACGGCGGCCGGCCTCGTTGCAGGTATCGCCGGCGCGGCGACCCTCGACGACGTCAAGGCCCGCGGCGAGCTGAACTGCGGCGTGAACACCGGCCTCGTGGGCTTCGCTGCCCCCGATGCCAACGGCAACTGGTCGGGCTTCGACGTCGCGGTCTGCAAGGCGGTTGCCGGTGCGATCTTCGGCGACGCCTCCAAGGTCAAGTATGTCCCGACCACCGGTCAGACCCGCTTCACCGCGCTGGCCTCGGGTGAAGTGGACATCCTGTCGCGCAACACCACCTGGACCTTCTCGCGCGATGCCGACCTGAAGTTCACCTTCGTCGGCGTGAACTACTACGACGGCCAGGGCTTCATGGTTCCGAAGTCGCTGGGCGTGACCTCGGCCAAGGAACTCGACGGCGCCACCGTCTGCATCCAGACCGGCACCACCACCGAGCTCAACCTCGCCGACTTCTTCAAGACCAACAACATGACCTATCAGCCGGTCCCGATCGAGACCAATGCTGAGGGTGAACAGCAGTTCCTCGCCGGGGCCTGCGACGCCTACACCACCGACGCCTCGGGCCTGGCTGCCACCCGTGCCGCCTTCGCCAACCCCGACGACTACGTCATCCTGCCGGAAATCATCTCGAAAGAGCCGCTGGGCCCGCTCGTCCGCCAGGGCGACGACCAGTGGGCGGACATCGTCCGCTGGAGCCTCAACGCTCTGATCGCCGCGGAAGAATACGGCGTGACCTCGGCCAACATCGAGGAGCTCTCGAAAGGCACCGAGAACCCCGAGATCAACCGCCTGCTCGGCGCGGGTGACGA
Organism: Frigidibacter sp. MR17.14; assembly: GCF_037095735.1. NCBI lineage: Bacteria > Pseudomonadati > Pseudomonadota > Alphaproteobacteria > Rhodobacterales > Paracoccaceae > Frigidibacter > Frigidibacter sp. MR17.14. Next base: position 119,489 of record NZ_JBAWKD010000008.1, on the reverse strand, counting down.
CAACCTCGGCGCGATGCTGGGCCTCGACAAGACCTGGGGCAAGAACGCGATTATCGGCGCCGGCGGCAACTACGGCGAAGTCTTCGCCGCCACCATCGGCGAATCGACCCCGATCGGCCTGGCCCGCGGCCTGAACGCCCAGTGGACCCAGGGCGGTCTGCTCTACACCCCGCCGTTCCGCTGAACGGCTGAGGGACTTCCCGAGGGGCGCAGCGATGCGCCCCTCTCCACTTATCAGGCGACCACCGGACCCAAAGGGGCAGTGACCCCGATCAATGAGGCGCACGCCCGGGGCCCGGTTCAGGGGATATTCACATGGCGATTGCGGACAACCCGCCGAAGGCTTCCTTTCGGCTGAGCATGCTGCTTTACGATACGCGGTATCGCTCGATCACCATTCAGGTGATCGTGCTGATGCTGTTCATGGCCGGGGCTGCCTGGCTGGTGGACAACACCGTCCGCAACCTCCACACGCTGGGCAAGGACTTCAACTTCGGCTTCCTCTGGAACCGGTCCGGCTACGACATCAACCAGAAGCTCGTGCAGTACACGAACGACAGCTCGCATGCCCGTGCGATGCTGGTCGGCCTGCTGAACACGCTGCTCGTCTCGGCCATGGCCTGCGCCGCCGCGACTATCATCGGCATCGTCATCGGCGTGCTGCGCCTGTCGTCGAACTGGCTGATCGCGCGGCTGATGACCCTGTATGTCGAGATCTTCCGCAACATCCCGGTGCTGCTCTGGATCCTCGTGGCCTATGCGGTCTTCACCGACGCCACGCCCCAGCCCCGCGACTTCCGCGTCACGCCCGAGATGGAGGCCTCCGGCCAGGCGCCCGCCGCCTCGATGATCTTCGACGCGATCGCCATCACCAACCGCGGCACCTCGATCCCGGAACCGCTGTTCTCGCGCTCGCTCGGCGACATCAGCCTCGGCATCTTCGATGTCAGCCTCGACCTGATCGCGCTTCTGGTTGTGCTGGGCGCCGGCCTCTGGGCCCGCTCGGCGCTGAACAAGCGCGCGTCCGCGATCCAGAACGCCACCGGCGTGCGCCCGGTGACCTGGTGGAAGAGCCTCGCGCTGGTGGTCGTCCCGCCGGTCGTGCTGCTGATCGCACTGGGCTTCCACCTCGGCCTGCCCGAGCTTGCCGGCTTCAACTTCGCCGGCGGCATCATGGTGTCGAACTCGCTGATGGCGCTCTGGCTGGGGCTGACGCTCTACACCGCCGCCTTCATCGCCGAGATCGTCCGCGCCGGCATCGCCGCGGTCTCGAAGGGCCAGACCGAAGCCGCCTTCGCGCTGGGCATGCGGCCGAACCGCACGATGAACCTGGTGATCCTGCCGCAGGCGCTGCGGGTGATCGTGCCGCCGCTGATCTCGCAATATCTCAACATCACCAAGAACTCCTCGCTCGCCATCGCCGTCGGCTACATGGACCTGCGCGGCACGCTGGGCGGCATCACGCTGAACCAGACCGGGCGCGAGCTGGAATGCGTGCTCTTGATGATGCTCATCTACCTCGCGATCTCGCTGGTGATCTCGGGTGTGATGAATGCCTACAACAACCGCGTCCGGCTGAAGGAGCGCTGAGATGAGCGATACCCACGCCGAAACCGTCGCCTATGTGCGCGAGACCATGCTGCCGCAACAGGCGCCGCCCTCGGGGCAGACCGGCGCCGTCAAGTGGCTGCGCGAGAACCTGTTCGCCGGCTGGCTGAACACCGCGCTCACCGTTCTGGGGGCGCTGATCATCCTGTGGCTTGGAACGCATTTCCTGCCATGGTTCCTGCACGGGGTCTGGAACGCCAACTCGCTGGCCGAATGCCGCGAGATCATCACCTCGACCTGGGGCCAGGACGCCACCGGCGCCTGCTGGGCGGTGATCCGTGAACGCTGGACGCAGTTCCTGTTCGGCTTCTATCCCGACTACCTCTACTGGCGGCCGCTGCTGGCGCTGGTGCTGCTGTTCGCGGCGCTGGCCCCGGTGCTGTTCCCCGGCGCCCCGCGCGCGCTTCTGGCCCTGACCGTGATCTATCCCGGCCTCGGCTACCTGCTGCTCTGGGGGGGCTCGGTCTGGTTCCCGGTCGCGGCCTATCTGGGCTTCGTTCTGGGCTATGTCGTCTTCACTGCGCTGACCAAGGCCGGGCAGAACCTGCTCGCACCGATCCTCGCGGTGCTGGCGACGATCCTCTACTGGCTGTTCCTCGCGGGCCCGGTCGAGACCGCGCTGGAATCGGTGATCCCCTTCGGCATGGAGGAGGTGCGCTCGAACCTCTTCGGCGGCTTCGTTCTGTCGATCACCATCGGCGTCGCGGCCATCGCGCTGTCGCTGCCGATGGGCATCCTGCTGGCGCTGGGGCGGCGGTCGGATATGTTGCTGGTCAAGGCGCTGTCGGTGGGCTTCATCGAGTTCATCCGCGGCGTGCCGCTGATCACGCTGCTGTTCACCGCCTCGCTGCTGCTGAACTACTTCCTGCCGCCCGGCACCAACTTCGACATCATCCTGCGGGTGGTGATCATGGTGACGCTCTTCGCCGCGGCCTATATCGCCGAGGTGATCCGCGGCGGCCTCGCGGCGCTGCCGCGCGGGCAGTATGAAGCGGCCGACGCGCTGGGCCTCGACTACTGGAAGGCGATGCGGCTGATCATCCTGCCGCAGGCGCTGAAGATCTCGATCCCCGGGATCGTCTCGACTTTCATCGGCCTGTTCAAGGACACGACGCTGGTGATCTTCGTGGGTCTTCTCGACCCGCTGAAGGGCATCACCGACGCCGTCCGCGCCGCCATCGAGTGGAAGGGCATCTACTGGGAGCCGTTCATCTTCGTCGGCGCCATCTTCTTCATCTTCAACTTCGCCATGTCGCGCTATTCGATGCTGCTCGAGCGTCGCCTGCGCCGCGAGCACCGCTGAGGGACTGACCCATGGAAACCATCGAACGCGCCGTCGACCGCACCCAGATGAAGGTCTCGGACGAAGTGGCGATCCAGATCGTCAACATGAACAAGTGGTACGGCCAGTTCCACGTGCTGCGCGACATCAACCTGACGGTGAACCGCGGCGAGCGCATCGTCATCGCCGGCCCCTCGGGCTCGGGCAAGTCGACGCTGATCCGCTGCATCAACCGGCTTGAGGAACACCAGTCGGGGCAGATCATCGTCGACGGGACCGAGCTGACCTCGGACCTGAAGAACATCGACAAGGTCCGCTCGGAAGTCGGCATGGTGTTCCAGCACTTCAACCTGTTCCCGCACCTGACGATCCTGGAAAACTGCACCTTGGCCCCGATCTGGGTCCGCAAGATGCCGAAGCGCGAAGCCGAGGAAACGGCGATGCACTTCCTGTCGAAGGTGAAGATCCCCGAGCAGGCCCACAAGTATCCGGGCCAGCTGTCGGGCGGTCAGCAGCAGCGGGTCGCCATCGCGCGCTCGCTCTGCATGAAGCCCAGGATCATGCTCTTCGACGAGCCGACCTCGGCGCTCGACCCCGAGATGATCAAGGAAGTGCTCGACACCATGATCGAGCTGGCGGAAGAGGGCATGACCATGCTCTGCGTGACCCACGAGATGGGCTTCGCGCAGGCCGTGGCGAACCGGGTGATCTTCATGGCCGACGGCCAGATCGTCGAGCAGAACAACCCCTACGACTTCTTCAACAACCCGCAGTCGGACCGCACCAAGCAGTTCCTGAGCCAGATCCTCGGGCACTGAGCCGCTGCACCGGAAACGACGACGGCCGCCCCCTCGGGGCGGCCGTTTGTGTTGGGGCCAAGGGGGGGGCGCTGCCCCCGGACCCCCGGGATATTTGTGCCAGTAAGAAGGCAGGCGGGAGTCAGGGGGGATGCATCCCCCCGGGTCTTCCGTCAGACGTGCTGTCCGGCGTTCACTTCGATCTCGGTGCCGGTGACGTAGCTCGACTGGTCCGAGCACAGGAACCAGATCACGTCGGCTACTTCCGAGGGCTGGCCGAGGCGGCGCAGCGGCAGGCCCTCGACGATCTTCTCGGTGCCGGGCGACAGGATCGAGGTTTCGATCTCGCCCGGCGCGATCGCGTTCACCCGCACGCCGAGCGGGCCGAAGTCATGCGCCATCTCGCGCGTCAGCGCGGCCAGCGCCGCCTTCGAGGTCGCATAGGCCGCGCCGGCGAAGGGGTGCACGCGCGCGCCCGCGATCGAGGTCACGTTCACGACCGAGCCCTTGGCCGCCGACAGTTCGTCCTTCAGGCCGCGTGCCAGCACGATCGAGGCGAAGAAGTTGACGTGGAACACCTTGCCCCAGGTGCGCAGGTCGGTTTCCAGCGTGTTCAGCCGGCCGCCGGTCGGGGTCTTGGGCGAGATGCCGGCGTTGTTGACCAGCGCATGCAGCTTGCCGCCCAGCCGTTCGCGGATCTGCTCGATCGCGGCGATGGTCGCGTCCGGGCTGGCGAGATCGAGCTCGATATGGTCCTCGCGGCCGCCGCCCCAGGGGCATTTCTCGGGGAAGGGCTGGCGCGAGCAGGTGATGACCCGCCAGCCCTCCTTGGCGAAGCGCATCACGGTGGCATGGCCGATTCCACGGCTCGCGCCGGTCAAGAGAAGGGTTTTCTGGTCGCTCATCGCGCAAGGCTCCGGGGAGAGGATCGCGGGAACCCTAAGCTAATCTTCACGATTGGCAACCGGATGCCGGCCAGGGCGCCGCCGGCCGCGCGCCCTTGGCACTGCCGCCAAAGCGCACTAACACTTTGACCCGACAGACGGAGCCCGAGAGAGATGAGAACGCAGCCGATGAACCGTGACTGGATCGCCACCGCCCGCACCCTCTCCGAGGCGCTGCCCTACATGCAGCGCTACGCGGGCGCCGTCGTCGTCGTGAAATTCGGCGGCAACGCGATGGGCGACGACGATGCGATGGCCGAGTTCGCCCGCGATATCGTGCTGATGAAGCAGGTCGGCGTGAACCCGGTGGTCGTCCACGGCGGCGGGCCGATGATCAACGACCTGCTGGGCAAGCTCGGCATCAAGTCCGAATTCGTGCGCGGCAAGCGCGTGACCGACAAGGCCACCGTCGAGGTGGTCGAGATGGTGCTGTCGGGCCTCGTGAACAAGCGCATCGTGCAGGCGATCAACGACCAGGGCGGCCGCGCGGTGGGGATCTCGGGCAAGGATGACGACCTGATGGTCTGCGTCGCCGACGACCCGGAGCTGGGCTTCGTCGGCAAGCCGGTCGAGATGAACGTTCAGGTGCTGCGCGATCTCTATTCGGCCGGGATCATCCCGGTGGTGGCCCCGGTCGCGACCGGCATGGCCGACAACGAGACCTTCAACGTCAACGGCGACACCGCCGCGGGCGCGATCGCGGGCGCGCTGCAGGCCGACCGGCTGCTGCTGCTGACCGACGTCTCGGGTGTGAAGAACAAGGCGGGCGAGGTGCTGACCCAGCTCACGCCCGAGGACGTGCGCGCGATGATCGAGGACGGCACCATCGCCGGCGGGATGATCCCGAAGACCGAGACCGCGCTGACCGCGATCGACGAGGGCGTGCGCGCGGTGACCATCGTCGACGGGCGGGTGCCGAATGCCTGCCTGCTCGAACTCTTCACCGATCACGGCGCGGGCAGCCAGATCCGCTCGACCGAGCCGCGCGTCAAGCCGCGCATCCGCTGATTGCCCTTGGCCGCGCGCTCTGCAAGGCTCGCGGCCATGGGCGTGACGCTGGACCAGATCGAGACCCGCGCGGCGGCCGAGCGGCTGACGGTGGCGGGCGGCTTTCACCCCGTGCTCGAGGATGGGCTGGGGGAGGGGACGCTGCTGCTGCTGGCCCCGGCCGAGCCCGGCTTCTGGGCGCATCTGACCGCAAGCCCCGAAGGCCGGGACGGCGCGCCCGATCCCGTCGACCGCTGGTCGCGCCGGGTGATCGGGCGGCTGGCCTGCGATCTGGGGGCCAAGGCGAAATTCCCCTTCGCCGGCCCGCCCTGGCACCCCTTCTATCAATGGGCGCTGCGCTCGGGCTTGGCTTGGGCCTCGCCGGTGACGCTGCTGGTGGGGGCGCGGATGGGGCTTTTCGCCTCGTATCGCGGGGCGCTTCTGCTGCGGGAACAGATCGACCTGCCGAAGCCCACCGCGCAGCCCTGCGCGAGCTGCGCGAAACCCTGCCTGACCGCCTGCCCGGCTGGCGCGCTGGGGGCTGCGGGCTATGACGTGCCGCGCTGCCACGCCTTCCTCGACACGCCCGCAGGCGCCGATTGCCTGACCGGCGGCTGCCGCGTGCGGCGGGCCTGCCCGGTCAGCCAGTCCTACGGCCGCCGCCCCGAACAGTCCGCCTATCACATGAGCCAGTTCCACAGATGACCCTGCGCCTGATCCTGACCCGCCACGCGAAATCCGACTGGGGCACGCCCGGCCTCGATGACCATGACCGCGCGCTGAAGGGACGGGGGCGCCGGGCTGCGGCCGAACTGGGCGCCTGGCTTGCCGAGCGCGGCGACCCGCCGGCAGAGGTGCTGTGCTCGACCGCGCTGCGCACCCGGCAGACCTGGGAGGAAACGGGCCTCGAGGGCACGCCGCGCTTCGTCCCTGCGCTCTATCATGCCGCGCCCGAGGCGATGCTGGCAGAGCTGCGCGGCGCGACCGCGCCGGTGGTGATGATGCTGGGCCACAATCCCGGCATCGCCGCCTTTGCCGAGGGCATGGTCGCGTCCCCGCCCGACGATCCCGAGTTCTTCGCCTATCCGACCTGCGCCACGCTGGTGGCCGAATTCGACGCCGCGACCTGGGCCGAGGTCCGGCCGCGGACCGGCCGGGCGCTCGGCTTCTTCACCCCATCGGAACGGGGCCGTTAGACCATCGTCGCGATCAGGGCGCGCAGCGTCTCGATGCCTTCGCCCTTCTCGGACGAGGTCAGCACGATCTCGGGATAGGCGGCGGGGTGCTTCGACAGCGCGCCGCGCACCTGCGCCAGCACCGCCTCGCGTTCCTTGGCGCTGATCTTGTCGGCCTTGGTCAGCACCGCCTGGAAGGTCACGGCAGAGCGGTCCAGAAGCTCGAGGATCTCTTCATCGACCGCCTTCACCCCGTGGCGCGCGTCGATCAGCACGAAGGCCCGGCGCAGTGTCTGCCGCCCGCCCAGATAGGCCTTCAGAAGCGCCTGCCATTTCTTGACGATCGCCACCGGCGCCTCGGCGAAGCCATAGCCGGGAAGGTCGACCATGTAGCGCTCGTCCCCGAGCGTGAAATAGTTGATCTCCTGCGTCCGGCCCGGGGTGTTCGAGGCGCGGGCGAGGTTCTTGCGCCCGGTCAGCGCGTTGATCAGGCTGGACTTCCCGACGTTCGAGCGGCCGGCGAAGCAGACTTCGACCCGGTCGGCCGGGGGCAGCCCGTCCATCGCGACGACGCCCTTCAGGAAGTCGACGGGGCCGGCGAACAGCAGGCGTCCGGCCTCGCGGGCGAACTGGTCGGGCTCGGGGGCCAGCGGGAAAGGCAGGGGGGCCATCAGACAATCTCCATCCGGTCGCCGCGGGCGATGTCGCCGGCTTCTATCACCTCGGCATAGACGCCGAAGTCCTGAACGCCCACCACCGCGCGCAGGGCGGCCAGCGTGTCGGCATCCTCGATGCCGGTGTCGGGGTTGCCGGTCGTGGCCTTGCAGCGCCCGATCCGGTCGACGACCTTCAGCCGCGCCCCGCCGATGCGGATCTCGCGCCCGATCAGCCCGACCTCGGCCCAGGGCTCCAGCCCGTCGAGCCACAGGTTGCCGCGCCAGCGGTGGATCGACAGATCCAGCCCCATGTGCCGCGACAGCGCCGCGTTCGAGGCGAGGTTCTTGATCGAGATCGAGGGGAAGTCGCTGTCGGTCATCCCCCGCGGGCCCTTGACCAATGCCACCGGGGCGAAGTCGCCCTCGGGGCTGATCGGTTTCAGCCAGTCGATCAGCGCCGCGCCTTCGGTCTCGGGGCGGAAGCTCAGCGGCGGCAGGTCAGGGTGGGCCAGCTCCATCACGCCGGTCTCGGGATCGAAGCGCGAGGTGATCGCCATCAGCGTGCGGGTGCGGGCGGCGCGCTGGAACTGGCCGCAGGGCGTCCAGGCCGGGGCCGCGGGGTCGAATTTGGACTTCGCATGGGCCACCGCCCAGTGCCGGTCCCAGGGCAGGCATTCCCCCGCCAAAAGCCGAACGGACGCGAGGTCTTCGCGTCCGTGGGCCTTGATCGGGTGTCTGAAGATCTGCGCGAGTGTCGCGGTCACTTCTTCTTCGCCTCCACCGCAGGTGCCGGCTTCTTGCGCTTCACGCTGGCCTTGATGTTGCCGAACAGATCGGGCCGGTGCCCGTGCATCGACATGATGATGTACTGCTGCGTGAAGGTGATGGTGTTGTTCGCGATCCAGTAAAGCACGAGGCCCGAGGCGAACTTGCCCAGCATGAACATGAACACCCAGGGCATCCAGGTGAAGATCATCGCCTGCGCCGGGTCCGAGGGGGTCGGGTTCAGGCGCTGCTGCAGCCACATCGAGATCCCGAGCAGGATCGGCAGCACCCCGATCGACAGGATGTGCAGCACCGAGGTCGCGTCCGGCGTCGCATAGGGCAGCAGGCCGAACAGGTTCAGGATCGAGGTCGGATCGGGCGCCGACAGGTCATGGATCCAGCCGATCCAGGGCGCGTGGCGCAGCTCGAGTGTGACGAAGATCACCTTGTAGAGCGAGAAGAAGATCGGGATCTGCAGCACCATCGGCAGGCAGCCCGAGGCCGGGTTGACCTTCTCGCGCTTGTAGAGCGCCATCATCTCCTGCTGGAACTTCTGGCGGTCCTCGCCGGTCTTTTCCTTCAGCTTCTCCATCTCGGGCTGAAGTTCCTTCATCTTCGCCATCGAGATGTAGGACTTGCGCGCCAGCGGGAAGACGATCGCCTTGATGATCAGCGTCAGCAGGATGATCGACCAGCCCATGTTGCCGATGAAGCCGTGCAGCCAGTGCAGCAGGGTGAAGATCGGCTTCGTCAGGAAGAAGAACCAGCCCCAGTCGATCGAGTCGACGAAGCGGTCGATGCCGACGTCGTTCTGGTAGTGGCGGATGGTTTCCCATTCCTTCGCGCCCGCGAACAGGCGGGTGTCGACGCTGGCGGTGGCGCCGGGGGCCACGTCCATGATCGGCAGCCGGGTCTCGGTCTGGTAGACTTCCGAGCCGGGGATGTACTTGACGACCGAAGAGTAGGGCTGGCCGTGCTGGGGCACCAGCGCGGTCATCCAGTACTTGTCGGTGAAGCCGATCCAGCCGTCGGTGGTGACCTCCTTGACCTCGGCATGGCCGCCCTCGCGGGCCACCTCGGCCAGGTCGTCCATCTTGCCGTAGGCGACCTCTTCCAGCTTGCCGTCGGTCATGCCGACGACGCCTTCGTGCAGCACCCAGACGTGCTGGGTGGCCGGCAGGCCGTGGCGGGCGACGATGCCATAGGGGGCAAGGCGGACGGCGGCGCCGGTGGTGTTCTCGACGCTCTGGCCGACGGTGAACAGGTAGTTGTCGTCGACCGAATAGGTGCGGCGGAAGATCAGGCCCTGGCCGTTGTCCCAGGACAGCGTCACCGGGGTGCCCGGTGCCAGCGTCGCGCCGCTTTCCAGTGTCCAGATCGTGCGGGCGTTCGGCACGGCCGCGCTGTCGAGGCCGCCGGCCGGCGACCAGCCGTAGACCGCGTAATAGGGCTGGGCCTCGCCCGGCTCCTTGCCGCCCACCGGCGACAGCAGGCGCACCAGGCCCGAATCCGGGGCGAGCGTGTCCTTGTAGTCCTTCAGCGACAGGTCGTCGATGCGACCGCCGGCCAGCGACAGCGAGCCGATCAGTCGCGGCGTGTCGATGGCGACGCGGGCCGCCTGCGGGGCGGCCTCGGCCGCCGCGGCGACCGCCGGCTGGTCCTGCGGCGCGGCCGGGGGCGTACCACCCTCGGCGGGGGCCGCGGCAACTTCCGGCGCATTGGGATCCACGGTCGCGGATGGCGGTGCGAACACCGTGTACCAGACCAGGATCACCAGGAAGGAGAGCACGGTCGCGAGAATGAGGTTCTTGTTCTGATTGTCCATGAGGGACGCACCACCCGGCCTTTCAAGGTTCGGGGAGGTTCAACAGATTGCCCGGCCAAAGGTCAAGCGGTTTCGCCCCCCGCGGGCGGGCGGTCCGGGCGCTTTGTCCCCCTTGCGGCCTTGGCTCAGCCGGGGCTGCGCCACAACAGGCTGATGGCCATGGGAAACGCGGCCGCCGCCGCGATCGTCTCGCTGCCGAGCCCGGTGCAGAACACCGCCGCCGGGGCGAAAAGACCATAGAGCAGCCAGCCTGCCCCCGCGGGGCCGGGCCGGGGCGGGGCCCAGGCTGTGGCGAGGGCGAGGCTGGCGGTACGGGATGCGGTACGGGATTCGGTGATCGACATGCACAGGCTCCCACCCGGCGGAATGCCGGTGGGCAAGCCTAGGGCCGCAGGTCCTATGGTCCGGTTAACCGTGCCGCGAAGGCAGGGCGATCACTCGCGCAGGCGCGGGATCAGCGCCTCGGGGTCGCCGGCCTCGCCCGGGGCGCCGCGCATCAGCCCGGCGAAGTCGAACAGCGACGGGTCCAGAAGATGCGAGGGCCGGGTGTTCATCAGCGCCCGGAACATCACCTGCCGCCGGCCGGGGCTGCGGGCCTCCCATCCGTCGAGGATCTGCTTCACCTGCTGGCGCTGCAGCCCGTCCTGCGACCCGCAAAGATCGCAGGGGATGATCGGGTAGTTCATCGCGCGGGCGAATTTCTCGCAATCGGCCTCGGCCACGAAGGCCAGCGGGCGATAGACGAAAAGGTCGCCATCCTCGTTCACCAGCTTCGGCGGCATCGTGGCCAGACGGCCGCCGTGGAACAGGTTCATGAAGAAGGTTTCCAGGATGTCGTCGCGGTGGTGCCCCAGCACCACGGCCGAGCAGCCCTCTTCCCGCGCGATTCGATAGAGGTTGCCGCGGCGCAGCCGCGAACACAGCGCGCAATAGGTCCGGTTCGCCGGCACCTTCTCTTTCACGATCGAATAGGTGTCCTGGTACTCGATCCGGTGCTTGACGCCCATGCGCTCGAGGAACTCGGGAAGGACCGTCGCCGGGAAGCCCGGCTGGCCCTGATCGAGGTTGCAGGCCAGGATCTCGACCGGCAGGAGGCCGCGCCACTGCAGCTCGTGCAGCACGGCAAGCAGCGTGTAGCTGTCCTTGCCCCCCGACAGGCACACCAGCCATTTCGCCCCGCGCTCGATCATCCCGTAGGTCTCGATCGCCTCGCGCGTCTCGCGCACGATGCGCTTGCGCAGCTTGCGGAACTCGGTCGAGGAGGGGGCGCCGTGGAACAGCGGATGGATGTCGTCGCCGTCGTCGAGCATCGTCAGGTGTCCTTGGAGGGTCGGGTCGGCACGGGATCATAGCCCGAACCGCCCCAGGGATGGCAGCGGCAGATGCGGTGGGCGGCAAGATATCCGCCCTTCAGCCCGCCGTGGATCTTCAGCGCGTCGAGCGCATATTCCGAGCAGGTCGGCTGGAAGCGGCAGCTGCGCCCGATCCAGGCGCTGGCCGTCAGCCTGTAGGCATGGACCGGCAGCGACAGGAGCCGGGCCAGCGGGGTCATTTCCGCGGCTTCCGCGGGCGATTGTCGATCGGCGTGTCGTGGATCTGGCCCATGGCGCGGATCAGGTCGTCGCGCAGCTCTGCGAAGGGGCGGGCGATCGTCACCTCGGGGCGGCCGATCAGCACGTAGTCCCAGCCTGCCCGGCCAAGCTGCGGCAGGATCTCGGCCGCCAGCGCCCGCAGCCGCCGCTTGGCGCGGTTGCGCAGCACGGCATTGCCGACCTTCTTCGAGCAGGTGAAGCCCACGCGCAGCGCCTGCGGCCCGGCGGGCTCTTCGGCGCGGCGCTCGCGCGCCTGCAGCAGGAAGCCGGGCATCCCCCGTCGCCGCGCCTGCGCCGCGCGCAGGAAATCGGCGCGCTGCGCCAGGATCTGCGGCTTCAGCGGCGCCGGGCCGGCGGCCGGGCAAACGGAAACCGCCGGCTGCGGTCCCGTGTCGAGAACGGGGGCGACCGGCGGTGTCATGGCCATGCCTTCGCGAGGGGGCACCTGTCCACGGGCGGTCCCGACCGGGTCGGGACCACGGGATCTCAGGCGCTCAGGACCTTGCGGCCGCGGGCGCGGCGGGCGTTCAGAACCTTCTGGCCACCCTTGGTCGCCATGCGGGCACGGAAGCCGTGGCGGCGCTTGCGAACCAGGTTCGACGGCTGGAAAGTGCGTTTGGTCATCGCTCGTACTCCGTTCCGGGCAGCGCGATGCCCCGCCATCGGGGCCGGGATTCGAGCACTGCGTCATTCGAAGCCCGCCCTTTAATGGCGTCCCGTCCGCGAGTCAATCGGCCGGGTGGGGATTTTCCGCTGTCTGCACGGGCGAAAGCCGCGCAGGCCGGCCCCGCCGGCCCGCCGCCGCGGAACCCGACGAGAATCGACGGATTTATACTTCCACGACGTTGTGCCAAGGAAGCCCATGCCTATCTCACGCAAAGGTTTCCGGGGTAGACTGGTGCTACCGCCATCGGGGCGGGCGCTGGATGGGCCGAAAGGACCGCGAAGGGCAAGGATGCGACGGCCGAGATTCCTGAACACGCTTTCGGGGCGCTTCCTTCTGCTGACAACCGTCTTCGTCGTGCTGGCGGAGCTGCTGATCCTTGTGCCTTCTGTCGCGCGCTACCGCGAGGACTATCTCGAGCTGCGGCTCGAGCGGGCGCAGATCGCCTCGCTCGCGCTGCTGACCACCGACGACATGATCTCGGAGGATCTCGAGAAGGAGCTGCTGGCCAACGCCGGGGTGTTCAACGTGGTCCTGCGCCGCGACGAGATGCGCCAGCTGGTGCTGTCCTCGCCGATCCCGGGCGAGGTCTATGCCAGCTACGACCTGCGCAGCGCCAGCTCGCTCGGCCTGATCCGCGACGCGATGGCGACGCTGCTGGACGGCGAGAACCGGGTGATCCGGGTGATCGGCCGCCCTGTGCGCGAGGGCGGGCAGCTGATCGAGATCACGATGGAAACCGGGCCGATGCGGCGCGAGATGTTCGATTACGCGCTGCGGGTGCTGACGCTGTCGGCGGCGATCTCGGTGCTGCTGGCCTTCCTGCTGTTCCTGGCCGCGCGCCGGCTGATCCTGAAGCCGATGGCGCGGGTGGTCGAGCACATGACCCGCTATGCCGAGGCGCCCGAGGATGCCCGCCACGTCATCGAGCCCACTGCGCGCATCGACGAGCTGCGCGAGGCCGAAGAGGCGATGGCGCGGATGCAGACGCAGCTGATCGGCGCGCTGCGGCAGAAGGAGCGTCTGGCGCAGCTGGGCAGCGCGGTGGCCAAGATCAGCCACGACCTGCGCAACATCCTGACCACCGCCCAGCTTTTCGCCGACCGGATGGAAAGCTCCGAGGATCCGGCGGTGAAGAAGGCGACGCCGAAGCTGGTGGGCTCGATCTCGCGCGCGGTGAACCTGTGCGAGAGCACCCTGACCTTCGGCCGGGCCGAAGAGCCGCCGCCGCGCCTGCACCGGTTCATGCTGGCCAATCTGGTGGCCGAGGTGCTGGACGGCGAGCGGCCGGCGGCCGAGGCCGGGCAGGTGGACTTCGTCACCGACGTGGCCGGCAGCCTTGCGGTGCGCGCCGATGGCGAGCAGCTGCACCGCGTGCTGCAGAACCTCGTGCGCAACGCGCGCCAGGCGATCGAAGCGACCGGCCAGCCCGGCACGATCGAGGTCGGCGGCGGCGAGGACGACCGCGATTGGTGGATCCGCATCGGCGACACCGGCCCCGGCCTGCCCGAACGCGCGAAGGAGCACCTGTTCCAGCCTTTCCAGGGTGGGATCCGCAAGGGCGGCACCGGGCTTGGCCTCGCGATCTCGGCAGAGATCGTGCGCGGGCATGGCGGCCGGCTCGAGCTGGTGCGCTCGGATGCCGATGGCACGGAATTCGTGATCCGGCTGCCGAAGTCGGTGAGCGTGGCCGAGGTCGCGGCCTGACAGGGGGCGGCACGCGGTCTGGCGAGGGCTTACGTCGGGGCATCGCAAAATCTTCCGGGTCCTGCGACGAAGTCTATTGCATGTCCCCGACAGCATCGCTAAACGGCCCCTCACAGCGGACCCGTAGCTCAGCTGGATAGAGCACCAGACTACGAATCTGGGGGTCGGGCGTTCGAATCGCTCCGGGTCCGCCATTTCCCACCATCGATGAAGACGCCGCGCCATGTGCGCGGCAGCCGCCCGCGGCGGGAGCGGCGCGCGTTACGCCGTGCCGTTGCGCCTCAGGGCCGCATCGCGCGCAGCGGGCCCTGTGCGGGCGCGTAATGCGTCTGACCGCGGGGCAGGGCAAAGGCCTCGCCCTGATCGTCGGTCACGAGATGGTCGATGTCGTCCAGCCGGCAGATCGACACGCGGCTTTCGGTGTTCAGCTTGGCGGAATGGCACAGCATCATGCAGCTGTTCGAATGCCGGATCATCGCGCGGGCGACCTCGGCCTCGTGCAGTTCGTAATCGCTGGCCCCGCGCTGGCGGTCCAGCGCCACCGGCGAGATCACCGCGTAATCGGCCCAGAACCGGTCGATCTCCGACAGGGTCATCTCGCCATAGGTCGCGGGCACGTCGGCATGGGGGCGGCCGCCCAGCAGCAGCACGTCGCAGTCGCGCCCCTTGCTCATCAGGCTGGCGATTTCGAGCGAATTGGTGATCACCCGGATCTCGCCGCGCGCGGCGAGCGCACTGGCGAAGGCGGTGGTGGTGGTGCCGGCGTCGACGAAGCAGGTCGATCCGAGCGGGATCAGGTCGCAGGCCAGCTGGCCGATCGCCTGCTTCTGCGCGGCGAACTGCACGAGGCGGGTGGCGAAGGTGGGTTCCGGCTCTGCCAGGGTCGAGGGCACCGCGCCGCCATGGACCCGCTGCAGCAGCCCCGCCTCCTCCATCTCGAGCAGGTCGCGCCGCACCGTCTCGCGCGAGACCTCGAAGCGGGTGGCGAGCTCGTTGGCGGATACCTTGCCGTCCTGCCCGATCAGCGCGAGAATCTGCGCCTGCCGCTCGTGTGACCACATCGTTCGTCTCCTTGCCGATGTGGATCTGTGTGCAGGCTTCGCCGGAGCAAGTCCACATTCCTTGGGGATTTCTGTGCGTTTTGGCGCATCAGGCGGCGATTCGCACACAGTGCCACGCAAGGTTTGCCCTATGACGGCCCAAAAGGCGGCTTCCGGTGGGCAGATTTTAATCGAAATGTGTATTTGAGTGCGTGTCTGTGGGTTTGCATGTGTTTTGGCGTGCGAGTCGGGGGCGTCGCGGCAAAAGCTGGCTCAAAAGCTCAGGACTGCACGACATGACACTCCCCCCGGAACTCGAATTCGCGTCGCAGGTGGCCGATGCCGCGCGGCAGATGGCGATGGGCTACTATCGCCGGCCGCTGGCGGTGGATGCCAAGGAGGACCGCTCGCCGGTCACCGTCGCCGATCGCGAGATCGAGGCCTTCATGCGCGCCCGCATCGCCGAGACCTTCCCCGCGCACGGGATCTTCGGCGAGGAACAGGACCCCGAGCGGCTCGAGGCGCGCGAGGTCTGGGTGGTGGACCCGATCGACGGTACCAAGTCCTTCGTCACCGGCCACCCGCTGTTCGGCAACCTCATGGCGCTGCTGAAGGACGGCACGCCCTGGCTTGGCCAGATCGAGATGCCGGCCCTGGGCGAGCGCTGGCAGGGCTGTGCGGGCCTGCCCTCGTTGTTCAACGGCGTGCCCTGCCGCACCTCGGACTGCCGCGACCTTGCGCAGGCGCTGGCCTACACCACCGATCCGATGCTGTTCACTGGCCCGCTGCGCGCCGCCTATGACGCGCTTTACGACAATGTCCGGCTGCTGCGCTTCGGCGGGGATTGCTACAGCTACGGCCTGCTGGCCTCGGGGCATTGCGACCTCGTGCTCGAGATCGGGCTGCAGCCCTATGACTACCTGCCGCTGGTGCAGATCATCCGCGGCGCGGGCGGGGTGATCACCGACTGGTCGGGCCGCGCGCTCGGCCTCGGGTCGGGCGGCGACGTGCTGGCCGCGGCCACGCCCGAGCTTCACGCCGCGATGCTGCACCGCCTTTCGGCGATCAGGACGCCGGTCCCGGCCTGAGGCCGGGCCGTCCCGGACATTCCCGGGCCCTCCCTTCACGACCCCAGAACCAAAAACGAATCCCGACAGGAGAGACGCATGCTGAACAGACGATCGTTCCTCAACTCTGCCGCGCTCGCCGGCGCCGGCGTGGCGCTGACGCGCATCAACCCGGACTTCTTCATCGGCCGCGCCCATGCGCAGGGCGCCAAGCCGCTGGTGTTCCTGTCTGCCGAGAACATCACCGGCAACTGGGACCCGACCGCGCACACCACGCTGTCGCAGTCGAACATCGAAGGCTTCGTCATGGGCTTCCTCACCCGCGCGCCCATGCGCCCCGAGACCCCGGACGAAGTGATCTACGAACTGGCGACCGAGATCACCGAGCTGTCGGCCTCGCGGCTGCAGATCAAGCTGCGCGAGGGCGTGAGCTTCCATGACGGCAAGCCCTTCACCTCGGAAGACGTGAAGGCGACCTTCCTCTACGGCTCGCAGCTGGACCGGCCGAAGCAGGTCTATCCGGGCCCGACCGACACCTTCGACGTCGAGACGCCGGACGACTACACGGTGATCGTCGACACCTCGAAGGGCGGCTATGGCGCCTCGCTCTTCATCTTCCTCGCCTCGTACCTGCCGATCCTGTCGGCCAAGGACGTGGCCGAAGGGCCGAAGGGCGCACTGAGCCAGCGCCTGAACGGCACCGGCCCGTTCAAGTTCGTCGAGCAGCGCGGCAACGACACGGTGATGGAAGCCTTCCCGGGCTACTTCAAGGGCGCGCCGACGATCTCGGGCGTGACCTTCTCGTTCGTGGGTGACGCCACCACCCGGATGCTCTCGCTGATGAACGGTCAGGCCGACGTCATCGAGCGGCTCGAGCCCGAACAGGTGCAGACGCTGGAAGGCAACAAGGACATCAAGCTCTCGCGCCTCGTCTCGGTCGAGAACAAGTACCTGTGGTTCCGCTGCTCGAAGCCGCCGTTCAACGATGCCCGCCTGCGCAAGGCCGCCGCCCATGCCATCGACCGCTCGATGATCATGGAGGTGATGGGCAACGCCGGCGAGGCCTCGTCAAACTACATCTCGCCGATCAAGTTCGGATACACCGATCTCGAGAACTACCCGGAATACGACCCCGAGGAATGCCAGCGCCTGCTGGCCGAGGCGGGCTTCCCGAACGGCCAGGGCCTGCCCGAGCTGGAATACATCACCTCGACCGGCTTCTACCCGAAGACCAAGGAATACGGCGAGGTGATCACCGCGATGCTGCAGGAGCAGGGCTTCCCGGTGACGCTGAACGTCATGGAGGTCGCCGCCTGGAACGAGCGGCTCTATGACCGTCCGGGCGGTGGCCCGGGCCACATGGTCGACTGCGGCTGGTCCACCGGCTCGCCCGAGCCCGACCTCGTGCTGCGGACGCACTTCCATTCGACCTCGAAGCGGATCTGCGGGATCGAGGATCCCGAGATCGACGCGGCGCTGGATGCCGAGCGCAACGCGACCTCGCTCGAGGCGCGCAAGGAATCGCTGCAGACGAACCTGATGCCGATGCTGGCCGACAAGGTTCCCGCGCTGTCGCTGTTCACCTCGGTGCTGATCCACGCGATGCGCGCCGATCTCGACGGGCTGTTCATCTATCCCGACGGGCTTTCGGACGCCTCGAAGGTCTCGTCCGCCGCCTGAGGCACGCCCGACCGGCGCCGGCAGCTCCGTCCGCGCCAGTCACCGACCCGACCGCGCGTCCCCCGCCGCATCCGCCCGGGGGGCGCGCCCTGTCCGCCTGAAGCCAGAGAGGTCTGTCTGCAATGTTCGTGATGCGGTTCCTCGCCCGCCGCCTTGCGCAGGGGGCGCTGATCGTCTTCCTGGTCTCGGCGCTGATCTTCACGCTGCTGCGCGTGGTGCCCGGCGACCCGGTGCGCCTGATGGCCGGCGGCATGGCGCCCGAGGCGCTGATCGAGCAGATCGCGACCGAGATGGGGCTGCGCGACCCGATCTACGTGCAGTTCGGCCGCTACATCGGCGGCGTGGTGCAGGGCGACCTCGGCCAGTCCTTCGTGCGCCCGGCCAACGGCGCCGCGGTGGGGGGATCGAGCTACAACGACACCACGCGCTCGGAACGCGCGCGGGTGCTGGACCTGATCGCCGACACCGCGCCGAAGACGATCCAGCTGGCAGTGCTGGCGATGGTCTTCGCGCTGGTCATCGCGATCCCGATCGGGGTCTGGGGCGGGCTGAACCAGGGCCGCTGGCCGGACCGCATCGCGCTTTACTGCTCGTCGATCTTCGTGTCGCTGCCGAACTTCTGGCTGGGGATCGTGCTGGCGCTGCTGCTGTCGGTGAAGCTGAAGCTGGTGCCGGCCATCGGCTACAACGGCTTTGCCTACACGATCCTGCCCGCCTTCGTGCTGGCGATCGAGATGGCCCCCTTCATCATCCGCACCCTGACCGTCTCGGTCGCCGGGATCATGGGCCAGAGCTTCATCGGCATCGCCGCCGTCCGCGGCCTGTCGCGCAACCAGATCGTCTTCCGCCACGGGGTCAAGAACGCGGCCGTTCCGCTGCTGAACCTGCTGGGGGTGCAGTTCTCGATGCTGCTGGGCGGCGTGCTCGTCGTCGAGTTCATCTTCGACTACCCCGGCCTTGGCCTGCTGACCATCAACGCCGTGATGCAGCGCGATTTCCCGCTGATCCAGGGCATCGCCATCGTGACGGCGGCGGCCTTCGTGCTGATCAACATCGTCGTCGATCTTCTCTCCACCCTCATCGACCCGAGGCTCGAGTACTGATGACCAGCATCGATCTCGCATCCACTGCGCCCGCCCGTGCCCGCGGCAAGACCGTGTCCTCGCGGATCTGGCGGCTGGCCTTCGCCTCGGTCGAGTTCCGTATCGGCCTGGCGGTCTTCCTGGTGCTGCTGTTCGCGGCACTGCTCTACCCGCCGCTGAGCGGCATTGACCCGACGAAGATGGCGATCCGCGACAAGCTGATGCCGCCGGTGTTCCTGGGCGAGGGCTGGACATGGGCGCATCCGCTGGGCACCGACCAGCTGGGCCGCGACATGCTGGCCCGCAGCCTCGTCGGTCTGCGCTATTCGCTGCTGATCGGGCTGACGACCACCGTGCTGATGCTGGCGGTCGGCGCACTGATCGGGCTGGTCGCGGGCTATTACGGCAAGTCGATCGACACGGTGCTGATGCGCCTGACCGACGCGCAGCTGTCGATCCCGATGATCATCCTCGCGATCACCATCCTCGGGGTCTCGCGCCCGACGATCCCCTCGATCATCTTGGTGCTGGGGCTGGCCGGCTGGCCGGTCTACGCCCGGGTCATGCGCTCGACCATCATGGCCGAGCGCAAGAAGGAATACGTCCGCGGCGCGATGGTGCTGGGGGCGACCGACTTCCGGATCATGTTCCTGCTGCTTCTGCCGCTGGTGCTGCCGCCGATGGCCTTCGTCGCGGTGCTGGACGTGGCGCGGATGATGATCTTCGAAAGCGTGCTGGGCTTTCTCGGCCTTGGCGTGCAGCCGCCGACGCCGACCTTCGGCAACATCATCGCCGATGGCCGGAAATACCTGCTGAACGCTTGGTGGATCGCCACCATGCCCGGGGTGTTCCTGTTCCTGACCCTCGGCAGCATCAACCTGATGGGTGCCTCGCTCGAACGCGCCCGCAACACGGTCTACGGAGGCGCCTGATGGACACTGCCCTGCTTCAGGTTTCGGACCTCTCGGTCGGTGTTGCCGGCCCGGGCGGGATGCGCCCGGTGCTGCAAGAGGTCAGCTTCGACCTCGCTCCGTGCCGGATCCTGTCGGTGATCGGCGAAAGCGGCGCGGGCAAGACCGTGCTGGCCAAGACGCTGGCCAGCTGGCTGGCGCCGCCGCTGGCGGTGACCGGTGGGCAGGTGCGCTTCCGCGGCCGCGACCTGCTGACCGATCCGGCCCATGCCCGCAGCCTTGCCGGGCGTGAGATCGCCTATGTCGGCGGCAACCCGGCCGGCGCGCTGGATCCGACGATGACGGTGGGCGCGCAGTTGGTGGAAAAGCTGCGCGCGGTGCGCCCCGAAACCTCGGTCGAGGCCGCACGGAAGAAGGCGGTCGAACTGCTGGACGCGGTGCGCATCCCCTCGGCCAAGACCCGGTTCCACGAATACCCGTTCCAGTATTCCGGCGGCATGATGCAGCGCGCGATGATCGTCGACGCGCTGATCTCGGACCCCGCGCTGCTGATCGCCGACAACATCACCCAGCCGCTCGACGTGACGGTGGCCGCGCAGATCCTCAAGCTGATGCGCGAGCTGACCACCAGCTTCGACACGGCGGTGCTGTTCATCTGCTCGTCGCTGCCGGTGGCCTGCGACGCCTCGGACGAGGTGCTGGTCCTGAACCGCGGGCGGGTGGTCGAGCGCCAGACCCCGCAGGCGCTGGTCCGCGCGCCGGCGCATCCCTACACCCGCCAGCTGATCAACGAGCTGCCGAAGCTTTGGGATCCCTCGACCGCCGCGCGCCCCGAAGAGCGCGAGACCCCGCGTCCGATCATGTCGGTGAAGGGCGTGGCCAAGTCCTATTCGGCCCGCAACCGGGCACAGGGCGGCACCTCGGTCGTGCAGGCGGTGCGCAATGTCGAGTTCGACGTCTTTCAGGGCGACAACTTCGGGCTGGTGGGCGAGTCGGGCTGCGGCAAGTCCTCGCTGATGCGGCTGCTGACCGGGCTGGAGCGGCCCGATGCCGGCAAGATCCTGTTCGAGGGCGAGGACGTCGGGTCGGCCAGCCCCGCGCGGCTGCGCGCCCTGCGCCGCCGCTTCCAGCTGGTGCTGCAGGACCCCTACGGCTCGCTGCCGCCGCAAAGCTCGATCGGCGCGATTTTGGAAGAGCCGCTGAAGATCCACAGCATCGGCAACCGGGCCGAGCGGCGCGAGCGGGCGCGGGCGGTGATGCACGAGGTCGGCCTGCCCGAGGCCCTGTATGACGAGCTGCCGACCGGCCTGTCGGCAGGGCAGCGCCAGCGGCTGAACGTGGGGCGGGCGATGGTGCTTGAACCGCGGCTTCTGATCATGGACGAGACGCTGTCGGCGCTGGACCAGACCGAGCAGGGCAAGTTGCTGGACCTGTTCGAGAAGCTGCAGGCCCAGCATGGCTTCACCTACATCTTCATCTCGCACGATCTGGCGATGGTGCGGCGCGTCTGTTCGCGCATCGCGGTGATGTATCTGGGCGAGACGGTCGAGGTCGCCCCGAACGAGCGGCTGTTCTTCGACCCGGGCCATCCCTACAGCCGCGCGCTGCTGTCCGCCGCGCCGACGCTCGAGACCCGGCGCTATGACCCGAAGGACTGCCTGCTGGAAGGCGAGCCGGCAAGCCCGATCGACCTGCCGCCGGGCTGCGCCTTCGCCAGCCGCTGCCCGCAGGCCTTCGCGCGCTGCCGGACCGAGAACCCGGGCCTCACCACCCGCGGCGGGCGTGCGCTGGCCGCCTGCTTCCTGACCCCCGCGCCGGATTTTACCGGCCTGACCGCGACGACGCCGGAGACGACCGATGCCTGACACCCTGATCCGCCCCGCCTTCGATGCCGCCTTCTTCGAGACGCTGATGCAGCGCGTTTCGGACTTCGGCGCGACCCCGATGGGCGGCGTCGACCGCATGGCCCTGACCGACGAGCACCGCGACGCCCGCAAATGGTTCGCCGACGAGATGCGCGCCAAGGGCTACACGGTGCTGGTCGATGCCATCGGCAACCTCTTCGGCCGGATCGAGCTGGCCGGTCCCGACGCGCCGGTGATCATGATCGGCTCGCATATCGACAGCCAGCCGTTGGCCGGGCGCTTCGACGGGGCCTATGGGGTGATGGCGGCGCTGGCCGCGATCGAAAGCTACCGCGCCGACTGCACCGCCCGCGGAACCGCGCCGAACTGCACCTTCGTCATCGCCGACTGGATGAGTGAGGAGGGCGCGCGGTTCCAGCCCTCGCTGCTGGGCTCTTCCGTCTTCGCCGGGCAGCTCGAGCTTGATTTCGCGCTGGCGCGCTGCGACCGCGAGGGGCGCAGCGTCGGCGACGAACTGAAGCGCACCGGCTATGCCGGGACCGACGTCGTCGGGATCCCGGATGTCTATCTCGAGATCCACATCGAGGGTGACGACAAGATGGAGAAGGCCGGGGCCCGCATCGCACCCTTCATCCGCCACTGGGGCGCGCTGAAGGTGCGCATGGAAGTCACCGGCCAGCAGAACCACACCGGCCCCACCCCGATGGAGGACCGCCACGACGCGGTGCTGGGCGCGGCCTACATCATCGCCGAGGTGAAGCGCCTCGCCGACACCGCGCCCGACACGCTCTACACCTCGGTCGCGCGCGTCGACATCTCGCCGAACTCGCCCAACATCGTGCCGGGCAAGGCGATCCTCTTCGGAGAGCTGCGCGCGCCCGAGGCCGCGACGCTCGACTGGGCCGAGGCCGGGTTGAAGGCGGCGCTGCCGGCGCTGATGGAGAAGGCCGCGGTCACGGGCGAGATCGTCTCGATCGACCGCCGGCCCGCGGGCCGGTTCGACGCGCGGCTGGTGCAGCTGGCGGAAGAGGCGGCAGACGGCTTCGGCCTGCCGCGGATCCGCATCGACACCATCGGCGGCCATGACGCGATCCCGGTGCTGACCCGCTGCCCGGCGATCGTGGTCGCCGTGCCCAGCGTCGGCGGCGTGATCCATCGCTACGACGAATACACCTCGCCCGAGGATCTGGCGGCCGGCGGCAACGTGCTGGTCGAGATGATCCGCCGCATCGACGTGGCCAAGGCGGATCTGGACCGCGCGGTGGCAGGATGAGCGGTGGCCGGATAACCGGGGCGCTCGTCTCGGACGCGGCGCTCGCCGTCTGTCTCGCCGGCGCCCGGCCCGATCTGGCGGCGGCGCCGGCGGTGGCCGGACCCGCCGCGCTGGCCTCGCCCAGCTATCTGGCGCTGGAAAGCCGCAGCTTGCGGATCGATGCGCCCGAGGGGCCGCTGTTCCTGAAGGTGATGCATCCCGAGATGCGCACGGGCTTCGACCTGACGGCGGCGATGGCGCTGGCCACCGCCGCCGGGGCCGAAGGCATCGCGCCCGAGGTGCTGTGGTCGGACGCGGCAGAGGGGGCGATCCTGATGCGCGATCCCGGCACCGCCTGGACCGCGGCGCGGCAGTCGCACCTGCAGGACCCGGCGGTGGTCGGCGCGGTGCTGGCCGCGCTGCGCCGCCTGCATGCGCTGCCGGCGCTGGGCACGCGTTTCGACGCCTTCGCGCAGATCGACGCGCTTCTGGACCGGGCGCGCGCGTCGGGCGTGGCGCTGCCGCAGGACATCGGCTGGGTCATGGCGCTGCTCGAACCGCTGCGCGCGCCGCTGGCGGCCGCGCCGACGGTGCCCTGCCGCAACGACGGTTCTGCCTCGAACCTGCTGGTCGGGCCCGATGCCGCGGTGCTGCTGGTCGATTTCGACCGGGCCGGGCAGAACGACCCGATGTACGACCTTGGGGTCCTGCTGGCCGAGATCACCGATTTCGAGGCCGACATGATCGCCCCTGCCGCCGCCTACATGGGTGCCTTCGAGCCGGCGGGCTTCGCGCGGGCGCGGCTCTGGTCGATCGTCGACGACGTGATGCACTGCCTCTGGGCGCGGGTCAGCGGCGTGGGCTCGGTCCGCGGGGCGGTGGAGTGGCTGAAATATTCCGAATGGCGGATCATGCGCGCGCGCCTTGGCCTGCGCCATCCGCAGTTCGAAGAGAAGGTGCGCAGCGCCGGGGGGCAGGCATGAAGACGCTCGGTCAGGCCGCGGCAGCCGAAGAAGCCGCGCTGGAAGCCGCGATCCTCGAGGCGCCGCTGTTCGCGGGCGGGCAGGGCGCGCGCTATGCCCCGGTCTCGGGCGGGATCTCGAATTCGAACTGGCGCGTCAGACTTGCAGCGGGGGCGGAGTATTTCGTCAAGCTGCCGGGCAACGGCACCGAGATGTTCATTGACCGGGTCGCGGCGATGGATGCCTCGAAGAAGGCCGCGGCCGCCGGGCTGGGGCCGATGGTCTATGACGATCTCGCCCACCGCGGGATCGAGATCAACGACTTCATCCCCGACCGCCGCCCCTCGACCCATTCCGACTTCGCCGAACGCGACAAGCGGGTGGCGGCGATCGCGGCCTACCGGAGGATGCATGCCCTGCCGGCGCTGGGCCTGACGAAGACGGTCTTCGACATGATCGACGAGCATCACGGGCAGATGGCGATGCTGGGCGCGCCGCAGCCGCGCGACGCGGACTGGATCGCGCTGAACGACCGCATGGCGCGGCAGGCGCTGATGGCCTCCGGCCTCGACCTCGTGCCCTCGTTCAACGACCCGATGCCGGGGAACTTCATGATCGGCGCCGACGGCTCGGTGATGCTGATCGATTACGAATACGCCTCGATGAACGACCGGTGCTACGATCTGGGCATCTGGTTCGGCGAGATGTTCTTCACCCCCGAGCAGGAGGCCGAACTGATCGAGGAGTATTTCGGTCGCGTCACGCCGCAGCTTGTGGCGCGGGTGACCATTCACAAGGCGCTGGCCGACGTGAAATGGGCTGCGTGGTCGATGGTGCAGCTGAAGGTCTCGCATCTTGACTTCGACTTCCACAAGTATGGGATGTGGAAGCTGATGCGGTTCCGCACGATCACGGGCGACCCGTCCTGGGCCACGCATCTGCGCAACGCCTGAGGAGACAGCCATGCCTGCCTATCGCGCCATCGCCGGCGGCGAGACCTTCCGCTTCGACAGCCTCGCCGCGCTGATGGCCGCCGCGACCCCGCGCCGCTCGGGCGACGAGCTGGCGGGGCTGGCCGCCGAGACCGAGGCGCATCGCGTCGCCGCCCGCTATGCGCTGGCCGACCTGCCGCTGTCCGAGTTCCTGAGCGAGGTCGTCGTCCCCTACGAGACGGACGAGGTCACGCGGCTGATCCTCGACGGCCATGATGCCACGGCCCACGCCCCGGTCGCGGCGATGACGGTGGGGGGCCTGCGCGACTGGCTCCTGTCCGACGCCGCCGATGCCCGCACGCTTGCCCGGATTGCGCGCGGGCTCACGCCCGAGATGGTGGCGGCGGTGTCGAAGCTGATGCGCAACCAGGACCTGATCGGCGTCGCCCGCAAGGCCGAGGTCGTCTCGCGCTTCCGCACCACGCTGGGGCTGAAGGGGCACCTGTCCACGCGGCTGCAGCCGAACCACCCGGCGGACGACCTGCGCGGGATCGCGGTCGCGGTTCTGGACGGGCTGTTGCAGGGCACCGGCGACGCGGTGATCGGGATCAACCCGGCCTCGGACAACATCGGCAACTGCACCGAGATCCTGAAGGCGCTCGACGGGCTGCGGCAGGAATTCGACATGCCGATGCAAAGCTGCGTGCTGACCCATGTCACCAACACGCTGCGCATCATCGAGGCCGGCGGGCCGGTCGACCTGCCCTTCCAGTCGATCGCCGGGACCGAGGCCGCGAACCGCGGTTTCGGCGTCGATCTTGCGGTGCTGGGCGAGGCGAACGAGGCTGCGCGCGCGCTGAACCGCGGCACCGTCGGCCGGAACGTGATGTATTTCGAGACCGGGCAGGGCGCACCGCTGTCGGCCGATGCCCATCACGGCGTCGACCAGCAGACGCTGGAATGCCGCGCCTATGGCGTCGCCCGCGCCTTCGATCCGTTCCTCGTGAACACGGTCGTGGGCTTCATCGGGCCCGAGTATCTCTATGACGGCAAGCAGGTGATCCGCGCCGGGCTCGAGGATCATTTCTGCGGCAAGCTGCTTGGCCTGCCGATGGGGGTGGATGTCTGCTACACCAACCATGTCGAGGCCGATCAGGACGACATGGACACACTGATGACGCTGCTGGCGGCGGCGGGCGTGAACTTCGTGATCTGCGTCCCCGGCGCTGACGACGTGATGCTGAGCTACCAGAGCCTCGCCTTCGAGGACGCGGCCTGGCTGCGCCGCACCTTCGGCCTGCGCCCCGCGCCGGAATTCGAAGCCTGGCTGCAGAAGATGCAGCTTGGCGGCGGGGCCGGCGGCCCGCGGGCGCTGCCGGATCTGGGCGGGCTCGCCCGGCGGATGGGGCTGTCGGCATGAGCGGCGATGTTCCGGACTTCCTGCCGAAACTGCGCCTGCTGACCCCTGCGCGGGTGCGTCTTGATGCGCGGGGCGGGGCGGCGCCGCTGGCCTCGGTGCTCGACTTCCAGCTGAGCCATGCGAAGGCGCGCGACGCGATCCGCCAGCCGGTCGACTGGGCCGCGCTGCGCGCAGGTCTGGGCGCGCGCGAGGTGATCGAGCTGCACAGCCGCGCGCCTGACCGCGACACCTACATCCGCCGCCCCGATCTGGGCCGTCGCCTGTCGGAAGACAGCCTCGCGCGCATTCCCTGCACGCGCCCCGATCTGGCGGTGGTGATCGCCGACGGGCTGTCGGCCTTCGCGGTGACGAACCATGCGGCGGCGATGGTCGATGCGCTGGATGCGGCCTTGCCCGAGCTGACCTTCGGGCCGATCGCGCTGGCGCGCGAGGGGCGGGTCGCGATCGGGGACGAGATCGCGGCGGCGATGGGGGCACCGCTTTGCCTCGTCCTGATCGGAGAGCGCCCGGGTCTTTCGGTCTCGGACAGCCTGGGGGCCTACCTGACCTGGGACCCGAAGGTCGGCGCGCCCGACAGCAGCCGCAACTGCGTGTCGAACATCCACGGCCGGGGCGGGCTGGACTATGCCCGCGCGACCGATCTTCTGACCTTCCTCATCCGCAAGGCGCGCGAGATCCGGGCCACCGGCGTCGCGCTGAAGGATGACCGGGTGGCCAGCCCCCTGATCGGGGGCTAACGCCCTAGCCGGCCATTGCCGGGCTGATGCGCGCCGCGCAGAAGTCCGCGAACAGCATGGCATAGGCGGTGCGGAACTCGGCCTCGGCGTGACGCACCTTCTCGCGGCCGATCTCGCGCAGGCGGGTGGCGATCGCGGGCTCGCGCGCGGCGAGACGCTCGATGGCCGCGGTCCAGTCCTCGGCCCTGCGGCCGCGGCAGACGGTGGCGCCGCGCTGGACATGATCGGCGGTGCCGTCGACGCCCGAGACCAGCAGGTCGCGGCCCGCCGCCATCGCCTCGACCCCGACCAGCCCGTAGGCCTCCCAGCGCGAGGGCATCAGCACCGCATCGAAGCGCGCCATCAGCGTGGCTGGGCTGCTGGCATATCCCGCGAAGCGGATGCGCGGATCGCCGTGCGCCAGCGCTTCCAGCGCCGCGCGCTCGGGCCCGTCGCCGACCAGCGTCAGCGTCGCGCCCGGCGTGCGCACCGCGAGGAAGGCGCGGATCAGCGTGTCGAAGCCCTTCTGGCGGTCGAAGCGGCCGAGGGCGCCGAAGGCCCGCGCGCGGCCCGTCGCGACCGGCAGCGCCAGGAAGTCGTCGATGCCTGCGCAAGAGCGTATGGTCCGCAGCCGCTCGGGCGCGACCAGCGCGCGGTCGCGCAGCCAGCCGGTCTGCCCTGCACTGACGCCGACCACGCCGTCGAACAGCGCGTAGGCGCTGCGCAGCAGGGTCTGGAAGCGCAGCCGTTCCATGACGTTGCCGGCGACGAATCCCTCGCAATAGCTGTGTTCGACATGGACGAGCGGCAGATGCGCGTAGCGGCCGCGCAGCGCCGACAGAAGCGGCAGGTTGCGCCAGCTGACCGACAGGTGCGAGAGGATCAGATCCGCCTCGAGCGCGGGCGTGGTGACCGAGCCGCGCTTGACCTCGACGATCGACTGTCGGGCGACGCGGGCCAGCACCGGGTCCTGCACCAGATGGCGCACGCCGCGGGTGACGCCGCCCCAGTTCAGGTCATCGACCAAGTGGACGACACGGGGCAGGGACGGGGCAGGGAAATGCAGGGTCATTTGCTCTCTCCGGTCTGGGGGGCGGTGGCAGGGATGGCGCAGGGGGCGAGGCGGCTTTGCGTCAGCACGAGCGGGCCGAGCAGCCGCAGCGCGCAGGCGGCGGCAAGGGTGGTCAGCGTCTTCAGCGGTTCCTGTCGCAGCGGCCGGCGCGACTGGCCGAGCGCGTCCAGCACCAGACGCAGCGCCCGTGCCCCGTCGCCGGCCGAGACGGCGCGGCGCGCGAGGTAGCGCAGCTGATAGCTGCGCGCCGTCGCGGCATGGGCGGCGAAGAAATCGGGCGCGATCGGGGTGAGCTTGGTCACCATCCGCTCCCAGGCGGTCAGCTGGCGGTCGGTCGCCGCCGACAGCCCGCCGCCGGTGATGCGGTACTGGGTCAGCGCGCCCGGCACGCCCTCGATCCGCCAGTCGGTGGTCAGGGCGAGCCGCAGCCAGCACTCGATGTCCTCGGACTGGCGGAAGTTCTCGTCGAACCACCAGTCGCGCTCGGTCTCCAGCGCCGGGCGCCAGGCCAGCGCGTCGAGTGCCGCGCGGCGCAGCACGGGGGCCGAGCCGTTGCCGACCGGGTTGCGCAGGAACACCTGTTCAGGGCCCACGCCCTGCAGCCGCGGCGCCTGCGCGAGGCCAAGGCCGCGACCGTCCGGGCCGATCAGGGCCGAGCCGGAATAGCTGAGCCCGACCTCGGGCACTTCGTCGAGATGGCGCACATGGGCGGCCAGCTTGTCGCGCCGCCACAGGTCGTCGGCGTCGCAAAAGCCGATGTACTCGCCCCGCGCGGCATGGATGCCGCTGTTGCGCGCCCCGGCAAGGCCGCGGTTGCGCTGGCGGACCAGACGCAGGCGGGGATCGGAGATCGCCTCGACCAGTGCCGCGGTCGCGTCGGTCGAGCCGTCGTCGACCACGATCACCTCGAGATCGGCGAAGCTTTGGCCCAATAGACTGGCGAGGGTTTCGGCCAGCGTGGCTTCGGCGTTGTAGGCAGAGACGACAATGGATGCGCGGGGCATGGGCGGGCTCCTCAGGTGAACAGGGCGTGGCGCAGGGGGCGGGGCAGGATCGGTGCGGCGAGCGCGCCCGCGACGGTCATCCCGCCGCGGCGGGCGTCCGAGAAGAAGCCGGCGGGGCTGGCGGCAAGGCCGGCGAGCGCAAGCCGCAGGGCAAGGAACCGCCCCTGGTCGAGCCGCAGCGCCCGGCGCGCGAGGTAGCGCAGGAAGATCGCCTCGTCCCGCGGGGTGGGCGCGGCGCCGAAGCGGGCGGCGGTTTGCAGCGCTGCCGCGCGACCGCGGCGCATCGCGCCCAGATCGGCCGACAGCCCGCCGGTGCTGGCGCGGTAGAAGGTCTGCACGCTGTGGATCGGCGTGACGCATGCGCCTTCGCCGACCAGCCGGATCAGCCACTCGAGGTCTTCGTTCTGCGCCAGCCGCTCGTCGAAGCCGCCGGTCGCGGCGAAGCGCCCGGCACGGATCGACAGATTCGACATCGTGCAGACCGGGTTTTCGCCCAGAAGGGTGGCAAGGGTCAGCGGCCCCTCTGGCAGGGTCGAGGTGGTGGTGATCCGGTCCGGGTCCGCCGTGAAGAAGGCGGTCCGCCCGAAGGCCGCGTCGATGTCCTTGGCGAAGGCGCGGTCCAGCTCTGCCAGCTTGCCGGGGGACCAGAGGTCGTCGGCATCGCAGAAGGCGATGATCTCGCCCCGCGCGACCGTCAGCGCCCCGTGGTTGCGGGCGGCCGAGGGGCCGCGGCGCGGGTTGGCGACCAGCCGCAGGCGGTCGTCGAAGGCGGCGGCCTCGGCCAGGATCTGCAGCGTCTGGTCGGTCGAATTGTCGTCGACGAAGATCGCCTCCCAGTCGCTGACGCTCTGCGCCTGAAGGCTGGCGAGGGTCGCGCCGATGGTGGCGGCGGCGTTGAAGCAGGGCAGCACGATCGAGAAGCGCGGCATGGCGGGGCTCCGGGATGAAGGGTCAGGCGGTGAGGCGCGGTTGGGTTCGGGGCCCGAAGGCCGCGATCAGCGACGGAAGCGCCGCGCCAAGCTGAGTCACCGTCGCGACGGCGAGGTAGCCGATGGCGGTGGCCTGCAGCCCGTGGCGGGCGGTCAGCGCGGTGTTGGCGATCAGGAGGACCGTGGTGGTGCAGGTGACGGTGAATTCGACGGCCGGCCGGCCCTCGGCCCGCAGCCATTGCGCGGTCGCGGTCCAGATCAGCGCCGGGATCGCGGCCAGGCAGAGGACCGAGACGACATCACTGTTGCCCGACCATTTCGCGCCGTAGAGCAGCGGCACATACCAGGGCGCCAGCAGCGACTGCGCGACGACCACCGGCGACAGCACGCAGATCGACAGGCCGAGCGCCCGGCG
The DNA here is from genome assembly GCF_037095735.1 of Frigidibacter sp. MR17.14. Classification (NCBI taxonomy): domain Bacteria; kingdom Pseudomonadati; phylum Pseudomonadota; class Alphaproteobacteria; order Rhodobacterales; family Paracoccaceae; genus Frigidibacter; species Frigidibacter sp. MR17.14. Next base: position 89,140 of record NZ_JBAWKD010000008.1, on the reverse strand, counting down.
CAGCGCCTGCGCCCGGTCCGCGGCGCGGGCAAGCCAGGGGAAGAGCGCGACCCCGAAGGCATTGGCGAAGGACGAGGCGAGCCCCAAACCCGCATTGAAGGCCAGGAAATAGTGACCCAGCGCCTCGGGGCCCAGCATCAGGCCGATCACCAGCTTGTCGGCCTGCAGCCGCGCGGCCTTGACCAGCTCGACCCCCAGCACCGCGGCGCCATAGCCGGTGAAATGGCGCAGCGGCAGCGGGGCGACACCTGCCGCGGGGCGCCAGGGGCGCAGGCGCCGCATGCCGATCGTCCAGACCGGCGCCGACAGCAGCCGCGGCAGCACCAGCGCCAGCGGGCCGGCGATCAGCAGCGCCAGGATCGCGGTCAGCAGGTTCGCGACCACGACCTGCGCACCGCCGATCGCCGCGGTGCGGGTCAGCCGCCCCTCGCGCATCGCCAGCGCGCAGCTGACCAGCCCCGCCGGCATGAACAGGTATTCTCCGGCCAGGATCGCGACCATCACGAAGGCCATCGCATCGCCCGAGGCCAGCGCGATCCCCGCGCCCACGGCCAGTTGCAGCGTGAAGAGGCCAAGGCACCAGGCGGTGTGGATGCGCCGCGCGGTCAGGCAGGCAGCCTCGAGATCCGCTTCGGGCGCGGCGATGACGCGCTGGTTCACGCCGGTCTCGGTCAGTGCCTTCAGGATCTCGGACGCGGCGAGCGCGGCGGCGGCGGTGCCGATCGCGGCCGGGTCGAGGCTGCGCGCCACCACCACGACCACCGCCAGCCGCGACACCCGCTGCGCGAGGTCGGACAGGCCCAGCGCGATCAGGCCGGAGGCGAAGCCACGGGTCGGGGCGGGGTGCTGCATCGTCGGTCTCCGGGTCGGGGGCGACCCTCGGCCGCTCTGTCCCCCGGTTCTACGACGTGCCCCGGACCCGCGCCTGCCCGCCAAGGGCGAGGGGCGCGGCGCGGATGGGTCACCCCCTCTCCGAACGGATAGTCGGCACACGCCGCGCGGGTGATGGACGCGGGGGGCAGGCTTGGCTTAGGCTCGGCGCAAAGCAACAAACCGGGCAGTGAGCGGACCTTGCAGAGCAGAAGACTTCCCCGTCTGTCCGGCACCGTGGCGGTGCTGGCGCTGCTCGTCCCGGGCTGCGCGCCCGAACGGCGGGCCGACAACCTTGGCGTGAGCCCGGCACAGGGCGGCTATCAGGCCCAGTACCGCCTGCCCGAAGCCCGCCGGGCCGAGGGCGCGCCCGCGCTGCGCTCGGTCGCGATGAATGCCGCCGCCTGTCGCCCGCCCGCGGGGGGCGAGGGCCGCGCCCGCCATGCCTCGGGCGCGCTGCAGGGCGAGGTGCTCTCGCGCGGGGACCTGATCGACATCCGGCTGGTCGATGACACGACGTTCAGCCATGCCTACGAGGTGTCGCGCGATGGCACGGTGAAGCTGCCGTTCCTGGGCGCGGTGCCGGCGGCGGGGCGCAGTGCCGCGGCGCTGGAACAGACCATTGCCAGCCGGCTGGTCGACCGCGGCTTCTATCCGCACGCGCCCGATGTCTCGGTGCTGATGACCGATTTCGGCTCGGCCCGGGTCGCGGTGTCGGGCGCGGTGTTCCAGCCCCAGACGGTCGAGCTGGGCCTGCGCGGCGACAGCGTCGACGGCTCGCGGCAAGAGGCTTTCGGCGGGTCGACCGAGGGGCGCAACCTGTCGGTCGCGCTGCGGCAGGCGGGCGGGATCCGGCCCGATGCGGATCTGTCGGCGGTGCAGCTGCGCCGCGCGGGGGCAAGCTTCACCGTGGATCTGCGCGGCGCGGTCGACGGCACCGCCTTCGACGACGTGATGCTGATCGCGGGCGACGAGGTCACGGTGCCCTCGCGCGGCTGCTTCCAGGACGGGCTGATGGTGCCAAGCCCGGTCAGCCCGCCCGGCATCTCGCTGTTCCTGTCGAACCTGACGGTGCCGGCCGGGGCCAACGCGCCCTCGGCGATCAGCAACGAATCGCGGCAGGTGCCCTATGGCACGCGCTTCCTGCAGGCGACGATCAACGCGAACTGCGTGGGGGGCGCGCTGGCGACCAGTGCCGCGCGCTCGGCGGCGCTGGTGTCGCGCGATCCGGTGACCAAGGTGTCCTCGGTCGTGGAACGGCGGCTCGAGAACCTGATGACCCGCGCCGATCGCGACGACTACGACCCCTACCTGCTGCCCGGCGATGCCATCGCCTGCTATGACAGCAGCGTCACCAATATCGCCGACATCGCGCGGGTGCTGGGCGGCATCACCTCGACGGCCAGCGGGTTCTGACGGGCTTGATCGGCGCGGCCGAGGGCGAGGCACCGCTGGCCTGTAACCCTTCGCTGGACGCCGGCGGCCCGCTCCGTGCGCCCGGGATCAGCCGGTCCGGCGCGGGCGTTCGGCGGCCAGCCAGTCGGTGATCTCGGCCCGGGTCGCGGCCCAGAGCGGCGGCAGGGTCTGGCCGGCGGCGCGCAGCGGCGCGGTGTCGCCGCGTTTCGCGGCGGTTTCGATCGCCTGCAGCTCGGCATGCAGCCGTTCGGCCCCGAAGGTGGCGGCAGAGCCCGCAAGCCGGTGGATGGCCTGCAGCGTGGCGGTGCCCTCGGCGGCGCCGGCGCCGGCCAGACTCTCCATCAGCGCGTCGGCCTGTTCGACGAACCGGCCGAGCAGCGGGCGCAGCCGGTCGATCCCGGTGCCCGCGCCGATCACCATCATCGCGTCGTCGCTGAACAGCCGGCGCAGCGGCGCGGCGGGCGCGGCGGCGGCTGCGGGGCCGGGCGGGGGCGCATCGCCGGCATGGGCGGCCAGCAGCCGCACCAGCGCCGGGCGGTCGATGGGCTTTTTCAGCACCTCCTGCATCCCGGCCTCGCGGAAGGCCTTCAGCTCTTCGGGCAGGGCATGGGCGGTGACGCCGACCACCGGCACCTCGCGCGACAGGCCGCGCCCGTTGCGGATCGCCCGCGTCGCGTCACGCCCGTCCAGCACCGGCATCGAGACATCCATCAGGATCAGGTCGAACCGGGTGGCCGCGGCACGACGCACGCCCTCGCGCCCGTCGACGGCCTCGGTCACGGTATGCCCCTCGGCCTCGACCATCTCGCGCAGGATCAGGCGGTTGATCTCGTTGTCCTCGACGATCAGCACCGACAGGGCGCGACCGGTTTCGGCCAGCGGAGCATCGTCCTGGGGTGCTGGCTCGGGGACGACTTCGTCCGCCGGAATGTCCAGCGGCACCCGCAGCCAGAACAGGCTTCCCTCGCCCAACTCGCTTTCCACGCCGATCTCGCCGCCCAGCACCTCGGCCAGCCGGCGCGAGATGCCGAGGCCGAGCCCGGTGCCGGCCTTGCGGCCGTAGGAACTGTCCAGCATCTCGAAGTCGCGGAAGATCCGGTCGAGGTTTTCCTGCGCGATGCCGGTGCCGGTGTCGATGACGCGGAACTCGACCTGTGCCCCGTCCGCGTCCTGCGACAGCATCTCGGCTTCCAGCGTGATCTCGCCGTCGCGGGTGAATTTGATCGCATTGCCCACGAAATTCAGCAGCACCTGCCGGATCCGTGCGTCATCGCCCGAGACCATGCCCGGCGCCGGTCCTTCCCAGCGCCAGTCCAGCCTGTTGCCGCCCTCCTGCGCCGCGTGGCGCTGGCTGTGGACCACGTCGTCCAGCACCTCGTCGATCCGGAAGGACCGAGCCTGCGCGCGCAGCTTGCCGGCCTCGAAGGCCGACAGGTCGAGCACGTCGTTGACCAGCCCGCCCAGAAGCCGCCCCGAGGTCTCCATCGTGGCGACATAGCGCGCCTGCCGGGGGTCGAGCCCGGTGTCCTTCAGCAGCGACAGCGTGCCCATCAGCCCGTTCAGCGGGGTGCGCATCTCGTGCGACATCACCGCGACGAACTCGGCCTTGGCCTTCTCGCCGGCGACGGCACGGTCCAGCGCCTCGGTCAGCTCGGCCTCGGCCTGCTTGCGCAGCGAGATGTCGCGCAGGAACAGGATGTAGATCTGGCGCTCGTCCTCGCCCTCGGCAGTGCGCACGGCGATCTCCGAAGGGAAACGGCGGCCGTCGCGGCGCAGCGCCTCGCACTGGTGGCGCCCATGCGAGGTGATGGCGGGATCGCCGAAGGTCGCGCGGCGCAGAAGGCTTTCGCGCGAAGCCTCGACAGCCTCGGGCGGCAGGATCAGCGCAAGCATGTCCTGCCCCTGGGCCTCTTCGGCGGTGTAGCCGAAGATCTGTTCGGCCGCGGGGCTGAAATCGAGCACGCGGGCGTCGTGATCGCAGACGATGATCGCGTCGAGCGAGGTCTGGATGACGGTCTGCATCCGGTCCGAGGTCAGCGCCTGGTCGCGCGCGCGCAATTCGCTGAGCCGGTAGAGGCGCAGCAGCGACACCGCCAGCAGCGAGATCGCGATCAGCATCGCGGTCGCGGCGATCGCGAGCCCGCTCAGCGTCATCGTCATCTCTTCGCGCTGGTCGTCGGCCATATGCGCGAATTCCGAGATCCCCACCAGCGAGAGCGAGCGGATCGCGCCCTCCATCCCCGCGGTGATCTGGTCAAGCTCGGCCAGGCGCTGCGCCAACCCGTCATCGGCCAAGTCGGTGATCGCGGTGATCGCATCCAGCGCCGTGCGGCTTTCGCGGTAGTTCGCGTCGAATTCGGGGATTTGGCGCAGATGGGCGTAGGTGCCGGTGGTGCCGAAGGTGTCGAGCCGGCTCCACAGGATGTCGGTGCGCTTGCGCAGGTCGGCCAGTGCCGCCGGGGTGCGGCCCTCGGCACGTTCGGCCGCGATCAGCGCCGAGCGCAGGCGGAAGAATTCCACGTCGACCTGCGACAGCGTCCATTGCACATTGTCCGAGGCCGCGGCGCGCAGGTCGCGCAGCTGGTGGACGACCGCCGCCGCCAGAACGCCGGTCAGCCCGATCCACAGACCGCAGACCAGCGCCAGCCCCAGATTGCAGATGCGGCGCGGCCAAGGGGCGCAGGAACGGGCGATCGGTTTCATCCTCGGGGGCCTTTGCGGGTCAGGGGCGGACCTCGATGCGGTTCAGCTGCCAGATGCTGCGCGAATAGATCACTTCGGTGCGCAGCCGGGCATCGCTGTCATAGGGATACACGATCCAGAGCGGCCCGCGGTCGCGGATCGACATCGCCTTGCCGTTGCGCGCATAGGCGACGACGGGTTCCAGCCCCTGCGGCCAGTCCTCGATCGGGATCTCGATGCTGTAGTCGTTCTCGGCCGTGGCGGCGAGCGTCTTGCCCTTGGCCCCCAGCGCGGTCAGCAGCGCGCCCAGCGGGACGCCGGTGAATTCCTGCGGGCCCTCGGTCCAGATCGTCGTCGTGGTGAACGTCACCTTCGGCAGGCCGTCCAGCATCGCCTGATCCAGCTCGACCACCTGCTTGCCCTCGGGCCCGGCGATGGCGCCGGAAGCGGTCAGGAGCACCGGGCCCTGCGGTTGGGCGGCGGTCAGCAGCGTCTCGGCCGCGGCGGCGAAAGGCGTGGCCAGCGCAAGGCCCAGGGTCAGGGCGGTGGCCGAGAGAAGGCCGGAAAGGGAACGGGTCATGGTCATGCTCTCTGTCTTGGCGTGTCGATCCGGCAATATCATGGCGCGCGGGTGTGCAGGGGCGGGCTTCGGAATAGGCGGACCTATCCGAAGGGATAGGCTGCGAGGACCGGGGCGCGCATTCAGTAGGCGCCGCGCCCGGTCCAGAGCGCGCGGAAGGTCAGCGCGATCACCACCAGATCCAGCAGGATCGAGGCCGAGCGCGCATGGGCGATGTCCATCTCGACCATCCGCTCGAAGCTCAGCTCGGCCCGGCCCGAGACCTGCCAGAGCCCGGTCAGGCCGGGGCGGCAGGCCAGGCGTTCGCGGGCGCGGGCAGGATAGGCCGCGACCTCTTCGGGCAGGGCGGGGCGGGGGCCGACCACCGACATCTCGCCGCGCAGGATGTTCAGGATCTGCGGCAGCTCGTCCAAGGACGTGCGGCGCAGCAGCCGGCCCATGCGGGTGACGCGCGGATCGTTGCGCGCCTTGAAGCAGATCCCCTCGCGGTCCGACCCCGCCAGCAGGGCCGCGCGCCGCGCCTCGGCATCACGGTACATCGAGCGGAACTTGAAGACGGTGAAGGGGCGCCCGTCGCGGCCGATGCGGGTCTGGCGGAACAGCGCCGGCCCCGGCGATTCGAGGCGGATCGCGACGGCGATCAGCAGCATCAGCGGCCCCAGTGCCAAAAGCGCCCCGCCCGCCAGCGCAAGGTCGAGCGTGCGGCGCTTCAGGCCCAGCGTGCCGCCGCAGGCCAGCGCGTCGCGGGCGGCGCGGATCAGGAAGGCGGCGTTGCCGGTGACATAGCGGCCAAACAGCCGCCGCGGTTCCAGCGCCAGTCGCCAGCACCATTCCATGTGCATCCGGCGCAGCGCCAGCGGCGCGCGGGCGACCCGGCCCGACAGGAAGTCGAACAGCGCGCCGACGCCCATGGTGATGCGCGGGGAAAGTTCGTGGGCGTGATCGGCCAGCCAGCAGTCCTGCAGCGGCACGCCCATCGCGACCAGCAGGATGTCGGCACCCGAGGCGTTGATCTCGGCGATGGCGGCGGCGGTGTCGCGCGCGCCCTCGTAGCCGTCGCGGGTGCCGGCGATGCGCAGGTTCGGAGTGTCGCGGGCCAGGCGCTGGGCGGCGGCCCTCGCGACGCCCGGGGCGGCGCCGAACAGGAAGACGCTCAGGCCGCGGCGTGCCGCCTCTGCCATCACCTGCGGGACAAGGTCGGTGCCGTTGAGGTTTGCGGTGAAGCGTCGCCCGGTCATCCGCGCGGCCAGCTCGACCCCGATGCCGTCGGGCAGCACCATGTCGGCGGTGGCCAGCGTCGCGGCATAGTCGGGGTCGCGGGCCATCACGTTGCCGCAATGGGCGTTCAGGAAGGCCACGCGACGGCGACCGGGGGCCAGCAGCTCGGCCACCGCGCGGTCCGGGGTGATGTCGGCGAGGTCGAGCCCGAAGAGCCGGATCGCCGGGATGCGCACGGCAACCGGGCGGCGCGGGGCGGCGGCATCGTTGGCGGCGGCGGGCAGGAACGGCGCGAGCGCCGGGGTGGCAAGGGCAAGGTCGGGATGGTTGTGGGCGGTCATGGCAGGGCCTCCGATGGCGTGGATCTGCCTTCAGGACTGCCGCAAACGCCCGCTTCGACGCCAAGGCGCGCAAGGCGAGCCGGCGGTCCCCGCGGGATCGCGGCCTTCTCCTGCGGGAGAGGCTTGCGGGGCGATGGGTCCGGTGCCGGCCCGGGCGGAGGGGGCGGCGCGTCTTGCGGCGCCGGCGACCCTCTCCGAACGGATAGGGGGCCTATCCTCCACCGCCCACAAATTGCCTTAACGTTCGGGTAAGGACCCGCGGTAGAGTGAGTGAGAGCCTGGGCGGATGGAGGTCTGCCCCCGGTTGTGGAGGAACAGTGTTGGAACAGTCCCGTATCGCCCCCGAAGGCACCCTGCAGCCCGAGCGCCGCGCGGCGGCGTCGCTGCGCGTGCTAATCGCAGATGACCACGACCTGCTGCGCGATGCGTTGGTGCTCTACCTCGAAAGCGAGGGCGGGATCGAGACCGAGACCGCGCCGGACCTGCCCTCGGCCGTCGCCCGGATCGAGGCGGGCGCGGTCTTCGACCTCGTGCTGCTCGACGTGATGATGCCGGGGATGAACGGGCTCGACAGCCTGCAGGAGGTGATGGCGCTGCGGGGCGGCCAGCGCGTGGCGCTGATCTCGGGCACCGGCTCGCCCGAGATGGCCGAGCGGGCGCTGGGCCTTGGCGCGGCGGGCTACCTGCCCAAGACGCTGCCGGCGAAGTCGCTGATCAACGCCGTGCGCTTCATGGCGATGGGCGAGCAATATGCACCGCTCGACTTCCTGCGCACCGCCCAGGCCGAGGCGACAAATCCGCTGGCCAGCCGCCTGTCACGGCGCGAGCTCGAGGCGCTGAAGGGGCTGGTCGCCGGCAAGTCGAACAAAGAGATCGCCCGCGATCTGGGCGTGACCGAGCCGACGGTGAAGCTGCATGTCAAGACGCTCTACCGCAAGATCGACGCCCACAACCGCACCCAGGCCGCGATGATCGCGCGCGAGGCCGGCCTGTTCTGACCGCGCCCCCGCGCGGGGGCGCTTTCGCAGGGCGAGAGACCGGGGGCGATGCTCCCCGTGGCAGCGGCGAACCCCTTGCCTTGCAGCGCCTGAACGCGGATCCGGCGGCGGAAACCGGTATCCAAGGTGCCATGAGGGGCGGCCAGCCGGTTTCGGTCCATGGGCGATTCTGCCGCGAGACGCGGGCGTCTTCAGCGATTTTCCCGCAGATCCGCAGACCGGGCCGCCGCCCGCCGAGGCCCCCGCGCCGATCGGTGATCTGCTGCCGCGCCTGAGCGCCCCAAGAGGTCCGGCGGTCCCGCCCCCGGTGACGTCCGCGTCCTGCCGCTGCCGGGGGGCTCAGGCAGCGCCGTATGGTCCCTATCCCAAGGGATAGGCGCGCCCCTTCCTCTGCGCACGATTCCGACCCGCCCGCGCTGCCCGTGCCGCCCGCAACGAATGCTAGGCAGGGATGGCAATCCGGAGCAACGCCATGTCAGACGCGCAGCCGATCCCGCCGACCGCCTCGCAGACCGCCCCCCAGACCGCCGCCCGCGGCCGCAGCCGCCTGCGCGCGGTGCTGGCGGCGATCCGCCCGATCCGGATGCCGCTGCGCCACCTGTCCTTCCTGCGGCTCCTGCGCGGCGGCAAGCCCGGCGACCTTGGCCGCCTGCCGCGCTATTTCGGCTTCTTCGCGATGGGGGCTGCGCTGATCTGGGCGCCGATCGCGGGCTACCTTGCCACCGCGCAGGAACGCTTCACCTCCGAGATCTCGCTGATCCTGCCGGGGTCGGGCGCGCAGGCCTCGGTCAACCTCGACCAGATCGGTCAGGCGTCTTCCGCGGCGGCCTCGCCCTTCTCCAGCTCGAGCATCAGCCCGACCGAGACCTACAAGCGCCTGATTGCCGCCGACCGCATCCTGGATGCCGCCAGCCGCCGGATGGGCATGAGGCGGCGCGACTTCGGCAGCCCGCGGATCGAGCTGGTGGACCAGACAGGGCTGATCCGGCTGAGCCTTACCGGAAATTCTCCCGAAGACGCGCAGGCGCGGGGAGAGGCGTTGCTGGCCGCCTTCTTCGCCGAGATCGACGCCCTGCGCCATGACGAGCAGACCCAGCGCACCGACAGCGAGGGCACCGCGATCGAGGATTACCGCCGCACCGTCGCCGCCACCCGCGAGGAGGTGGCGAAGCTGCAGCGCGAGACCGGCCTGATCTCGGCCCAGCAATACGCCACGCTGGTCAGCGACAGCGACGCGCTGAAGGTGCGCATCGCCGATCTGTCGGGGCAGCGCGACGAGCGTGACCGCACGGTGGCCGCGATGCAGGCGGCGCTGGGCCTGACCCCGGCCGAGGCTGCGGCGGTGCTGAAACTGCAGGCCGATCCGGGCCATACCGCGCTGGCGCAGGACATGGCCGCCGCGGGCGTCGCGCTGTCGGCGGCACGCGGCAGCTTCGGCCCCAGCCATCCGACCCGCCGCGCCGCCGAGGAACGCTTCGCCACCGCCCGCGCCCGCCTTGCCGAGAACGCCGCGCAGGTGACCGGCCTGCCGCCCGCCGAGGCCGCGGCGCTCGACCTCACCCAGTCGGGCGAGCGCGCGGGGCTGCTGCGCGAGCTTGTCACCGCCGACAGCGAGCGCAGCGGGCTGGCGGCCGAACTGGCGGCGCTGACCCTGCGCGGGCAGCAGATGCAGGCGCGGGTTCTGGCGCTGATTGAACCCGCGGCACGGCTCGAGGACGGCGAGCGCAACTTCCGCGTCGCCGAGGCGGTGCTGGCCTCGGCCATGGCGCGCAGCAAGACCTCGAAGGCCGACCTCTATGCCTCCTATCCGCTGGTGCAGGTGCTCGAGGACCCCTCGCTGCCCGAGGAGCCCTCGTCGCCCAAGCGCAAGCTGGCGCTGGCGGCGGGCGGGGCGGCGACGGTCTTCCTGTTCGGCGGGCTGTTCCTGGCCTGGATGCGCCGCCCGCTGATCGGCCGGCTGCTGGCCGGACCGCAGGACGAGATCGCAGAGGGGGCGCCGGCATGAGCGGCCGCATCGCCCCCCGCAACCCGGCCGAAGTCTTGGTCTGGCGCACGCAGGTCTGGACATGGCCGCTGTATTTCATCGGCGCGCTTTATGTCGCGGGGCCGGTGCTGGGCTGGACGCTGGGCGGGCTCGCGGCGCTGTCGCTGTACCTCGGGCCGGCAATCCGGCGCGACTTGCGGGCGACGGGTCCTGTGCCGCCCCTGGTCTGGATCTGGATCGCGGGGATGTCGGTCCTGCTGGTCGCGCTCTGGGTGGGACACCTGCAATGGGGTCTTGGCACGGGCGCCACGATCAAGTCGACCATCGGCTGGGCCAAGGGCTGGGCTCTGATCCCGCTGTTCGTGCTGGCGGGCGCGGTGCTGCCGATCCGGCGCGAGATCCTGGTGCGCGGGCAATGCGTGGTCGGGCTCTGGACCTGCTGCCTGACGCCGATCCTGTTCATGGCCCCGATCCTGCATCTGCCCGAAAAGATCTTCACCTCGCCCCTGAAGGCCATCGGCGGGCCGGGGCCCGAGTACTTCAGCGTCTACTTCTTCACCTACGACCCGTCGAACTGGACCCCGCGCTGGCAGTTCTACGCGCCCTGGTCGCCCTTCGCGGCGCTTCTGGGCGTGATCATGGTGGTCTTCGCGCTCGAGGAACGGAACCGGCGCTGGCTGGTCGCGGGGGTGATGGGCGGGGTGATCATGATCCTGCTGTCGAAATCGCGCATGGGGCTTGTCGGACTTGTCGCCTGCACGGTGGTGCCGCGGGCGATGCCGTTGGTGGCGCAGGTCTGGGCCTGGCAGGCGATGGCGGCGGTCTCTGCCTCGCTCGCGGTGCTAGGGACGGCGCTTCTGCAGGGGCTGCAGGACGGGGTGGCGGCCTTCAAGGGGGCGCGGGCCGACAGCACCCGGGTGCGCGAGACGCTGCAGCGGATCGCGGGCGAGCGCTGGCGGGCCGAGGCCTTCTGGTTCGGTCATGGCACCGTCCAGCCCGGCGGCCATGTGGTCGAGCACATGCCGATCGGCAGCCACCACAGCTGGTGGGGGCTTCTGTTCGTGAAGGGGCTGGTGGGCTTCCTCGGGCTGGCGGTGCCCATGGTCCTGACCGTGCTGAATGCACTGGCCGAGGCGGCGCGCGGCCCGGCAGGGCGGCTGCCGCTGGGAGTGATGATGACGCTGGTGCTGCTGTCCTTCGGTGAGAACCTCGAGATCGAGGCCTACATGCTCTGGCCCGGACTGATGGCGGTGGGGGTCAACCTGCGCGAACAGGCGCGTCGGCAGGTGCCGGTCGCGCGTGCGACGGTACAGACGGCCTGAACAGCGGCCCTGCCGTGCTGCCGGGGCAGGATGCGCAGGTCGTCCGCGATCGTCCCTGCCGATCGGGCCGATAGCGGGGCGGCGCATTCTGCACCTGACGCCTTGCCGCGGACGCCTCACCAGAGCCGGGGGCGGCGGTGCCGACGCCTGCTTCAAGGGGCCAGCCGCGGGACTGGTCAGTCGGCGATCAGCGTCGCGATCAGCGCCTTCGCCTCGGGCCCGTCCCAGGCCGCGTCACCGGTCAGCCGCGCGACCTCGCGCCCCTCGCGGTCCAGAAGCACGGTCACCGGCAGGCCCAGCACGCCCATCTCGCGGGCGAAGGCCTGCTTCGGATCGCGCAGCTTCGGCAGGTCGGTGATGCCGACCTCGTCGAAGAAGCGGTCGATCGCGGGCACCGGGTTGCGCCCGGTGGCGATGGTCAGCACCGCGAAATCCTCGCCGCCAAGCTCGGCCTGCAGCGCCTGAAGCGAGGGCATCTCTTTCCGGCAGGGGGCGCACCAAGTCGCCCAGAAGTTCAGAAGCACCACCTTGCCGCGCCAATCGGACAGCGGCTTCTCGGCCTCGGCCGGATCGTAGAGCGTGGCATCCAGCGGCTGGCCCGGCTCTGACAGCACCAGCTTGCGCATGTCGCCCTGCATCAGCGGCGCAAGGTCGGCGGCCGCGGCGGGCCGCGCAAGGGCCCAGCCAACCGCAAGACTGGCGCCAAACGCAAGGGCCGTGTAGAGGACGGCGGAACGGATGCGGGCCACGGAGCCTCCCGAGACAGGGACCAGGAATGACCGACAAGACCTCGAACCAGATGTGGGGCGGACGCTTTGCCGCCGGCCCGGACGCGATCATGGAGGCGATCAACGCCTCGATCGGTTTCGACCGTCGGCTCTACGCCCAGGACATTCGGGGCAGCCGGGCCCATGCCGCGATGCTCGCCGCACAAGGCATCCTCACGGATAAAGATGCGGAAGCCATCCGGGAAGGCCTTCTCACGGTCTTGTCAGAGATCGAAGGCGGCGACTTCCCGTTCCGGACCGAGCTGGAAGACATCCACATGAACGTGGAGGCGCGCCTGAAGGAGATCATCGGCGAGCCCGCGGGGCGCCTGCACACCGCGCGGTCGCGCAATGACCAGGTGGCGGTCGACTTCCGCCTGTGGGTCCGCGACCAGTGCGACCAGGCGATCGAGGCGCTGACCGCGCTGATCCGCGCGCTGCTGAAACAGGCTGAGGCGGGGGCCGACTGGGTGATGCCCGGTTTCACCCATCTGCAGACCGCGCAGCCGGTGACCTGGGGCCATCACATGATGGCCTATGTCGAGATGTTCGCCCGCGACATCGGCCGCTTCACCGATGCCCGCGCCCGGATGAACGAAAGCCCGCTGGGCGCCGCGGCGCTGGCCGGCACCGGCTTCGCCATCGACCGGCACATGACCGCGGCCGAGCTTGGGTTCGACCGGCCGATGGCCAACAGCCTCGACGCGGTGTCGGACCGCGACTTCGCGCTGGAATACCTGTCTTCGGCTTCGATCTGCGCGATGCACCTGTCGCGCTTCGCGGAAGAGCTGGTGATCTGGTCCTCGGCCCAGTTCCGCTTCGTGGCGCTGTCGGACCGGTTCTCGACCGGCTCGTCGATCATGCCGCAGAAGAAGAACCCCGATGCGGCAGAGCTGATCCGCGCCAAGATCGGTCGGATCCTCGGCTCGACCGTTGCGCTGTTCACGATCATGAAGGGGCTGCCGCTGGCCTATTCCAAGGACATGCAGGAAGACAAGGAACAGGTCTTCGACGCCGCCGACAGCCTGATGCTGTCGCTGGCCGCGATGACCGGCATGGTCAGCGACATGTCGGCGCGCACCGATGTGCTGGAAAAGGCCGCGGCCTCGGGCTTCTCGACCGCGACGGACCTTGCCGACTGGCTGGTGCGCGAGGCCGGGCTGCCGTTCCGCGACGCCCACCACGTCACCGGCACGCTGGTCGCGCTGGCCGAGAAGAAGGGCTGCGACCTGCCCGAGCTGTCGCTGCCCGAGATGACCGCCGTTCACCCGGCGATCAACCAGTCGATCTATTCGGTGCTGGGCGTGCACAACTCGGTCGCCAGCCGCCAGAGCTATGGCGGCACCGCGCCCTCGCAGGTGCGGGCGCAGATCGCGCGCTGGACCGAACAGCTGGCATGATGGTCCGCGCCGCCGCCCTGCTTGCACTGGTGGCGGCGCTGGCCGCCTGTTCCGGGCCGCCGCGCCCGCAGGCCAATGTCCATGTCACGCCCTCGGGCGTGCGGGTGAACCCCTCGGTCTCGGGCAGCCTCGCCGGCATCGGCATCCGGGTCAGCCCGTGAGCCTTCCCCGAACGCGAAAAGGAGCGAGCATGTCGAAATCCCTGATCGCGGCGCTGGCCGCAGCACTGGCCGCAGCACTGGCCCTGACCGCCTGCGGCGTCGACGGCCCGCCCGTGCCGCCCCCCGCCAAGCCCGAAGCGCCTGCGAGCCGCGCGCAGCAGGCGCTCGACCCCGTCGGCCTGCGCTGAAGGCGGGCGGCCGTGTCGGCGCTGCGGCTGTGCTACCTTGCGCTGAGCCTCGGGGCGCTGGTCCTCGTCGCGGTCTCCGGCCTGCCGGGCTGGCCCTCGGGCAGCGAGGCACTGGCGCTGGCCGCCTTCACGCTCTGGTCCGGGGCCGAAACCTGGGTGCGGCGCAACTGGATCGCGCTGGTCGCGGTGGCGCTGGGCTGGGGGCTCGGCCTGCCCGTGGGTCTGCCGGTCTACCTGTTCCTGCGCACCCGCCCGGTCGCCTGAGCCTTGGACTCAGGCGCGGCGGCGGCGCAGGCGCCCGGCACCGAAGAGCGCGCCCAGCCCGCTCAGCGCCATGACCAGACCGGGCGGCAGCGGCACCGGCGGGATCTGCTCGGTCGGTGTCACCGGCCCTGCGGTCGGCCCGTCCTGTGGCCCGTCCGTCGGGCCGCTTGTCGGGCCGTGCGGGATCGGAGGATGCCCGTGCGGCGGCACCGGACCCGGCGGCAGCAGTCCCGGCGGCAACAGCGGATCCGGACCCGAGAGCCCCGCGATGCTGTAGCCACCGCCCGCGCCGCCAAAGCCCGCGAAACCGCCAGGCGGGTGCCCGCCGCCATGGCCTTCACCGCCCCCGATGAACCGGCCCATGACTTGATCCGGGGCCGCAAGGGGCGGGGGCGCGCGGAGCAGGCCCGCATCCGCGTCGAGCCAGCCGCCCTCGAGCAGCAGCACCCGCTCGGGGCAGAACGGAGGACGGAGCGATCGCGTCGTGTCGCCATTGGTATAGGCCCCGGCGGGACCGGCCAGGCACAGCAGGACAAGGCCCGCGAAAGCGAGTTTTCCGGCAGTCATGATGTGAACGCTCCTTAGCGGTTTGCACCGCCCCCAAGACCGGTTTCGGACAGAACGCCGTCTTCGGTCAAATTCCCGCCCCAATTCCGGCGCGGTTGCGCCATCATGGGAAACAGTCGGTCCGAAGCGGCCGGATCGCGGCGGCGCTGCACGGAAATCGCGCTGCGAATCGTGCAAATTGCATCTCGCGGCCAACCTGCTAAGACCCGGCCAGCATTGCCGGAGGCCCCCGCATGGATCACTTCATCTACAAGGACGGACAGCTGCACGCCGAGGGCGTTCCGGTGGCCGATATCGCGCAGGCCGTGGGCACCCCGGTCTACGTCTACTCGGCAGCCACGCTTGAGCGGCACTACCGGCTGTTCACCGAGGCACTGTCGCCGATGCCGCACCTTGTGTGCTTCGCGGTCAAGTCGAACTCGAACGTCGCGGTGCTGAAGCTGCTGGGCGATCTGGGGGCGGGCATGGACGTGGTCTCGATGGGCGAATACCTGCGGGCCAAGGCCGCGGGCGTGCCCGGCGACCGCATCGTCTTTTCTGGCGTCGGCAAGACCCGGCCCGAGATCCGCTGCGTGCTGGAAGGCGGCATCCGCCAGTTCAACGTCGAAAGCGAGCCCGAGCTGATGGCGATCTCTGCCATCGCGACCGAGCTTGGCGTGACCGCCCCGATCGCGGTCCGGGTGAACCCCGACGTGGATGCCAAGACCCACGAGAAGATCGCCACCGGCAAGTCAGAGAACAAGTTCGGCATCCCGATCGCCAAGGCGCGCGCGGTCTATGCGCTGGCGGCCTCGCTGCCGGGGATCGATGTCGTGGGCATCGACGTGCACATCGGCAGCCAGCTGACCGATCTGGCGCCGTTCGAGGAAGCCTATCTGAAGGTGGCCGAGCTGACCCGCGCCCTGCGCGCCGACGGGCACGACATCCGCCGGCTCGACCTCGGCGGGGGCTTGGGCATTCCCTACACGCGGTCCAACGAGGTGCCGCCGCTGCCCTCGGACTACGGCGCGCTGATCCAGCGCACCGTCGGCGATCTGGGCTGCGAGATCGAGATCGAGCCTGGGCGCCTGATCTCGGGCAATGCCGGCATCCTCGTGTCCGAGACCATCTATGTGAAGGAAGGCGAGGGGCGGAACTTCCTGATCCTCGACGCGGCGATGAACGACCTCGTGCGCCCCTCGATGTACGGCGCGCATCACGACATCGTCCCGGTGATCGAGCCGGGCGCGGGCGCCGAGGCGCAGGCCTTCGACGTGGTGGGCCCGGTCTGCGAGACCGGCGACACCTTCGCCAAGGGCCGGGCGCTGCCGGCGCTGGCAGCGGGCGATCTGGTCGCCTTCCGCTCGGCCGGCGCTTACGGCGCGGTCATGGCTTCGGAATACAATACCCGTCCGATGGTGCCCGAGGTGCTGGTGAAGGGGGATCACTTCGCTGTCATCCGGGCCCGCCCGACGTTTGACGAGATCATAAACCGCGATACGATCCCGGTATGGCTGTGAGCTGACCGGCAAGGCTCGCGGCCCCCACCAAGCCCGGAGGCGCCGCGTGCCCATGCAGGCCGAGACCCCCCAGACGTCGCCCCGCTGCCGGACCGCTCGGGCATGAAGCTGCCCGCGCGCCTTTCCGGACGCCGGCCCGGACGCAGGAGCGAGCCCGCAGGCGACACCCGCGGCCCCGCCGCGGGCGCGCTGGCAAGGCTGTCGACCGCGATCCGCGCGACGCGTGCCGGGCTTGTGGCCGAGCGGCTGGCCCGCGCCTTCTGGCCGTTGTGGTCGATCCTGCTCGTCGCGGCGTCGGCGCTTGCGTTCGGGCTGCAGGACGCGCTTTCGCTGGAGCTTCTCTGGGCCTGCATCGTCGCCGTGGCGCTGGGGGCCGCGGCCGCGCTCTGGGTCGGGGTCCGGCGCTTCCGCTGGCCCGCCGAGGGCGAGGCGCGCGAGCGGCTGGACGCGACGCTGCCCGGTCGGCCGATCGCCGCGCTGACCGATGCGCAGGCGTTGGGCGGCAACGATCCGGCCTCGGCCGCGGTCTGGCAGGCGCATCTGGCGCGGATGGCCGAGCGCACGCGCGGCGCCCGCTGGGCCCGGCCCGACCTGCGCCTTGCCTCGCGCGACCGGTTCGGGCTGCGCTACCTTGCCCTTACCGCCTTCGTCATCGCGATGATCTTCGGGGTCCCGGCGCGGATGGCCGAGGTCGGGCAGATCACCCGGCCCGGCGGCAGCGTCGAGGCCGCGGCAGGGCCCAGCTGGGAAGGCTGGGTCGAACCCCCGGCCTATACCGGTCGCCCTTCGCTCTACCTCAACGCCGTCGAGCAGGACCGGCTGGACCTGCCCGAGGGCAGCCGCTTCGCCTTCCGCTTCTACGGCGCCCCCGATGCGATCCGGCTGACCGAGACCGTTTCCGACGGCAAGGCCGCGCCGCCGCCTGCGCCCGCGCAGGGTCAGCCCGCCGGCCCGCAGGCCGCGCAGTTCACCGCCGTTCAAAGCGGCAGTGTCCGGATCGAAGGCCCCGGCGGCCGGGTGATCGAGGTCGCGATCCAGCCCGACGCCCCGCCCGAGGTCTCGGTCCCCGGACCGATGCGCAAGGAAGCCGATGGCACGATGACGCTGCCCTTCGCGGCGCGCGACGATTTCCAGGTCACCGCCGGCCGGGCGGAGATCACCCTGGACCTTGCCTCCGTCGACCGCCGCTTCGGCCTGACCCGCGCGCCCGAGCCGCGCGAGCCCTATGTGCTCGACCTGCCGATGCCGATCACCGGCAACCGCGCCGAGTTCACCGAGGCGCTGGTCGAGAACGCCTCGAAGCACCCTTGGGCCAACCTGCCGGTGAAGATCCGCCTGACCGTCGAGGACGGGATCGGCCAGACCGGCAGCGCCGCCGAGCTGACGATGCCCTTGCCCGGACGCCGGTTCTTCGAACCGCTGGCGGCCGCGATCATCGAGATGCGCCGCGACCTGCTGTGGAGCCGCGACAACGGCACCGACACGCTCGAGGTGCTGCGCGCGATCTCGAACCGTCCCGACGGTTTCTTCCGCAATGAGCGCGCCTTCCTGATGCTGCGCGTGGCAATGCGCCGGCTCGAGGCGGCGCTGGCGCAGGGGCCGATTTCCGAGCAGATGCGCGACGAGACCGCCGAGGCGCTGTGGCAGATCGCGGTGCTGGTCGAGGATGGCGGGCTGTCGGACGCGCTGGAGCGGATGCAGCGCGCGCAGGAGCGCCTGTCCGAGGCGATCCGCAACGGTGCCAGCAAGGAAGAGATCGAGGACCTGATGAACGAGCTGCGGCAGGCGACGGATGAGTACATCCGCCAGCTCGCGCAGCGCGGGATGAGCCAGGACAGCCAGGAGATGGCGCAGAACCAGCAGCAGGGCCAGCAGATCACCGGCGACCAGCTTCAGCAGATGATGGACGAGATCCAGCGTCTGATGGAAGAGGGCAAGATGGCCGAGGCCCAGCAGCTTCTGGAGCAGCTGAACCGGATGATGGAGAACCTGCGCGTGACCCAGGGCCAGGGCGGCCAGGGCAACATGCCCGGCGGTCAGGCGATGCAGGACCTGTCGGACACCCTGCGCGACCAGCAGCGCCTGTCTGACGAATCCTTCCGTGATCTGCAGGGTCAGCAAGGGCAGCAGGGTCAACAGGGCCAGCAAGGGCAGCAGGGCCAGCAGGGGCAGGGCCAAGGTCAGGGCCAGGGCGGACAGAACGGCCAGCAGGGGCAAGGACAGCAAGGTCAGGGCCAGCAGGGGCAAGGTCAGCAGGGGCAGGGGGAGTCCGGCTCGCTCGCCGATCGCCAGCAGGCGCTGCGCCAGGAGCTTGAACGGCAGCGCGGCAGCCTGCCCGGTCAGGGCTCCGAGGCCGGGCAGGCCGCGCGCGAGGCGCTCGACCGCGCCGGCCGGTCGATGGACGGGGCCGAAGAGGCGCTGCGGCAGGGCGACAACGGCACCGCGCTCGACCGTCAGGCAGAGGCGATCGAGAACCTGCGCGAGGGCATGCGCCAGCTGGGCCAGGCGATGGCGCAGGAGAATGGCGGCCAGCAACCCGGACAGGGTCAGGGCGGCGAGGGGCAGGGCGGCGACCAGCGGCAGGCGCAGGGCGGCCCCGGTGGCCAGCGTGACCCGCTGGGCCGGGTGATCGGCGAATCCGGTCGCGCCGGGACCGACCGCAACATGCTGCAGGGCGACGACATCTATCGCCGAGCGCGTGACCTGCTGGACGAGATCCGCCGCCGCGCGGGCGAACAGCAGCGCCCGGAAGAAGAGCTTGATTACCTGCGCCGGCTGCTCGAGCGGTTCTGACGCCCGGGGCCCGTCACATTGGGATCAGGGAGCGAGAAGCCTGTTCAGCCAGACCCGTGCCGCATCGATGGCGGCGACGCCGGCCTGCACCGGCCCGGCCAGCGCGGGCACGCTCTCGGCCAGGGCCGGGCCCAGCCGGTAGAAGCCCAGCACCAGCACCGCCAGCGCGAGCATCAGACCGAAGCCCAGGCGGAAGCCCGAGCGCTGCCGACGCAGGGTCTCGGGCGCGTCGATCGAGGCATGCTCGTCGCCGCGCTCGGACGTCGCGCGCAGGGTCGAGTTGATTTCCTCGATGTCCGGCAGCAGGTCGCGCCGCGCCACTGCGCGCGGGATGGCTGCGGGTTCATCGGCGATCTCGGGCTCGCGCTCTGCCGTGGGCGCCGCGAGCGGTTCGGGCGCGGAGACCTCGACCGGGTCCGGCGCGGCCTCGAAGCGGCGGCGCGGGGCGGGGGCCTCGTCCAGCGGCAGTTCGGATTGACGCTCGAAGGTCGCGGTCGCGGCGGCGCGCCGGGCGCGGGCCTCGCGCTCGGCCTCTTCGCGCAGCACCGAAAGCACGGCCTCGTTCAGGTTGCGGCGCGGACGCGGCGCGACGGTCGCGCCTGCGGCGCTGGCCGGCAGGACCGCTTCCAGCGGGGTGCCGCCAAGCTCGTCCTCGTAGACGTCTTCGTCGGGCAGCGCGGGTTGCGGCGTCGCGATGCCGACCAGATCCTCGTCCGCCTGCGAGCGGGAACCCAACGCGGCAACCGGCGTCTGGTCCGGCACCGGCGCGGCGGAATCGGCCTGCCAGCGCGACAGGGCATCCTCTCGGTCCGGGGCGGTGTCGAAGGCATCCCGCGGCTCGGACCCGGCTGCGATCGCAGCGGGTTCTTCGTCCGCTACGCCCTCGTCCTCGAGATCCTCGGCGTCCCAGCCGGTCGCGGCAGGCGGCACAAAGCTGTCCGGGTCCGCACCGTCAGGCGCCTGGAACCACATCCGCCCGCAGTTCGAGCACTGGACGTCTCGCCCCGTCTCGGGGATCATCTGCGCGTCGACTTCGTATTGAGCCGCGCAGTTCGGGCAGATCAGCCGCATCCGTCTCGAAGCCCCGCCTCGGCCATTCTGGTCTTTGCACTCGCTATGTTGTAGCAAGCAAATCGGCAGCATCCAAGCATTTGTGGCACAACGCAGACACCTGCGTCAGGGGCCTGCGGAGGACCGGAGTGATCGAACTCGAGAATGCGAGTTATGGCTATGGCGGCGGCGAGATCCTGACGGAGATGTCGCTGAAGCTCGCGCCGGGCTCGTTCCATTTCCTGACCGGGCCCTCGGGCGCGGGCAAGACCACCTTCCTCAAGCTGCTCTATGCCGAGCTGCTGCCGACCCATGGCACGGTCACCTGCTTCGGGCGCAACGTGCGCAGCATGGACCGGGACGAGGTCGCGGGCCTGCGCCGCAAGGTGGGCGTCGTGCATCAGGACTGCCAGTTCCTCGACCATCTCTCGATGGCCGAGAACGTGGCGATGCCGCTGACCGTGGCCGGCCGGTCGATCGACGTGGAAGAGCTGGTGGAACTGCTGGCCTGGGTGGGGCTGAAGGCGCAGATGGATGCGCTGCCGCCCTCGCTGTCGGGCGGCGAGCGGCAGCGTGCGGCGCTGGCACGGGCGGTGATCTCGGGTCCCGACATCATCCTGGCGGACGAGCCCACCGGCAACGTCGACTGGGAGATGTCGCTGCGCCTGCTGCAGTTGCTGGTCGAGCTGAACCGGATGGGCAAGACCGTGGTCATTGCCACCCATGACATGAACCTGATCCGCCAGGCCAAGGCCCATGTCGCGGCCCGCGTGCTGCGCATCAAGGGCCGCCGGCTGCATCTGGCAGGAGCCGACCTGTGACCCAGATCCTCGAGCAACTGCGCGCCCTGGTGGCGCGCCTGATCGACACCGAGGCCGACCGCGTCGTCCCGCCCTCGGGCTTCACCGCGCGGCTGACGATCTTCGCCGCCGCCGCGATGGCCTTCCTCGCGGTCTTCGCGATGGCGCTGTCCTTCGCCGCCGACCGCCTGTCGGATCGCTGGTCAGATGCGCTGTCGCGGTCGGCCACGATCCGCGTCTCGGCCGCGCCGGACCAGCTCGATCGCCAGACCTCGGCGGTGATGGCGGTGCTGCAGACCACGCCGGGCGTCGCCGCCTCGCGGATCCTGTCGCCGGAAGAGACGCGCGGGCTGCTCGCGCCGTGGTTCGGGCCGGACCTGCCGGTCGAGACGCTGCCGATCCCGGTGCTGATTGACGTGAAGGAAAGCGGCGAGGGCTTCGACGCCGAGGGGCTGCGCCTGCGACTGACGGCCGAGGCGCCCGGCGCGGTGCTGGACGACCATGCGCGCTGGCGCCGGCCGCTGGCCGCGGCGGCGGGGCGGATGGAATGGATCGCGGTGCTGGCGCTGCTGCTGATCGGTGGTGCGACGGCCGGGATGATCACGCTGGCCGCACAGGCGGCGCTGGCCGCCAACGGGCAGGTGATCCGCGTGCTGCGGCTGGTCGGCGCGAAGGACGACTACATCGCCAAGGCCTTCATCAACCGCTTCACCCTGCGCGCGGCGGCCGGCGGCGGCGCGGGCATGATCGCGGGGCTGATCGGCGTCGCCATCATCCCCTCGACCGACGAGGCGGGCTTCCTGACCTCGCTCGGCTTTGAGGGGGCCGAGTGGATCTGGCCGATCCTGATCCCTGCGATGGCCGCGGGCGTAGCCTATTTCGCGACCCGCGCCGCCGCTCTGCGCGCCCTGAGGGAGCTGACCTGATGCCGCCGATGACCCGCCCGATCTGGCTGCAATACCCGGCCTCGGTCCTGTTCATCGTTCAGATGTATCTGGTGATGGCGATCCTTGGCATCCTGTTCCTGCCGCTGGCGCTCGCGCGGCGCGAGGCGGCGGTGGCGGCGTGCCGGGCCTATGCGCTTTACGTGCGCTGGACGGCCTCGTGGATGGTCGGCCTGAAATCAGAGATCCGCGGGCCGATCCCGCAGGGCGAGGTGCTGATCGCCGCCAAGCATCAGAGCTTCTTCGACATCCTCGTCATCTTCTCGGTCCTGCCAGAGCCGAAGTTCGTGATGAAGAAAGAGCTGCTGATGGCGCCTTTCCTTGGCTGGTATGCCAAGCGGCTGGGCTGCGTGGCGGTCGATCGCGGCAAGCGCGGCAAGGCCGTGGCGCAGATGCTTTCGGACATCGCCGAGGGCCGTTCGGCCCCCGGGCAGCTGGTGATCTACCCGCAGGGCACGCGCGTGGCACCGGGGGCCGAGCTGCCCTACAAGACCGGGACCGCGGCGATCTACAAGGAAACCGGCTGGGCCTGCGTGCCGGCCGCGACCAATGTGGGTGTCTTCTGGCCCAAGCGCGGGATGCTGCGCCGACCCGGCACCGCGGTGGTCGAGTTCCTGCCCGAGATCCCGCCCGGCGTCCGCATGTCCGAGATGATGGCCCGGATCGAGACCGTCATCGAGACGTCGTCGAACGCGCTTATGGCCGAGGCGGGATTCGTCCTGCCGCCGCCCTCGGGTCACGGCGTCCTCTGACCCCCGAATCGCGACAGGAGCCCCCATGCAGACCATCGACACGATCGAGGCGCTGGAGGCCCTGTACGGACAGCCGCTTCCCACCTCGACCCGCAAGGTCGCCGACCGGCTGACACCCGAATACCGGGTCTGGATCGAACGGTCGCGCTTCGCGGTGCTGGTCACCGTCGGGCCCGAGGGCACCGATGGCAGCCCGCGCGGCGACGATGGCCCGGTTGTGCGGATCGAGGACGACCGGCTGCTGGCGCTGCCCGACTGGCGCGGCAACGACCGCATCGACTCCCTGCGCAATATCGTGCGCGACGGCCGTGTTAGCCTGATGTTCATGATCCCCGGCTCGACCAACGTGATCCGCGTGAACGGCCGCGCCCGGCTGAGCGCCGACCCGGCCCTGTGCGACAGCTTCGCCCGCGCGGGCAAGCTGCCGCGCACGGTCGCCCTGATCGCGATCGAAGCGGTCTATTTCCAGTGCGCCCGCGCGCTGATCCGCTCGCGGCTCTGGACCGCCGGCGATGAAAGCGCGGGCCTGCCCACCGCCGGGCGGATGCTGGCGGCGCTGACCGAAGGCGAGGTCGGCGGCGAGGACTACGACCGCACCTGGCCCGCCCGCGCCGCTGCCACGATGTGGTGACGGGAACCGCCGCCGCCCGTCGCGGGTTCGGGCGGCATGATGAACACAGCCGATCTCGCCGCGCGCCGCCGCAGCCTTGAGCGCATCGCCCGCGTCGCCCGGGCGATGGACACCCGTTTCGTGCTGCCGGGCGGGTTCCGCGTCGGCTGGGACGGCATCCTCGGGCTGGTGCCGCTGCTGGGGGATTCGGTCGGGCTCGCGGTCTCGGCCTGGATGATCTTCGAGGCGCATCGCGCCGGCGCGCGCAAGCGGGCAATGGTGCGGATGGTCGGCAATGCGGCGATCGACTGGGCGGTGGGCAGCGTGCCGATCCTCGGCGATCTCTTCGACATCGCCTTCAAGAGCCACCGGCGGAACCTGCGGATCCTAGAGGCCGAACTGTCGCGCTAGGCCGCCAGCTTCAGCGCGACGATCCCCGCGACGATCAGCCCGATCCCGGCCAGCCGCAGGACCGAGGCCGCCTCGCCGAACAGCACGATGCCAAGCGCCGCCGCGCCCAGCGCACCGATCCCGGTCCAGACCGCATAGGCAGTGCCGACCGGCAGGCTCTTCATCGCCTGCGACAGCAGAACGAAGCTGGCCGTCGCCGCGACCAGCGTGAACACCGAGGGCCAGAGCCGCGAGAAGCCGTCGGACCATTTCAGGCCGATGGCCCAGGTCACCTCGAGCAGGCCCGCGATCAGCACCAGAAGCCAGGGGTTCATCGCATCCTCAGCTGAGCGGGCAGTCGGCGACGTCCAGCGTCATGCCGATGCGGGTGGTGGGATCGTAGGCCTGCCCCGCCACGTCGAGCCACAGCGTGGTCGCCGAGTGGCGCAGCTCGATGGCGTCAAGGGGCAGGGTGGTGGTGCCGGCGTCGATCACCGCATCCTCGATCAGCGCGCAGGAGGTGACGAAGCGCAGTTCATAGCCGTTGAAGCCGGCCTCGACGAAGTGACCGGCCCCGGCGTGCTCGTAGCTCATGTCGATGCGGTCCGCGCCGATGTTCACGGTGACCGGAACGATGTCGAGCGCGTTCTGCGCGCCCTCGGGGCCCAGCCCGAACTCGACCCCCTCACCGACGACGACCGTGGCGCCATGCCCGTCGAAAAGCGGATGCGCGGGGTCATCATAGACCACGCCGCGGAAGGTGACGATCCGGCCGAGCAGCCCCGCCGCAGGGGCGGCGGTGGCCGTGGCTCCGAGACAAAGCAGGGAGGCCGCGACCGCCCGTGCGATCACGCGGCCAGACCTTTCGATCCCATGTCGAGGAATTTGTGACGGCGCTCGCGCACCAGCGCGTCGGGCTTCTTCGCCGACAGCTCCTTGAGCATCGCCTCGATCGCCTTGCCGACGGCGTCGATCGCCTCGTCGCGGCCGCGCTGCGCGCCGCCGACCGGCTCTTTCACGATGCGGTCGATGATGCCCAGCTTCAGCAGGTCCTGCGCGGTCAGGCGCAGCGCCTCGGCGGCTTCCTTCATCTTCTCGGCATCCTTCCACAGGATCGAGGCGCAGCCCTCGGGCGAGATCACCGAGTAGATCGAATGTTCCAGCATCGCGATCTTGTTCGCGGTGGCGAAGGCTACGGCGCCGCCCGAGCCGCCCTCGCCGATCACCACGGTGATCAGAGGAACGCCGATCTGCAGGCATTTCTGCGTGGCGCGCGCGATGGCTTCCGACTGGCCGCGCTCTTCCGCGCCCTTGCCCGGATAGGCGCCGGGGGTGTCGACAAGGGTGATCACCGGCAGGCCGAAGCGGTGGGCCAGATCCATCAGCCGGATCGCCTTGCGATAGCCCTCGGGGCGGGCCATGCCGAAGTTGCGTTCGATCCGCGATTTGGTGTCATGGCCCTTCTCGTGGCCGATGACGACGACCGGCTGGTCGTTGAAGCGCGCAAGCCCGCCCATCACCGCGTGGTCGTCGGCAAAGCCGCGGTCGCCGGCGAGGGGGGTGTATTCGGTGAACAGCCGCTCGATGTAGTCCTTGCAATGCGGACGGTCGGGGTGGCGCGCGACCTGGCATTTCCGCCAGGCGTTCAGGTCCTTGTAGATGTCCTTCAAAAGCTGCTCGGCCTTGCGGTCCAGCGCGGCGGCTTCCTTCTCGACGTCCATCTCTTCGTTCTTGCGGGCCAGCGCGCGAAGTTCTTCGGCTTTGCCTTCGATCTCTGCCAGCGGCTTTTCGAACTCGAGATAGTTCATCGGACTCTCCGTAAGGGACCGGGCCTATATGGCGCGCAAGGGGGCGGAATGCAATCTGGCGGGACGCGCGCAGGCGTCCGGGCTAGGCTGGGCAGGTGCGAGATCGCGGGGGAGTGATGACCTATCCTGTCGAGATCCGGTCCTGCCCGGCGCTGCGGCTGGCCGGACTGCTGAACATCGGGCCCTATTCCGGGCTCGGCGCGGCCTATGAGCGGTTGTCAAGGCTGGTGGGTGACCGCAGGCTCTGGCCGCGGGTGCAGGGGGCGGCCTCGATCGGCCATGACAATCCGCGGCGGACCGCACCCGAGGCCCTGCGGGCACATGCCTGTTTCATCGTGACCGAGGTGGCAGGGATCGCGCCGCCGCTGGACGAGATCCGCTATCCCGCCGGGCGCCGCGCGGTGCTGCTGCTGACCGGCCCCTATGACGGGCTGCCCGAGGCTTATCGCTTCCTGATGGACCGGTGGTTGCCGGCATCGGGCGAGCGGATGGCGGGGCCGATGCCGTTCGAGATCTATCTCGACGCGCCGGGCACGCGGCCAGAGGCTGCGCTGCGCACCGAGATCCACCTGCCGCTTGCGTAAAAAGGGCGGCACCGGCCTCTCCTCCGGCGCCGCCCGAACCCGCGCAAACCCTCCCCGGCTGCGCGGGCGGTAGCCCTTATGCGCCGATCATCTCGGACTGGCGCACGATCACCTCGGCCTGCCGGATCGAGGCAAGATCGACCAGGCGGCCCTTGTAGACGGCGGCCCCGGCCCCCTCGGCCTTGGCCTTCTCCATAGCGGCGAGGATCTCGCGCGCTTCGGTCACCGCGGCCTCGGACGGAGTGAAGATTTCGTTCGCGAGCGCGACCTGCTTGGGGTGGATCGCCCATTTGCCGACCATGCCCAGCGTGGCCGAGCGCAGCGCCTGCGCGCGGAAACCCTCGTCATCCGAGAAATCGCCGAAGGGCCCGTCGACGGGCAGCACGCCATGAGTGCGGCAGGCGGCGACGATGGCGGTCTGCGCCCAATGCCAGGGGTCGGCCCAGTATTTCTGGCCTTCGCGGTGCATGTAGTAGTTTTCCTGCGTCCCGCCGATGCCGGTGGTCTGCATCCCCATCGAGGCCGCGAAATCGGCGGCGCCAAGGCTCATCGCCTGAAGGCGCGGCGACGAGGCGGCGATCTCTTCGACATGGGCGATGCCGGCCGCGGTCTCGATGATCACTTCGAGCGCGATGGGTTTCGTGCGGCCCCTCGCGCGCTCGATCGCGGTCACCAGCGCGTCGACGGCATAGACATCGGCCGCGCAGCCGACCTTGGGGATCATGATCTGGTCGATCCTGTCGCCGGCCTCCTCCAGCACCTCGACCACGTCGCGATACCAGAAGGGCGTATCAAGGCCGTTGATCCGCACGCTGAGGTGCTTCATGCCCCAGTCGATGTCGTTGATCGCCTGGATGATGTTCTTGCGGGCCTGCGGCTTGTCGTCGGGCGCCACCGAATCCTCGAGGTCGAGGTTGATGACATCGGCGGCCGAGGTCGCCATCTTCTCGAAGATCGCCGGGCGCGAGCCGGGGCCGAAAAGCTGGCAGCGGTTGGGGCGGGCCGGGGCGGCGGGCTGGATGCGGAAGCTCATTCGAAACCTGTCGGCAAGGATGTTTCCAATCTGTCGTCGGCCGAGTTATAAAATTGCGCGACGGTTGGCAAGCGGCGACATTGCGTTGCGGCATCCGACCATCGTCGCACGATTGTCCCGGCAAGTCGGGGCTTTGCGCGATGGCCTTGCGGGAATTCTGCTGCAGGGCGGCGAAACGGCCAAGACTTTTCTGATGTGCCGCGTATCGTTGCGGAACCAACAGAGAGGATTCCGCCATGGCCATGATCGAGACGCCCTATCTTCTGTTCCTTGGCGATGCGCCCGATGCGCTGGCGGCGAAGGTCGCGCAGGGGATCAAGGACTGGCGGCCCGAATTCGCGGTGGGCCAGTTCCGGATGGCGGGCTGCAAGGCCGACCTCGGGCTGAAGGACATGTCTTTGGCCGAGGCGAAGGCGGCGGGTGCGAAGACGCTGGTCGTGGGCGTGGCGAACCGGGGCGGCATCATCTCTGACCCCTGGATCGCGGTGCTGACCGAGGCGCTGGAGTTGGGCTACGACCTGGCCTCGGGCCTGCACAACCTGCTGCGCGACGAGCCTGCGCTAGTCGCGGCGGCCGAGGCGAACGGACGCATGCTGCATGACGTGCGGGTGCCGGCGGTCGACTACCCGATCGCCAACGGCAAGAAGCGCCGCGGCAAGCGGATGCTGGCGGTGGGCACCGATTGCTCGGTCGGCAAGATGTACACGGCGCTTTGCGTGGAAAAGGAGATGCGCGCCCGCGGCATGAAGGCCGATTTCCGCGCCACCGGTCAGACCGGGATCCTGATCACTGGCGACGGGGTGCCGCTGGATGCGGTGATCGCGGACTTCATGGCGGGCTCGATCGAGTACCTGACGCCCGATGCCGAGGACGACCACTGGGACCTGATCGAGGGGCAGGGCTCGCTTTACCACGTCAGCTATTCCGGCGTGACGCTGGCGCTGGTGCATGGCGGCCAGCCCGATGCGCTGGTGATCTGCCACGAACCGACGCGCGCCCATATGCGCGGCCTGCCGGGCTACCAGCTGCCGAGCCTCGAGCAGGTGCGCGATGCGGCGCTGATGCTGGCCCGCGTCGGCAATCCGGCCTGCGTGGTGACGGGTGTGTCGATCAACACGCAGCACATGGCGGAGGCCGAGGCGAAGGCCTATCTTGCCGAGGTCGAGGCCCGGATGGGCGTGCCCGCCACCGACCCGTTCCGCTTCGGCGCGGGCGTTCTGGTCGAT
The DNA here is from genome assembly GCF_037095735.1 of Frigidibacter sp. MR17.14. NCBI lineage: Bacteria > Pseudomonadati > Pseudomonadota > Alphaproteobacteria > Rhodobacterales > Paracoccaceae > Frigidibacter > Frigidibacter sp. MR17.14. The sequence continues at coordinate 60,893 of NZ_JBAWKD010000008.1, read as the reverse complement.
GCGCTCGAGAAGATCGAGGGCTGGTACGGCGAGGCCCCGGCCGCTGCCGCGGGCATCGAGCCCGACGCCTGAGAGCCGGGACGGACAAGAGGAGAGCCTGCCATGATCGAGATCCACCGCGACACCTTCCGGTTGGCGCAGGTCTTCACCATCAGCCGCGGTAGCCGCACCGAGGCGCAGGTGATCCGCGTCGCGATCCGCCGCGGCGGGCACGTGGGGCAGGGCGAATGCGTGCCCTATGCCCGCTACGGCGAAAGCCTCGACAGCGTCGCCGCGCAGATCGAGAGCCTGCCCGGTGACATCACCCGCGAGGCGTTGCAGGCTGCGCTGCCCGCCGGGGCCGCGCGCAATGCCGTCGATTGCGCGCTCTGGGATCTTGAAGCCAAGGCCGCGGGCCGGCGCGCCTGGCAGATCGCCGGCTTGCCGAAGCCCGGCCCAATGATCACCGCCTACACGCTGTCGCTGGACGAGCCCGACAACATGCGCGCGCAGGCAGCGAAGAACGCGCACCGGCCGCTGCTGAAGATCAAGCTCGGCACGCCGAACGACATGGCGCGGCTGGCGGCGGTTCGGGCGGGCGCCCCCGACACGCCGATCATCGTCGATGCGAACGAGGGCTGGACGCCCGAGATCTATGCCGACCTCGCTCCGCACCTGATCCGCATGGGCGTGAAGCTGGTCGAGCAGCCGCTGCCTGCCGGGGCGGACGAGATGCTGGCCGAGATCGCGCGGCCGCTGCCGGTCTGCGCGGATGAGAGCTGCCACGACCGTCATTCGCTGCCCGACATCATGGGCAAGTACGACTATGTGAACATCAAGCTCGACAAGACCGGCGGGCTGACCGAGGCGCTGGCCCTGCGCGACGAGGCGAAGGCCGAGGGCTTCGGGGTGATGGTCGGCTGCATGGTCGGCTCGAGCCTTGCGATGGCGCCGGCGGTGCTGGTCGCACAGGGCGCGGGCTTCACCGATCTTGACGGGCCGCTGCTTCTGGCGGAAGACCGCGACCATCCGCTGACCTACGACGCCGAAGGGGTGCATCCCCCCGCCGCCGAACTCTGGGGCTGACGCCCGCACGAAAGGACATGACCATGAGCCGCACCGTCTATGTGAACGGCGAGTACCTGCCTGAGGAAGAGGCTAAGGTCTCGATCTTCGACCGCGGCTTCCTGATGGCGGATGGCGTCTACGAGGTCACGACCGTTCTCGACGGCAAGCTGGTCGATTTCGGCGGCCATGCGAAGCGGCTTGAGCGCAGCCTGCGCGAGCTTGAGATGGACGCGCCCTGCACGATGGACGAACTGCTGGAGATCCATCGCCAGCTGATCGCCAAGAACGGCATCACCGATGGCACCGTCTATCTGCAGGTGACGCGCGGCAACCCGGGCGACCGCGACTTCTCGTGGCCCGAGCCGCCGGTGAAGCCGACGCTGGTGCTGTTCACCACCGCGAAGCCCGGCTTCGCCGACAGCCCGCTGGCCAAGACCGGGATCGAGGTCATCACCGTGCCGGACATCCGCTGGGGCCGGCGCGACATCAAGACGGTGCAGCTGCTCTACCCGTCGATGGCGAAGATGATGGCAAAGAAGGCCGGCGTCTCGGATGCCTGGTTCGTCGAGGACGGCTTCGTGACCGAAGGCTATTCGAACAACGCCTACATCGTGAAGAACGGCCAGATCATCACCCGCGCGCTGTCGAACGACATCCTGCACGGCATCACCCGCGCCGCGGTCCTGCGCTTCGCCCGCGAGGCGCAGATGGAAGTGGTCGAGCGGAACTTCACCCCGGACGAGGCCTATGCGGCGGACGAGGCCTTCTGCACCTCGGCCTCGGCCTTCGTGATGCCGATCGTGAAGATCGACGCGGCGGTCATCGGCACCGGCACGCCGGGCCATGTCGCGACGCGCCTGCGCGAGATCTATATCGAGGAAATGCGCAAGGCGGCGATCTGACCGCCCGCCCGAGCGCGATCGCCGGCTGATCCGTCAGCCGGCGTATTCGATCATCAGATCGGTGGGGTCGACCTCGTAGGGGGTCACCCCGCGCAGCACCGCCCGCAGGCGACCGTCGATGATGATCTCGGTCGAGCCGCCGTCGCCGGATTGCTGCAGGTCGACATCGACCGAATGGTCGGGCTGGGCCGCGAAGACGGTGATTTCCACCGGATCCGTTCCCGGCGCGTAGCCGGTCACCACCATCACCGCCGGGTCGTAGCCGTGGTTCGGCTTGCGCGGTCCGCGCGCCGTTTCCCAGTCCGCGTCAAGCGCGGTCTCGGCCGCCGCTTCGCGCAGCGCGTCATTCCACAGGGCATCTTCCGCAGAGTGAAGCTCGGGGTTCGCGAACTGCGCGTCCAGCAATGCCTCTTCGTCGACATGTTCGATCTGCGGATTGCGAAGCGCTTTTCTCATAGGTGACCCCCGCGGGTTGGTTTTCGGCACTGGCGGCCGGCTTTGAGACAACCCTCTGGTTGAATTGCGGCAAGATCTTGGCGAAAGCGGGAAGTCACCGCAGCACAATTAAGGGTTGAGACACAATCGGGGCGCCCGAGGTCGCAGTGTTGACGCTTTTTCGGCAAGACGCCGCCGATCGCGGTCAGGACTTGCCGACGTTCTCGCGGAAGGCGACCTCGAAGGCGGCCGTCTTGGCGGCATCCGCCTCGGTCTGGTTCTGAGCGCGCCACGCGTCATAGGGCATGCCGTAGAAGATCTCGCGCGCCTCGTCCTTGCCCATCTCGATGCCGCGGGCGTTGGCGGCTTCCTGATACCAGCGCGACAGGCAGTTGCGGCAGAACCCGGCGAGGTTCATCAGGTCGATGTTCTGCACCTCGGGGCGCTTTTCCATCAGGTGCTCGCGCAGCGCGCGGAAGGCGGCGGCTTCAAGCTCGGTGCGGGTCGCGTCGTCCATCGGTCTGCCTTTCTGTCGCCGGGGCGGCTGGGTGTCGCCCCGATATGGGGTCCGATATGAGGTCAGAGGCCGCTCTGCGCCAGCACCGACTCGAGCGGGCCGGCGAGCCGCGCGGCCCAGTCGCGCTGCGCGGCCTCGGTCGCGATCAGGTCGTTGCGCAACTCGATCAGCACGTTCGGCCGGCCCGGCGTCAGCGCGTGCCGGTCGATCGCGTCGCCGTCGAGATGGCCCGAATAGGGCTCGTTGTCGCCAACCGTCAGTCCGGTGGCGGCCAGCGCGGCGATCAGCGGCTTCGCCAGCCGCTCGTCGCGGTGGGAATAGAGGATGCCGATCTCCCAAGGGCGCGTGGCGCGGCCGCGTAGGCAGCGGGTGAAGCTGTGGATCGCGCAGATCACCGTGTCGGGGCGGCGCGCGGCCAGGTCTTCGTAGGCGCGGTGGTAGGGGCGGTGGAAGGCGTTCAGCCGCCGCTCGGTCTCGGCTGCGCCGACAGTGCGGTTCGCGGGGATGATCGTGCCGTCGTAGAGCTTCATCACCAGCGTCGGATCGTCTTCGCCGCGGTTCGGGTCGATCACCAGCCGCGAGAAGCGGGTCAGGATCGCCGGCGCGTCGAGTATCACCGCCAGTTCCCGCGTGACGCCCGCGGCGCCGGGGTCGAAGGCGATGTGGCGGGCCATGTCGGCCTCGGCGATGCCGAGCGAGCCGTGGCCGACCGAGCGCGGGACGATGTTGGTGGCGTGGTCGCAGGTCACCAGCCAGCGCGAGGGGCGGGTGGGTCCGACGATCTCGAAGGCGGGGCCATCAGGCTGAATTTCGTGCAGGGACATGTCGCATTTCCGTTTCACGCTCTGTTTAGGCCGATCAACGGCCGGGGGCCAGTTGCGGGGGGGCGGAAATTCCGCCATCAAGGGCGCGGCCCACCGAAAACGACGACACCGACAAGGAACGAGGCAGCAATGAGACGCCTTCGGAATGTAAAGATCGTGGCCACGCTGGGTCCGGCTTCGAGCGATTACGAAACGATTCTGGCTTTGTTCAAGGCGGGGGCCGATGTGTTCCGCCTGAACATGAGCCATGGCACCCAGGATGAGCAGCGCGCGCGCTTCGACAACATCCGCCGCGCCGAGCAGGAGACCGGCCGCCCCATCGCGGTTCTGGCCGACCTGCAGGGCCCGAAGCTGCGCACCGGCACCTTCACCCATGGCTCGGAGGATCTCGAAGAGGGGCAGGCCTTCCGCTTCGATCTGGACCAGAAGCCGGGTGACGCGACCCGCTGCTGCCTGCCGCACCCCGAGATCTTCGCGGCGCTGCAGCCCGGATCGACCCTGCTGATCAACGACGGCAAGATCCGGATGAAGGTCGAGAGCTGCGGCCCCGACTTCGCCGACTGCACGGTGAAGATCCCGGGCACGATCTCGAACCGCAAGGGCGTGAACGTGCCCGACGTGGTGCTGCCACTGGCCGCGCTGTCCGAGAAGGACCGCTCGGATCTTGAATTCGCCTGCCAGCTTGGCGTCGACTGGCTGGCGCTGAGCTTCGTCCAGCGTCCCGAGGACGTGCTCGAGGCGCGCGAGCTGGCCAAGGGCCGCGCCTCGATCCTGTCCAAGATCGAGAAGCCGGCCGCGCTCAACAGCTTCGATAAGATCCTCGAGGTTTCGGACGGGATCATGGTGGCGCGCGGGGATCTGGGCGTCGAGATGCCGGTCTATTCGGTGCCGCCGATCCAGAAGCGGCTGGTCCGCAAGTGCCGCGCCGCCGGCAAGCCGGTGATCGTCGCGACCCAGATGCTGGAATCGATGATCGAAAGCCCGATGCCGACGCGGGCCGAGGTCTCGGACGTCGCGGGCGCGATGTACGAGGGCGCCGATGCGGTGATGCTGTCGGCCGAAAGCGCCGCCGGCCGCTACCCGATCGAGGCGGTGACGACGATGGACAACGTCGCCCGTTCGGTCGAGGAGGACGCGACCTACCGTCAGGTGATCGAGGCCAGCCGCAAGATCGAGCGGCGCACCATCGCCGAGGGCATCGTCGGCGCGGCGCGCGAACTGGCCGAGACCAGCGCCCAGATCCGCGCGATCTGCTGCTACACCGAGACCGGCAAGACCGTGAACCTCGTCGCGCGCGAGCGGCCGCGGGTTCCGATCCTGGCGCTGACGCCCAACACTTCGGTGCTGCGCAAGCTCTGCCTGACCTGGGGTGTGCATGTCGCCTATTGCGAGGCGGCCGACCGCTTCAAGGGCGCGGTCGTTGGCGCAGTTCGTACCGCGGTGCAGCACGGTTTCGCGCGTGAAGAGGAGTCGATCGTGCTGGTTGCGGGCGTGCCGTTCAACGTGCAGGGCACCACGAATATCCTGCGCGTGGCCCCCTGCGACGAGCGCCTGATCTACCGCACCGATCCCGAATGACCGGGGCCCGGGGCCGCCCGCTCTGGCAGTCCGGCCCCGGCGACGCCGGTGGATGCTGACCACATCCTCGTGCTGGGCGCGGTGATCGCCGCGCTCGGCCTTCCGGCCGCGGTCAGCGCCTGGTCCGATGGCCGCAGGCCCTGGGCCGCGCTGGTCGCGCTGCTGGTCGGCGGCGGGATCATGGCCGCCGCCTGGGTCGCGCATCCTGGCGGTTACCTGTTGGCCGAACTGCCGCATGTTTTCCTGGGCGTCGTGGCCGACATCATCCACTGACGGGGCAGGGATTTTCCGGCCCGTGGCAGGCTCGGCCCCTTGCGCAACACCCGGAAGCCGTCTATAGGCCGCGGCTCGAACCTCGCACGGCCGGCCGATGTGGCATTGCCGAGTCGTGCGCATGACAACTCGCAAGAGGAGATGGAAATGCCCAAGATGAAGACGAAGTCCGCTGCCAAGAAGCGGTTCTCGTTCACCGCGACCGGCAAGGTCAAGGCGGGCCCGGCCGGCAAGCGGCACGGCATGATCAAGCGCTCGACGAAATTCATCCGCGACGTGACCGGGACGATGATCCTGTCCGAGTCGGACGCGAAGATCGTCAAGAAATACATGCCCTACAACCGCTGAACGGGAGAGCTGAGATATGGCACGCGTCAAGTCCGGCAAGGTGACCCACGCCCGTCACCGCAAGGTAATCAAGGCCGCGAAGGGCTACTACAGCGCCCGCAGCCGCAACTTCCGCACCGCCACGCAGGCGGTCGACAAGGCGCAACAGTACGCGACGCGTGACCGCAAGGCCCGCAAGCGCAACTTCCGCGCCCTGTGGATCCAGCGGATCAACGCCGCCGTCCGCGAGATCGATGCGACGATGACCTATTCGCGCTTCATCAACGCGCTGGCCGTCGCCGGGATCGAAGTGGACCGCAAGGTTCTGGCCGATCTGGCCGTGCACGAGCCGTCGGTCTTCGCCGGCATCGTCGAGAAGGCCCGCGCCGCCGTTCCGGCTGCCGCCTGATCCGACCGGATCAACGATAGGGAAGGGCCCCGCGGCGACGCGGGGCCCTTTCCCTTTCAGGTCTGCGGCTGTGGTATCAGTCCGGCATCCGGCCGCTGCGGATCACCTGCCGGAAGCAGATCTGCGCCGTCAGCGCCGAGGCGACGAGGAACAGCGCGGCCGAGACCGCCGGATCCGCGCCCAGCCCGGCCACGGCCGAGGCCAGCGCTCCGAAGCCCATCTGTGCGAAGCCGTACAGCCCCGAGGCCGCGCCGGCGAGGTCTGGCCTGACGCTGAGCGCCGAGGTCGCGGCGACCGGGCTCGTGAGGCCTGCGCAGAAGGTATAGGCGAAGAGCGGCGCGAGGTAGAGCGCGAGCGTCATCGGGGCGAAGGCTGCCAGCCCCAGCGCAAGGAGGGCGGCCGTCGTGGCCCCCAGCGTCGCCAGGACCAGCATCCGCGGCATCGCGACCCGTCGCAGCAGCCTGCGCGCCGCGAGGCTGCCCGAGGTCACCCCGAGGATGACGATGCCGAGGGCAAGCCCCAGCACCCCGGGCTCGAACCCCAGACGGTGGGTGAGCACGAAGGGCGCGGTGGCGACGATGGCGTAGAGCGAGGTCGTCGCGCAGGAGCCGCCAAGCGCCAGCAGCCGGAAAGCGGGATCGCCGATCAGCGCGCGGTTCGCGCCCAGAAGCCCGGTCACGCGGGCGCCGCGATGCGTTTCGGGGATGACCCAGAGCGCGACGGCCATGCACAGCACGCCGAGCGCCGAAAGGAAGCCGAAGATCGACCGCCATCCCAGCAGGCTGGCCAGCAGTCCGCCGGCCAGCGGCGCCAGCGCCGGGCCGATGGCCACGATCATGTTCAGCGCGGCCAGTTGCCCGGCCGCCTCGCGCGGCGGGGCGATGTCGCGGACCATGGCGCGGGCCAGCACCAGACCCGCGCAGCCGCCAAGGGCCTGAAACACCCGTGCCGCGACCAGCGCCGGCAGCCCCTGCGCCGAGGCGGCAAGGATCCCGGCCGCGGCATAGAGCGCGAGGCCCGCCAGCAGCGGTGGCCGCCGTCCGTAGCGGTCTGACACCGGGCCATAGAGCAGTTGCCCGACGGCCAGCCCGAGGATGTAGAGCGAGATCGTCATCTGCATCCCGCCCGCACCGGCGCCAAGCTCGGCGCCGGCCAGCGGCAGGGCGGGAATGAAGATGTGCATTCCCAGCGTGCCAGAGAAGCTGATCAGAACCAGGCTCCAAAGGGGCAGGCGGCGGGGCGGTCCCGTCAGGGGGAAAGTGGCATCCGCCCCGACGGCCATGGGTCAGACCCTGTCCATCGGGTCGTCGGGGATCGAGGGCAGCCGGTCGAGGATATGTTCGAGCACCCGGTTCGCCAGATCGATGTCGAGCGCGGTGAGCCCGTCCAGCACGTGCTCGCGCACCTCGGTCGCCGCGGATTCGGCCAGCTTGACGATCGGAAGCGCGGCTTCCTGCAGGGTCAGGCGCTTGGCGCGGCGGTCCAGCGGATCCTCGCTGCGCTTCACCAGCCCCGCCCCTTCGAGCGTGTCGACGAGGCGCACCACCGAGGACCGGTCCAGCGACAGGAACTCGGCAAGGTCGACCTGACGCACGGGGCGTTCGGCGCGGTGAAGGTAAAGAAGCGGCAGCCAGGTCGCCTCGGTGAGGTCGAGCGGTGCAAGCTTGGCGTTCACGGCCCTGCGCCATGCGCGGGCCGAGTGCTGGAGGCGACGGCCCAGTCGTTCGTGCGGAGTCGGCATCTGGCTCCCGATCGGTTGCAGTGCCAACAATGTTAGGGCGGCGCCGCAGGCAAGGCAACGACCCTTCGGCAATTGATACCTTTTGGAAAAGTCTTTCCGAACCGATCGTCCCTTGGCAGGTTGGTGCCGACGCATCAATTTGCAGCGAGGCCCCGTATGGACCCGATCATCGATTTCCTGAACACGATCTTCTGGGGCTATGTCCTGATCTACGGCCTGCTTGCCGTCGGGCTGTACTTCACGATTCGCCTCGGCTTCCTGCAGTTCCGCCACTTCCCCGAGATGTTTTGCTGCGTGATGGGCTCTGGCGAAAGTGACAAGAACGGCATCTCGCCGCTGCAGGCGCTGACCGTCAGCCTCGCCAGCCGCGTCGGCACCGGCAACATCGCCGGCGTCGCGGTGGCGATCTACCTTGGCGGCCCGGGGGCGGTTTTCTGGATGTGGATGGTCGCGCTGGTGGGCATGGCCACGGCCTATGCCGAAAGCACGCTCGCGCAGCTCTACAAGACCCACGGCGCGGGCGGGATGTATCGCGGCGGTCCCGCCTTCTATATCGCGCGCGGGCTGGGGATGCCCTGGCTGGGGGCGGTGTTCTCGGTCTGCCTGATCATCGCCTTCGGTCTGGTGTTCAACGCGGTGCAGGCGAACTCGATCGCCGAGGCCTTCGAGGGCGCCTTCGGCGTGCCGAAACTGGCCGTGGGCCTTGGCCTTGCGGTGCTGACCGCGATCATCATCTTCGGCGGCATCCCGCAGATCGCCCGCGTGGCCGAGATCGTGGTGCCGTTCATGGCCGGGATCTACCTGCTGCTGGCGATCGTGGTGCTGGCGCTGAACATCACCGAGGTGCCGGCGGTGCTGGGCCAGATCGTCGGCGGCGCCTTCGGGCTTGGGCAGGCCGCGGGCGGCATCGCGGGGGGGATCGCCGCCGCGGCGATGAACGGCATCAAGCGCGGGCTCTTCTCGAACGAGGCGGGCATGGGCTCGGCCCCGAACATCGCCGCCGTGGCCACCCCCGATCCGCACCACCCCTCGAGCCAGGGCTTCGTGCAGGCGCTGGGGGTCTTCATCGACACGCTGCTGGTCTGCACCGCGACGGCGATCATGATCCTGCTGTCGGGCGTGGTCGAGCCGGGCTCGGGCATCACCGGCACCGCGCTGACCCAGTCCGCGCTGGAGCACCACTTCGGCAGCTTCGGCGACATCTTCATCGCGGTGGCGATCTTCTTCTTCGCCTTCACCTCGATCATCGGCAACTACGCCTATGCCGAGAACGCGATGGACTTCCTGGGCCTCGGCAACAAGGCCGGGCTCTCGGTGCTGCGGGCCGTGGCGCTGCTGATGGTGGTCTGGGGCGCGATGCAGGCGGTCGCGACCGTCTTCAACTTCGCCGATGCGGCGATGGGGCTGATGGCGACGATCAACCTGATCGCGATCGTGGCGCTGTCGGGCACGGTCGCGGCGGTGACGCGCAGCTATCTGAACCAGCGCCTGATCGGCAAGCAGCCGCGCTTCCACCTGTCGGATCACCCGGGTCTGGCGAAGGGCGTCGACCCGACGATCTGGAAGTAAGGCGCGCCCAACGCCACGCCGCTTTGACTTCGCGCGCCCCGCTTGCTAGCAGGGGCGCGCAATTCTTTGAGGACGCGGATCATGGACGGGCTCGACGCGCTGAAGGCCAAATATCTGGAAGGCGTCTCGGGCGCGGGCGACGAGGGTGCGCTGGAAGAGCTGCGGCTGGCGGCGCTGGGCAAGAAGGGCGAGATCAGCCTGATGATGCGCGAGCTGGGCAGGATGAGCCCCGAAGAGCGCCAGACCACCGGCGCCGCGCTGAACCGCCTGAAGGACGAGATCGACGCGGCGCTGCGCGCCAAGAAGGCGGCGCTGGCCGATGCCGCGCTGGATGAACGCCTGAAGGCCGAGTGGCTCGACGTCACCCTGCCGGGCCGCCCCCGTCGCATGGGCACGATCCACCCCGTCAGCCGGGTGATGGACGAGGTGACCGCGATCTTCGCCGACATGGGCTTCGCCGTGGCCGAAGGCCCGCAGGTCGAAAGCGACTGGTTCAACTTCGACGCCCTCAACATCCCGCCGGAACACCCCGCCCGGCAGGAACACGACACCTTCTTCATGGCGCGGGCCGAGGGCGACAACCGCCCGCCGCATGTCCTGCGCACCCACACCTCGCCGGTGCAGATCCGCGCGATGACCGAACAGGGCGCGCCGATCCGCGTCATCGCCCCGGGCCGCGTCTACCGCATGGACATGGACCAGACCCATACGCCGATGTTCCACCAGATCGAGGGCCTCGCCATCGGCAAGGATATCTCGATGGCGAACCTGAAATGGGTGCTGGAAGAATTCTTCACCGCCTATTTCGGCGTGAAGGTGAAGACGCGCTTCCGCGCCTCGCACTTCCCCTTCACTGAGCCCTCGGCCGAGGTCGACATCCAGTGTTCCTGGGTCGATGGCCAGCTGCGCATCGGCGAGGGCGACGGCTGGATGGAGGTTCTGGGCTCGGGCATGGTGCACCCCAAGGTGCTGGCGGCGGCGAATGTCGACCCGGCCGAGTGGCAGGGCTTTGCCTTCGGCATGGGCATCGACCGGATGGCGATGCTGAAATACGGCATCCCCGACCTGCGCGCCTTCTTCGAGAGCGACCTGCGGTGGCTCAAGCACTACGGCTTCACGCCGCTTGATGTGCCGACCGTCTTCGGCGGGGTATCGGCATGAAGCCCGTCAATCTGGCCGAGAAGCTTTCGACCTTCTCCGAGCACTGGTCGCCGAAGATCGTCGCTCAGTACAACGGCAACGACGTGATGGTCGTGAAGGCGCAGGGCGAGTTCGTCTGGCATTCCCATGACGACACCGACGACCTGTTCCTGGTCCTGAAGGGGACCATGACGATCCAGATGCGCGAGGGCGACGTGACGCTGGGTGCGGGCGAGATGTTCGTGGTGCCCGCGGGCGTCGAGCATTGCCCGATGGCCGCCGACGAGGTGCATCTGATGATCATCGAGCCGCGCAACACCCCGAACACCGGCGACGTCGCGACGGCCGTCAAGAAGATCGAGATCTGACATGAAATTCACCCTCTCCTGGCTGAAGGGCCATCTCGAGACCGAGGCGAGCCTCGACGAGATCCTCTATGCGCTGACCGACCTCGGGCTCGAGGTCGAGGAGGTCACGAACCCCGCCGCCAAGCTGGAAACCTTCACGCTGGCGAAGGTCGTGCATGCCGAGCAGCACCCCGATGCCGACCGGCTGCGGGTCTGCCGCGTGATGACCGACGAGGGTGAAAAGCAGATCGTCTGTGGCGCCCCGAACGCCCGCGCCGGCATCACCGTCGTGCTGTGCAAGCCCGGCGACTACGTCCCCGGCATCGACACCACGCTCGGCGTCGGAAAGATCCGCGGCGTCGAAAGCCACGGCATGATGGCCTCGGAGCGCGAGCTGGAGCTTTCCGACGAGCACGGCGGGATCATTGAGCTGCCCTCGGGCGAGGTTGGCCAGAAGTTCGTCGACTGGCTGGCCGCGAACCGCCCCGCCGCGGTCGATCCGATGATCTACATCAAGATTACCCCGAACCGCCCCGATGCCTTGGGCGTGCGCGGCATCGCGCGCGACCTCGCGGCGCGGGGCCTCGGGGTCCTGAAACCGCTCAAGGTCGAGCCGGTCGCGGGCACCTTCCCCTGCCCGGTGCCGGTGACGCTGGCCCCCGAGGTCAGTGAAAAAGCCTGCCCGCATTTCCTCGGCCGGGTGATCCGCGGCGTGAAGAACGGCCCCTCGCCGGACTGGCTGCAACAGCGCCTGACCGCGATCGGCCTGCGTCCGATCTCGGTGCTGGTGGACATCACCAACCTCTTCACCTTCGACCTGAACCGGCCGCTGCATGTCTTCGATGCCGGCAAGGTCGCGGGCGGGCTCACCGTCCGCTCGGCGCGCGAGGGCGAGAGCCTGCTGGCGCTCGACGGCAAGACCTATGCGCTGAAGCCCGGCATGACCGTGATCGCGGCCGGCGAGAAGGTGGAAAGCCTTGGCGGCGTGATGGGTGGCGAAGAGACCGGCTGTTCGGACGAGACCACCGAGGTCTTCCTGGAAGCCGCGTTCTTCGACCCGATCCGCACGGCCACGACGGGCCGCGCCCTACGCATCAACTCGGACGCGCGCTATCGCTTCGAGCGCGGGATCGATCCGGCCTTCACCGCCGACGGCATGGAACTGGCGACGCGGATGATCCTCGATCTCTGCGGCGGCGAGGCTTCAGACGTCGTGACCGCCGGTGCCGCCCCCGACACCACGCGGGCCTACAAGCTGGACACCGCGCGTGTCATCAGCCTGGTGGGGATGGAGATCGCGCCGGAAACCCAGCGCCAGACGCTGGAAGCCTTGGGCTTCGTGATGGACGGCGACATGGCGACGCCGCCCAGCTGGCGTCCCGATGTGCTGGGCGAGGCGGATCTGGTCGAAGAGGTTGCGCGGATCGCCTCGCTGACGAAGCTCGAGGGCAAGCCTATGGCGCGGGAAGCCGCAGGCGTGCCGCAGCCGATCCTGACGCCGATGCAGATGCGCGAGAAGACCGCGCGCCGGGCGCTGGCGAGCCTCGGCTACAATGAATGCGTCACCTACAGCTTCATCGACGGCGCTTCGGCGGCGCTGTTCGGCGGCGGCTCGGACGCGGTGCGGATCGAGAACCCCATTTCCTCGGAAATGACCCACCTGCGGCCCGACCTGCTGCCGGGCCTGCTGGCGGCGGCAGCGCGCAACCAGGCGCGGGGCTTCGCGGATCTGGCGCTGTTCGAGATCGGCCCGGTCTTCGCGGGCGGCGAGCCGGGCGAGCAGAGGCTGGCGGCGGCGGGCCTGCTGGTCGGCGCCTCGGCCCAGCGGGACACGTTCGGGACGCGCCGTCCCGTCGACCTCTACGATGCCAAGGCCGACGCCGAGGCGGTGCTGTCCGCGATCGGCGCGCCCGCGCGGGTGCAGGTCACCCGCAAGGTGCCGGGCTGGTTCCACCCGGGCCGCTCGGGCGTGATCGCGCTAGGGCCGAACGCGATGGCGGTCTTTGGCGAGGTGCATCCCAAGGTGCTGCGCGAGATGGGCGTGAAGGGCCCGGCGGTGGCCTTCACGGTGCTGCCGGAATCGGTGCCGTTCCCGAAGGTGAAATCCGCCACCCGGCCCGCGCTGAAGCTGTTGGACCTGCAGGCGGTCGAGCGCGACTTCGCCTTCGTGCTGGACGCGGGTGTCGAGGCGCTGACGGCGGTCAACGCCGCAGCCGGGGCCGACAAGGCGCTGATCGACAGCGTGCGCGTCTTCGACCAGTTCACCGGACCCGCGGCCGAGGCGCAGATGGGGCAGGGCAAGAAGAGCCTCGCCCTGACCGTGCGGCTGCAGCCGACCGACAAGACGCTGACCGAAGAGGACATTGCGGCGGTGTCGGCGAAGATCGTCGAGAAGGTGGCCAAGGCAACCGGCGGCACGCTGCGCGGCTGACGAAAACAAGGTCGGGGGGCGAGCCCCCCCCCCGGGCCCCCCGCGCCCGGGCGTTTCCTGTTGCCCGCGCCCCGGCGCTACCTGTTGACGGTGTCGAGCGGGTAGACCGTCGAGGATTTCAGCCATTCCATCGCGAAATGCGAAGTCAGGTTCTTGACCGGAACGGCATCGGTCAGCGTTTTGTAGAACCGGTCGTAGCCTTCCATGTCGCTGACCGCGACGCGCAGCAGGTAGTCCATTTCACCGGCCAGCCGGAAGGCCTGCATGACCTCGGGCAGGCGCGCGACGGTCCGAGTGAAGGTGTCGCGCCACTCGGGCGTATGATCCGCAGCCTCGATCCCCACGAAGACCGTCAGTCCCAGTCCGATCCGCGCGGGGTCCACCACGGCCACGCGCCGGGTGATGATTCCCGCCGCCTCGAGCTTCTGGATCCGCTTCCAGCAGGGGGTCTGCGACAGGCCCACCCGGTCGGCGATCTGCGCGATCGGCAGGGTCGCATCGGTCATCAGTTCCGAGAGGATCTTGCGATCGATCAGGTCGAGCTGGTCCATTCCGGTCTCCCTTGGGGCTGCGAGTCGCGAGGATGCCAGAAAACATCTAAATGTCGATAGGTTTGGTGTAGATTTATTCCAACCCCGCCCGAGCGCGTTGATTCCCTTCCGGATTGGGGCTAGGGGTGAGGAATGATCACGCAGAAGGCCAAATACGCGCTCAAGGCGCTCATGGTGCTTGCCGACGAGAAGGCAGGCGATGGCTCTGCCTTGCGCATCGAAGAGATCGCCAAGCGGTCGGGCGCGCCCAAGCGCTTTCTCGAACACATCCTGCTCGAAATCCGCAATGCCGGGATCATCGCCTCGACCCGCGGGCGGGCCGGCGGCTATGAGCTGATCAAGCCTGCGGCCAGCGTCCAGCTGTCCGAGATGCTGCGGCTGATCGACGGGCCGATCGCGCCCTTGCCCTGCCTCTCGCGCCGGGCCTACCAGCGCTGCGAGGATTGTTCGGACGAGAACAGCTGCCGGATCCGGCGCCTGTTCGCGGAAGTGTTCTGGTCCTACCTCGTCCTGATCGAGTCGCTTACCTTGGCCGATCTGGTGGCGCAGCCCAGCGTGGCCGAAACCGTGCTGCAGGCCCCCGCCGCAGTGTAGCGGAAAACACGCATCTTATCAGATGATTGGCTCTGACTCGTCGCGGCGGGCGGGGTTTCCTGCGCGGTATCCGCTTCTGCGCGTCCGCGTCGAAAGAGAATAATTCCCCAAAATCACGACAAAGATTGACGTGTTTATTCGCTTGATAAACACGAGCGAGTTGGTCGTAATTAAGCCATCCCCGGCACGGTGCCGGTGGCAGATGGAGGCACCAGAGATGACCATCTCGATCCATGGCTGGGGCGGACCCGCCTCGGGACATATCGCGGCCGCCGAAACGCCGGCGCCGCTCTATTCGATCCAGCTTGTCGACCGCCGCACCGGACGCGCCCACCGCGTCAATGGCCGCACGCTGACCGTGTTCAGCCGCGACCCTGCAGGCGCCGTGGCCGAGTTGCTCGAAGGCCGGGACCGCCGCAACTGGACCCCGCGCATCGAGGCGCTCCAGACCCGAAACCGCAGCCGCTGAGGCAGGACCCATGAAACAGCTCACCCTTTCCGCGCTGGCAGCGCTGCTGCTGTCCACCCCGCTGACCGCCCAGGCGCAATCGCTGCTGAACGTCAGTTATGACCCGACGCGCGAATTCTACCGCGCCTACAACGCTATCTTCGAAGACCACTGGAAGGCCGAGGGGCATGACGCGGCGCAGCTTCAGGCGTCGCACGGCGGCTCGGGCGCACAGGCGCGCGCCGTGATCGACGGGCTCGATGCGCAGGTGGTCACGCTGGCGCTAGCGTCGGACATCGACCGTATCGCCGATGCGGGCAAGCTTCCCGCCGACTGGCAGGGCAAGCTGCCGCACAATTCGTCCCCCTATACCTCGACCATCGTCTTCCTGGTGCGCGACGGCAATCCGAAGGGCATCAAGGACTGGGGCGACCTGACCAAGGACGGGGTCGAGGTCATCACGCCGAACCCGAAGACCTCGGGCGGGGCGCGCTGGAACTACCTTGCCGCCTGGGCCTGGGCCGAGAAGAACGGCAAGGACCCCAAGGAATACGTTAAAGAGCTGTTCACCCATGTGCCGGTGCTCGACACCGGGGCTCGCGGCGCGACCACGACCTTCGCGCAGCGGGGCATCGGCGACGTTTTGCTGGCCTGGGAGAACGAGGCCTATCTGGCGCTGGCCGAGCTGGGCGAAGATCAGTTCGACATCGTCGTGCCCTCGGTTTCGGTGCTGGCAGAGCCGCCGGTGGCGCTGGTCGAGGCCAATATCAAGACGCCGGAGCAGCGGGCGCTGGCCGAGGACTATCTGAACTACCTCTATTCGCCCGAGGCGCAGGCGCTGGCCTTCAAGAACTACTACCGCGCCTGGGATGCCTCGGCGGCCGAGTCGGCGGATGTGGACCGCTTTCCCAAGCTGGACCTTGTGACGATCGAGGATTTCGGCGGCTGGAAGAAGGTGCAGCCCGAGCATTTCGGGGATGGCGGCATCTTCGACCAGATCTACACGGCGAAATGACATGACCCGCGCCTGGCCCCGCCTTGTCGCCCGCTCGCCCATGCCCGGTCTCGGGCTGGCGGGCGGGATCACCCTGACCCTGCTGTCGCTGGTGGTGCTGCTGCCGATGGCGGCCCTGATCGCGCGGGGCCTGTCCTTCGGCCCGGCGCAGATCTGGGCCACGATCGCGACCGAGCGCGTGGCCTCGGCGCTGTTCCTGTCGTTCCGGCTGGCGCTCATCGCGGCGATGTTCAACCTGGTCTTCGGTGTCGCGCTGGCCTGGGTGCTGGTGCGCTACCGCTTTCCGGGCCGCCGCCTGATCGACGCGGCGGTCGATTTGCCCTTCGCGCTGCCCACCGCCGTCGCCGGGATCGCCTTGACCGCGCTTTACGCCCCGAACGGCGCCTTCGGCGAGATCGCCAAGGAGTTCGGCCAGCGCATCGCCTATACGCAATGGGGTATCCTCGTCGCGCTGATCTTCGTGGGACTGCCCTTCGTCACCCGCACCGTGCAGCCCGTGATCGAGGATCTCGACCGCGAGGTCGAGGAAGCCTCGGCCACGCTGGGCGCAAGCCGGGCCCACACGCTGCGCCATGTCGTGCTGCCGGCGCTGACGCCCGCGGCGCTGACCGGCTTCGCGCTGGCGCTTGCACGGTCGGTCGGCGAATACGGCTCGGTCATCTTCATCGCCGGTAACATCCCGATGAAGACCGAGATCGCGCCGCTGCTGATCGTCATCCGCCTCGAGGAATTTGACTATGGCGGCGCCGCGGCGATCGGGATCGCGATGCTGCTGATTTCCTTCGCGCTGCTGCTGCTCATCAACGCGGTCCAGGTCTGGAGCCGCCGGAGAATCGGTCATGTCTGACGCCTCTGCCGCCCCGCGCTTCGCCCGCCGCGAGGTGACGACCGAAACCCCGCTGTTCCGCGCGGGCCTGATCCTGACCGTGATCGCGATCCTTGCCCTGCTGCTCTTCGCCCCGCTCGTCGTGGTCTTCGCCGAGGCCTTCTCGGACGGATTCGCTGGCGTCGTTCAGGCGCTGCACGAGCCCGACGCGCGGGCGGCGATCCGGCTGACGCTTTGGGTCGCTGCCATCTCGGTGCCGCTGAACGCGGTCTTCGGCGTGGCCGCCGCCTGGCTGATCACCAAGTTCGATTTCCGCGGCAAGGCCTTCCTGATCACGCTGATCGACCTGCCGTTCTCGGTCTCGCCGGTGGTCGCGGGCCTGTGCCTCGTGCTTCTGTTCGGCGCGAACAGCGCGGTGGGCCACTGGTTCGTCGCCGCGGGCTTCCCCATCGTCTTCGCGTTGCCGGGCATCGTCGCGGCCACGCTCTTCGTCACCTTCCCCTTCATCGCACGCGAGCTGATCCCGGTGATGATCGAGCAGGGCCGGACCGAGGAAGAGGCCGCGCTGACGCTGGGGGCAGGGGGCTGGCGCGTGTTCTTCACCGTGACGCTTCCGAACATCCGCTGGGCGCTGCTCTACGGCGTGCTGCTGTGCAACGCCCGGGCGATGGGCGAGTTCGGGGCGGTCACCGTCGTTTCGGGCCGGATCCGGGGCGAGACCGCGACGATGCCGATCGCGATCGAGATGCTCTACAACGAATATCTTTCGACCGCCGCCTTCACCCTCGCTGCCGTCCTTGCCGCGCTCGCGCTGGTGACGCTGGCCGTGAAGACCGCGCTGGAATGGCGCTTCGCCGACCAGCTGGCCGCCACCCTTCGCCATTGAGGTCCCGCATGCATATCGAGATCGACGAAATCGCCAAGACCTTCGGCCAGACCGTGGCGCTGCACCCGGTCAGCCTGTCGATCCCATCGGGGGCGCTGGTGGCACTGCTCGGCCCCTCGGGGTCGGGAAAGACCACGCTGCTGCGCATCCTCGGCGGGCTCGACTACCCCGATGCCGGGCGTCTGATGTTCGACGCGCGCGATGCGACGGGTCTTTCCGTGCAGGAACGGCGGGCAGGCTTCGTCTTCCAGTCCTACGCGCTGTTCCGGCACATGACCGTCTTCGACAATATCGCCTATGGCCTGCGCGCCCGCCCGCGGCGCGAGCGTCCGCCGGCGGCCGAGATCGAGCGGCGGGTTCAGAAGCTTCTAACGCTGATCCAGCTGCCTGACATCGGCAAGCGCTATCCTTCGCAGTTGTCCGGGGGCCAGCGCCAGCGCGTGGCCCTGGCCCGCGCATTGGCGATCGAGCCGCGGATGCTGCTTCTGGACGAGCCCTTCGGGGCGCTCGACGCCAAGGTCCGCAAGGAGCTGCGCACCGGCCTGCGCGAGATCCACGATGCGACCGGACTGACCACCGTCTTCGTAACCCATGACCAGGACGAGGCGATGGCGCTGGCGGATCTGGTGGTGGTGATGTCGATGGGCCGGATCGAGCAGATCGGCCGCCCGCAGGACCTGCGCGCCCGCCCGGCCACGCCTTTCGTGCGCGAATTCCTGTCGGCCTGATTTTCAGAGAATGCCGTGGGATCGGTCCGGCCCTGGCCGGGCCGCGCCACGCCGTTGCCCCGGGTCCTGACCATCCTGCCGCCCGAATGACGACAGGAGAAGACATGGGTTTCCTTCGGCGCCTGTTTCCCCCAGCCCGCCCGGGCTGCGACGCCTTCGTGCTGCGCCTTGGCGATCTGGTGACGGGAGAGCATCCCCGGCGGGCCGCGCTCCGCGCCCGCCGCTGGCCAAGCCCGTTCAGAAGTCCGGCGTGACCTCGGGCAGCTTCAGTTCCTTCATCAGGTCGCGCAGCTCCTGCCGGGCCGCGACGTTCGAGATGTTCAGGTTCTCGACGCCGATGTCCTTCAGGTCCAGCAGCGTCAGGCCCCGCGGGAACAGTTCGCGGAAGATCACGCGCTCTGAGAAGCCGGGCGCGACGCGGAAGCCGATGCGGCGCGACAGCGACGACAGCGCCTCGCCGACCTTCTTCTTGTTGTGCATGTGCTGGGCGCCAAGACGGTTGCGCAGCACGATCCAGTCGATCGGCTTGAGGCCCGCGCGGGCGCGCAGCTGGCGGGCGTTCCAGACCATCTCGGAATAGATCGAGGGGCCGAGCACCTTGCCCGAGTCGGGATCGGTGCGCGCCAGCAGGTCGAAGTCGATGAAGCTGTCGTTCAGCGGCGTGATCAGCGTGTCGGCCAGCGAATGCGCGACTTGGCTCAGCCGCGTGTGCGAGCCGGGGCAGTCGATCAGGATGAAGTCGCAGCCTTCGTCCAGCTCGGCCACGGCCGCCGACAGCTTCATGTCGAAGATGTTGTCGTTCGGGCCGACCAGCGCCTGGTCGATCTCGGGCAGTTCGCGATACTCGGGCGTCGGCAGCACCAGCCCTTCGCGCGCCATGAAGGCCCGGCGGTTCTCGAGGTAGCGCCCGAAGCTCTTTTGCCGCACGTCGAGGTCGAGTGCCCCCACGCGCCAGCCCATCCGCGCCAGCGCCGTGGCCACGTGCATGCTGGTCGTCGACTTCCCCGAGCCGCCCTTTTCGTTTCCGGTGACGATGATGTGCGCCAAACCGAATCCCCCGATGTCTATCCGTGTGCCCCTAGCCCGTGGCCACCGACTATATGTTGAGGGGTGCGCGATGGAAAGTGAAAGCCTGTGGGCAAGTCCCGATTCAGCGCGTCATTCCCTCGGGCTGCGGCATCGGGGCCGCAGGCTCGTGGTCGTCCTCGCGGGCATGGTCGATCATGTCGCGCAGCATCTGGCTGACATGGGCGTCGGTCAGGGCGTAGAGCACATGCCGCGCCTGCTTCTCGCCGCGCACCAGACGGGCGGCCCGCAAGAGCCGCAGGTGGTGGCTGACCAGCGTCTGGCTTGCTCCCACCGCCTCTGCGATGGCGCCGACGGCCATCGGCCCCCCGAGGCAGGCGATCAGGATCCTGAGCCGCGTCGGATCGCCCAGAAGCCGGAAGGTCTCGGCCAGAAGGGTGATCTCGTCCCCGTCCGCGGTCGCGTCGGCGCGGCTCATGCGTGACCCCGCGCGAGATGGCAGGTGAAGCCGGGCTGCGGGTCGATCTCGATCGTCGTGTGGCCGATGCCGAAGTGGTGCTGAAGCGCGTCCCGGACCGCAGCCTTCACCGCGAAGGGATCGGTGCCGTCGGTCACGCCCAGATGCAGCGTCGCCATCGCCTTGCCCGAGGTGATCGACCAGACATGGACATGTTCGACGAAGGCGACGCCGGGCAACTGCTCCAGCTCGTGGCGGATCGCTTCGGTCTCGACACCCTCGGGCGTGCCCTCCATCAGGATGTGCATCGAGGCGCGCAACAGCGCCCAGCCAGAGCGCAGCACCAGCGCCGACAACAGCACCGACAGCACCGGGTCGAGCCAGCTCCAGCCCGTGGCCCAGATCCCGAGCGCCGCGGCGATCGCGGCGACCGAACCCAGAAGGTCGCCCATCACATGCAGCATCGCGCCCTTGATGTTCACGTGGTCGGTCGCGCCCCGGCTCAGGACCCAGAACACCAGGGCATTCACGCCCAGCCCCGCAACCGCGACCCAGAACATCGGGCCGGTCAGGACGACATGCGGTTCCATCAGCCGGCGGATCGCCTCGTAGACGATCCAGGCGGTCAGCACGATCAGCACCAGCGCGTTGACGAAGCCGGCCAGCACCTCGAAGCGGTGATAGCCGAAGGTCTTGCGGGCCGAGCGCCCGCGGCGGCCGAAGCGGAAGGCGGCCCAGGCGAGCGTCAGCGCGGCGGCGTCGGTCATCATGTGCCCGGCATCGGCGATCAGCGCGAGTGAGCCGGACATGAGCCCGCCCACGACCTCGGCCAGCATGAAGCCCGCGGTCAGGATCGCGGCGGCCAGCACGATCTTCTCGTTGCTGGCCGTCAGCTCCGGTGCGTGGCTGTGCCCCGGCCCGTGATCGTGCCCGTGGTCATGGCCATGCGAATGCCCATGGCCATCGGAGCGCCCATGCCGGCACTGCTTGTGGCCATGGTCATCGTGCGCGGGGGCGGGGTGGGCGTGATCGTGGGGCATGGGCTCGCGGCGAGGATTCGATACATGAACACGTGTTCACGCATTTTGATCCGGCGCAAGAGCAAGGCCCCGAAGATGCTCCTGAAACGGAAAAGGCGCGCCCGGGGGCGCGCCTGTCCTGTTCGCTGCAGCTTTGGCTCAGAAGCCGAGGCCGGCGTACTTGTTCTTGAACTTCGACACGCGGCCGCCGGTGTCCATCAGGCGGGCCGAACCGCCAGTCCAGGCGGGGTGGGCCAGCGGGTCGATGTCGAGCGACATGGTGTCGTTCTCTTTGCCCCAGGTCGAGCGGACCTGATAGACGCTGCCGTCGGTCATCTTCACGTTGATGAAGTGATAGTCGGGGTGGATGCCGTCACGCATGGGTCAGCTCCTCACTCGGCCTTGGGCTTGTAGTTGGTGTCTTCGGCGATACGCGCCGACTTACCGCGACGCGAGCGCAGGTAGTACAGCTTCGCACGACGCACGCGACCGCGACGGACCACTTCGATCGAGTCGATGTTGGTCGAGTACAGCGGGAACACGCGCTCGACGCCTTCGCCGAAGGAAATCTTGCGCACGGTGAACGAGGCCGAGATCGTCGCGCCGCCTTTGCGGGCGATGCAGACGCCCTCATAGGCCTGCACGCGCGAACGGGTGCCTTCGGTCACCTTGTAGCCGACGCGGATCGTGTCGCCGGCCTTGAAGTCCGGGATGGACTTCCCGAGAGCCGCGATCTGTTCGGCCTCGATCTGAGCGATAAGGTTCATCGCCAGTCTCCTTGTTTGCTCGCGGTGTTGTCCGCGAAGGTGAGGCGTCCTCAGAGCTCTCGGTCTTCATCCGGGTCCGTGTTGTGCTTGGCACACCACGCCCGCCAGAGATCAGGACGGCGTTCTTTCGTCAGCCTTTTGGCCATGGCCCGTCGCCAGTCGGCAATTCGCGCATGGTGACCGGATTGAAGAATTTCCGGGATCGCGCGGCCATTCCAGACGGTGGGTTTCGTATACTGCGGGTGTTCAAGAAGTCCGTCCGAAAAGGATTCCTCCTCGGTGGACGCCTGATTCCCGAGCACGCGCGGTATAAGCCGGACCGTCGCGTCGATCAAGGCCTGTGCCGCGATCTCGCCCCCGGTCAGGACGAAGTCGCCAAGGCTGATCTCCTCGACCCCGTAAGCCTCCAGCACGCGCTCGTCGACGCCCTCGAACCGGCCGCAAAGCAGGGTGACGCCCTCGGCCCGGCTCAGGCGCTGCGCGCAGGCCTGATCGAACGGCTTGCCGCGCGGCGAGAGATAGATCACCGGCCAGGCGGCACGGTCGGCGGGCGCGCCGGTCTGCGCTTCCTGGATGGCGCGCGCGACCACGTCGGCCTTCAGCACCATGCCTGCGCCGCCGCCCGCGGGCGTGTCGTCGACGTTGCGGTGCTTGCCCTCGCCGAAGGGGCGCAGGTCGATGGTTTCCAGATACCACAGACCCATGTCCAGCGCCTTGCCGGTCAGCGACTCGCCCAGAACGCCGGGGAAAGCGCCGGGGAAGAGCGTGATGATCTTCGCCGTCCAGGCGCCGCGGACCCGGCCCGGCCCCTCCATCAGCGCGCGCGGCGTGATCGAGGTCGAGATCGCCAGCCGCCCGTGCGACTTCATCACCGTGGGCGCCGCGCCATGCGATTTCATGGCCCGCGCCTTCGGGCCGGGTGCCGAAGCGGGCGGGGTGGGCGTATCGTCGTCGCTCATCTCAGATCTCTTCGGGCAGATCGGCGATGATCCGGCCCGCGGTCAGGTCGACGGTCGGCACCGCCTCGCGGGTGAAGGGGATCAGCAGCGGCTGGCGGCGTCCGGGGCCCGTCACCTCTAGGATGTCGCCTGCGCCGTGGTTGTGCACCGCGCGCACCGTTCCCAGCGCCACGCCGCCGACGTCCAGCACCGGCAGGCCGATCAGGTCGGCATGGTAGAATTCGTCATCGGGCAGCGAGGGCAGCTTTTCCCGGTCGGCCCAGAGGGTCACGCCCTTCAGCGCATCCGCCTGCTCTTTGGTCGCGACACCGCCAAGCCGGGCGCCAAGTCCGCCGGTGACGGGGCGTGTCAGCTTGACCGAGAAGACCTTCGCACCGTCTTCGGAATAGAGGGGGGCGTAATCGATGATCGCCTCGGGCTCGGCGCAGAAGCTTTTCAGCCGCACCTCGCCCGACACGCCGAAAGCGCCGGCGATGGCGCCCACGCAGACACGGTCCTGTTTCGTCATCGTCGTCCTCGCCCGGCTGCGTTCAGCGCGTCTCGATCGCCGGAAGGCCCCGGCGCGTTTCCCAGCCAAGCTTTTCCAGCTCTGGCCGGTCTTCCTCGGCCTCGGGGAAGCCGATGCAGAGATAGCCGATGAAGCGCCAGCCGTCAGGCACTTTCAGATCGGCCCGAAGCCGCTCGGGGTCGAGGATCGACACCCAGCCCAGCCCCAATCCTTCGGCCCGCAGCGCGAGCCAGAGGCAGGTGATCGCGCAGACCACCGAATAGGCGCGGGTTTCCGGCATGGTCCCGGCCCCGAGGCCGCGGCCCTTGGTGGTGCCCTCGTCGCACCAGACCGCAAGATGCACCGGCGCCTCGCGCAGCCCGGCCAGCTTCAGCCGGGCATAGAGGTCGGCGGCGTCGGGCTGCTGGCGGGCCAGCGCCTCGGCATTCGCGGCCTCGAAATTGGCAAGCGCCGCGGCTTTCGCCCCGGCGCTGTCGACGCGGATCACCCGCCATGGCTCCGATAGGCCCACCGAGGGTGCCCCGGCGAAGGCCGTCAGCGCGCGCGCAAAGGCCTCGTCGGGGACCGGATCGGTGCGGAACCGCCGCACGTCACGCCGCCAGTGGAAGAGCCGGTGCAGCTCTTCCACGAAGTCGGGCGCGAAGGGGGCGGGGCCGGTCAAGCCAATGATCCCGAACGGATCACTCGGCCGAAGCGGCCTCGGCCTTCTTGGCTTTCTCGGCAGCGCGGGCGGTGGCTTTCTTGCCCGGGACGGCCGATTTCGGGTTGTTGCGGGTGGCCTTCTCGCGCACGCCGGCGGCTTCCAGGAAGCGGGCGATACGGTCGGTCGGCTGGGCACCCTGCGACAGCCAGTACTGCACGCGCTCCATGTTCATCTGCACGCGGCGCTCGTCGTCCTTGGCCAGCAGCGGGTTGTAGGTGCCCAGCTTCTCCAGGAAGCGGCCATCGCGCGGCATGCGCGAGTCGGTGGCGACGATGGCGTAGTGCGGGCGCTTCTTGGAACCACCGCGGGCGAGACGGATCTTCATGGACATGGGTATTCTCCTTGGATGGGGTTTGCGGGCAGGTGCCCGTTATTTCTGCAGGTTCTCGTGATGCCTGATGACTTCGGAGATGATGAAGTTCAGGAATTTCTTGGCGAACTCGGGGTCGAGATCGGCCTCTTCCGACAGCCGCTCGAGCCGGGCGATCTGCACCGCCTCGCGCGAAGGGTCCGAAGGCGGAAGCTCGTGCTCGGCCTTCAGACGGCCGACCGACTGGGTGTGCTTGAAGCGCTCGGCCAGCGTGTAGACGAGGATCGCGTCCAGCCGGTCGATCGATTCACGATGCTCGCGCAGCAACTGGGCGGCGCGGGTGACGGCATCAGACATGGCAAGCCTCCGGGGTCGGGTGGCGGAAGACGAGGCAGGGCCTGTCGCCCGGATGCGCGGCGCCCCGGTCCTCGACGGCGCCCAGGCGACGCGCAAGGGCGATCGAGCGCGCGTTCTCGGGATCGATGTAGCTGACGGCCGTGTCCCAGCCGAGGGCGGCGAAGGCATGGTGACGCGCGGCGGCGGCGGCCTCGAAGGCATAGCCCTTGCCCTCGGCCTCGGCCGACCACAGCGTCCAGCCAATCTCGCGCTCGGGCCAGCCTTCGGGATACCAGGGGCCGGCCATGCCGAGCGCGACGTCGCTGCCCTTCTCGGTGAAGACGAAGCTGCCGAAGCCGCGGATCGCCCACATGCCGATCACATGCCCGAAGGCGCGGAACGCTTGTGCCCGGTCGAGCGGCCCGCCGATGAATCGCGACCGGTCCGAGCCGGAGAACGGCGCCCAGGCCTGCCAGTCGGCACCCTGCGGCGCGCGCAGCACCAGCCGTTCGGTCTCGAGGACCGGGGTGGGGGACAGCGCGACGGTCATTTCTTCTTTCCGAAGCCCCCGAAGCCGGAAAGCCCGCCCCCAAGGCCCGACAGGCCCGGCGGCAGCGGCGCCTTCGACAGGTCGGGGCCGCCGCCGGCCATGCGATCGCTCATCTGGCCCTGCAGAGACTTCGCGGCCTCTTCCATCTCGGCCGGGCTCATCTTCGACAGGTCCTTGGGCAGACCGCCCGGCATCTTGCCGCCGAACATCTGCATGGCCTGCTTGAGCATGCCGCCCTTGCCCATCTTGCCAAGCTTCTTCATCGCGTCGGCCATCTGCTTCTGCATCTTCAGCAGCCGGTTCAGCTCGGCCACGTCCAGACCGGCGCCGGCGGCGATGCGCTTCTTGCGGCTGGCCTGCAGAAGGTCGGGGTTGGCCCGTTCCTTCTTGGTCATCGAGTTGATCAGCGCGATCTGGCGGCGGATCGCCTGGTCGTTCATGCCAGAGGCCTCGGCCTGCTTGGCCATCTTGCCCATGCCCGGCATCATGCCCATGACACCCTGCATGCCGCCCATCTTGAGCATCTGCTCGAGCTGGCCCTTGAGGTCGTTCATGTTGAAGAGGCCCTTCTGGAACCGCTTCATCATCCGCTCGGCCTGTTCGGCCTCGAAGGTCGCCTGCGCCTTTTCCACCAGCGCGACGATGTCGCCCATGCCGAGGATGCGGCCGGCGACGCGCTCGGCCTCGAAGGTCTCGAGCGCGTCCATCTTCTCGCCGAGACCGACGAAGCGGATCGGCTTGCCGGTGATCGCGCGCATCGACAGCGCCGCACCGCCACGGCCGTCGCCGTCCATCCGGGTCAGCACGACGCCCGAGATCCCGACCTTGCCGTCGAACTCGGTCGCGACGTTCACCGCGTCCTGACCGGTCAGGCCGTCGACCACTAGCAGCGTCTCGCGCGGGGAGGCCACGTCACGGACCGCCTGCACCTCGTCCATCAGCACTTCGTCGATGTGCAGACGGCCGGCGGTGTCGAGCATGTAGACATCGTAGCCGCCGAGCGTCGCCTGCTGCTTGGCGCGCTTGGCGATCTGGACGGCGTTCTCGCCCTTGACGATCGGCAGGGTGTCGACGCCGATCTGGGTGCCGAGGATCGCCAGCTGCTCCATCGCCGCCGGGCGGTTGGTGTCGAGCGAGGCCATCAGAACGCGCTTCTTGTCGCGGTTCTTCAGGCGCAGGGCGATCTTGGCGGTGGTGGTGGTCTTGCCCGAGCCCTGCAGACCGACCATCAGGATCGGCGCGGGCGGGTTGTCGATCTTCAGGACGCCCGGATCCGCGTCGCCCTTCAGCGTGCGGATCAGCTCGTCATGGACGATCTTCACGACCTGCTGGCCGGGGGTGATCGACTTGGTGACCGCGGCGCCGGTGGCCTTGGCGGTGACGGCCTTCACGAACTGGCGGGCGACCGGCAGCGAGACGTCGGCTTCCAGCAGCGCCACGCGCACTTCGCGCAGCGCGACCTCGACGTCTTCGGCCGACAGCGCGCCCTGCTTGGTCAGCCGGTCGAAGACACCGGAGAGCCGGTCGGAAAGGTTCTCGAACATGGCGGCGCTCCTTGGCCCGATGCGTTGCGACGTGCCGCCGATGTAAGGCGACGGTGAGGAAATCCCCAGCCCTTCCTTGCGGAAACGATCAAAGCGAAGCGGCGCCCGTGGGCGCAACGCGCTGACGGACGGCGATCCCCCCGGATACGGGATGGGACCGGAAGCGCGAACTTCCGGGGAATTGGGCGCGGGTTACAGGCTGGGGGCGGAGGAGTCAAGCGTGACGGGCCGGGGAGGGGGCGCTGCCCCCGCGGCTGCGCCGCCCCCCGGAGTATTTCAGCCAAGCCGAATGTGCTTTCGGCTTGGCCCAAATACTCCCGCCGGAGGCGTCACGCCGGCGGCGCCCAGAGCACGAGGTCGATATGCGGCGCGGCGGTCGCCAGCATTACCAGCCGGTCGAAGCCCAGCGCGATTCCGCTCGTCGGCGGCATCAGCGGCAGCGCCGCCAGCAGTTCCTCGTCCAGCGGATAGCTCTCGCCATAGCGGCGGTGTTTCTCGGCCATGTCGGCGGTGAAGCGCAAGCGCTGCTCGACCGGGTCGGTCAGCTCGCCGAAGCCGTTCGCCAGCTCGACCCCGCAGGCGTAAAGCTCGAACCGCTCGGCGGTGCGCGGATCGTCTGTCGCACGACGGGCGAGGGCTGCCTCGGGTGCCGGGTAGCGGTCGAGGATCGTCGCCCGGCCATGGCCCAGATGCGGCTCGACCTTCTCGCCCAGCACGCGCGCAAGCATGTCCGACCAGGTGTCATCGGCCGCGCGGGCGACCCCCGTCGCGTCAAGCTGCGCCGCCAGCGCCGCGGCATCGGTGCCGCCGGACCCGTCGCAGGTCGCCAGCAGGTCGATGCCGGCGTGGCGGCGGAAGGCCTCGGCCACCGAAAGCCGCTCGGGCCGGGCGAAGGGATCGCAGGTCGCGTCGCGGAAGCGGAAGGTCCCGGTTCCCGCGGCGGTCGCCGCGATCCGCAGCAGGGCCGCGCAATCGTCGAACAGCACCTCATAGGCTGCGCCTGCGCGGTACCATTCCAGCATGGTGAACTCGGGCGCGTGGAGGACCCCGCGCTCGCGGTTGCGCCAGACATGGGCGAAGGCCGCGATCCGGGTCTCGCCGGCCGCGATCAGTTTCTTCATCGCGAATTCGGGGCTGGTGTGCAGGTAGCGGCGATGCGCGACCCCGTCGTTGCCGATGGCGTCGGTCCCGAAGGCGTGCAGATGCGTCTCGTTGCCCGGAGAGACCTGCAGGGCGGCAGGATCGACCTCGGTGAAATCCTCGTCCGCCAGCCAGCCGCGGATCGCGGCCTGGATGCGGTTCCTGGCCATCAGCGCGGGGCGGCGGTCGGCGTGGCGGGCAGGGGACCACCAGGGGGCATCGGTCATCGGGGGCCTCCGTCGCTCGGCTTAGTGCTGGAAATCTTCCGCCAGATGCGCTAGCGCCCTGACGATCGCGCCCGCACCTACGCCGGGTGCCAACGCATCACAAGATTGCCGAAGGAATTCGCGCCGTGAAAGTCATCGCCTCCTCGCTCCGCAAGGGCAACGTCGTCGAGATGGACGGCAAGCTCTATGCCGTTCTCAAAGCCGAGAACTTCCACCCCGGCAAGGGCACGCCCACGACCTCGGTCGACATGCGCCGCATCTCGGACGGGGTGAAGGTCGCCGAACGCTGGCGCACCACCGAGATGGTGGAAAAGGCCACGGTCGACGAGCGCGAATACGACTACCTCTATGACGACGCCGAGGGCTTCCACTTCATGGAGCCGAACACCTACGAACAGCTGGCCGTGTCCCCCGACGTGGTGGGCGACGACAAGGTGTTCCTGAAGGAAGGCGTCAAGGTCTACCTGCGCACCTACGAGGGCGTCGCCATCGCGATGGAACTGCCCGCCAAGGTCGTGGTCGAGATCGTCGAGACCGAGCCGGTGGTGAAGGGGCAGACCGCCTCGTCCTCCTACAAGCCCGCGATCGCCGACAACGGCGTGCGCGTGATGGTGCCGCCGCACATCGGCCCCGGCACCCGGATCGTCATCAACACCGAGGACCTGAGCTATCAGGGCCGCGAGAAGGACTGATCTCGGCCGCCACGGTCGGACGGAATGAGGGGGCGGTCCTGCGGGGCCGCCCCTTTTCGTTTGCCGCGCATCCGGCGCCGGCACGGGGGCGCGTAAGCATCCGCTTACGACCTGTCTCGTCATCGTTCCTCGCATCGACCGCGTCGGTTTCGCCGGGCAGGACGGCGGGGCCGCGGCGCCCGTTCCGGCGTCCGGTCATCACCCGGAGGATACAGAATGACGAAGACCGCCCCGCTGCAGACCGCCATCCGCGCCGCAGCCCTCGCCGCCGCGATCACCGCGCTGCCGGCCCTCGCCATGGCCATGCCGAAGGTCGGCGACAAGGTCGGCAACCCGACCGAAGCCAAGGCCGCGCTCGAGGCCGCGGGCTGCATGACGCCAGAGTTCGAGGCCGAGGACGGCAAGATCGAGGCCAAGTGCCACGACGCCGCGAAGAAACTCTACGAGGTCTATATCGACGCCAAGACCGGTACGGTCGCCAAGGTCAAGGAAAATGACTGAACCCCGGTCCTCGCTCGCGGCCTCGAAACGGGGGGGCGCCGCCGCGCCCCCCGACCCTTGGGACCCGCTGGTGCGCCTGACGCATTGGGCGGTGGCGGCGGGGGTGCTGCTGAACGGGCTGATCGACAAGCCCGGCGGCATCACCCATGTCTGGATCGGCTGGGCCATGGGCGGCCTTCTGGCGCTGCGCATCGGCTGGGGCTTTCTCGGGCCGGTCGAGGCGCGGTTCTCGTCCTTTCCGCTGAACCCGCGCGCGGGGCTGGCGCATCTGCGCGCGGTTCTGCTCGGCCGCCCGGGCGAGCATCCCTCGCACAACCCGGCCGGGGCGGTGATGGTCTACGCGCTTTGGGCCTGCCTCGGGCTGACCGTGCTGACCGGGCTGATCCTCACCGGCGGCGAAAGCCCGGTGACCATCGCCGAGCAGAAGGCGGCGGTCGCGGCGGGCGACTGGTCGGCGCTTGCGGCGGCGGGTGACAGCGCCGAGGATGGGCCCGTGAAGGAAGTCGCCGGTGAGGTGCATGGCGTGGTCGCGAACCTGATCCTGATCCTTGCGGCGGTGCATGTCGCCGGGGTGGCACTGGAAAGCCGCGCGCTGCGCCGCAACCTCGTGCGACCGATGCTGATCGGACGCCGCCGGCCGTGAGCAGCACGTCGGACAGCCGCCCGGATCGGCGCGAACCGTTGGCCCTGGCCAGCCTGCTGCTGGTTCAGGCGGTGGCGGCGGTCTTCTTCGTCGGGGATGCTCTGGCCGATCTGCTGGTCGATCCCCTCGCGCCGGAAAGCCTGTTCGAAGGCCTCGTCGCGGTGGCGCTGATCCTTGGGGTGGTGTTCTCGGGCTGGCAATTGCGCCGGACACTCGAGCACATGCAGGCGCAGGCGCGGGCGCTGGACACTGCCCGCGGCGCGCTGGCCGAGGTGGTGGGGCGCCAGTTCACCGCCTGGGGCCTGACCCCGGCCGAGCGCGATGTCGGCCTGCTGGCGCTGAAAGGCCTCGACGTGGCCGAGATCGCGGCGATCCGCGGCGCGGCCGCCGGCACGGTGCGCGCGCAGCTGACACGGATCTATGCCAAGGCCGGGGTCTCGGGCCGGGCGCAGTTCGCCGCCTGGTTCGTCGAAGACCTGCTCGACCAGGGCGTTACCGGGGCGCAGGGCCCTGCCCGAGGGTGGTGGTGACGGCTGTCCTTGCCGCGCCCTCTGCCAAGGCCCGGGCGGACATATCGGGCGGACGCGTGCGTGGGGTATGCCTCGCGCGCCGATGCTCTGGACGGCAGGCCCGAGCGGGCTGACGGCTGCCACCCGCGGCGGCTTCCGGCAGGCGCTTGCGTTGCGGGGCAGTGCCTTCGCCCGGGCTGCCACGCTCAGCGCTCGCGCGGGCGGGCGCGTGCCAGCCAGTCCGCAGCGCCTGATCCTCGGCCACGCCCTCTGCCTCGACCAGCACGAAGCTCCGCGGGCTGCGGCTGGCGCCGAGACGGAAGGGGCGCACATGGGGCAGGGTCAGCGCCTCTGCCGCGGCCTCGGGCCCGAGGCGCAGCAGCAGGTCGTCCCCGGCCACGCCGCAGATCATCGCGCCGTCCTGCAGGAAGACCAGCGCCCCCATCATCCGCTGCTCGCGGATCCCGGGCCGGTCGTCCAGCAGTGCCCGCAGCCGCTCGGCCAGGCCCGCGTCGAAGGTCATCAGCGCCGCGACCAGCGCCGCGGATCGGGACCGAGCTGGCGTTCCAGACGGTTGTAGAGGTCATCGAGATCGCGCCTCAGGTCCGGATCGACCGGGGCGCTGTCCAGCAACTCGCGGTTCGACAGGATGTAGGCGGTCAGCAGGTCGGTCTCGTCATAGGCCGGCCGGCCGTTGTCGATGACCGTCGGCGCGCCGCCGATATGCCAGTTCTCGACGGTGGGCTGACGGCGGCTGCGCTCGGCCTCGCGCGCCTCGCGGGTGCGGGCGGCCTCGGCCTCGGCTTCCGCGGCGCGGGTCTGCCGCTCGAGATGCGCGCGCTGCAGGGCCGCGATCTCGTCCGGGACCGCGCCCTGCTTCAGCCGGTCGTCCGCCACCGCGCCGAGCGCAGTGAGGAAGGCCTCGTCGAGGCGTAGGCAGCTGGTGGCCTGACTGCCGCCGGTGGGGCCAAGCGTGGTCATCTTTCCGCCGCTGAACCGCAGCGTGGTGGCGCCGCGGCTGACGACCAGCGTGCCGGGCTCGGGTTCGGTCACCTGCACGATGCGCCCGCCATCGGTCACGTCGCCGGTGCCCTCGCCGGTCACCGGCTCGATCCCGCCGCCGGGCGTGCGGCGGAAGACGAAGGGCGTCAGCGCGGCCTCGCCCTGCCGGCAGCCGAACACGATGTAGTCGGAGAGGGCGGGGGGCGTCTCGTCGGCCAGCGCCGAAAGCGGCACGAGGGCGAGGATCAGCGCGGGAAGGAAGCGGTTTCGGCTCATGGTGCCGCAAGCTTCGGGCCGACGGGCCGGCGCGTCAAGCGCGGGCAGCCCGTTCGGCCGGAGGTTCGGCCGGGCTGTTGCCGGCCGCGCGACGTATCCGGGGGGACGTCGCGCCGGGCGACGATCAGGCGTAATAGCCGAACATCTGCTCCAGCGCCGGGATCGCCTTCACCTCGGGGGCCGGGGCGGCTTCGGGCATGTAGTAGTCGGGCATCGCGGGAACCGGGGCGGCAGCCTTGGCGGCGGGGGCGGCAACTACCGACTTCGGGTCGTGGAAGGACATGGATCTTCTCCGTCTGTCTTTCCTCCCTGCCCGCTCAGATAGGGCCCGGCCGATGCTTCGACCACCGATTTATCCGCATGCGTGCCATGCTATCGCTGCAACGCAGCGACCTCGGGCGCGTTCTTCGCGAAGCGGTCCAGCAGCGTTGCGGCAAGGCCCTTGTAGTTGCCATCGAAGTGATGGCCGCCGGCGGTCTGGATCTGCGGCACCGAGTCCAGCGACGGATCCGAACAGGCGGAGTCCTTGCCCTCGTCCTTGCCCCAGACACAGAGCGTGGTCGCGACGGGCAGCTTGGCCACCGCCCCCACGATGTCGGCGCTGCCGGACTGCACGCCCAGCCAGCCGGTGACATGGACGCGGAAGTCGGTGGTCCGGCCCGGTGCCAGCAGCGCGGTCAGGGCGACTCGGTCGCGGATCCCCTGCGGCAGCAGCGGCTGGGCGAAGGGCAGCACGTCCGCCCCGAAGGAATAGCCCAGCAGCATCACCTGCAGCCTGCCCGACGGGTCTGCCGAGGTGATGGCGCGGGAAAGGTCGGCCGCGATGGTGCCCGGCTGCTTCTGCGCCCAGAAGTAGCGCAGCGAATCAAGGCCGACGACCTGGATCCCGTCCTTCTGCAGCAGGTCACCCAGCTGCATGTCGATGTCGCGCCAGCCGCCGTCGCCCGACAGCACCACCGCCAGCGCGCGCGGCGGCACCGGCGCCCCGGTCCGCGACTGCGCCGGCAGCTGCACCAGCGGCAGCGCCGCATCCTCGCCCCGCGGGGCCAGCCGGTCGAGCGCGGCTGTGATCTGGTCGGCCGGCGCCCCGGCATCGGGTTCGACGGCCAGCGTCGGATTGCCCCTCGCCATCGCCTGGAAGCGCGGCAGGTCCTGCGGCCCGGCGAACAGCACGGCCTGACCCTGCAGCGGCTCCGACAGCCCGGCCTCCCAGTCGCCCGCGGTGGTGCGGGTCATGGTCGGCACCGGGCAGAAGGGCACCGGCATGTCGATGCGGTCGGTGAAGCCGGTGCCGATCGCGCCGGTCAGGGTGTTCGGGGGGGCGTTTCCGAACGACAGATAGGCCAGCGTCGAGCCGGGGCCGGTCCCGGTGAAGATCGGCTGGAAGTAATCGCTCATCCCCAGCGCGCGCTGCGCCGCCGCGGCGATGTCGCCGACATCGCCGGCGAGATAGATGCAGTCCTGATGCTCGGCCACCGCGCGGTCGGCGACCGCCTTGCGGAAGCGCTCGGTGTCGACGGTCAGCACCACCGCGCCCGCCTTCACCAGCGCCGCGGGCACCCCGTCCTCGCCGTCCGAGAAATGCACCACCACCGCGCGCGGCGTCACGCCCTTCGGCGGGGCATAGACCGGGATGTCAGAGAGCAGGCGGACCGAGACATGGGCGGCCGGCACCGGCAGCGCCTCGGGACGGGCGCGCCAGGCCTCGAGCCCGGCGATGCCGAGGCCAAGGCACAGCAGGGCCCCGGCTGCGAAAAGGGCAAGGCGGCGAAGGCGGGGATGGGGCATGGCGGGCTTCCGGGGCAGGTCTTCCCGCCCTCAATCGGCGCGAAAGATTACAGGAAGCTCACAGGGGCCATAATTCGTCCGAAGACAAGCGCGGCGAAGGGCAGGGGCACCGAAGCGCGGGGGGGCGCGGGGGGGCTCGCGAGCCCCCCCGACCTGTTTTCTTTAGCTGTCCTTCGGCAACACACGCAGCCGCAGTTCGCGCAGCTGCTCGTTCGTCGGCTCGGAGGGCGCGTTCATCATCAGGTCTTCCGCGCGCTGGTTCNGGGCTCGCGCCCCCCCCCGACCTGTTTCCGGGCCGCGGGCGTCAGACGACGCGCTCGACCATCATCCGCTTGATCTCGGCGATCGCCTTGGCCGGGTTCAGACCCTTCGGGCAGGTCTTGGCGCAGTTCATGATCGTGTGGCAGCGGTAGAGCTTGAAGGGATCCTCCAGCTCGTCCAGCCGCTCGCCGGTCGCCTCGTCGCGCGAATCGATGATCCAGCGATAGGCGTGCAGCAGCGCCGCCGGGCCGAGGTAGCGGTCCGAGTTCCACCAGTAGCTCGGGCAGGCGGTCGAGCAGGAGGCGCACATGACGCACTCGTAAAGACCGTCCAGCTTCTTGCGGTCCTCGATCGACTGACGCCATTCCTTGGCCGGCCGGTTGGTCTTGGTTTCCAGCCAAGGCATGATCGAGGCGTGCTGGGCATAGAAATGCGTCAGGTCCGGGATCAGGTCCTTCACCACCGGCATGTGCGGCAGCGGGTTGATCTTGACGACCTCGCCATGCACCTCGTCGAGGCCATAGATGCAGGCCAGCGTGTTGATGCCGCCGATGTTCATCGCGCAGGATCCGCAGATGCCTTCCCGGCAGGACCGGCGGAAGGTCAGCGTCGGGTCGATCTCGTTCTTGATCTTGATCAGCGCGTCCAGAACCATCGGGCCGCACTTGTCCATGTCGAGGAAATAGGTGTCGACCCGCGGGTTCTCGCCGTCATCGGGGTTCCAGCGGTAGATCTGGAACTTGCGGACATTCTTGCCCTCGGGCTTCGGCCAGGTCTTGCCGACGCGGATCTTCGAGTTCTTGGGAAGCGTAAGCTCAACCATGGGGTCGGTCCTTTCCAGTCGTTCCGGAAATCTGGCGGCCGTGCATCGCTGGCCGGAGGTCTGGCTGTCGGGCGGGGGCCATGCTCAGCCCCCGATCTGATAGAGCGGGCGCGACGGATACTCGCCCGATTTGCGCTGCACGCAGGCGGTGTAGCCCGCGTTCGGGTCGCCGAAGTCGACGCCGGGCTGGAAATCCAGCTCGTAGCCCTGCGACAGGTTCCCGTTCGACACGCCGGCCTTGACGGTGCCGCTCAGCGCGCGCGTCGGCTGGAAGCGGCTGGCGCAGACGCGCTCGGCATCGGCGCGCGGGATCGGGCCGCAGGCGGCAAGCGTTGCCGCCGCCGCCAGACCCAGCATCCCAAGGCGCGTCACCGCCGCCATCGGCTCAGTAGACCCGCGCCTTGGGCGCGATCTTCTTCAGGTCGATCCCGCCTTCGTCGGCGCGGGTCAGCGGTTCGAGATGCACCGGGCGGTAGCCCAGTTTCACCTCGTTGCCCTCGACCCAGGCCAGCGAGTGCTTGCGCCAGTTCACGTCGTCGCGGTCCGGATAGTCCTCGTGCGCATGGGCGCCGCGGCTTTCCTTCCGCGCCTCGGCACCGACGATCGTCGCCAGCGCGTTCGGCATCAGGTTGGTCAGCTCGAGCGTCTCCATCAGGTCCGAGTTCCAGACGAGGCTGCGGTCGGTGACCTTCAGGTCGCCCTGCTTGGCGGCGACGGCCTTCATCTTCTCGACGCCCTCGGCCAGCGTCTTGTCGGTGCGGAAGACGGCGGCGTCGGCCTGCATGGTCTTCTGCATCTCAAGGCGCAGGTCGGCCGTCGGGATCGCGCCCGAGGCATGGCGCAGCCCGTCGAACCGGTCGAAGGCCTTGTCGATCGAGGCCTTGTTCAGATCCGGGTTGGCCGAGGCGGGGTTCAGGATCTGGCCGGCCTTGATCGCCGCGGCGCGGCCGAAGACCACGAGGTCGATCAGCGAGTTCGAGCCAAGGCGGTTCGCACCATGCACCGAGGCGCAGCCGGCCTCGCCCACGGCCATCAGGCCCGGGAAGACGGCGTCGGGGCTGTCGGCGGTCGGGTCGAGAACCTCGCCCCAGTAGTTCGTGGGAATGCCGCCCATGTTGTAGTGCACGGTCGGCAGCACCGGGATCGGTTCCTTGGTCAGGTCGACGCCCGCGAAGATCCGCGCCGATTCCGAAATGCCCGGCAGGCGTTCATGCAGGGTTTCCGGCGGCAGGTGGTTGAGGTGCAGGAAGATGTGGTCCTTGTGCTCGCCCACGCCGCGGCCTTCGCGGATCTCCATGGTCATGCAGCGCGAAACCACGTCGCGCGAGGCCAGATCCTTGTAGGTCGGCGCGTAGCGTTCCATGAACCGCTCGCCTTCCGAGTTGGTCAGATAGCCGCCCTCGCCGCGGGCGCCCTCGGTGATCAGGCAGCCCGAGCCGTAGATGCCGGTCGGGTGGAACTGCACGAATTCCATGTCCTGCAGCGGCAGGCCGGCCCGCGCGACCATGCCGCCACCGTCGCCGGTGCAGGTATGGGCCGAGGTGGCCGAGAAATAGGCGCGGCCGTAGCCGCCGGTCGCCAGCACCACGGTCTTGGCGCTGAAGACATGCATCGTGCCGTCGTCCAGCTTCCAGGCGAGCACGCCCACGCAGGACTTGCCGTCCTCGGCCATGATCAGGTCGAGCGCAAAGTATTCGATGAAGAACTCGGCCTTCTGCTTCAGCGACTGGCCGTAGAGCGTATGCAGGATCGCGTGGCCGGTCCGGTCGGCGGCGGCGCAGGTGCGCTGCACCGGCGGGCCTTCCCCGAACTCGGTGGTGTGGCCGCCGAACGGGCGCTGGTAGATCTTGCCCTCTTCGGTGCGCGAGAACGGCACACCGTAGTGCTCAAGCTCGTAGACCGCCTTGGGGGCCTCACGCGCGAGGTACTCCATGGCGTCGGTGTCGCCCAGCCAGTCCGACCCCTTCACGGTGTCGTACATGTGCCACTGCCAGTTGTCGGGGCCCATGTTCGCCAGCGAGGCGGCGATGCCGCCCTGCGCCGCGACGGTGTGCGAGCGGGTCGGGAAGACCTTGGTGATGCAGGCGGTGCGCAGGCCCTGTTCGGCCATGCCCAGCGTCGCGCGCAGGCCCGCGCCGCCGGCGCCGACCACCACCACGTCGTAGACATGCGTCTCGTATTCGTAAGCAGCCATCTTATTCGTCCTTTGTCCCGCTCAGAGCGCCATCTTCACGAGCGCGAAGAGGCCCACGGCAGAGATCAGCCACGACAGGCAGATCACGGTGATGATGAGCCCCTTGCGAAGCGTGCCGCGCCAGTAGTCCTCGATCATCATCGTGGCGCCGGCAGCGAAGTGGCGCATCGAGACGATGAGGAAGAGCGCGGTCCAGATCGCCCAGAAGGGGTTGGCGAAGAAGGCGCGGACGCCCTCGTAATCCTTGCCCAGCGTCGAGCCGAAGCCGATGACGAAGACCGGCGTCAGGATCGCCAGCGCGACGGCGCTGACCTGCATGTGCCAGTGATGCTCGGTCCCGGTGCCAGAGGCGCCGCGGCCCACGGCGCGCTTGCGGTCGGTGATGTAGCGCATCGGTGCCTCCTCAGACGATGACGGCGACGAGGACGGCCAGCACGACCGACCCGATGACGCAGGCCCAGCCGAGCTTCTCGGCGGTGGGAATGTCGAGCCCGCGGCCCGCGTCGAAGATCAGGTGCCGGATCCCGGCGAGGAAGTGGTAGCAAAGACCCCAGAGCGACAGGAAGAACACGATGTCGCCCAGCCACGAGGTCACGCAGGCATTCACCTGCGCGAAATACTCGGGCGAGGTCGCGGCGGCGAGCATCCACCAGGTCCCCAGGAAGAAGGCGACGATCATCGCGTTCCCGGTGATCCGGGTGAGGATCGACGTCATCGAGGTCAGTTGGGGGCGGTAGTACGGTCCGATCATGAACGGCGAGATCGGCCGCTGGACCCTCTTGGGCTCTGCCATCTTGGCTCCCTCTTCGACTGGCGGGCTCGGCTGCCGGGGCCGCCGTGCCGGGCTGGGATAGTGGTCCCTGAATAGCGGAAAAAATCCCCAAGTCACGCGCGCCGTGCAGCTGCGGCATGCAAAAGCGCACCGAAACGGCGGATTTTCGGCTTTTGTGATCACACGCCCGCAGGCTGTGATCACGATGTTGGCGCTCACGGGGGCGCGGCGAGTCGTCGCGGCCGAGTCAGGCCAGATGCGGGCGGAACTCGGCGACGACGCTCTCGTAGACGGCGCGCTTGAAAGGAACGATGGCGGCGATCATCTCGTCCGCGGCGATCCATTTCCATTCCGCGAACTCGGGGTGCTCGGTCGCGATGTCGATCTGCGCGTCCGCGCCGGTGAAGCGGAACAGGAACCACTTCTGCTTCTGCCCGCGGTACTTGCCGCCCCAGACCCGGCCCAGCAGCTCGGGCGGCAGGTCGTAGGTGACCCAGTCTTCGGTCTTGGCGACGAACTCGACCAGCTCGCCAGTGACCCCGGTCTCTTCCCACAGTTCGCGCAGCGCCGCGGCGCGCGGCTTCTCGCCCTCGTCGATGCCCCCCTGCGGCATCTGCCAGGCCGGCGGCGCGCCGGCGGGGCTGTCGATCCGGCGCCCGGCGAAGATCCGCCCGCGGGCATCGATCAGCATCACGCCGACGCAGGGGCGATAGGGCAGGTCTTTGGTCATCAGGCAGGCTCCGGTCCGGGTTCGCCGCCACCCTAATCCACCGCTCTCCCGGGGGAAAGCCGCCGGGCCCCGCGCCCGGACGCGGGGGGCGCGGGGGGTATGCATACCCCCCGCACCTCCGTCCCGCTCAACGAAAAAGGGGGGGCGCGACGGCCCCCCCTTCCAATCGCTTGCGGCTCTGGTCACTCGACCGGCTGCACCGCGGCAAGACCCTTCAGGATGTCGATCGCATAGGCCATCTGGTAGTCGTCCTGACGCAGCTTCGCCGCCGCCGCGGCCTGGGCGCGCTCTTCCTCGGCCTGCTTCTTCTCGTCCTCGGTCATCGAGTCGTTCGAGATCGCGCCGCGCAGGTCGGCTTCCGAGCGCATCCGCCCGGCGGTGGCCGAGGCCGGCGCGTTCTCGTCCTCGGCGGTCGGGGCGGGGCGCTGCTCGACGACGATGTCGGGGTTGATCCCCAGCGCCTGGATCGAGCGGCCCGAGGGCGTGTAGTAGCGCGCCGTGGTCAGGCGCATCGCGCCGTCGCCCTTCAGCGGGATCACCGTCTGGACCGAGCCCTTGCCGAAGGACTTGGTGCCCACGACGATCGCGCGGTGATGGTCCTGCAGCGCGCCGGTGACGATTTCCGAGGCCGAGGCCGAGCCGCCGTTGATCAGCACCACCATCGGCTTGCCCTGCGCCATGTCGCCCGGTTCGGCGTTGTAGCGCTCGCTGTCCTGCGGGTTGCGGCCGCGGGTCGAGACGATCTCGCCCGCGTCGAGGAAGGCGTCCGACACCGAGATCGCCTGGTTCAGCAGGCCGCCCGGGTTGTTGCGCAGGTCGATGACGAAGCCGTTGACCTTGTCCATGCCGCCGGCATCCTCGACGGACTTCTTCAGGTCAGCCTGCAGGCCGGGGAAGGTCTGGTCGTTGAAGGCCGAGATCCGCAAGATCACGGTCTTGCCCTCGACGCGGCTGGTCACCGACTGCACCTTGATGGTGTCGCGGGTCAGCACGAGGTCGAAGGGCTCGGGCGTGCCCTCGCGGGCGATGGTGATGGTGATCTCGGACCCGACCGGGCCGCGCATCATGTCCACCGCCTGGTCGAGCGTCAGGCCCATCAGGCTTTCGCCGTTCACATGGGTGATGAAGTCGTTGGGCTGCACGCCGGCCTCGGCCGCGGGCGTCCCGTCGATCGGCGAGACGACCTTCACGAAGCCTTCTTCCTGCGTGACCTCGATGCCGAGACCGCCGAACTCGCCGCGGGTCTGCACGCGCATGTCGGCGAAGTCGTCGGGGGGCATGTAGCTCGAATGCGGATCGAGCGAGGTCAGCATGCCGTTGATCGCGGCCTCGATCAGCTTCTTGCTGTCGGGCGCCTCGACGTACTGGGCGCGGATGCGTTCGAAGATGTCGCCGAACAGGTCGAGCTGTTCATAGACAGAGCTGTCGCTCTTGGCCTCCTGGGCGATCAGGGGGCCCGCGACCTGGGTGGTCAGCAGCGCCCCTGCCACGGTGCCGCCCAGTGCGGCCAGAACGAACTTCTTCATCTTTGCGTCATCCCTGTTTCTGTGAACCACTCCGACGGGTCCACGGGGGTCTTGCCCTGCCTGAGTTCGATGTAGAGCGTCTCGGTCCGCTCCGCACCACCGCCCTGCTGCGCGGCCGCCAGAAATTCGCGCCCCCCGGGTTCGGCGCCGCCCATCAGGCCGATCGGTGCCCCGGCCTCGATCACGTCGCCGACGGCACCATAGACGGTCCCCAGTCCGGCCAGAACCAGAAGATAGCCGGAGGCGGGCTCCAGAATCATCACGTTTCCGTAGTCGAGCAGGGGCCCGCGATAGCGGATGGTAGCGGCCCAGGGCGTGGTGACCAGCGCCGCGGGGCGGGTGGCGACGATCAGGCCGGGGCGGCGGATGCCGGCGGCATCGGCCTCGCCCGCGCGGCGCAGGATCCGCCCCAGCACCGGCATCGGCAGCGTGCCCTTGGCGCCGGCGAAGTCCAGCATCGGCGGGCCGATGTCGCTGTCGAGCCGCACGATCCCGTCGGTGAACCCTTCCAGCGAATCCGCGCTTTCGCGCAGGCGCGTCAGCTCCTCGGGTTCGGCCAGGAAGCGCGTCGGCAGGTTCGAGCGGTCCTGCATCGCCTGGCTGAGCGCGGTGCGCGCCTCCTGCGCGGCGGCAAGGCCCGAGGACAGGATGCCCACCGAGTTCTCCTGCACCGCGCGGATCGCCGCGACCTCCTTGAGGTCCGAGGCGAGGTCGGTCGCCTCGGCCTGCAGGGCCGGAGTGACGTCGGACAGGATCATGCCGGCGCGCACGGCGGATTCCGGCCCCGCGGGATGCAGCAGCGCGACCGGGGCCGGGCTGTCCTGCATCGACATCATCGCGCCGAGGATCTGGCCGATCCGCACCCGGCGCTCGTCGAGGTCGCGGGTGATCTCCTGCTCGCGCAGGCTGGCGCGGCGCAGCCCCTCGCGCAGGTCCGACAGGCCCGCCTCATAGGCGCGGATCGTGCGCGACAGCGCATCGACCCGCTCGCGGCCGGAGCCTGCGTGCTGCAGCGCCTCGATCGCGTTGCGCAGCTCTTCCGAGGCGGTCACCGCGCCATCGGCAGCGGTCACCGGGCGCGGCGGGGCGCCGCGGGCGGCGGCGGGGATCTGGGCTGCGGTCTGGTCCTGTGCCTCGGCCCGGTAGACCCCGGACGAGAGCGCGACCGCACAGGCCGAGGCCGCGGCGAACGCCAGCAGAAGCGGCGCGGGGCGAGCGATCATGCGCGGACGATCAGGCTTTCGCCGGTCATCTCGGCCGGCTTCGGAAGACCCATCAGGTCGAGCAGCGTCGGCGCGAGATCGGCGAGCCGCCCCTTGCGCAGGCCGGCGCCCGCCGGGCCGCCGATCAGCGCGACCGGCACCGGGTTGGTGGTATGGGCGGTGTGGGGGCCGCCGGTTTCCGGATCGATCATCGTCTCGCAATTGCCGTGGTCGGCGGTCAGCACCATCGCACCGCCGGCCTCGGCCAGCGCCGCCGTCACCGCGGCAAGACCGCGGTCCACCGCCTCGCAGGCGGCGATGGCGGCGGGCAGGCTGCCGGTATGGCCGACCATGTCGGGGTTGGCGTAGTTCACCACGATCAGGTCGTAGCCGTGGCGGATCGCGGCCACGAACTGTTCGGTCACCTCTTCCGACGACATCTCGGGCTGCAGGTCATAGGTGGCGACCTTGGGCGACTTCGGCATGAACCGGTCCTCGCCGGCCTCCGGCTGCTCCTTGCCGCCGTTCAGGAAGAAGGTGACATGCGGATATTTCTCGGTCTCGGCCAGCCGGAACTGGGTCAGGCCCTGCTTCGCGACCCATTCGCCCAGCGTGTTGACGATGGTCTGCTTCGGATAGCAGGTGGTCATGAAGTCGTTGTGGGCCTTCGAGTAGTCGACCATGCCCAGAAGCGCGGCCCAAGCAGGGCGCGGGCCGGTCTCGAAGCCGTCGAACTCCGGCGCGCCGATTGCCAGCAGGATCTCTCGCGCGCGGTCGGCGCGGAAGTTCAGGCAGAAGACGCCGTCGCCGTCCTTGGCGCCGGCGAAATCCCCGATCACCGTCGGCGCAATGAATTCGTCGGTCTCGCCGCGGGCATAGGCGGCCTCTACGGCAGCCACGGCATCGGTGGCGGTGCCGCCCTCGGCCTTGACCATCGCGTCATAGGCGCGGCCCACCCGCTCCCAGCGGTTGTCGCGGTCCATCGCGTAATAGCGCCCGATCACGGTGGCGACCCTCGCGCCCTCGGGCAACCGCGCCACCAGATCCGCCACGAAGCCCGCCGCGGACGAGGGCGCCACGTCGCGCCCGTCGGTGATCGCATGCAGCGCCACCGGCACCCCCGTCGCGGTCACCGCCCTGCAGGCCGCCAGCACATGCTCGATATGCCCGTGCACGCCGCCGTCCGACACCACGCCCATCAGATGCGCCGTCCCGCCCGAGGCCTTGAGCGTCGCGCAGAACGCCTTCAACGCGGCATTGTCGAAGAAGCTGCCGTCCTCGATCGCGAGGTCGATCTGGCCCAGATCCATCGCCACCACCCGGCCCGCGCCGATATTGGTGTGCCCGACCTCGGAATTGCCCATCTGGCCGGTCGGCAGGCCGACGTCGGGGCCATGGGTGATCAGCGTCGCATGCGGGCAGGTCGCCATGATCCGGTCGAAGCAGGGCGTGTCGGCCTGCGCCGGGGCGTTGCCCTCGATTTCGTCGCGTTGGCCCCAGCCGTCAAGGATGCACAGAACAACGGGCTTGGGATGCATCGCGGATCTCCTGTCGGCGCCGGGGAGGGGCGGGGCCATCGCTTGGCCCCGTGACACTTGGAGCCCGTGATACTTGCCCCCGCCGCGGCGTTCAACCGGCCCCGAGTCGGTCTCGTGTCGGCTGCATCAGATCGCGCTGGAATGTCCGGCCTTCGACAGGTCGTAGGCGTCGAAGCAGCGCGCGATCATCCGGGTCAGCGGTCGCGCGCGTTCCGGCACCACCAGCCCCGCGGCCGAGATCTCGACCATCTCGGGGAACTGGTGCCAGGCCTCGGCGAACAGCGCCGACAGCCGGCCCTGCGGCACGCCGAAGTCGCGGACCAGCTCGGCGCTGTC
Source organism: Frigidibacter sp. MR17.14 (assembly GCF_037095735.1). NCBI lineage: Bacteria > Pseudomonadati > Pseudomonadota > Alphaproteobacteria > Rhodobacterales > Paracoccaceae > Frigidibacter > Frigidibacter sp. MR17.14. The sequence continues at coordinate 17,966 of NZ_JBAWKD010000008.1, read as the reverse complement.
GATGCGGAAGTCGCACATCACCGCCTCGATCATCCGCGCGCGCAGCGCATCCTCGCCGGTGAAGACATGGCCGCGCGCGGTCGAGAAGCGCCCTTCGCGGACCGCGCGCTGGTGGTCCGACGTGGCGGGCGCATTCTGTGCATAGCCCTGCGGGAAGCGCGAGATCGACGAGGCGCCAAGCCCGATCAGCACCGGCGCGGTGTCCTCGGTATAGCCCTGGAAATTGCGGCGCAGCCGCCCCTTTCGCGCGGCCTTCGCCAGCCCGTCCTCGGGGCGGGCAAAATGGTCGATGCCGATCTCGGCGTAGCCGTCCCAGACAAACAGCTCGCGCGCGGTCTCGAACAGCGACAGGCGTTCCTCGGGCGTGGGCAGGGCGTCGGACGGGATCATCTGCTGGCGCCGCGCCATCCAGGGCACATGCGCATAGCCGTAAAGCGCCACCCGGTCCGGGCTCAGCGACAGAAGCTGCTGGACCGAGGCCGCGATCCGCGCCGGTGTCTGGTCGGGCAGGCCATAAAGGATGTCGGCGTTCAGCGAGGCGATGCCGCGGGCGCGCAGCATCTGCACGGCGCGTTCGGTCACCGCATAGCTTTGCTCGCGGCCGATGATCTTCTGGATGCCGGGGTCGAAGTCCTGCACCCCGATCGAGGCGCGGTTCATCCCCGCCGCCGCCAGCGCGTCGAGCCGGGCCGCGTCGATCTCGTTCGGGTCGATCTCGACCGAGAATTCCCAGTCCTCGACCGGCTCGACCGCGGCCTTGGTCGCCTCTGCCAGCCGGGTGATGTCCTCGGGATGCAGCAGCGTCGGCGTGCCGCCGCCCCAATGCAGCCGTGCCAGCCGCACGCCGGGGGCGAGGCGCGCCTTCAGCATCGCCAGTTCCGCCAGCAGCACCTCGGCATAGGCGCGCACCGGGTCGTCGGACTTGGTGCCCTGCGTGCGGCAGGCGCAGAACCAGCACAGCCGACGGCAGAAGGGCACATGCATGTAGAGTGAAATCGCCGTTCCCGCAGGCACGGCCGAGATCCAGTCGCCGAACACCTCCGCGCCGACCGCGGGGGTGAAATGCGGGGCGGTGGGATAGCTCGTGTAGCGCGGCACCCGCGCATCGAAGAGACCCATCCGGAGGAGTTGCGATTGTGTTGTCATGCCCGTAGGTTGACCGAGACGAAGTATGTCGACCTTGATTTGGGTCAAACCCGGCCATGAGCTTGCACAGCACCCCTGAGATTTCCGTGAACTGCGGCGACTGCCCGATCCGGCATCGGGCGGTCTGCGCGCGTTGCGAAAGCGATGATCTGGCGCGGCTTGAATCGATGAAGACCTATCGCAGCTACGAGGCCGGCCAGACCGTGATCTGGGCCGGCGACGACATGGACTTCGTGGCCTCGGTCGTCTCTGGCATCGCGACGCTGACGCAGGCGATGGAGGACGGGCGCACGCAGATGGTGGGGCTGCTGCTGCCCTCAGACTTCGTCGGGCGTCCGGGACGGGCGCGGGCGGCCTATACCGTCACCGCGACCTCCGATCTTCTGATGTGCTGCTTCCGGCGCAAGCCGTTCGAGCAGATGATGGCCTCGACCCCCAGCGTGGCGCAGCGCCTGCTGGAGATGACGCTGGACGAACTGGACGCGGCGCGGGAATGGATGCTGCTTCTGGGCCGCAAGAGCGCGCGAGAGAAGATCGCGAGCCTGCTGGCGATCATCGCCCGGCGCGATGCGACGCTGCGGCTGAAGTCGCCGGCCGGGCGGATGAGCTTCGACCTGCCGCTGACCCGCGAGGCGATGGCGGACTATCTGGGCCTGACGCTGGAGACGGTGAGCCGCCAGATCTCGGCGCTGAAGCGCGACGGGGTGATCGAGCTCGAGGGCAAGCGCCACGTCACCGTGCCCGATTTCGACGAGCTTCTGGCCGAGGCCGGCGACGACAGCGACGGCGGCGCGCTGGCTTGAGCCTCTGAATTCACAGGCCGAGCGCGGCCATCGCCTCGGTCAGCGAGCGGTGCTCGTGATGGGCGAGATGCTCGCGGCTTTCGAGGAAATCGGGGATCTGCACCACGGTCATGCCGGCGGCGCGGGCGGCGCGCACGCCAAGGTCGCTGTCCTCGAAGGCAAGGCAGCGGGCGGGGGCGATCCCCAGCGCCCGGGCCGCGGTCAGGTAGACGCCGGGCTCGGGCTTGGCGGACCCGGCGGTGTCGAAGCCCACCACGGCATCGAAGCGCCCGGCCAGCCCGGCCTTGCCGATCTTCCACAGCGCGCTTTCGGTGGCGCTGTTGGTGGCCACCGCCCGCGGCAGGTCCAGCCGGTCGAGCGCGTCGAGCATCGCGTGCACGCCGGTCTTCAGCGGCACGCCCTCGGCCAGCCCGGCGCGGAAGGCCTCGCCCAGCGCGGTCTTGGTCACCACCGGGTCGAGCGCGACGCCGAGCCAGTCACAGATCATCGCGAAGCTGGTGTCGGTATCGACGCCGACCATGCCGTGCAGCACCTCTTCGGGCACCGGGTGGCCAAGCGCGGCCATCGCCTCGACCCCGGTGCGCAGGGCCACGGCCTCGGTGTCGAGCAGGAGCCCGTCGAGGTCGAAGATCACGGCGTCGAATGCGAAGCGGGAGGGGAGGGCGTCTTCCATGCTGCTATCGCTAACGTGACCCGCCGGGAAAGGGAAGCCGCAGGCCGTGACGCAGCGGCGGACTGGCGCGGGGCGGGGGCGGGGCCTAGCCTCGTTGCGCTGCAGCAACACGTTCGATCACGAGACGGGGGCCTTCCATGAGCGACATCCTGATCCTTTCGGCCAAGCGCACGGCGATCGGCGGCTTCGGCGGCACGCTGTCGGGGCAGGCGCCGACGAAGCTGGCGGCGCTGGTCGCGCAGGCGGCGGTGGCCGAGGCCGGGGTCGCGCCGCAGGCGATCGGGCAGGTGGTCTTCGGCCATGTCATCAACACCGAGCCGCGCGACATGTACCTGAGCCGCGTCGCGATGATCGAGGCCGGCATCCCCGACACCACCCCCGCGATGAACGTGAACCGGCTGTGCGGTTCGGGCGCGCAGGCGATCGTCTCGGCCGCGCAGGCGCTGGCCTTGGGCGAATGCGAGCTGGCGCTGGCCGGCGGCGCCGAGGTGATGAGCCGGGCACCCTTCGCGCTGACCACGGCCCGCAATGGTCAGAAGATGGGCGATACCAAGGCCTTGGACATGCTGACCGGAGCCCTGACCTGCCCCTTCGGCACCGGCCACATGGGCGTCACCGCCGAGAATGTCGCGGCGGAACACGGCATCAGCCGCGAGGATCAGGACGCCTTCGCGCTGGAGAGCCAGGCCCGGGCCGCCCGCGCCATCGCCGAGGGGCGCTTTGCCGGGCAGATCGTGCCGGTCGAACTGGCCGGGCGGCATGGCTCGAGCTTCTTCCAGGTGGACGAGCATCCGAAGGCGACCACGCCCGAGGCGCTGGCGGGGTTGAAGCCTGTGTTCCAGAAGGGCGGCAGCGTCACCGCCGGCAATGCCAGCGGGATCAACGACGGCGCGGCGGCGCTGGTGCTGGCCCGGAAGAATGCCGTGACGGAACAGGGGCTTGAGCCGATCGCACGGCTTCTGGGCTGGGCCGTGGCGGGGGTGCGGCCCGAGGTGATGGGGCTGGGACCGATCCCGGCGGTCGAGAAGCTGTGCATGATGACCGGCCTCGCGGTGCGCGACTTCGACCTGATCGAATCGAACGAGGCCTTCGCGGCGCAGGCGCTGGCCGTCAGCCGGGCGCTGGGCCTCGACCCCGAGCGGGTCAACCCCAATGGCGGCGCCATCGCGCTGGGCCATCCGGTGGGGGCGACGGGGGCGATCCTCACCGTGAAGGCGATCCACGAGTTGCGCCGGACCGGCGGGCGGCGGGCGCTGGTGACCATGTGCATCGGCGGCGGGCAGGGGATCGCGCTGGCGCTCGAGACGGTCTGACACCGGCGATTTAATGGGGGTGACAGGCGTGCACCGCGCGTGCACCCCCCGTACACCCCCAACGCGCGGCGCCTTAACCGCCGGGTGAGGTCCCGCGCCCGGGCGGCGCGGCAGGGCGGCGGTCAAAAACGACACCCGCCCGGACCCGCGATTCGGCGGGCGGGAGGGGGGGGACGGCCCGGGCCCGGGCCGCAGGAGCGCCGCGAATTTCGTCATTGCCGCAGGCCCGGGCAGGGCGCGGGCCGCGGCGAAGCCCGCCCCTGCGGCAGCATTCCGCTATTCCGTCGGGATGCGTCGTTTTTCGACGACGCTTTTGCGCCGCGTTGCCGCATGATCCTGTCGATGGGGCGGCGAGGGTCGCCCTCGCAGTTCCAGCCCCAAACCTACCGGGCCGATGAGGACCACGATGCGCGACGCCGACGCCCTTGCCCTGCTGATGACGCGGAAGAAGAACTTCTCGCTGCCCCAGCCCTTCTACAACGATCCCGGCATGTTCCAGATCGATCTGGAGAAGTTCTGGTATCGCGACTGGCTGTTCGCGACGCCCGCCTGCGACATCCCGAAGACCGGGAACTACATCACCATGCAGGTCGGCGCCTATCCGGTCGCCGTCGTCCGCGGCTCGGACGGCAAGATCCGCGCCTTCCACAACACCTGCCGCCACCGCGGCCAGCGGATCTGCACCAAGGTCAAGGGCTCGGCCCCGAAGATGGTCTGCCCCTATCACCAGTGGACCTACGAGCTGGACGGCAAGCTGCTTTATGCCCGCGACATGGGGCCCGATTTCGACGCCTCGCAGTACCGGCTGAAGGAAGTGCACTGCCGCGAGGCCGGTGGCATGGTCTTCGTCTGTCTCGCCGACGAGGCGCCGGCCTTCGACGCGCTGGCCGAGCGCATGGATGCCTATATCGGCCCCCACAAGCTCGACGACTGCAAGGTCGCCTTCGAATCGACGATCATCGAGAAGGCGAACTGGAAGCTGGTGATCGAGAACAACCGCGAGTGCTATCACTGCTCGGGCTCGCATCCGTCGCTCTGCCGGACCTATTCGGACAGCCCGACGATGACGGCGATGGACGGCCCCGACTCGGCCGCGCCCGAGATCATGGACCACTGGAAGCGCTGCGAGGCCGCGGGCCTGCCCTCGCGCTTCACCAACAAGCCGGACTTCCAGTGGCGGCTGGCGCGGATTCCGCTGCTGAACAACGCCGAGAGCTTCACCATGTCGACCAAGGCCGCTGTCACCAAGCGGATGGGCGACGTGCCGTTCAACGACGCGGGGTCGCTGCTGTTCTACCACTACCCCAACAGCTGGAACCACTTCCTGGCCGACCACGCCATCGTCTTCCGCATCCTGCCGATCTCGCCGACCGAGACCCAGGTGACGACCAAGTGGCTGGTGCACAAGGACGCGGTCGAGGGCACCGATTACGACCTGCAGAAACTGACCGAGGTCTGGATCGCCACCAACGACGAGGACCGCCAGGTGGTCGAGGAGAACCAGTACGGCATCAACTCGCCCGCCTACGAGCCCGGCCCCTATTCGACGCTGGTCGAGGAAGGCGTGATCCAGTTCGTGGACTGGTACTGCGACTCGATGGGTCAGCGGCTGACCGGCCGTTCGATCCTCGCGGCGGAATGAGCGCATGAGCTTCTCCGTCTATGGCAGCGCCCCGTGGAAGGACACGGAGGAGCTGGAATGCACGATGGTCATTCCAGAGGCGCCGAATGCCTTCAGCTTCTGCTTCTCGGCGCCCTCGGGGGCCTGGTTCGACTTCGCGCCGGGCCAGTTCCTGACGCTGGGCCTGCCGATGCCGCACGGCGTCGAGTGGCGGACCTACACGATCTCGTCCTCGCCCTCGCGCCACCTGTCGCTGACGGTCACCGTCAAGGCGCAGGAGGGCTCGGTCGCGTCGCGCTGGATGATCGAGCATCTGAAGCCGGGAATGCGGATCAAGGCGATGGGGCCGGGGGGCGTGTTCTGCCTGAAGGATGCCAAGCCGCGGAAGTACCTGTTCGTCTCGGCCGGGTCGGGCGTCACCCCGATGATGTCGATGGCGACCTATCTGTGGGACACCGGCGTCCAGCCCGACGTGGTGATGATCAACTGCGCGCGCACGCCCACGGACCTGATCTTCCGCTCGCGGCTGGAGCACATGGCCTCGCGCACGCCGGGGCTGAAGCTGCAGTTCGTGGTGCGCGAGGATGATCCCTATCGTACCTGGACCGGCTACAAGGGGCGTTTCAACGCGCTGATGCTGGGCCTGATGGCGCCGGACTACCTCGAGCGCGAGATCTTCTGCTGCGGGCCGGACGGGTTCATGACCTCGGTCCGCGAGATGCTCTATTCGCTTGGCTACGACATGGAGCACTACCACCAGGAGAGCTTCCACGCCCCGGCCGAGACCGCGGCCGAGGTGCCGGTGCACGACGACGTGGTGCCCTCGGACGACAACATGGCCGAGGTCGAATTCGTGGCCTCGGGCAAGTCCGCGACCTGCCGCGAGACCGACACGCTGCTGCAGGTGGCCAAGTCCTCGGGGCTGAACATCCCTTCGGGCTGCACCTTCGGCGTCTGCGGCACCTGCAAGGTGAAGAAGACCGCCGGCGATGTGGTCATGGTCCACAACGGCGGGATTTCCGACGAGGACATCGAGGAGGGCTATGTGCTGGCCTGCTGCTCGAAGCCGATCGGGAAGGTCGCGATCGACATCTGAGGCTCCTGTTGGCCCTGATGACTGGCCCTGCCCCGGGAGAGGGGGCGGGGCCTTTTTTTGTTTTGGGGCAGGCCGGGGCTCTGCCCCGGACCCCGGGATATTTGGGCCGATGAGAAAGGGGTCAGTAGCCGCGCTGCGGGTCGACGAGGTGCAGGAGGGGCAGGCCCGCCTCGCCGCGGGCGACGTTCTCGGCGATGACCTCGGAGGCGCTCGCGGGGCGGGTGGCGGCGGCGAGATGCGGGGTCACGGTGATGCCGGGATGCGCCCAGAACGGGTGGTCGGCGGGCAGCGGCTCGGTCCGGAACACGTCGAGGGTCGCGTGCGAGAGCTGGCCCCTGTCGAGCGCGGCGAGAAGGTCCGCGTCGTCGATCAGCTGGCCGCGCGCGGGGTTGATGAGGACGGCGCCGGGGGCGAGATGCGCCAGCGCGGCGGCGTCGATCAGGTTTTCCGTCTGGGGCGTGAAGGGGGCGAGCAGGACGAGGATCTGCGCGCCTGACAGGGCCTCGGCGAAGCCCTCGGGGCCCGAGAGGCAGCGGAGCCCGGGGATGTCCTTGGGCGAGCGGCTCCAGCCGGTGACCGGGAAGCCGAGGCCGGCCAGCGCCTGCGCCGCGGCGGCGCCGAGCGCGCCGAGGCCCACCATCGTCACCGGGCGCTCGCGGGCGAGCGGGGGCGCGGGGCGGTCGGTCCAGGGGCCGGTGCGGTTCGCGATGTCGGCATCCATGCCGAGGTGATGGCGCAGCACATGGCCGGTCACGTATTCGACCATGCCCTCGGTCAGCGCGGGTTCGACCATCCGGGCGAGCGGCATCGTCAGGGTGGGATTGCCCACCAGCTTCTCGCAGCCGGCCCAGAGGTTCAGCATCGCCTTCGCCCGCGTGAAGGGCGAGAAGTCCTGCGTCACCGCGCCGTTCGCGACGACGATGTAGTCGACCGCCGCCGGGTCCGGCGCCTCGGGCGAGATCCGGGCGTCGATCCCGCGACGGGCAAGGGCCGCGGTCAGCGGGGCCTCGTAGTCGGGCCAGAGGCGGGGCGGGGCGGCGAACCAGAGGGTGACGGGCATGGCAGGGTCCGGGATGGGCTGGGAACAGCGGGCGACCCTGCCTTAGTGCCGTGGATCGGCGGCGGGCGGAAGGCCGGGACAGCGGAGGCGGGCGGGAAATCCCGTGCCGCAGCGCCTGCCATTCCGCGGGCCGTGCCCGCCGGCCCCGGGTCGGCTGCGCCTTTGTGCCACGGTTTCCAGGCTGGTCTCGGGGGTGAGGTCGGGGCGGGGACAGGGCGTTGCGCGGCCCGGAAGGGTCTGGCCGTGGTTCCCTGACGTGTCTGGGATAGTCACAAGTTCACTGACGAGGGGCCTTCGGGACGACCTGCAGACCGCGCGTCGGGGCGCTGGCCGTGGCACGTTGCCTTCGGGGCGCGCTGCCAGCCGGTGCGGCTGTGGCGCTGTTCCCGGGCGCGAGCGTCGGTCTCGATGCGGGTGCGCCGCCGGCCTTCGGGATCACCGCCAAGGCGCTGTCGGACGACCGATGCGACGGGGGCGTGGCGGCGCTGGGCGCCACCCGGTATCCGGGATAGACCCGGACCTTCGGGGCGCGGGGACCTGTCGGTGGGTTAGACCTTCGAAGATGGCGCGGTGCTGGCGGGTTGGGACGTCCCGGCGCGCAGCCCGGTGCTGGCGGCCGGCTGGGCCGACATCGCTGCGGACAGGCCCGCGGAGGAGGAGGGGGCCCCGCTGACCGTGACGCCGGCCGCGCCTGCGCCGGTCTCTGGCAGCGGCGGCGGCGCGACCGCCGAAGACGGATCGAGATAATCCGGGCGGCGGCGGCCGGGACTGGCGCGGCGGCTCAGTTCGGGCCGCCGCGGGGCTTGTGGATATGGGCGCTTTGCACCAACCCGAAGGCCACCATCAGCACCATCATCGCCGAACCGCCGTAGGACACCAGCGGCAGCGGCACGCCCACCACCGGGGCGAGGCCCATCACCATCGCCATGTTCACCGAGAAGAACAGGAAGAAGGTGCCGGCGATGCCGATGGTCACGAGGCTGGCGTAGCGGTCCTTGTTGTTCATCGCCGAGACCAGGCAGAAGCCGATGATCAGCACGTAGAGCGTCAGAAGCGAGATCGCGCCGAGGAAGCCGAATTCCTCGGCCAGGGTCGTGAAGATGAAGTCGGTGTGCTTTTCGGGCAGAAAGTTTAGCCGCGACTGGGTGCCCTGCATGAAGCCCTTGCCGGCCCAGCCGCCCGAGCCGAGCGCGATCTTGGCCTGGGTGATGTGGTAGCCCGCGCCGAGCGGGTCGGTCGAGGGATCGAGGAAGGTGTCGATCCGGCGGAACTGGTAGTCGCGCAGAAGCTGCCAGTCGGTGCCGCGCGACGAGAAGACCAGCGCCACCGCCCCGATGCCGAGTGCCGCGACCGCGGCGAAGTAGAACCAGCTGACCCCGGCCGCGAACATCACGATCGCGCCGCCGAGCGTCACCTGGATCGCGGTGCCGAGGTCGGGCTGGGTCAGCACCAGGAACACCGGGGTGCCGATCATCGCCAGCGGCACCAGCACCCAGAGCGGGCGCGAGACCTTGTTGACGTCGAGCCAGTCGTAATAGGCCGCGAGCAGCATCACGATCGAGATCTTCATCAGCTCGGACGGCTGCAGCATGATGAAGCCGAGGTTGATCCAGCGCTGCGCGCCCATGCCGACATGGCCGAAGAATTCCACGATCAGCAGCAGCGAGAGCGAGACCAGATAGGCCAGCGCCGACATGTTGCGCCAGAACCAGACCGGCACGAAGCCGACGATGAACATCAGGACCACGCCGACCGCGAAGCGCTTCATCTGCGGTTCCGCCCAGCGCTCGACGTCGCCGCCGCCTACTGAGTAGAGCATGATGAACCCGGCCGAGGCGACCGCGATCAGCAGCAGCACCAGCGGCCAGTTGACATAGAGCACCTTGCGGAGCCCGGTCGGCACGGTCTTGACGTTGTATTCCAGGTAGCTCACGGGGCGGACCTCAGGCGCGGGTGGGGGGCGCAGCGGCGGTCAGCCGCGGATCGAGCAGGTTCATCTTGGCACGCTGCGCCTCGACCTTGCCGCGCTGGTCGGCGGGATAGGCGGTCAGCGGCGGCAGCCCGCCCGACAGCGCCTGCATCAGGATGTCGCGCACGATCGGGCCGGCGACGCTGGAGCCGCCCGAGCCGTGTTCGACCACGACCGCGCAGGCGACCTTGGGGTTGTTGTAGGGCGCGAAGCCCACGAAGAGCGCGTGGTCACGGCGGTTCCAGGGCAGCTGGTCGTTGCGCACGACCCCGGTCGCGCGTTCGGCGGCGGTGATGTTGCGCACCTGGCTGGTGCCGGACTTGCCGGCGATCATCATCGCGTCGTCGACGCAGCGCATCCCGTAGCCGGTGCCGCCGCGGATGTTGACCACGTCATGCATCCCCTTGCGGGCGGCGCGCAGGAAGGCGTCGTTGATGCCGAGGCTGGCGGGCTGCGGCGCGGGCGGTTCGACCCCGTCGATCGAGCGGATCAGCCGCGGCTCGATCGCGCGCCCGGTCGAGATCCGCGCGGTCATCACCGCCAGCTGCAGCGGCGAGGCGAGGATGTAGCCCTGGCCGATGCCGGCGTTGACGCTGTCGCCGATCTGCCAGTCGCGGCCGTAGCGCTCGGCCTTCCAGGCGCGGGTCGGCATCAGGCCCTCGGCCACCGCCGACATCGGCAGGTCGTGGCGGGTGCCGAGGCCGAGCTTGCGGCCCATTTCCGAGATCTTGTCGATGCCGACGCGCTGCGCGGCCTCGTAGAAATAGACGTCGCAGGAATGCATCAGCGCCTCGGTCAGGTTGACCGAGCCGTGGCCGCCGCGCGACCAGCAGTGGAAGCGGCGGGTGCCGAGCTGCATGAAGCCCGGGCAATAGACCGTCTCGCCGGCGTTCATCACCCCGGCTTCCAGCGCGGCCAGCGCCACGACCATCTTGAAGGTCGAGCCGGGCGGATAGGTGCCCTGCACCGACTTGTCGGCCAGCGGCCGATGGTCGTGGTTCATCAGCGCCGAGTAGTCCGGCCCCGAAATGCCGCGCACGAAGAGGTTCGGGTCGAAGCTGGGCGAGGAGACGACGCCGAGGATGTCGCCGGTTTCGACATGGATCGCGACGCCGGCGGCGCTTTCGCTGCCGAGGCGCTGCTGCATGTAGTTCTGCAGGCCCAGATCCAGCGTCAGCTGCACCCGGCTGCCCTGCTTGCCGTCGATGCGGTCGAGCTCTCGCATCACCCGGCCGACGGCGTTCACCTCGATCCGCTTGGTGCCGGCCTCGCCGCGCAGATCTTCCTCCATCTTCGCCTCGATCCCGACCTTGCCGATCTGGAACTTCGGGATCTGCAGCAGGGGGTCGGGGTCTTCCATCTTCGACAGGTCGTAGTCCGAGACCGGGCCGACATAGCCGATGACATGGGCGAAATCGCCGGAATAGGGGTAGTAGCGCGACTGGCCGACCTCGGGCGTGACGCCGGGCAGCGCGGGGGCGTTCACCGCGACGCGGCTGAAATCCTCCCAGCTGAGACGGTCGGCGACGGTGATCGGCACGAAGGACGAGCGGCGTTCCGATTCCTTCAGCGTGCGGTCGATGTCTTCTTCCGTCAGCGGGATCAGCCGGGACAGGCGGTGCAGCACGTCCTCGACGTCGCCGGCGTCCTCGCGGGTGATGACGACGCGGTAGTTCTGTTCGTTGCCGGCCAGCAGGTTGCCGTTGCGGTCGTTGATCAGGCCGCGCGCCGGCGGGATCAGCCGCATGTTGATGCGGTTCTCTTCGGCCAGCAGCTTGAAGTCGTCAGCCTCGTCGACCTGCATGTGATGCATGCGCAGGCCCAGAACGGCCGCCACCGCGGCCTGCGAGGCGCCGAGGAACAGCGTGCGCCGGGTGATGCGGCGGGCGCTTTCGGCGGTGTCCTTGGGCGATCGTCTCATGCGCGTCTCCCCAGTCGTCGTCCCAGCCCGCGGGGTGTGCCGTCCCGCTCGGGCGGGCCGGGCAGGGCGCGGGCCACGAGATGCGTGGCGCCGACCACGGCCGGATAGGCCAGCATCGTCGCCACGGTCTGCATTGCCGTCATCCACAGCGCCGGGCGCGGAATCATCGCCAGCGCCAGCACCGCGCGGTAGCCGATCGTGATGAAGAAGATTACCGCCGCGGCCATGGCCCAGTCCACCGCGAAGGGCAGCCGGCGCACCGCCGAGGCGCGGTCGCGCAGGAATTCCGAGCCGAAGAGCACCATCAGCGTCCAGAGCCCCGGCGGGCGCATGGTCAGCATGTCCTCCAGCAGGAAGACCGCGACCAGAAGCGGGGCCGAGACCACGTCGGGCCGGCGCAGCACCCAGGCGAGGGCGAGGCACAAGAGCAGGTCGGGGCCGGGAATGCGCGGCGGCAGCGTCGAGAGCGGCAGGATCCTGAGGAACATCAGGAAGATCGCGAGCCCCACGAACAGCAGCCGCAGGCTCCAGCGGCGCGAGGTGGCGGGGTCGATCATGGCCGGGCTCGCGGCGGCGCGGCGCCTGCCGTGGCACCGGTTCCGGCAGCGGCACCGGCAGCGGGACCGGGCCCCGGCGTGCCGTCGGGCTGCGGCCCGAGCATGCGGGACTGTTCGGCGACCAGCGGCGGCACCTCGGGCGGGATCAGCACGCCGGGATCGGTGATCCGTTCCGCCGGATGCGAGCGCAGGACGCGCAGGAAATCGAGCCGGTCGTATTCGGCGGCCAGCCGCACGCGCAGGCGGTTGTCGCGGTCCTTGGCGACCTCGCCCACGAGGATGCCGGAGGGGAAGACGCCGCCGTCGCCCGAGGACACGACGCGGTCGCCGGGGCGGACCTGTTCGGGCGCCTCGAGGAAGTCCAAGGGCGGGATCGCGGTATTGTCGCCGGCGAGGATCGCGCGCTGGCCCGAGGGCTGGATGGTGACCGGGATCCGCGACGAGGAATCGGTGAGCAGGATCACCCGCGCCGTGCGTTCGCCCACGCCCGAGATCCGGCCCACGAGGCCGAGCCCGTCCATCGTGGCCCAGCCGTCGACGATGCCGTCGCGGGCCCCGACGTTCAGCAGCACCGACTGGCGGAAGGGCGAGCCCGAGTCGGCCAGCACCACGCCCGAGACCGAGGTCAGCTGCGGGTCGAGCCGGACCTGGTTCTGCGCGAGAAGCTTGGCGTTCTGCTGCTCGAGCTGTACCGCGGCCTCTTTCCAGGCCTTCATCTGCTGAAGCTCGCGCTTGAGCTGCTGGTTCTGCTCGTAGATCCGGGAGTAGGAGCGGGCGCTTTCGACCATGCCGACGACCTTGGTCACCGGCAGCAGCGCCCAGTCCATGTTCGGCACCACGCGGTCGACCAGCGCGTCGCGGAAGCGTTCGACCCGCGGACTGTCGATCCGCCAGACCAGGAAGGTGGCGACAAGCAGGATCGCGAGCACCGCGATCAGGATGCGGCGCACCGGTCCGGCAAAATCGATGTCGGCGTTGCGGTCTTTGGCCACGGCTGGTCCCCGGAAGGGCGGGGATCAGGCCCCGCCCGTGTCAGCTGGCTGCGCTCAGCTGTCGTAGTCGATCACATGGCGCAGTTGCTTTTCGTATTCCAGCGCCTTGCCGGTGCCGAGCGCCACACAATTCAGCGACTGGTCGGCGATCGAGATCGAGAGGCCGGTCTGCTCGCGCAGCGCGAGGTCGAGTTCACCCAGCAGCGCGCCGCCGCCCGTCAGCATCACGCCGCGGTCGACGATGTCGGCGGCGAGGTCGGGGGGCGTGGCTTCGAGCGCGGTCATCACCGCCTCGCAGATCGACTGCACCGGCTCGGCCAGCGCCTCGGCGACCTGGGCCTGGTTGATCTCGGTCTCTTTCGGGACGCCGTTCAGAAGGTCGCGGCCGCGGATCAGCATCGAGGCGCCGCGTCCGTCGTCGGGCATGCGGGCGGTGCCGATCGAGGTCTTGATGCGTTCGGCCGTGGATTCGCCGACCAGAAGGTTCTGCTGGCGGCGCAGGTAGTTGATGATCGCCTCGTCCATCCGGTCACCGCCGACGCGGACCGAACGGGCATAGACGATGTCGCCGAGACTGAGGACGGCCACCTCGGTGGTGCCGCCGCCGATGTCGACGACCATCGAGCCGGTGGGATCGGTGATCGGCATCCCGGCGCCGATCGCGGCCGCGATCGGTTCGGCGATCAGGCCCGCGCGGCGGGCGCCGGCCGACAGCACCGACTGGCGGATCGCGCGTTTCTCGACCGGGGTGGCGCCGTGGGGCACGCAGACGATGATCTTCGGCTTGGTGAAGGTCGTGCGCTTGTGCACCTTGCGGATGAAGTGCTTGATCATCTCTTCGGCGACGTCGAAATCGGCGATGACGCCTTCGCGCATCGGCCGGATCGCCTCGATCGAGCCGGGGGTGCGGCCGAGCATCAGCTTGGCATCCTCGCCCACGGCGAGCACCTGCTTCTTGCCGTCCTTGACGTGATAGGCCACGACCGAAGGCTCGTTCAGGATGATCCCGCGTCCCTTCACATAGACCAGCGTGTTCGCCGTACCGAGGTCGATCGCCATGTCCGACGAGAAGAGACCGCCAAAGCCTACCATTGTCCGTTCCTGCTCATGCCCCATCGCCCGCGACTCAGGGGATTCCCCGCGCAGGCCGCGCCCTTATAGGCAAGGGGCAGGGTGTCGGAAAGGGCGCTGGCCACCCCCGGCCAGACGCCGCCGATATGCCGCAGGGGGTTTGGCGATCACAAGATCGGCAGGCGGCGGTTGAGGCGCAGGAGTGCCGCCGCGGCAGGCAGCGAGAGGACGGCCACGGCGAGGTAGCGCAAAGTCGGCGCGGGGTCGGCGGTGTCGCGCACCAGCTCGATCAGCCAGGGGTGGATCAGGTAGATGCCGGTGGCGATGCCGGCCAGCCGCCCGGCGAGGCCGGTGGCGCGACCGCGCCAGCCCGCGTCCGAGATCGTGGCGACCAGAAGCGGGCAGAGCGCGATCAGCGACAGGTGCAGGTCGAGGCCGACCCCGGTGCCCATCGCGCGGCCGGTCCAGATCACCTCTGTCGCGAAGGCGAGCATGGCGAGGGCGAGACCGGCGCGCAGCAGGGCGCGGTGATCGGCGAAGGCGTGGCGGGCCCGCGCGGTGCAGAGGCCGAGCGCGAGATAGGGGAAGGCGAACATCACCGCGTTGCGCACCCGGTCGGTGTCGGTCGGGATCTCGCCCTCCATCATCCGGTGCTGGAGGATCCAGGCGGCGGCCGCGATGGCGGTGGCGAGAAGCGCGAGCGGCACGGTGCGCATGCCGCGCAGCAGCCAGAGCAGCACCCCCGCCTGCAGCATCGCGACGAGATACCAGAGATGGAAATAGCCGAACCACAGAGAATAGGCGACGTCACCCGCCGAATGCTCGCCCCCCCACCAGAGCGGCAGGTAGGCCAGCATCCACAGGACATAGAGCGTGGCGGCATGGCCGAGCCAGCGGCCCGGGCCTTCGCGGGTGGCGCGTTCGAAGTAGAAGCCCGAGAGCACGAAGAAGGTGGGAACCGCGATCCGGGCGAGGCCCTGGACGAGGATGAACTGCGGCCATTTGCCGACATCCGCCAGCGCCCCGGTGTGAATCGCGACGACGAGGAGCGCGAGGACGATGCGCAGGCTGTCGAGGCCGAGATCCCGCTCGCGCGCCCGCGGCCGGTCGGCGGCGCCGGGCGCGGTGCGGTGCCAGCCGGCAAGGGCGCCGGTGGTGGGGTCGGATGCCTGGGTCATGCTCTGCCTCGTTCGTCGCCGTCTTCCGTGGTGGGCACCTTTGCGGCGGTGCGGCGACTCAAGGGGCGGGGTGGGGCAGGGGTTCCGGGCGGGGATTTCGTCGGCAGGGGTTTGCCGGTTCGCGGGGATCGCGACGGCGAGGGGGCGCTGCCCCCACCGCCCTGTGGGCGGCCCCCCGGGATATTTGGACCAATGCGAAAGGGGCTAGGGGAGGGGGCTCCGACCCCGCGCGTGCCGCGCTCCCCCGGAGTATTTGGACCAATCCGAAAGGGGGGCGGGCGGCCCGTGGGGGCCGCCCGAGGCAGGGGTCAGGCGCCGGCGCTGCGGTAGCTGACGGTGCGCGTGTCCTCGTTCGGGGCCGATTTCTCGCGCCGCACCCGCAGGCGATTGAGCGCGCCGACATAGGCCTTGACCGAGGCCAGGATCGTGNGGGGCCCCCCCGAGGCAGGGGTCAGGCGCCGGCGCTGCGGTAGCTGACGGTGCGCGTGTCCTCGTTCGGGGCCGATTTCTCGCGCCGCACCCGCAGGCGATTGAGCGCGCCGACATAGGCCTTGACCGAGGCCAGGATCGTGTCGGTGTCGGCCGAGGAGCCGGTGACGATGCGGCCGTCTTCCTCGAGCCGCACCTGCACCGTCGCCTGGGCATCGGTGCCGCCGGTGACCGCGCTGACCTGGTAGAGCTTCAGGCGCGCATTGTGCTTGAAGAGCGCCTTCACCGCGTTGAAGGCCGCATCGACCGGGCCGTCGCCGGTGGTCGAGGAGGTCTGTTCCTCGCCGCCGACCAGCATCTTCAGCTCGGCGGTCTGGGGGCCTTCGGTGCCGCAGACGACCTTGAGGTATTTCACCACCAGGTAGTCCTGGTCGGTGTTCTGGGCGCTGTCGGCCATCAGCGCGACCAGATCCTCGTCGAAGATCTCTTTCTTGCGGTCGGCCAGCGCCTTGAAGCGCACGAAGACGTCGTTGATCTGGTTGTCGCCCAGATCGAAGCCGAGATCCTTCAGCTTGGCGCGCAGGGCCGCGCGGCCCGAGTGTTTGCCCATCGCGATGTTGGTTTCGGTGATGCCGATATCGGCGGGGCGCATGATCTCGAACGTCTCGACGTTCTTCAGCACGCCGTCCTGGTGGATGCCCGATTCGTGCAGGAAGGCGTTCTTGCCGACCACCGCCTTGTTGAACTGCACCGGGAAGCCCGAGACCTGCGCCACGCGGCGCGACAGGTTCATGATCTTCGTGGTGTCGATGCGGGTCGCGTAGGGCATCAGGTCGCGGCGGACCTTGATCGCCATCACCACCTCTTCCAGCGCGGTGTTGCCGGCGCGCTCGCCGAGGCCGTTGATCGTGCATTCGATCTGGCGCGCGCCCGCCGACACGGCGGCGAGGCTGTTCGCCGTCGCCATGCCCAGGTCGTTGTGGCAGTGGGTCGCGAAGATCACGTCGCCGGCGCCCGGCACCCGCTCGAGCAGCATCGCGATGATCTCGGCGCTTTCGGTGGGCAGGGTGTAGCCGACGGTGTCGGGGATGTTGATCGTCGAGGCGCCGGCCTTGATCGCGGTTTCCACGACGCGGCAGAGGAAGTCGCGCTCGGTCCGGATCGCGTCCATCGCCGACCACTGCACGTTGTCGCAGAGGTTGCGGGCATGGGTCACCGTCTCGTGGATCCGCGCCACCATCCCGTCCATGTCGAGCTTGGTGATCTCGCGATGCAGGGGCGAGGTGCCGATGAAGGTGTGGATCCGCGGCTGGGCCGCGTGGCGGATCGCCTCCCAGCAGCGGTCGATGTCGGTGAAGTTGGCGCGCGACAGGCCGCAGATCACGGAGTTCTTCGCGTTCTTCGCGATTTCCGAGACGGCGGCGAAATCGCCCTCGGAGGCGATCGGGAAGCCCGCCTCGATGATGTCGACGCCCATCTCGTCCAGGAGCGCCGCGATCTCGAGCTTCTCGGCATGGGACATGGTGGCGCCCGGCGACTGTTCGCCATCGCGGAGCGTGGTGTCGAAGATCAGGACGCGGGATTTGTCGGTAGCGGTGGTGGTCATCGGATCTCTCCGGCTTCTTCTAGGGTCTGATGTGGTGCCCGGCGCTGGTCATCTCTGAGCGGTCGCGCCGGAGGGCACGCTCAGAGGAGACTAAGAAGAAGCAGCAGACCACGGGGCGCGGGGGCGCTGGATGCGCCCGGTGCGATGAGAATGTGCAGGTCCCGTGTCATGGCGGCGACCCTATAGGCACCGGGCGAAAGATGCAAAAGGAAATCGGCCGCGGGATCGGCGCAACTTTCGCAATCGCCGCAGGGCCGGGTGTGCCGGCTGCCCCCGGGCGCGGTCGGGCCGGGCCGGAGCGGCGCCGGTCGGAAGCGCCCCCGAGGGCGGGCGCGGAGGGCGGGCGCGATGGCTCGGGCGGGAGATGCCGCGAGGGCCTGGAGAATGACAAGGATAACGCGCGCGCGTAGCGGGGGGCGAAGCCGGGCGCGCTCTTCCGTCCGTGTCAGCGGCGTTCCGCAGGGGCAGGTGGTTGTGTTTCATTTTTTTCGCGAATCCCACTTGCGGGGGTCTTCGAGTTTCCCTAGATAC